>CAJTGJ010000296.1 GCA_910575695.1 Oscillospiraceae bacterium | reverse complement strand
ATTTGGTTGCCAATTCTCACATTGAGTTCCTTTTTCTCTCGCACATCAGCACCACCTTTCACCATTAGTTTATGTAATGGCGGTGTTGACAACAACATGGCCTGTGCTTTATAATTTATGGTGTTTATAACACGACAGAAGCACAAGGCAATAACAGGTGTGAGCGATAAGGGATTGCGCTTAGGAAGGAGGCCAATTCATAGCAATCTCCAACATATTCCCCCGGAAAATCATGCGAAACCGCACCCGGCAGCAGTCCATGGCGGACCGGCACGACTACGACCAGAAAGCAGAGAAAACC
>CAJTGJ010000295.1 GCA_910575695.1 Oscillospiraceae bacterium | reverse complement strand
TCGCCCTCGTCGTCCCGGTCAATGAGGATATAAAAGTAATTGCCGTTTTTGGTCGTTACGGTGATAAGCTGCTTGTTGCCGCCGAAATCGTCTACAAGGGTCGCGTTCCCGTCCGGGGTAAGGGGTTCTTCCTTTTGGGGTTCCTCGTAGACAACGCCGCTGTCGTTGGTGTCGTCCTCTCCCTCCGGGGTCTGTGCAAAAGCGGTGACGGAAAAGCCGCCCATAAGTACAAGGGCGGCGCAAAGTGCGGTCAAGGTTCTAAGGATTTTCTTATTCATTCTCGGTGTCCTCCATTTCTTCG
>CAJTGJ010000294.1 GCA_910575695.1 Oscillospiraceae bacterium | reverse complement strand
AAAGGACGCTTAAGGGGGTGGCCGCCGGCCGGACGCTTCGCGTCCTCAGGCCGGCCTCCCCCTTAAGAATCCCCCGTTAAGGGCAAGGGCACGCCGCTTTTTATGCGGAGGTGGGTTCCCGGCTTGTGCGGCTTTGCGGATGGATTTCCCTTCGCTTTCCGGCCCACTGGGGCCTGCGTGGGTGGGGTACTGATGATTTTGATTTTCTCCTGAGAACGCCTGAATGGCGCCGGACATCGTTTTGCGGCGGGCAGACGCGCCCGCCTGGACGATTGAGGTTAGATGAGAAATGTTTCAGCTT
>CAJTGJ010000293.1 GCA_910575695.1 Oscillospiraceae bacterium | reverse complement strand
GGGGGATATTGCAGGCCGCTGTTGGCACAGCTGTCATAACTCCACAGCGTCGTTCTGAACGTGCGCCGCAGGGTTCCGCTTCAAGTCTGTGAGCGGGCGTGAGCAAGTCTCATTGTCCTCCATGCTGTCATCGCGTCCCGGCCTGCCAGAGCAGGTTGAAAGTGTGCGTAGATCGCTCGGCCAGCTTGTCCGTTCACCTCCTGAAGCTGGCGTCTTGGCGGCGCACCTTTTACCGCTGTTCACATGGGTTTTGTGCCTGCAATACCGTGTATTCAATTTTGAAGGTTCGTGAAGGTGATGGGGG
>CAJTGJ010000292.1 GCA_910575695.1 Oscillospiraceae bacterium | reverse complement strand
AGGGGGCCAAAAAGAAGGTTTTTTTGGAAAAAACCTTGAATATGGGGGTAAGCGAGGATGTATCACCGGGATGATAGCGGGCAGCTGACGATGGAAGAATTTTTTCAGCCGTTTGGCGGCAGACTGCGCAAAGACAATCGGTGGGTGTGTCTGGCGGGCATCATGCCCTGGGAGTACATCGAAGATATCTACGCAAAGAATCTGAGCGAGGAAACGGGCCGCCCGGCCATCTCATCCCGAATCGCTTTTGGCGCGATCTTCATCAAAGAGTTCTGCCGCCTCACAGATGAGGGAACCGTACAGGAG
>CAJTGJ010000291.1 GCA_910575695.1 Oscillospiraceae bacterium | reverse complement strand
TGCCCTTTTGCGGCCCTGGCACTTTCCACGCCCTCCCCCTCTCACACTCTCCCCCTCCGAACCTGCTGTACCTGCTGAAAAGAAAGGCCCTGCCCATTCTTTTTCAGCCGGTAAAAACCTTTGGAGAGAAGCGCGCCAGCGCACGAACCATCAAACACCGGGCACCGTTTGACCCCGTGGACGCCACGGGCTTTTTTGCGCCCAAAATCAACAACATGGAGGTAATTTTTCTATGAAGCGGAAAACCATCACCCACGCGGCTCGGCTGTTGTGCGTCCTGGCCCTTGCCATGACCACCGCCGCCTTTGCCGCCGACCCGCC
>CAJTGJ010000290.1 GCA_910575695.1 Oscillospiraceae bacterium | reverse complement strand
CCATAAAAATACATCCTTTCAATCAAGTTTTTCCTTGCTCCGATTCTTGACTGAATGGATGCCTTTTATTCTCTTTTACACAAATTTTTCGGCGCTCTCGCCATCGCTGCCGCCGCAAGGTTCAAGCTGTCCAATGCTCGCTCCGAGGCGACTAATAACAAGATCAAACTCATCATCCGCACTGCCTTTGGCTTCCGCAATGTGGACAATATGGTGGCTATGGTCATGCTCTCCTGCTCTGAACTTCATCCGACTCTCCCGGGCCGTTGAGCTACCCACACAAACTGCCGATGCCTCTTTTAGAGGCTTCGGTAGAAAGAGTGG
>CAJTGJ010000289.1 GCA_910575695.1 Oscillospiraceae bacterium | reverse complement strand
GACAAGTACACGGTGCAGGACAGACCGCCGCCCTATGGCAAGGACGTGAACGACCTGCTTCAGCGGAAGCTGGGGCTGGTGCAGAGAAAGGAGGAATGGAGCCGGTGAAGGACTATCAGGGCATGAAGATCATCGGCATCGACAACGGCTACGGCAACATCAAGACCGCAAACTGCTGTTTTCCCGCGGGGCTGACCGTCCATGACGTGGAGCCGGTGTTTAAGGACGAGCTGCTGGTGTACGGCGGGCGGTACTACCTGATCGGGGCGGGCCACAAGGAGTTTACCGCCGACAAGACCGGGGACGACGACTATTATATCCTGAC
>CAJTGJ010000288.1 GCA_910575695.1 Oscillospiraceae bacterium | reverse complement strand
CCTTTGGCTTTGTGGGGAAAGGAGGAGCAAGGGAGCGTGCATAGCTTCCGCCGCAGGCGGAAGCGGCGCTAAGCGGACTTTGCGACGACGCGGGCAATAATGGAAAAATTTCTGATTTTTGATTGGTCAGTCATATTGAAAAAACCTCCGTAGGCAAATCCACCCCCCGCCGCAGGCGGGGTGCGCGAAGCGCAGAATTCAAATCAAAAAGGGGCCCCCGCAAAGCCGCCCTTTGGCTTTGTGGGGAAAGGAGGAGCAAGGGAGCGTGCATAGCTTCCGCCGCAGGCGGAAGCGGCGCTAAGCGGACTTTGCGACGACGCGGGCAAT
>CAJTGJ010000287.1 GCA_910575695.1 Oscillospiraceae bacterium | reverse complement strand
CCGATGAGGGCGACGCCTCCGCCGGCCATCAGCTGCTTCATGCCCTGGCTCTTGGCTCCGGGGTTGTCGTTGCCGTAGCCCTCCAGAAGGTTGATCGCGCCCCACACGCCGAGGCCGGCGCCCAGCGCCACAACGAGGGTCTGCAAAACACCGATCGCACTGTTGAAAAATGCCATAAATTTGTCCTCCTTAAAGACAGGGGGCAGAGCCTTTGCCCCGCCCGGTTCGTGGAATGGTTTTGATGGTACAAAAGGGCGCCCGCCGCCCCGCATAGTCAGCCCGCCTGTTGGATGCCTGCCGTAAGGTAAGTGGGGGCAGCTTCATTACAGGCGGG
>CAJTGJ010000286.1 GCA_910575695.1 Oscillospiraceae bacterium | reverse complement strand
ACGGTCTGCCGTCCGGCATGGAGCGAGTACCAGCGGCCATGAAATACCGGGCGGCTCCCGGTACGGCCACGACCGGCAATAGGGACAATGATACTCCTGTTCAGTCACAGTCCGAGCGTGATAGCGTTTTCCAGCGTGAAGCCGTCGCAGGCAATGAGAACAGCCGACAGAGAACCTGCCGGGGGTGAAATTCCCGTGGAGCTGGTTGCCGCCAGCCGTTTGATGACTTCCCACAGCGAGCCGGGGTGTCGCGGACAAATAGGCTTGCTTTCATATAGGCCGGACAGCGGGACGGGTTTATGGAAACGGGAGCGTTTATGCTCCGCCAACCTTGATATGTCA
>CAJTGJ010000285.1 GCA_910575695.1 Oscillospiraceae bacterium | reverse complement strand
CCCTGCCGGGGGCGTTACTTTTCCCACGTGGGAAAAGTAACCAAAAGGACGCTTAAGGGGGAGGCCGCCGGACGGACGCTTCGCGTCCTCAGGCCGGCCACCCCCTTAAGAATCCCCCGTTAAGGGCAAGGGCACGCCGCTTTTTATGCGGAGGTGGGGTTCCGGCTTGTGCGGCTTTGCGGATGGATTTCCCTTCGTTTTCCGGCCCACTGGGGCCTGCGTGGGTGGGGTACTGATGATTTTGGTTTCTCCTGAGAACGCCTGAATGGCGCCGGACATCGTTTTGCGGCGGGCAGACGCGCCCGCCTGGACGATTGAGGTTAGATGAGAAATGTTTCAGCTT
>CAJTGJ010000284.1 GCA_910575695.1 Oscillospiraceae bacterium | reverse complement strand
CTCGCCCTGCGTGTTCACCATCAGCGTTGTCACCAGCTTCAGGATGTCCTTCTCCGAGTGGATATAGGCGAAGGGGTTGTAGTGCATCGACTTCTTGAAGTTGATCGTGTTAAAAATCTTGATGCGGTACTTGTTCCGCACCAAGACGGCCCCGCACTCCTCGACGATCCCCCCTTTTGGATCAGTGATGACATACGAACTATGGCACTGTAAAAGGTTGGGCTTGAGCCAGAACCTGGTCTTGCCGCTGCCGGAGCCGCCGACGATCAGCACGTTCTTGTTCCGGGCGGTCTTGGGGTCCTTGGGGCGGCTGTTCATGGTGAGGCTCTCCGTCCGTGTCAGGATGACATTGTTCT
>CAJTGJ010000283.1 GCA_910575695.1 Oscillospiraceae bacterium | reverse complement strand
GGCTTCCAGCGCAGCGTTTCCAGGGAGCAGATGCTCCGCCTGTCCGATATGACCTGGGTGGAGCAGGCCTTTAATATCTGCTTCCTCGGTCCGCCCGGTGTGGGCAAGACCCACCTCGCTCTCTCCCTGGCCGTCCAGGGCCTTGACCTGGGATACTCCGTGGCCTTTGAGACCCTGGACAATCTCATGACTATTCTCAAGACCGCTGAAATCTCCAGCGCCAGCAAGCGCCGCCTCAAGTATCTCCACAAAGCCGCCCTCGTGGTGGTGGACGAGGTGGGCTTCATGCCCCTCTCACCCGCCGAGGCCAATCTCTTCTTTGGCTTCATCTCCGCCATGAGTGAGAGAACTTCCCTC
>CAJTGJ010000282.1 GCA_910575695.1 Oscillospiraceae bacterium | reverse complement strand
TACACGCCCCAGAGCGCGGCGGCACAGTTACAGCGGGTCTTTGACCTCCAATATGTCCTGACGCTGACCGAGGAGGTGGAAATCCGCTACCGCACCGAAACCAGCACCGACCCGGAAACCGGGGAAACGACCAGCGAGGAAGTCCCCTATGAATACTACATCCTCCATGTGGAGCTTGTGAACACACAGATTGCCGCCCTTGCGCCGGAGCTTCTCACCCCGGATGAATATGAGATGTACCAGGTCTATATCGCCACCAGGGGCAACAAGCCGCTGCTGTTTGGCGGCGGTTCCCCGGATATGGGAAATTCCGAGGATTTGAGCGGCGTGGAGTTTATAAACGGGACCCGCCCCGGCAATCCGGG
>CAJTGJ010000281.1 GCA_910575695.1 Oscillospiraceae bacterium | reverse complement strand
ATGGCGGGCGGCGGCGTTGCCCTCATCGGCATGGTGCTTGTACCCCTGCTCTCCGGTCTGTTCGGCTAATCCCCGCACCAGAAACACCCATACCTTTGCCCCTCCCGCAGACGCGGGAGGGGCGGAAAGGAGGTAGCACTGTATGGATTTTCTGCTGGATGCAATCACCACCTGGCTGAAAGAAATGCTGGTGGGCGGCATTATGAGCAACCTTTCCAGTATGTTTGATTCGGTCAACAACCAGGTGGCGGACATATCGGGGCAGATCGGGCAGACGCCCCAGGGCTGGAACGCGGGTATTTTCAGCATGGTCCAAAGCCTTTCGGAAACGGTCATTCTCCCCATAGCAGGCGTGATCCTGGCCTTTGT
>CAJTGJ010000280.1 GCA_910575695.1 Oscillospiraceae bacterium | reverse complement strand
GCCTGTTTCCTCAAACCTATTCTAACAAATTTTGACTCGCTGCGTTAGAGCCACCGGTGTTTCATCCCCTTTGGTGCCTTGGAGCGCAGCGGAAAGGTATGGTCATAACCATGAAACACAAGCATTTCAACCGCCTGCTGTCCATGCTGCTGGTGGTGGCTACGCTGTTCGGCCTGATGGCCGTCCCCGCCAGCGCCGCCTCGCTGGGCGACAGCGGCACTGTTACCATCCAACAGGCCGGATACGGCAACTATCTGTCCAAGAAGAACGGCGGCACCATCGGCGGCGGCTACTGGAAGTACACCAGCAACAACGGCGTGACCGGCACCGCCTACTGCGTCAACCACGGGCTGAAAGGGGTATCCCCCTC
>CAJTGJ010000279.1 GCA_910575695.1 Oscillospiraceae bacterium | reverse complement strand
GCGTTCGGATTTGCTTTCCCTTTATGTGCAGACGCTTTGGACCCGGTTTCTTTGCCTGCGCAGGGCGGCCCATCCCTATCCTCCGGATCATCGTTCCGGTCCACATTCCGCTGCGCCTCCGGCCACTTCCCCGTGCAGACATATTCGTTGATTTTTGCCACCTCCTCCACTGGGAACCGCTTGCGGAAATGCACCATCATAGACGGATCAAACAACGGCTCCGTCTGGAACTCGTGCAAGCCCAGAAAATACTGCATATAGCTGTTTTCCTGGAGCTCCTGTACGGTTCCCTCATCTGTGAGGCGGCAGAACTCTTTGATGAAGATCGCGCCAAAAGCGATTCGGGATGAGATGGCCGGGCGGCCCGTTTCCT
>CAJTGJ010000278.1 GCA_910575695.1 Oscillospiraceae bacterium | reverse complement strand
CCCCGCGCCTGCTGTTCCAGCGCCGTTTTGAGCATAGGCGGC
Source organism: Oscillospiraceae bacterium (assembly GCA_910575695.1). Classification (GTDB taxonomy): domain Bacteria; phylum Bacillota; class Clostridia; order Oscillospirales; family Oscillospiraceae; genus Enterenecus. The sequence continues at coordinate 333 of CAJTGJ010000278.1, read as the reverse complement.
AAGTCCTTGCCGCGGCGTTCCGCCCGCCGCAAAATACCCTGACAGGCTTTTGGGGACAAAGAGTATCTCGCCGGCGCGTTCGCCTCTAAAATCTGCGATAAGAAAGATGCGCCGACGCCGCTGTGCTGTTCCGAAGTATTGGGCGTCGTACACGCACCAAGCGAGGTCAACGCCTCGGCCTCGTACCATCCCGGCGTTTGCCCACCGTCCAGAACCAGGCATTGGAACTTCGGCGTCTGTGAACGCTTCCAGCACAGCCTTAAAGTCACGCCGGGAAGAACTTGACAAGGCTCCGGGGACATTTTCCCAGAGCGCGAATTTCGGGTATTCTCC
>CAJTGJ010000277.1 GCA_910575695.1 Oscillospiraceae bacterium | reverse complement strand
GAGAGCATCCTGTCCTCCAGTGTCACGTCGGTGTCGGTGAAGCTGACCTTCACCACGTATTTTCCGTGCCGGTAGCAGTAGGGATTGCCGATCTGCCGGATGAAGTCCAGGATCCGCTCCGGTTTCGGCAGATCGGTGTTGACCTTCACGTCCCGAATATCCCGCAGGGTGTCCGGGTCCACAGACCGGATATCCACATTCTGCATGGCCTCGACCTGTTCCTGGGTATAAGTACAAGGTTCCATTTGCTATCTCCCTTCATGTATGCCAGGGAAAATCCCGGACAATATTGGATCAATGTCCAGCGAAATCTCCCCGTTTGTTACTGTGCAGAGACGGACATTATGCTCCCGCAGCACCTGCCAATACTGAAAGA
>CAJTGJ010000276.1 GCA_910575695.1 Oscillospiraceae bacterium | reverse complement strand
ATCTATACGATGGAGAGCGGCGCTGTCCATGCTCGTCAAATCGAACACTTGGGGCTGATAATCACATAATTTCCGTTCTGTTGTAGTTTGTCTTTGTTCCAGCTATATGTTCTAACGGGATAATACAACGATATTGGAAAAAATAAGCGAGATTTGTGTCGAGAAGAGTGCAAAAATTTCAGGGGAGAAGAATTAAACTTTTCCCCTTACGAAGCCATGTATAAATTCCAAAGACTAGTCTCTAAAATATTTATTTTGCGCTCCTTTCATATCACGGCTTACAACAGAACGGAAATATTGTTGTGACGAGTCGATGATACAATGAATCTGTATAAAAAAGCGGAAGCGACAGCCAGCATCTTTCAGCAGTCGCCAGG
>CAJTGJ010000275.1 GCA_910575695.1 Oscillospiraceae bacterium | reverse complement strand
ATTGCCCTGCCCCGTGAATTGACAAGGGAGCAGGGCATTTCTCTTGTCCGCGAGTATGTAAAAGAGCAGTTTGTCAATGCGGGAATGTGCGCCGACTTTGCCATCCACGACACAGGCGGCGGCAATCCCCACGCCCATATCATGCTGACAATGCGCCCCATCCAGCAGGACGGCGCATGGGGAGCGAAGCAGAAAAAGGAGTACATTCTTGACCCGCAGGGGAAGAAAATCTATGACCCGAAAAAGCGGCAGTACAAGTGCAAGGCCATCCCCGCCACCAACTGGAACGAGCAGACCAAGGCCGAGGAATGGCGGGCGGCGTGGGCGCAGCTTTGCAACCGGGCGTTGGAGCAGTACGGACACAACCAGCGCATCGAC
>CAJTGJ010000274.1 GCA_910575695.1 Oscillospiraceae bacterium | reverse complement strand
GTCTGTTCTTCTTTTTTGAGAAAGGACAGCTCATAGGCCGGGTTCAGGGCAATTTTCTTTTCGTCCACCATGTTCAGCAGTTCGGGGATTAACTCGGTCAGACGAATATACCGCTGAATTTGATTGCGACTTTGACCTACCTGTTCTGCTAAAATATCTCTTGATTTCTTTCCATCGGACTTGTGCCCAACTTGGGCACAAGTTAAATCCATGCGTTCTCCCTGATGTTTCATGGCCTCCAATTTCATTTTGTAGGCAAAAGCCCTTTCGCTGGGGAGCAGGCTTTCCCGTTGTAAATTGCTGTCAACCATGATAATCGTGGCGGCGTCATCGTCCAAATCCCGGACAATCACCGGCATGGTTTCTTTCTCTGCCAGTTC
>CAJTGJ010000273.1 GCA_910575695.1 Oscillospiraceae bacterium | reverse complement strand
TAGGTGGGGTGGTCCGGGTCCTCGCCCGGCATCTTGAACTGGGGCACGCCGCCGCCGGGGATCTTCACCCGGGGGAAGGAGAGCTCCAGGCCCTCCAGATCCTCCGCCACATCGGCGGCGTCAAAGCTGGCGTCCATGGGGGCGGGAAGGGCAAAGGACTTGTACTCCACCACCGTGGTGACATTCTGCTGGTTACTCATGAATTTTTCCTCCTGTCATGTTGTTGTATATCATCAGCATGGCCCGCATTACGCGGCCATTGCGGATGCCTGGTTGATCTGCCGGAGCATAGCCGGGCTCATGGTCATGACGCTGTAGCCGATGGTCTCCAGCTCTGTGGCCCGTTCATAGCTCTCCACGTCCTGGCTGTACCGGGTGAC
>CAJTGJ010000272.1 GCA_910575695.1 Oscillospiraceae bacterium | reverse complement strand
CTGATTGCGCTGGCGCTGTTTCTGCTGGTCTGCCTGCTGATGAATACCCTGTCCTCCTGCTCCATGCTGGCCCAGAGCATCGGCTCGGCGGTGTCCGGCTCCACCTATCCCTCCAAAGACGAGGATATGCTGGGGACGGAAGCGGACTATGCCGCAAAGGAGGCACAACTGCAAGCCGAACTGGACAACATGGAGAGCCTGCACCCCGGCTATGACGAGTACCGGTACAATCTGGACCCTATCGGCCACAATCCCCATGAGCTGGCGGCTTATTTAAGCGCCCTGCTCCATGAGTACACGCCCCAGAGCGCGGCGGCACAGTTACAGCGGGTCTTTGACCTCCAATATGTCCTGACGCTGACCGAGGAGGTGGAAATCCGCTACCGCACCGAA
>CAJTGJ010000271.1 GCA_910575695.1 Oscillospiraceae bacterium | reverse complement strand
TTTTCTCCCAAGCTCTGTCGCCTATATCATGTCGATGCTGTTCTCTTGCCATTTTTCTGCCCCCCGCTTCTTTTGGGGACTATTATAACACACCTTTATTGACGACACCATCTAAGAAGCTCTTCCTGACCGAGAACTTTGCTCAAATTCGCAATTTGAGTTGCTTGTTGTTGCTTATGTCTATAAAAGATGGTAGTAATAATACCTTGGGTTCGCATGACTTCTCTTAAAATGTCTCCATCCGTTATATCTAAAGAATGTCCAAAGATATAAACATTATGAGGCTTCGGTAGAAAGAGTGGGCGGGTCAGCGGTTAGGGAGAGTGGGATGAAGATTGGAGCAGGAGAGCATAACCATAGCGAGAAGATTATCCACGTTGCGAAAGCCAAAAGCGGTACGGATGATGAGTTTGATT
>CAJTGJ010000270.1 GCA_910575695.1 Oscillospiraceae bacterium | reverse complement strand
TCTTTCACTACATAGGGGCTGTTGCTCCAATCCACGAAAACGTCAAATTTGCCGCCCAAGCTCTGCCGCAGGTCAAGCTGCGCGGCTTCCGACGCTTTCCAGATGGAGAGGCCCGTCAGGACAAAGGTTGCCATAATCAGCAGGATGGCGAACAGGAGAAGTGTTTTCCCCCGTTTTCGTGTGACGTATAAAAACGCCCTTTTGAAAATGCTCATGATCGATACCTCCATATTGTTGTGCTGTTCTTCTGAACGCACCCGTAGAATAGCACCCCAATGTGGAATGGGTATGAAACGTATATGGAATTATGGTAAATGAAGGCTCATCGGTAGAATGAGTGGGTGGTAAAAACTGAACAAGCCCTTGGCAGCACAGGGGAAACGACTATGATTAAGTTGCGAAACAAAAATCATGGAAGAAGGCC
>CAJTGJ010000269.1 GCA_910575695.1 Oscillospiraceae bacterium | reverse complement strand
AATGCGGCTCCAGCAATGCCCATACTTCGTCACTTATATCATGGCGGTGATACGATGCTTCCATTTTTTATTCCTCTTCTTTCTTTTGTTTGCTTCTATTTTACCACCTATGTCAAACTTGTGTAGACACTATCTAAGAGGAAGCCGGGTTCAGGCAGTCAGGCGGTCCTGGAACATGAGCTGGAGCTGGGACAAAACCATGTCCCAATTTCGACATCTGGCGGTCCAGTGCTCGACAATTTTCCTGCTGGCCAGGTAGAGCATTTTGCGCAGGGAATCGTCGTTGGTGAAGCTGGGCTTGTTTTTTGTGATTTGGCGGAACTGACGGTTCAAGCCCTCAATGATATTCGTCGTGTATATGATTTTCCGAATCTCGGGGGGATATGCGAAAAAGGTGCTCAGAATATCCCAGTTTTCCTCCCAG
>CAJTGJ010000268.1 GCA_910575695.1 Oscillospiraceae bacterium | reverse complement strand
GACTTTGCGTACACTGTGTTTGACAGGCAGACCAGGCAAAAGACCGCCGAGGGCAAGATCAGCCTGGACGATGTGCTGGACGGTATCGACCCCACCCACGGCCATCTTGCGGCGGCGCGGGCAGCCGCTATTGGAGCGGCGGGGCTGCAGAGCGGGCCGCTGGGTGGCAGCGATGTGGCGCAGGTGGGCCTGACCTCCCTGAAGGACTTCCGCGATTCGGACATCCGCCGCCGCTCCATCTGGGAGCCGGAGACACTGCCCAGGGATGACATCCGCTTCATCAACAGCGGTTATGACGAGCAGTTCCGCCTCCCCAACGGTGGGAAGATCGAGGTAGAGTATCCTGACCGCACCTTTTCCGCCAGGTGTGAGTATATCGACGACTACCACACCTATGTCGGGAGCGAGGTCTACCACATCTGCCAGTTTGC
>CAJTGJ010000267.1 GCA_910575695.1 Oscillospiraceae bacterium | reverse complement strand
CGGATTCTTCTGGAAACCCGTTGCCCTTGATTTCTGACAGACTGGGTAAATATCCGGCTTCTCTGGCTTCATCGCTCAAATCGTGATACAGGTTCCAGAGCTTGTTGGCAAGGAGGGAGTGTTCATAACCCTCCGCCTCGGCAAGCTCCACATTGGAAGCAAATTGACCGGATTCCAACAGCTCGCCAATACGCTCCGCCGCGCCCTCCCAGGAAATAACCTGTGCGGATTTATCATATCGGGCGGATTTTCCATGAGAGAGATGGATTCCGTCCTCGCCGTACCAGACTGTGATACGGCCTGCATCGGTGGTAAAACCGTTGCCGCCATGATAGAGGGATTGCAGGGCGGCAGCTATTTCCGGGACCGGCTTCTGCTTTTCAAATTCAGCTGTCACGCGCTCCCGCAGACGGTCGGTATTGCCGCCCAGCCGCAG
>CAJTGJ010000266.1 GCA_910575695.1 Oscillospiraceae bacterium | reverse complement strand
GAGCCGTTCGAGATTGAGGCCACCCGCGCCGTTATCAACGCCTACCGCCTGCTGGGCGGCGCGGCGTTTTCCCGGATGCTGGAGCTTTTGGCGAAAGCGTGGCGCGGTACGCCGACGTCGCTCAATGCTTCCATCCTGTCCGGTATGGCGCTGTTCCTCAAGACCTACGAAACAGAAGTGGACGACAATGTTTTTATCAACCGGCTGTCCGCCGTGGGCCCGGAGGAGATCATCCGGCGGGGTAAAACAGACTTTTCCACCAACAAAGCCGCCCTGCGCTTTGCCCGCGTCATTTGGGACAAATACAACGGCCAGCAGCGCGGGGGACGGAAGCTGCCCTATCGCTTTAAGGGCTGATCTGCCAATACATACGCCGCAGGCCGAAAATGGCCTGCGGCGGTTTCTGATTTGACAAAGGGGGCTTTTTAATGGATAA
>CAJTGJ010000265.1 GCA_910575695.1 Oscillospiraceae bacterium | reverse complement strand
GCCAAAGTCCAGCTTGAAGTTCACATACTCGCCGGTATCCTCCAAAAGCACATCCGCGTCATAGGTTTTTCCGGTTTTTTCCGAGTAGCAGCCGGTGAGCCTTGCCCGCCCGTCTTTTAAGAGAGCCGCGACAATGGCCTTGGTGGGCTGTTTCTTCTTGGCGCTCCACCACTTGCTGTCTTTCCAGATGGCAAATCTGCAAGTTCCGCTTTGGCAGAAAAACCCCTTTTGCGATTCCGTAATCTCACCGCCGCACCGGGGGCATTTGCCTACCGCTTCGCGGGGCGGGGAGAACAGGTACTCGGTTCCCTTGACCACCTGATAGGTTGCCGCCAGTTCCCGCAGCATGGCGTAAATCCCGGACAGAAACTCCTCCGGGGAAAGCTCGCCGCGCTCAATCTCGCCCAGCCGGTACTCCCACTCGGCGGTGAGCAGCGG
>CAJTGJ010000264.1 GCA_910575695.1 Oscillospiraceae bacterium | reverse complement strand
CTTGACCGAATGGATGCCTTTTATTCTCTTTTACACAAATTTTTCGGCGCTCTCTCTGGATCTGCTTCTCATAGGCCCGTTTCCGCTTGGATTTTGCCTCTTCTGAGAAGATATGATCCAAAACGTCCACAATGTTGAGATTCTCCGCCACCGCCCGTTCCAGGTAATTGTCCAGGATTCCCAGGGTGTTCTTCATCTTAAGGCTTTCCAGATTTTCCCGCAGCCTGTCCATAGTAAATTCACTCATACAGCACCTCGTCATATCTGGACAAATCGGATGGCTTTAGAGGAAAATCAATCACCTTGTCCTGTTCCAGCAGAACATTTTCCGCGTCCATCGTCTGTTTCAGCGTAAGCCTTCGGTAATGCTGAGGATTGACAACCATGTCCTTCCTTTGATACGATATCCGATGCAGAGCGATCTGCTTCCCCTCATAATACGCTGCCA
>CAJTGJ010000263.1 GCA_910575695.1 Oscillospiraceae bacterium | reverse complement strand
TCAGTGAAGAATCTACGCTATGTCCTGCTCAAAAACCCGGAGCATCTCTCTGAAAATCAGCAAGCCCAGCTGCAATTCCTGACCAGGGCCAATCCTAAGCTCTACCGTGCCTACCTGCTCAAAGAGAATCTTCGTCTGGCTCTCAAGGCCGGGCCTGATCAGATCGCCGCTGCGCTCACCAAGTGGATGGCCTGGGCCCAGCGGTGCAGGATCCCCGTGTTCCGCGAGCTGCGCAAGAAAATCAAACGCCACTTTGACGCCATTGTTGCTGCCGCCAGATTCAGGCTTTCTAATGCCCGCTCCGAGGCCATCAACAACAAAATCAACTGGAGCCGGTCATGTTAATAATCTCGCAGCGGTGGATGAGGCGGTCTTTTTTTTTTTTTTTTTTTTTAGCGTCGCCAAGGAAGTCGGCCCACTCGTCAAAGCCCTTGTTGGAGGTAATAATGAGGGAAGTTCTCTCACTCATGGC
>CAJTGJ010000262.1 GCA_910575695.1 Oscillospiraceae bacterium | reverse complement strand
GGTCCTGAACATACAAACCTGTTCATTGTCCGCGCCGGAAGCCCCGAAGAAATGGAACTGCCCTGGCCCAAGGTACAGCGCCGGATCGCCCAGCTTATCAAAGAGGACCGCTTTTTTACAGAGGCAGAACGGGATAATCTGGACGATATAGACCCTATCGCAATCCGGGAAAATCTGGCCCAGCGCGGCATTGTAAACGGGCAGGTAACAGAACCGGAGAAGCTGGACAATGCCCCCTTTATCCAGCAGGTCATGGCTGATGTGGAACGGCTCACAGAGGCAGACCGGCAGGAAGAACCAGTACAGGAAACGCCAGCCACAGAAACCGCATCCATCGTGGAAGAACGCCGCGACCCGCTGGCATCGGCCTATGGCGTAGGGGATTTTGTTTTTCTGGAAGATACCGAGTACCGCATCACCGATTTGCAGCAGGGCTATGTCCAGCTGAATGACCCCGCGCTGGCCTACCCCATTTACCG
>CAJTGJ010000261.1 GCA_910575695.1 Oscillospiraceae bacterium | reverse complement strand
TAGGGGGTTGGGGGCGCAGTCACCAAATATCCTTGCCGTTGGATGATGTAGATGGCCTCCTCAAGAGAAACCTCACGATGCACAGGAGGGCGGTCAGCTTTGCGATAAAGCTCAGGATCGTAGGGCTCATTTTTCTTGAGCATATTGTAAATGGCAGTCAGGAGCATCCTGGCAATGGCGATGATTGCCTTCTTATGTCCCCGCCGCTTTTTCAAAGCAAGATAACGGCGGCGGACTTCAGGAAACTGCTTGGCCCGGATGGCGCACAAAGCGCACTGAACAAGCAGGGGCTTGATATAGGATCCGGCACGGCTGATCCTGGTAGTCTTTTTCTTCCCGGCACTTTCGTTGTTCTGCGGCGTAAGCCCAGCCCAGGAGCAAAGGTGCTTTGAGGTGGGAAACACGGCCATATCCACGCCAATTTCAGAGATAATGCCAATAGCGGAAAAGGCTTGGATACCCGGAGCCGTTGCAACAAGATTAAGTTGAGGAAGGTA
>CAJTGJ010000260.1 GCA_910575695.1 Oscillospiraceae bacterium | reverse complement strand
CCATGAGCAACCATTACACCTCACAGGTCAACCACGATATGTACGGCGGCTTCTGAAAGCTGGCCGTTTTTGTCTGCCCGGAACTGCCGGGAGAAAGGAATCTGTTATGAAACGACCGCTTGCGTATATCACCGCTCCCTGGAGCAAGAACCCCCATGAAAATGCGGCAAACGCCGCCAGCTACTGCCGCCAGGTGTATGACGCCGGATATTCCCCGGTCTGCCCTGTTTTGTTCCTGCCGCTGTTTTTGAAAGATGAAATCCCCCAGGAACACAAGGACGGAATCGACATCGCCAGAGATTACCTGCGCCGCTCCCATGTGCTGGTGGTCTGCGGACACTCGACCGATGAAACGGTCAAAAACGATATTGCCACCGCTGAACGCCTGCGGATCACCGCCACCACGCTGGACGGGATTCTGACGGTGAAAGGCCAGGGCCGGGAGAAAGGGGGCGCACACCATGCCTGAGCAAAAGACCATCGGCCAGCTGATGGAGGAAATGCGGCT
>CAJTGJ010000259.1 GCA_910575695.1 Oscillospiraceae bacterium | reverse complement strand
GACTTTAACTGCACTGATGCCGATGATATGAATTTCAAGCTGATGGCAGACCGTACCAGGTATTTGAAGGAAAATCCGAAAGGAGTGAGCGAGATGTGCAAGGTAATTGAGGATATGCGGAAGGAAGAACGTGAGGAAGGCATTAAGGAGGGCATGAGAACAGCAGCACTTCGTATGATAGCTGATGGAACACTGGCTCTGGAAAAAATTGCCGAGTATGTTGGCCTTTCCCTTGATGAAGTAAAAAAGCTGCAATCTGGACAGAGCACATAAGGAAACACAACACGATTAAGGCTGGGAATCTGACACAGGTTCCCAGCCTTGCTTTATGTCCTAAATATGAATATTTTATGAATTGTATCAAAAAGTCCTTGACAACAAGCAACAGGCAAAACCGCAAAATCTATACTGATTTCCTGCGGCGCGCGGCTGGCGGTATTCGATATTGCCGAGCTACGGGAGGTCACAGCCTATGATGAGCTGGAACTGGACACCCTGGGGGACAAAAAA
>CAJTGJ010000258.1 GCA_910575695.1 Oscillospiraceae bacterium | reverse complement strand
AAGTCAACCAGTGCGTGGACAATATTCTGCAAATCTGGCGGGACGGACAGCCGGAAAAGCTGACCCAGCTGGTGTTTTGCGACATTTCCACACCCCAGGCGGCTGGCTCCAAAAAGGTGGCTAAAACGCTGGATAACCCGATACTTCACGCGCTGGAACAGGCAGTTCCAGAGCCGGAGAAACCGCTGGCCTTTACGGTCTATGAGGACATCCGGCAGAAACTCATCGCACAGGGTATGCCCGCCAGCCAGATCGCGTTTATCCATGAAGCCAATACCGAAGTCCGCAAAAAGGAGCTGTTCTCCAAAGTCCGCTCCGGCCAGGTGCGCGTCCTGTTAGGCTCCACCCAGAAGATGGGGGCCGGGACCAACGTGCAGGATTTGCTGGTGGCGCTTCACGATCTGGACTGCCCCTGGAGGCCCGGAGATCTGGCCCAGCGAAAAGGTCGGATCGAGCGCCAGGGCAACCAGAACCCGCTGGTCCATGTTTACCGCTATGTGACCGAAGGGACA
>CAJTGJ010000257.1 GCA_910575695.1 Oscillospiraceae bacterium | reverse complement strand
TGTCAACGCCAATCTGAAATTGTAAGAAAACGCCGAAGAAATTTTGTAGTTTTTCGGCGGAAAGGGGGGTAACAAAATCAAGCGTTTCCTTGGTCAAATAGGGTATTTACAATTTGCTGTTTCTGACGCATAAATTCCTTGCGCTCTTTCAGGCGGTAAGACTCACCCTTGATATTGATAACGGTACAGTGATGCAGAACGCGGTCCAGAATAGCGGAGGCGATGGTAACGTCGGCAAAGACCTCATTCCACTGAGAGAAGGTTTTGTTTGAAGTGAAAACGGTAGACGTTTTCTCATACCGTCTGGCAATGAGCTGGAAAAAGAGGTTTGCGCCCTGGATATCCATAGGAAGATAGCCGATTTCGTCAATGATGAGCATCCTGTACTTGGCCAGAACCTTGAGCTTGTCCGGCAGGCGGTTCTCAAAGTGGGCCTTCTTGAGCTGCTCAATGAGTTGATGGCAGTTGATGTAGTAGGTAGAGAAACGGTGCTGTGCTGCCACCAGGCCCAGGGCGG
>CAJTGJ010000256.1 GCA_910575695.1 Oscillospiraceae bacterium | reverse complement strand
CGGTCTACACCATCGTTGAGCGGTTGAAGGCCGGGGGTATAGAAAGCCCGGAGCGGCACAAGCGCAGGGCCGGCACCCGGAACGGCGGCAACATCCAGGGCGAGGGCTGGTGTCCCTCCACCATCCGGGGCATCCTGCAAAACCGGGCGTATATTGGGGAGATGATCTGTGGGAAGTCCGAAACGGCGCTCTACAAAGGGCTGAAAAAACGGCTCACAGAAAAAGATAACTGGATCGTTGTCTCCGATGCCCACCCGCCCATCGTTTCTGTCTCGGACTTTGAGGCGGTGGAGCGGCAGATGCGGGAGGACAGCGCCCACCGGGAGACCGCTATGGAGTGGTCGGCGGACATCCGGGCGGGCATGATCGACCTCTTTGCCGGGAAGATATTCTGCGCCGACTGCGGAAAGCGGATGTACTACAAGCGGCAGCGTATCCAGTGCAAGGGCGTTGTGTTCCGTGGGGTCTATGATTGCAGCACCCACATGAGGCGGGGGCATGGGACCTGCTTCAAACACGCCATG
>CAJTGJ010000255.1 GCA_910575695.1 Oscillospiraceae bacterium | reverse complement strand
AATCAAACTCATCATCCGTACCGCTTTTGGCTTTCGCAACGTGGATAATCTTCTCGCTATGGTTATGCTCTCCTGCTCCAATCTTCATCCCACTCTCCCTAACCGCTGACCCGCCCACTCTTTCTACCGAAGCCTCAATTATATTGGAGTTTTTTCTAAAACAATATTGTGATTATAGCCACAATATGATATAGTATGTAAGAAGGGGGAAACCCGTGGCAATCTCACAGCTGTACCCACGAAAAACCATGCGCAGGCTGACACGGCAGCAATCTATGGCAGAACGGCATGAATATGACCAGAAGCCGGTGAAAACCAATGACGGAGAGTGGGTGTCCTCCTATAAGTGTTCGCCGGAAACCGCCGCCGAGGAATTTGAAATCAGCAAAAAAATATGAGGCTTCGGTAGAAAGAGTGGGCGGGTCAGCGGTTAGGGAGAGTGGGATGAAGATTGGAGCAGGAGAGCATAACCATAGCGAGAAGATTATCCACGTTGCGAAAGCCAAAAGCGGTACGGATGATGAGTTTGATT
>CAJTGJ010000254.1 GCA_910575695.1 Oscillospiraceae bacterium | reverse complement strand
TACATTAACCCGATGGACCTAAACCTGGACTACTCGGACGATGAAAGCCCGCTGTCTTTGAAATCCGACTTCATTCTGTCGCTGTGCGAGCTGATCGTGGGCGGCAAGGAGGGCTTGCAGCCGGTTCAGAAAACCATCATCGACCGCTGTGTGCGGCTGGTCTACCATGATTACCTGAACGACCCCCAGCCGGAGAATATGCCGGTATTGGAGGATTTATACAACCTTCTGCTGACCCAGGAGGAAAAAGAGGCGCAGTACATCGCTACGGCGCTGGAAATCTATGTTTCCGGCTCCCTGAATGTGTTCAACCACCGGACCAATGTAAACATCGACAACCGCATTGTCTGCTATGACATCAAGGAGTTAGGCAAGCAGCTGAAAAAAATCGGGATGCTGGTGGTACAGGACCAGGTATGGAACCGCGTCACCATCAACCGCGCCGCCCACAAGTCCACCCGGTACTACATTGACGAGATGCACCTGCTGCTCAAAGAGGACCAGACCGCCGCCTATACCATTGAAATCTGGA
>CAJTGJ010000253.1 GCA_910575695.1 Oscillospiraceae bacterium | reverse complement strand
CCCATGCACCTTGGCGTTGGCGGTCCGCTCCAGCCACTCCAGGCAGCTTCCGTTGAGAATACTATCGTCCACATACAGCCGGTGGCTGAGGAAATTCCCCTTGATGTACTTCACCACATTCTCAATTTTTCCTTTGCTCTCCGGGTCCGCCCTGCGGCACATTCGGATGGACAACCCGCATTCCTGCCGGAACTTCTCAAACTCATAGGTGTAGATGATGTCCCCGGCATTTTCACTTACGCATACAATGCTGTCCTGGTCGAATACCAGCTCCTCCGGCATCCCGCCCATGTACTGGAAGCAATCATGGCAGATCCGCACAAGGTCTACGCTGGTAAAGGGACGGCTCTGCTCCTGTGCGTACTTGTACCGCGACCGGGACAGCACAAACGCCGCCACATACACCCTGGTCTGCCCGCCGTCTGCGTTGGGCATCATCTTCTGCCCGAAATCCATCTGCATCTGTTTCCCCATCGGCAGCTCCGGCACCGCCTCATATTCCCGAGGCGCCGCGCTCTTTTTCAGTCCGTATTCTTCCCG
>CAJTGJ010000252.1 GCA_910575695.1 Oscillospiraceae bacterium | reverse complement strand
CGCCGGGACATCAAAATCAAACGGTATGCCCGCGTCATTGAGGGGCATATCCTGGACTTCAAGCCCAAAAAGAAACGCCACCCGTAAACCCGACAAATTGAGAGGAAGGAATGAATATGTGTACCGTTAAGGAAATCAGAGAAGCCATCCGGGAGGACTGCCGCTCCCAGCGAAACATGGAAACCATTGAGATTGACCGGATTTTTCAAACCCTGACGTTTCCGCAGTTAGAGAGCCTGTTTGACAAACCGCCCATGCCGCCGTTTTTTCACCGGTACAGGCAGAAGTCAGCCAGCAAATGAACGCCGCAATTCTTTTTACGGGATTGTGGCTTTTTTCATGCCCTGGGAAACGAAAGGAGTGCAGAAAATGGCCGTTTTTCGCGTAGAACGCACACAGGGATACACCGTTATGAGCAACTATCATCTGCGGGACAAGAGCCTGAGCCTGAAAGCAAAGGGCCTGCTGTCCCAAATGCTCTCGCTGCCGGAGGATTGGGACTACACCCTTTCCGGCCTGGCTGTTATCAACCGGGAAAGCA
>CAJTGJ010000251.1 GCA_910575695.1 Oscillospiraceae bacterium | reverse complement strand
TGTGGTAATGGAAACGCAGCAAGTTACGGTCTTGCGTATAGGCAGTCCAAAAGGCGGCGTATTCTTCTGTGAGGGGCTGGCGGAAAGCCGGGTCACGCAGCTGCTCAGTGAGCCATGCGGATTCTTCTGGAAACCCGTTGCCCTTGATTTCTGACAGACTGGGTAAATATCCGGCTTCTCTGGCTTCATCGCTCAAATCGTGATACAGGTTCCAGAGCTTGTTGGCAAGGAGGGAGCGTTCATAACCCTCCGCCTCGGCAAGCTCCACATTGGAAGCAAATTGACCGGATTCCAGCAGCTCGCCAATACGCTCCGCCGCGCCCTCCCAGGAAATGACCTGCGCGGATTTATCATAACGGGCGGATTTTCCATGAGAGAGATGGATTCCGTCCTCGCCGTACCAGACTGTGATACGGCCTGTATCGGTGGTAAAACCGTTGCCGCCATGATAGAGGGATTGCAGGGCGGCAGCTATTTCCGGGACCGGCTTCTGCTTTTCAAATTCAGCTGTCACGCGCTCCCGCAGACGGTCGGTATTGCCGCCCAGCCGCAG
>CAJTGJ010000250.1 GCA_910575695.1 Oscillospiraceae bacterium | reverse complement strand
TGATTTTTGTTTCGCAACTTAATCATAGTCGTTTCCCCTGTGCTGCCAAGGGCTTGTTCAGTTTTTACCACCCACTCATTCTACCGATGAGCCAAATTTCTTCGGCGCTTTCTTACAATTTCAGATTGGCGTTGACAAACTTATTGGCGGCTTTCTTTCCGTCCATGTTCAAGCGGAAGAAGTGAACCGTCTTGGCATGGGCAAAAATTTCCCGCATGGGCTTCAGTTCGGGGGCGGTGTACGCATACCCGAAAATGGTTTGACTGTTTTTCAGGAAGTCAGCCAGTTCCACGGTGAAGATTTCACCTTCCGGCCCCCAATCCATATCAAGGGGCAGGGTGGCGGTTCCCCGGTCAGACAGGGTGGCGCTTGCGTATGCAACAGAAACAAAGTTCATGTATGCACCGGGCAACACCTTGTTTTGTACTAGATAGTGTCTACACAAGTTTGACATAGGTGGTAAAATAGAAGCAAACAAAAGAAAGAAGAGGAATAAAAAATGGAAGCATCGTATCACCGCCATGATATAAGTGACGAAGTATGGGCATTGCTGGAGCCGCATT
>CAJTGJ010000249.1 GCA_910575695.1 Oscillospiraceae bacterium | reverse complement strand
GACTCATGCCGGTGCGCGCGGCTGTTGGCGTCCTCCAGCAGCCAGTCTACCGGGTCCTGGCAGCCTTCCTCTTTTTCCCCCTCCATATATTTCAGCAGTTCCATCACCATCGGAAAGCTCTGTTCGTCCATGCGGGCTTCTTCTTTCAGATAGCCGATCAGGGCGCATAAAAGCAGGCGGGCCGCTGTCTGTTCCCGTTCCGTTAAAGCCTCCATCGTCTTTGCGGCCTCCGGCAGAAGCCTTTCCTCTACAAAAGTTTCCACATCGCCGGAGTACAGCTGGCGGATGGAATCTATGGACAGCGGGGCGGTTGTGTCGCCATCCATAGAAAAGTCATAGAGGTCATCGCCCTGTGCAGGCTTTTTCCGAAGTTTGCGTATCAGGGCAGTCAGAATATCGCCGCCCAAATACACCGCCAGACAGCACAGGTCAAAAACAGCAACGATTTTGATAAATAAAATAAGATACTTCATTTCCGATCTCTCCTTTCTTTCAGCTGCTTTTCCAGTTCCCGGTGGCAGAATCCCACACAGGGCCTCCCGTAGTTGCCGCAGCCATAGCAGGGGTGGCTTTTGGGT
>CAJTGJ010000248.1 GCA_910575695.1 Oscillospiraceae bacterium | reverse complement strand
CCCAAGGCGAAATCCGACCGGGCTTGAACCTACCCCGACCGTTCTCCCGCGCCGCAGGCGCAGAGGGCGGTATTGTCTTAACAAGCAACGAATTGTGGTATCACAATTCAGCTTGACAGGGGCTTGCCGCCCCTATGACCCCGCATTTAGAAAGGATGATATTTTTGAAAAGAAGAAATTGTGGTATGATGATACGCTTTACCAAGGCCGAGCTGGACGCTCTCACCAAGAAAGCCCGGAAAACGAACTATTCCCGCGAGGGCTTCTCCCGCGCCGTGCTGAACGGTGTAGAAGTGAAAGAGGCCCCCTCCGCCGATACTCTGCTGCTTCTGCGGGAGTTGAAGCGGGTGGGCTATAACCTGGATCAGCTTTTGAAGCGGGCCAACGCCATCGGCCTGATGGACGTTCCGCAGATGAGGAAGGTTTTGGAGAATGTGGACACAGCGGCTAAAACGGTTATCTCCGCCTACGGTGATACCTAAATGGCCGTGACCTCTATCTGGCCCATCAAGGGGCGCGTGGACAGGGTGATAAACTACGCCCGGAACCCGGAAAAGACCACCGAGGCCAGCTATGAGGAACTGGCGTCCCTCCA
>CAJTGJ010000247.1 GCA_910575695.1 Oscillospiraceae bacterium | reverse complement strand
GTGGTGGAAATGTACTCCCGTTTCGCCAGCAGAAACTCGGCGTCGGCTACCCGGCTGTCACACGCAAAGCCGGTGACGAGCCTGCCGTTATCTGTCTTTTGCGGGTTGGATACATAGTCGATAATGTCACTGACCGCCTGACTTTCGGTGCGGCCTTTGCCAATGTGCAGCGGCATGATGCGTGTGGTTGCCATGATGGAATCCTCCCTTCATAACAAAACGGCCTGCATATGCAGACCGCTTGTTTCTTTTTATTCAACATTTTTATATCGGATTATCCTGTTTCATGCCAAAAGTAAATCACCCAAAGCTATCTGGCGTTTCCTTTTTCCCACTTCTCCAAACGGGATTGACACAGTGCGGTAATTTCGTTTTTATCTTTCTCCGTCACATCTCTGCGTCCTTTTGTCCGCTGGATTTCCAGATAGCTTTCATAATCGGAAAGCAGAAGGTCAAAAAGCTCCTTTGGGGTATGGCAGACCATGCCGCTGCAATAGCCGGGTAATTCCTCTGTCCCATGAAACTCCACCCGGATATACCCATACCGGCTTTTGCAGACTTCCATTTCTGTATCCAATGCCAGATAGTCCCCAAAAATGTCTATCACC
>CAJTGJ010000246.1 GCA_910575695.1 Oscillospiraceae bacterium | reverse complement strand
ACAGCCCACCAAGGCCATTGTCGCGGCCCTCTTAAAAGACGGGCGGGCAAGGCTCACCGGCTGCTACTCGGAAAAAACCGGAAAAACCTATGACGCGGATGTGCTTTTGGAGGATACCGGCGAGTATGTAAACTTCAAGCTGGACTTTGGCGGCAAAGAAAAAAGCAATGGAGGAAAGAAAAATTGAATAAAGAGCAGCTTACGCTTGGTTCCTTATTCGACGGCATAGGAGGTTTTCCCTATGCCGCCTCTTTTTATGGAATCAGACCTTTGTGGGCCAGCGAAATCATACCGGAATGTATTTCTGTGACACAGAAGCACTTTCCTGAAATGGAACACGTTGGCGACATTACGAAACTTTATGGCGGCACACTGCCGCCTGTGGACATCATCACCTTCGGCTCCCCCTGCCAGGACTTGAGCGTGGCATCAGGCAAGCGGCTCGGCCTTGCCGGGGAGCGGAGCGGCCTCTTTCTGGAGGCTGTCAGGATTATCAGAGAAATGCAGGAGGCAACCAATGGAGAATACCCGAAATTCGCGCTCTGGGAAAATGTCCCCGGAGCCTTGTCAAGTTCTTCCCGGCGTGACTTTAAGGCTGTGCTGGAAGCGTTCACAGA
>CAJTGJ010000245.1 GCA_910575695.1 Oscillospiraceae bacterium | reverse complement strand
GGGAAAAGGAAGCGGAACACCGCCGTTTTGCAACGGAGTATGTCACGCGCCGGGGGCTTATCCCGCAACAGTGACAGCATGGCAGACCGCCGGGGGACAGGGGAAGCTACACTTCCCCTACGCTGCCTTGCGGCAGCTACCCCTTTGTGAACTTGCGGGAAGCGAACACCTTGCTACGCAAGCTATTCACTTCCCGCAAGTCTGAAAAAAACGTCCGGCAGCACAGCGGGACACAGAAAGGAGCGATTGAAGCAATCACATCTATCCATACCGGCTACATGATACGCGCCCCCACTTTCCGGCGCAGTACACAGCGGCAGGAGCCGCACCCCTTACAACTGAATACCGCCGCGCCGCAGAACTTACGCAGCGCGGGGACAGCCGCCTTTACCAGAGGGCGGTTTTTTTGTGCGGCGGCGACCATACGCTGACCGCCTTTTGTCCGCTTGCCGGACAGCCGCAGACGCGGCAGAAAGGATATATTTATGGCATTTTTCAATAGCGCAGTAGACGTTTTGCAGACCCTTGTTGTAGCACTTGGAGCCGGGCTTGGTATCTGGGGCGTGATTAACCTCATGGAAGGCTACGGCAACGACAATCCGGGCGCGAAAAGCCAGGGCATGAAGCAGCTTAT
>CAJTGJ010000244.1 GCA_910575695.1 Oscillospiraceae bacterium | reverse complement strand
GCTGCGGGAATTGGAGGCGCAGAAAACCGAGGCGGAGAACCTGCAAATCGTCCAGCTGGTGCGGGCGGTCCGCATGACCCCGCAGGAGCTGAACGCGCTGCTGTCCGGCGGCGGGATTCCCGGCGTGGGAACGCCTGCACCCGACACCCAGGAAAAGGAGGAAAATCACGATGAAATCTAAAAAACTATTGCGGACACTGGCTGCGCTTTGCACCGCCCTGGTTCTTATGGGCGGTTTTTCTGTCCCCGCCTACGCGGGCGGCGGCGGGGAACCGGCTGATGAAACCAACGATTCCAACGTACAGGTGGAGCAGCCGGAGGAAACGCCTCCCCTCACCCCGGATGGCAACGCCACCCTGGTGGACGATTACGGCGGGAACAAGCAGCTGATTACCGTTACCACCAAAAACGGCAACTACTTCTATATCCTGGTGGACCGGGATGACGAGGGAGAAAACACCGTCCATTTTCTGAACCAGGTGGACGAGGCCGACCTGATGGCGCTGATGGAGGACGGGGACAGCGAGGAACCTCCTACCGTTTGCAGCTGCACCGAGAAATGTCAGGCAGGCGCAATCAACCGGAACTGCCCGGTCTGCGCCTTTACCATGACAAGCTGCACCGGCAAGGCGGCGGAACCGGAGAAGCC
>CAJTGJ010000243.1 GCA_910575695.1 Oscillospiraceae bacterium | reverse complement strand
AGCAATGCCGCGCCAGCGCTTGAGAAGAAGAAAAGCGTTCTCAACGAGATGGCGAAGTTTGTAAAGATATTCGTCGTATTCACGTAATTCTTTGCGGTTTTTCTTTGGAGGGATAACTGGCGTCATTCCCTCGTCAGCAGCTTTGAGAATGATTGCGTCTGTATCATAGCCCCGATCTGCCAGAAGATATTCCGCTTGGAAGCCCTCGATCAACTGCGCTGCAATTGTGCAATCCGCTGTGGTACCAGAAGTGACAAAGAATCGCACCGGCATACCATGCGCATCCACGGCCAGATGTATTTTGGTGTTGAGCCCCCTTTTGTACGGCCCATTGCCTGGTTTCCACCTCGAGCGCCAGTGGCGTCAGGATGTACTTTGACATGGCTGGCATCGATCATCAGCCACTCAAAGTCGGTGTCATCCACCAGCGCTTCCAGAATCTTTTCCCAAATCCCCTTGTCGCGCCACCGGCAGAACCGCCGGTGTACATTCTTCCAATTTCCATATGTTTCCGGCAAATCCCGCCAGGGTGCTCCGGTGCGTAAGATCCAGAATACACCGTTGATAAACTGCCGTGTATCTCGGGCATTGCCTCCGCGCGTCCCCTTTTCGCCTATCGTGTATGGTCTGATTTTCTCCCAAGCTCTGTCGC
>CAJTGJ010000242.1 GCA_910575695.1 Oscillospiraceae bacterium | reverse complement strand
GCCCTGCCGTCCAGCTCAGCGTCCAGCTCCTCCAGCAGCTTGTCCAGCTTTGAGGTGCGGTCCCGCCGGTGGGACTGGCTCTGGATCAGCAGCCCCCGCCCGGAGGAGATGCGGTGTTCGCAGATCGGTTCGCCAAACAGCGTTTGGATGTACAGAACACCGTCCAGTGTCTCAATGCGTACCTCCGGCTGGGTGGTGTAGGTACCCAGAGGGACGGAGTAGCGGTTGCTGTCGTAGATAATTGTGTTGTCCTTGCGCACCGTCCGGCAAATCACCGGGCGCTTCACCTGGTCACAGACCGGCAGGGGCCGCAGGTACTCTCGCTCCTCCTGGAATACCTCCGCCGGGACCAGCTTGGTGGTTCCATGCACCTTGGCGTTGGCGGTCCGCTCCAGCCACTCCAGACAGCTCCCGTTGAGAATACCATCGTCCACATACAGCCGGTGGCTGAGGAAATTCCCCTTGATGTACTTCACCACATTCTCAATTTTTCCTTTGCTCTCCGGGTCCGCCCCACGGCACATTCGGATGGACAGCCCGCATTCCTGCCGGAACTTCTCAAATTCGTAGGTGTAGATGATGTCTCCCGCGTTTTCACTTACGCAAACGATACTGTCCTGGTCAAATACCAGCTCCTCCGGCATCCCGCCCATGTA
>CAJTGJ010000241.1 GCA_910575695.1 Oscillospiraceae bacterium | reverse complement strand
GAAATACAGGCAAGGGGGCGGGGCGAAAACCGCCCCCTTCACCGCCATATTAACGACGTTTCCGCCGTATGTCAAGGTGCAGCCAGATCAGTCTGGCATACGCTCGGCGAAGCAGACCGCCAGTTGGGCGTGGATGATGCTCCAATCCTGCCGCCGGCCAGTCCATTTTCTGGTAATATCCATCATAGCCAGGTATAGCATTTTCAGCAAACTGTCATCGGTGGGGAAAACAGACTTGGCCTTGGTCACCTTGCGAAGCTGGCGGTTAAAGCCCTCAATGGTATTGGTGGTATAAATCAGACGCCGAATCTCCTGGGGGTACTTGAAATAAGTGCAGAGATTGGGCCAATTATCCCGCCAGGAACAGGAAATCTTGGGATATTTCTTATCCCAGTGCTGGGCAAAAACCTCCAGGGCATCCAGGGCGGAGGCCTCATCCACCGCCGCATACACCGCCTTAAGATCGGCCGCCAGCGCCTTCAGGTCCTTGTAGGATACATACCTGGTAGAATTGCGAATCTGGTGGACGATACAGTTCTGAATCTCCGTTTTGGGGAACACAGCCTCAATGGCGGCGGAGAAGCCGGTCAGGTTATCCGTACAGGCAATGAAGATGTCCTCCACACCCCGGTTCCTCAGGCCATTGAGGATGGTGGCCCAGTACCTG
>CAJTGJ010000240.1 GCA_910575695.1 Oscillospiraceae bacterium | reverse complement strand
CTGTCCGCCGCAGAGGGCGGTTCCTCAAATTGCAGCCGTGGCCGGTCCGCCTTGCCAGCAGCGGAGTGGGCAGCGAACTTTGCCGCCTGCCGCTTCTGATACGCCCGGTCATCCGGCGCGGGGGACGGCGATCCTGCCGGGGGACTGTCCCGCTGGTGGGTGTCGCCCCCACCCTCTGACTGCTCCGGCTGGGCGGCGTGGTCCGTGACCTGCCGCTTCATCACCGCCCGTTTTTCATCAACGGGTGCTTCTGCGTCAGGGGCCGGGACCTCCGAACCCTCAAAATGAAGCCGACTGCCGCCATCAGGTATCAGGCGGGAGGGCTGGGGTTCGTCCGCAGGACGGGCGGAATCCGGGGTAAACCGCTGTGCCTGCCGCTTCTTCATCTTCGCCCTGCCATCAGCGGGGGCCTTGCTGTCAGAAGGGAGCTGTTCACCCTCTGCCGCCTTGAATTGCAGCCGTCCGCCCCCCTCCACTGGACGGGGCGGGCGTTTCACCGAGGGCTTTCGCCCTTGGCCGGGGGGACGGTTCTGCATGGGAGCGTCCCCAGCAGTGCGCATAGCCTGATCTTCCAGAGAACGGGCGGCGTTCGGGGTGTGCTTTGCCGCCTGCCGCTGCTTGGATTTTTTACGGTTCTTCCGCTTGCGGCGCTTCCGGGAGGCTGGCGGCGGG
>CAJTGJ010000239.1 GCA_910575695.1 Oscillospiraceae bacterium | reverse complement strand
TTCGGGCCGGAGCGTATGCAGTACATCCTTGCCAATACGGTGCTGAAAAAGGAGCATGACGGGCGCATCTCCCGCGATAACAAAGCCTGGGCGAAAACAATCCCCATGCCGGAGGATGGCGGCGATCCCCGCCACAGTTATGCCTTGGTGGTGGATAAGGTCAACCCCGGTCTGACCGACCTGTTTTTGAAGCAGGCGCGGAAAGTCCTTCAAGCCCCGGAGAAAGGCTCCGTCCTGGAAAAACTTAAACAGGAGCCGCCGGAACGCAAACCCGCCGCCCCTAAGAAACGGGAACCGGAACGATGAGCGCGGCAAAGCGGAAACGGGAGGTACAGGTGAATTTCCGGGTTTCCCCGGAGGAGCTTGCCCTGATCGAGCAGAAAATGTCCCAGTTTGGGACGGTCAATCGGGAAGCCTATCTGCGGAAAATGGCGCTGGACGGCTATGTGGTAAAGCTGGATTTGCCGGAGCTGAAGGAGCTGGTGTCCCTGATGCGTTATTCCAGCAACAACCTGAACCAGCTGACCCGTAAAGTGCATGAAACCGGGCGGGTTTATGACGCTGATTTGGAAGATATATCCCAGCGGCAGGAACAGCTTTGGGACGGTGTGCAGAAGATACTGGCCCAGCTTTCTAAGCTCTCCTGACCGGAGAGTTTACCCCATCTGCGGAGGGAGGAACGGCGTTCTTCGCCGCGCCTTCCTCCGCTTTTTCTTTTTG
>CAJTGJ010000238.1 GCA_910575695.1 Oscillospiraceae bacterium | reverse complement strand
TGGCCCATGATGTACTGCAACGCCTTGGGATTCATACCGGCGTTTGCCATACGGGTACAGAACGTGTGCCGGAGGGAGTGCGGGGTGATGTTGGGCAACTGCTCCTTGTGCTGCTTGTTGTACTTCTTCACAAGGCCCCTAATCATGTTGTTATAGTCCATGCCCACTTTCGGCGTCCCGTCCCTTTTGAGAAACAGGAAGTTTGTGTAGCCGTCCACCGTGATGGTGGTTTTCTTGCCCCGGTTCTTCAGTACCCGCTTCAACGCCCGGTAGACCGGCTCACTCATAGGGATTTCCCGGTAGCCGCTCTTGGTCTTGGGCGTTTCAATGTAGTAGCCGTTCTTGCTGTCCCGCAAAAGCTGGTGGTCTACCCGGATTAGCCGGTTCTTAAAGTCAAGGTTCGTAGTCAGCCCGCAGAACTCGGAAATGCGAAGTCCGGTTCCCAGCAGGATGATAAGCTCATCGGCGTACTTCTGATATACCGGGTCATTCTGCGCGAAGTCGATCAGGCTTACCTCCTGTTCCGGCATCAGCACGGTTTTCTCGCCCCTGTCATCCTCCAGAACTTTGTTCAGGGCAAAGCTGAACGGATTTTTGCGAACACAATCGTCCTCGATGGCGATAAAGAACGCTGCCCGGAGGGAACGTTTGTAGTTGCTGATGGACTGGTAGCTAAAGCCCTTTTCCCTCATGCGGATGGCCCACTCTTTGGCGTCGGAGGGCTT
>CAJTGJ010000237.1 GCA_910575695.1 Oscillospiraceae bacterium | reverse complement strand
TGCTTGGCGGCGTAGCTGGTGACTTTCCGTAGGTTCTCGGTCACTCCGGCGGTTAAAAGGTCGGTGCGGATAAAGTGCGCCGTACAGTCTGCCGTGCGCTTCTTGTAGCTGCCGCATATGTAACAGTCCTGTTTCCGCTTGTCCGTCTGATACCTCTGCTGGTACATGACGCTTCCGCAATCGGCACAAAAGAGTATGCCGGAGAACAAGCCCACTTCATCATAGCGGTTGGGGCGTTTGCGCTGCTTGCGTAGCTCCTGCACACGCTCCCATGTGTCCTTGTCGATTATCTGCTCGTGGTGGTTCTCGAAGATTGCCTGTTTGTCCTCGCTGTTGTAGATAATCTTGCTGCACTTGTAGGATTGTGTGGTGGTCTTGAAGTTCACAAGGCAGCCCGTGTATTCCCGGTTTTCAAGGATATGTACCACGATATTCGCCGCCCATTTGCACTCATAGCCGGGGTGGTAGCGGCGGGTTCTCCCTGTCCGGCGGTATTCCAGCGTTCCCGGCGTGGGGATTTCCTGCTCCGTGAGCATACGGGCTATCTTGGTCGGTCCGTTCCCGGCAAGGCAAAGGCTGTAAATCTGCTTCACCACGGGGGCGGCTTCTTCGTCAATGATGAAATTTTCGTCCTCGTCCATGAGGTAGCCGTACACGGGCTTGCTTGTGACAGGCTTCCCACTCATGCCTTTTGACCTCTTGACTGCTCTGATTTTCTTGCTCGTATCCCTCACCAGCCATTCGTT
>CAJTGJ010000236.1 GCA_910575695.1 Oscillospiraceae bacterium | reverse complement strand
CTGCCAACAGGATTATAATTCCCGTCCAGGCGGAGTACCTGCCCGCCAAAGGGCTGGAACAGCTGCTCTCTACGGTGAACAAGGTCAAGCGGCAGATCAACCCGAAACTGCAAATAGACGGTATTCTGCTGACAATGGTGGACAACCGCACTAACTTCGCCAAAGAGATTGCCGCCCTGCTGCGGGAAACCTACGGCAGTAAAATCAAGGTGTTCGGAACCGAGATTCCCCATTCTGTCCGGGCAAAGGAAACCAGCGCAGAGGGCAAGAGCATTTTCTCCCATGACCCAGGCGGCAAAGTAGCGGAGGGTTACGCAAATCTGACTAAGGAGGTGTTGAAACTTGAAAAGCAGCGCGAAAAAAGTAGAGCTGGCATCGGTCGATGATCTGTTTACCACCGAGGAAAGCCGCGCCGACGCGGGGCGGGAAAAGGTGGTAGAAATCCCTTTAAGCGAGCTGCACTCGTTCAAGGGCCACCCTTTCAAGGTCAAAGATGATGATGCCATGATGGAAACAGCGGACAGCATCCGGCAGTACGGCGTTCTGGTTCCGGCGATTGCCAGACCCGACCCCAGCGGCGGCTATGAGCTGGTAGCCGGACACAGGCGGCATCGGGCCAGCGAACTGGCAGAGAAAGAAACCATGCCGGTGATTGTCCGGGATTTGGACGATGACGCCGCCACGATTATCATGGTTGACAGCAATTTACAACGGGAAAGCCTGCTCCCCAGCGAAAGGGCTTTTGCCTACAA
>CAJTGJ010000235.1 GCA_910575695.1 Oscillospiraceae bacterium | reverse complement strand
GGCCTTCTTCCTTGATTTTTGTTTCGCAACTTAATCATAGTCGTTTCCACTGTGCTGCCAAGGGCTTGTTCAGTTTTTACCACCCACTCATTCTACCGATGAGCCGGAAATTTTGTAGTTTTTCGGCGGAAAGGGGGGTAACAAAATCAAGCGTTTCCTTGGTCAAATAGGGTATTTACAATTTGCTGTTTCTGGCGCATAAATTCCTTGCGTTCTTTCAGGCGGTAAGACTCACCCTTGATATTGATAACGGTACAGTGATGCAGGACACGATCCAGAATAGCGGAGGCGATGGTGACATCGGCAAAGACCTCGTTCCACTGGGAGAAGGTCTTGTTGGAGGTAAAGACGGTGGACGTCTTCTCATATCGCCTGGCAATCAACTGGAAGAACAGGTTTGCGCCCTGGATGTCCATGGGGAGGTAGCCGATCTCGTCGATGATAAGCATCCTGTACTTGGCGAGAACCTTGAGCTTGTCCGGCAGACGGTTCTCAAAATGGGCCTTCTTGAGCTGCTCAATAAGCTGATGGCAGTTGATGTAGTAGGTAGAGAAACGGTGCTGTGCTGCCACCAGGCCCAGAGCGGAGGCCAGATGGGTCTTGCCCACGCCGGGCGGGCCGAGGAAGACCACATTCTCCGGCCCGGCAGAAAATTTTGTGTAAAAGGAGACAAGCTGTAGTCAAGGAAACAGGAGCAAATCAGAGGATTTCCCAGGCTGGACACAACCCGGCTAAACTCGGCTTATCCACCTGTGTTCCGAGCGGAGAG
>CAJTGJ010000234.1 GCA_910575695.1 Oscillospiraceae bacterium | reverse complement strand
CGCACGGCAGACTGTACGGCGCACTTTATCCGCACCGACCTTTTAACCGCCGGAGTGACCGAGAACCTACGGAAAGTCACCAGCTACGCCGCCAAGCATGAGGCCCGGTTTATGAAGCTGCTGATGGCGCAGAACGAGGACGGCGGCAAGCGAAAGAACGCCGCCCGCCGCCGTGAGCTGGAGGCGGCGCAGAAGCGCATCGGAGAGTTGAACGGCATCTTCAAGCGTCTGTATGAGGACAGCGTGAGCGGACGCATTACGGACGAGCGTTTCATGGAGCTGTCTGCCGATTACGAGCAGGAGCAGGCCGCACTGAAAGCCCGTGCCGCCGAGTTACAGGCGGAGCTGGGGCAGGCGCAGGAGGCCGCTGTGAACGTGGAGAAGTTCATGGCAGTTGTGCGGAAGTACACCAGCTTTGAGGAGCTGACCCCTACCCTCCTCCGGGAGTTCGTGGAGAAGATCGTGGTGCATGAGTGCTGGAAGGACGAGCAGGGAATGCGCCACCAGGACATCGAGATTTATTATTCTTTTGTGGGCAAGGTGGACTTGCCCGACGATTGAGCCAGACCTATCCGGCGAGGCCCCGCCGGATAGTGACGGCAAAAATTTTTAACCTCTCTCTGCTTCTTTATCCGTAGTGAGCTAAGAGCCAGGGCATGAAACAGCTTATGGCGGGCGGCGGCGTTGCCCTCATCGGCATGGTGCTTGTACCCCTGCTCTCCGGTCTGTTCGGCTAATCCCCGCACCAGAAACACCCATACCTTTGCCCCTCCCGCA
>CAJTGJ010000233.1 GCA_910575695.1 Oscillospiraceae bacterium | reverse complement strand
TCCCGCCCCGCAGCATGGAAAAGAAACCCAGACAACAGGAACAGGAGGCAAGATAATATGAACAGCAACGAAAAGAATACGGCCCTTTATGAGAAGATGGCCGCTGAACAGGATACCTTCCGGGATTGGCTGAAAAGCCAGTCCCCGGAGGAGGTCTTAAACCATGCCTATGAGTACACCGTCCGGGAGGACATTGTGATGGCGATGGAGGAACTGGAACTCTCCGATGCACAGGCACAGGCGCTTCTGGATTCCCCCTCCCCGCTGGCTGATGTGTACCGGCATTTTGAAAAACTGGAAACCGGCTATATGGATGTGATACGGGAAAGCATTGAGGAACGGGCGAATGAGATGCACAGGGCCAAAGAAGAACAGAGAGCCGCCCCGGTCTATCCCCACTCCGTCGCCTATGCGTCCGAGCATGGGGAAATGGCACAGTACCGCGCCTCCCTGCAAGTCAGTCTTGCCTGCAAAGAAGCCATTGAGCAGGCCATTAACGCCCACTATGGGGATAACCGTCTGAATACCGAGGCCGCTGTCAAAGAGGTGCTGGAACAGTTCGGGCCGGAGCGTATGCAGTACATCCTTGCCAATACGGTGCTGAAAAAGGAGCATGACGGGCGCATCTCCCGCGATAACAAAGCCTGGGCGAAAACAATCCCCATGCCGGAGGATGGCGGCGATCCCCGCCACAGCTATGTCCTGGTGGTGGATAAGGTCAACCCCGGCCTGACCGACCTGTTTTTGAAGCAGGCGCGGAAAGTCCTTCAAGCCCCGGAGAAAGGCTCCGTCCTGG
>CAJTGJ010000232.1 GCA_910575695.1 Oscillospiraceae bacterium | reverse complement strand
AGCAGTGGACATTCTCTGGCCCCACGTAACCCATACCAGCCATAAGCTGCCGTATTCGGCAAAAAAGGCCCGAAAGTCTTATCTAAAACTGGCGAAAAGCAAGAAATGGACCAGAGCGAACTGCCGCAGGGCAATTGGAGAGCAGCTGCGGTATATTGAGCTGGTATCCAAACAGCTGCGAAAGTTTTCGTCCCAGGTTCCGGATCACGAAACACTGTTTCCCCGCTGGCTCAGGGACCGGCTTGCTGTGATCCCGATGGTGTACCGCCAACAGAAGATGATGTACGACAACGGCACCCATATCTGCGAGGGCCGGATCGTTAGTTTGGAGCAGCCCCACGTGCGTCCCATCCAGCGGGGCAAACGTCCAAATCCTACCGAATTCGGGCAGAAACTGCACCTTTCCGTGGTGGATGGATACACCTATTTGGAGCAGACCAGCTGGAGCAATTTCAACGAAGGCAGTGACCTTGAAGCCGCTGTGGAAGATTATTTTCGGAAATTCGGCTGCTATCCCAGCGCCGTTCTGGCGGACAGGATCTACCAGACCCGCCGCAATAAAATGTTCTGCACCCAGCTCGGCATCCGGCTGTCCGGTCTGCCGCTGGGACGCAGGAAAGCTTCTGAGACAGACACCAAAATCAAGCGGCAGATCTATCGGGACGCCTGTGAACGCAACGCCATCGAGGGTCGAAACGGCAACGCGAAACGTCGGTTCGGACTTGACAGATTATTCTCTAAACTGGATGAAACGGCAAAGACCGAGGCTGCTCTCATCATCCTGGCCATGAACGCCTGCCTCCGGCTGGTGCGCTGGCTTGCACTCTTTTTCCGTTCCC
>CAJTGJ010000231.1 GCA_910575695.1 Oscillospiraceae bacterium | reverse complement strand
AATCAAACTCATCATCCGTACCGCTTTTGGCTTTCGCAACGTGGATAATCTTCTCGCTATGGTTATGCTCTCCTGCTCCAATCTTCATCCCACTCTCCCTAACCGCTGACCCGCCCACTCTTTCTACCGAAGCCTCACATTTTGGTGGTCTGTGCTTGTTTCTGCCGAAACCGATTAAGCAAAAACAGGCGGATTTCCCGCTTCTTTGCGGAGTTTATTGAGCTTTGCGAGTTGGCGTTTGTTGAGGCTTAATTCAGATAGATATTTTGCTATGGTCGATTCAGACGTAGCATGGATTAAAATATGTACGCTTTCCCGAATGATAATCAGATTTTGGTAGTTATCTCTGCCACCTTTGTTTTTGGGGAATTTATGGTGACAATGGATGTCTCTCAGGGTTTCAAATACTTGTCCGGTAACGGCGCACTTTCCATACTGTGCGCAAAAGAGTGATAGACGGTTATCTGCATATGCGGCACTCTGCCCGTGGGCTTCCTGCCGCAAAAGCGCCTTGAGCATCTTGGTATCAAAACCAAGGTTTTCATGGATTTCCGCTCTGCCTTCCGGCGTGTATTTCTGAATAGACCTTTTCTTGCACATTGGGGCCTTAGTACGAACATAGCTGATGGGAGCAACAGGAAGATTTTTGATGTAACGCATCAATTTAGAGGAACTATAGGGCCCGGCAGAAAATTTTGTGTAAAAGGAGACAAGCTGTAGTCAAGGAAACAGGAGCAAATCAGAGGATTTCCCAGGCTGGACACAACCCGGCTAAACTCGGCTTATCCACCTGTGTTCCGAGCGGAGAGACGGTATGCGCGCGCAGCGTGAATGCCGTCTCCCCGCCCGG
>CAJTGJ010000230.1 GCA_910575695.1 Oscillospiraceae bacterium | reverse complement strand
GCCACCCAGCCTTCTTGACCATTGGCCAAAACCTTGAGCCAACTGTATCCATTTGCTTTTGTGCTCTGCCCCAAACTGATAACAGATGTCCCATATGGTAAAACCCTGATGACTCTACCGTACAGATTTGCGATCGAACGCAACTTCAAACCTGCGGAGGCATTTACTATATACTTTGTTCCACGGTCCGAAGTTTGCGACATACCAGCACCGCTAACCGCGCCATTGATACCGCTGGTTGCACCGTTACCACCGCTGGTCGGGCCTTTGAGACCGCTGGTCGCGCCCTTGGTAGCATCACTCGCCTTTGGAGTAGATGGCTTAGTGACCGTAGGCTTCGGCGTTGTAGTGTTCTTGTTTGCACCGCCGTCAACGCTCGAAGGAGGACTTTTCTGTTCACCGCCCAAATCGACATAAATCAGCGGACAATCAACAACATAGATATACTGCACCATGGTCAAGGGATCAGTGAGCTCTCCCTTCACCGGATCCATGCTGGCAAACCTGCGGTTTTCCGCGTCATAGAACCGGGCCTTGGCGTAGTACATCCCCAGCACCGCGTCAAAATCATGGGTGGCGTACCGCTTCACCAGGTCAAGCTCCCGCTGGCCGCTCTTGAGCACCGCGTTGTGGGTGATCTCGCCCCACTCGTTGTAGTGCGTCCAGCTGGTGACCTTCAGGCTCACCGGACTGGTCAGGTAATCGGTGGTGCCCAGGTAGTCCATGTGGTAGTACAGACGGATCTGGTTCCCGTTCTCGATCAGGTTGCCCGAGCTGGTTTCCACCCCGGTGATATTCACGCTCAGCCGGTCGTTGCCGTACACATAGCGATAATCCAGGCCGTTGACCTCATGCTCCATCAGCGGCTCG
>CAJTGJ010000229.1 GCA_910575695.1 Oscillospiraceae bacterium | reverse complement strand
TTGCTTTTCGCCAGTTTTAGATAAGACTTTCGGGCCTTTTTTGCCGAATACGGCAGCTTATGGCTGGTATGGGTTACGTGGGGCCAGAGAATGTCCACTGCTGTTTCCAGGTGCTCCCGGCTCCTGTTGAGCAGGTCGATGTCTGTGGGATACCTGATGTCGGCGGGGGCCACCATGGCATCCAGGATCAGCTTGCCGCGGTTCTTCCTTCTGCGCACTTTCTTCTTTTTGGATGCGTTCGGATTTGCTTTCCCTTTATGTGCAGACGCTTTGGACCCGGTTTCTTTGCCTGCGCAGGGCGGCCCATCCCTATCCTCCGGATCATCGTTCCGGTCCACATTCCGCTGCGCCTCCGGCCACTTCCCCGTGCAGACATATTCGTTGATTTTTGCCACCTCCTCCACTGGGAACCGCTTGCGGAAATGCACCATCATAGACGGATCAAACAACGGCTCCGTCTGGAACTCGTGCAAGCCCAGAAAATACTGCATATAGCTGTTTTCCTGGAGCTCCTGTACGGTTCCCTCATCTGTGAGGCGGCAGAACTCTTTGATGAAGATCGCGCCAAAAGCGATTCGGGATGAGATGGCCGGGCGGCCCGTTTCCTTGCTCAGATTCTTTGCGTAGATATCTTCGATGTACTCCCAGGGCATAATGCCCGCCAGACACACCCACCGATTGTCTTTGCGCAGTCTGCCGCCAAACGGCTGAAAAAACTCTTCCATCGTCAGCTGCCCGCTATCGTCCCGGTGATACATCCTCGCTTACCCCCATATTCAAGGTTTTTTCCAAAAAAACCTTCTTTTTGGCCCCCTTATGATACCACACTTTTGAATCTTTTTCAGCTGTTTCTTCGCTGCTTCTCTTTGACTGATTCCTATTTCTCACTTTTTTAGC
>CAJTGJ010000228.1 GCA_910575695.1 Oscillospiraceae bacterium | reverse complement strand
CCTCTTTGCCGGGAAGAACAGCCTTACCCCGCTGGAATCCGTGGAACTGTTCCTGGCCGAGCAGCAGAGGCTTCGCGTCCTCAAGCAGAACCTCCTGCGCAGAAAGCGGGCAAATCTCCCCGCCGAAAAGACGCTGGACTCCTTTGACTTCGGCTTCCAGCGCAGCGTTTCCAGGGAGCAGATGCTCCGCCTGTCCGATATGACCTGGGTGGAGCGGGCCTTTAATATCTGCTTCCTCGGTCCGCCCGGTGTGGGCAAGACCCACCTCGCTCTCTCCCTGACCGTCCAGGGCCTCGACCTGGGATACTCCGTGGCCTTTGAAACCCTGGACAATCTCATGACCATCCTCAAGACCGCCGAGATCTCCAGTGCCAGCAAGCGCCGCCTCAAGTATCTCCACAAAGCCGCCCTCGTGGTGGTGGACGAGGTGGGCTTCATGCCCCTCTCGCCCGCCGAGGCCAATCTGTTCTTTGGCTTCATCTCCGCCATGAGTGAGAGAACGTCACTGATTATTACTTCCAACAAGGGGTTTGACGAGTGGGCCGACTTCCTCGGCGATGCCACCATTACCACCGCTATCCTCGACCGCCTCATCCACCGCTGCGAGATTATTAACATGACCGGCTCCAGCTACAGGCTCGAGCACCACCAGTCCATTATTAACTAACTTTTCCGCTGGTATACTTTGTGGCGAAAACCTGCCTCAAAACTGGTATACTTTCTGGCGAAATTTGGACCATTTTACTTGACTGCTTACACGCTCCTCAGAACCGTACCGCCGGGAGCAGCTACACTTTCTATTTCGGCGGCTCCACCTCCGGCAAAACTGTCACCGAGCGGAGCGCCATGCAGATGACGGCGGTGTATTCCTGCGTCCGCATCTTGGCGGAGGCCGTGGCTGG
>CAJTGJ010000227.1 GCA_910575695.1 Oscillospiraceae bacterium | reverse complement strand
ATTTGGTAGAAAACTGCTTCCTGGTTCTGAAACGCTGGAGAGGGATTGCCACTCGCTATGCCAAAACCTCAGATGCTTTTATCGCTGCGGTACACGTCCGTTGTATCGCTATTTGGGCTGCTATTCGCACTTAACTCGTGTAAACACTGCCTAGCAAAATCTTTAGCAAGCAGTAGTCAAACAGTAGCAGCTCCCAAAAGCTCAGGCCAATATTTTAAGCGAGAAAGTTCCAGAGGCAAAACAAAAAGCACTCAAACCGACAGGTTTAAGCGCTTAAAGTTGGAGCTGCTATCCAGATTTGAACTGGAGACCTCATCCTTACCAACCGCCATAGCAATATTTTTTACATATTTTCCGCTTGTTTATAGCCGTTTTTGCTCTTTTTTATTTGCTTTCCGGCACTCTTTGAAAACAGCGTTTCCATGTGTTCCACGTCTGTCTGTGGCTGTTTATGTGGTCAGAAATCCTTGCGGCACCTGAAGTTCCAGACCTGAAGCAATGTTGTTCCAGCTCAAGAAAGTGGTCAAATTTGAATCAGACCACCTAAGCAGACTGTCAACTCAGTGGGAATATCAAGCGATGAATTGCACCTCTGTCTACAATGAGAAGTGACTTTGATCGTAAGTATTGCATGATTTATCAAATTTGTTCGGTAGGTAATAGCTGTGAAAAAGTAATACTTCGGTATGGATTGCTCCCGCGGGTCAACATATTTAAGTTATCATATCCCAATACCTTTACTAAATTAGGGCCTACTGAAAAAGTCGAAATTGGGGAATATATGCAGGGCAACTATAATATATATGCAAAAAAGCCTTGCAGAATTAGGAAATGCGCCCCAATACGATACTTTAATGATGCAGATCATAGCTTGGTTATGCAATATATTCATGCAGGAAGTACTTGTG
>CAJTGJ010000226.1 GCA_910575695.1 Oscillospiraceae bacterium | reverse complement strand
CTTTAACTGCACTGATGCCGATGATATGAATTTCAAGCTGATGGCAGACCGTACCAGGTATTTGAAGGAAAATCCGAAAGGAGTGAGCGAGATGTGCAAGGTCATGGAAGATATGCGAAAAGAATCTTTGATTGAAGTTGCAAAAAAGTTGTTGTCTGATGGAACACTTACGCTTGAGAAAATCGCTGAATGTGTCGGCCTTTCTCTTGATGAAGTGAAAAGATTACAGACTGGACAAAGCATTTAATTCGTTATGACTGTTTAAGGCCGGGAATCTGATAACAGGTTCCCGGCCTTGTTTTACGTCCGAAATATGAACAATCTATGAATTATATTAAAAAGTCCTTGACAACAAGCAACAGGCAAAACGGCGAAAAGCATACTTATTTCTTGCGGCGCGAGGTTATCCCCATTCGACATTAAGGAGCTGCGGGAGCTGATGGAAACCGACGAAATGGTGCTTGACACCATAGGCGACAGAAAGACCGCCCTTTTCGTCATTATCAGCGACACCGACGACACTTTTAACTTTGTCGTGAGTATTCTCTACACACAGTTATTCAACCTTTTATGCGACAAGGCAGATGATGAATACGGCGGGCGGCTTCCCGTCCATGTAAGGTGCTTACTTGATGAATTTGCGAATATCGGGCAGATACCGAAGTTTGAAAAGCTCATTGCAACGATACGAAGCCGGGAAATATCCGCGTCAATCATCTTGCAGAGCCAGTCACAGCTAAAAGCAATCTACAAGGACAACGCCGATACCATATGTCAACGCCAATCTGAAATTGTAAGAAAACGCCGAAGAAATTTGGCTCATCGGTAGAATGAGTGGGTGGTAAAAACTGAACAAGCCCTTGGCAGCACAGGGGAAACGACTATGATTAAGTTGCGAAACAAAAATCA
>CAJTGJ010000225.1 GCA_910575695.1 Oscillospiraceae bacterium | reverse complement strand
CTTGGACAGGTCGATCTCGCCGTTAATATCGGTCACAAATTCCTGCCGGTAGCTCCCGCCCACCAGCTTGAACTCAAAGCGGACGTTGGGCAGGGATTTCATGGTGATGCTGTCCACCTTAATCAAGTGGATGCCCGGTTTCAGGGAATTGAAAAAGACCAGCTCCCGCGTCTGCGTTTCACCGGCCTTCAATTCGATCTGCTGGGGGGTGCTGTTCACCACATGGGCGTCGTCTGTGGCGACCTCTTTCACAAGGTAGGTGCCCGGTTCCAGGTCGTAGAGGAAAATCTCGCCGCTGGCGTTGGTGGTGTACTCCCCAAAGAGGTCGCCGTCATGCCAGACCTCAAAGGTCACATCAGGCATGGGGGAATTGCTTTTCAGGTCGTACTTCAAAATACGCAGGGCGGGCCGCGCCCGGTTGGTGACGGTCAGCACAGGGTCGTCCTCGGTGGCGGGGTCGTAGGGGTCGATGTGGATGCCGTGGGGCGTCTTATCCAGGACATAGCCAGCGGGGGCGGCGGTTTCCACGATCTCAATATAGGCTTCCTTTCGGATGCCGGTCACGCGGGCCTCGCCGTCGTCGTTGGTGGTGACGGAGGTAATGAGCTTGCCGTCCGCGAACACATCAAAGCTGGCGTTGGGGAGGGATACGCCCGTCTGCTCGTCCACCTTGATGATGGTCAGGCTGATGTCCCGCACGTTCTCCCAGGTAATAAGCACGTCCTTGGTGCCGTCCCACTCCACCGTTTCCACACGGTCAGACTTCACATAGCCGTCCGGGGGCGTCTGTTCCGTCACGCGGTAGCTGCCGTAAGGCAGCTCGTCGCCCTCAAAGGAAATGGTGCCGTCAAAGCCGGTGATGCCGGTGGTCATATAGGAGCCGTCGATCTGCTCAAAGCGGAACACGGCCCC
>CAJTGJ010000224.1 GCA_910575695.1 Oscillospiraceae bacterium | reverse complement strand
GTGATATACGCAAGCGGTCGTTTCATAACAGATTCCTTTCTCCCGGCAGTTCCGGGCAGACAAAAACGGCCAGCTTTCAGAAGCCGCCGTACATATCGTGGTTGACCTGTGAGGTGTAATGGTTGCTCATGGTGGTGGGCGCGTTGAACAGCACCGTCAAAAGGTATTGTTTCATGTTCCGTACCTCGGTGGTGTTCTTTTGCAGGCAGTCCATGACAAACTCGATGTGGGAGCTGTCCAGCTTCAGGAAGCGGGAACGCACCACCTCATGGGGGAAGTCCGCCCCGGCAATCCGGGTGGTCTTACGCTTCGCGCAGACAGTTTCCACCAGAAGCTCCACGATCTCGTCCAAATCCTCCCGGTAGGTCCCAAACCGCTGTTTGAGGCAGTCATACTCGATATTCTCCAAAATCAGCTCCCGATAACTTTCCATCTCTGTCAGTGACATCGTTTCCCTTCGCTTCGGTTCCGGTGGCTTTGCCGCCGTTCCCCGGAAGGGAAGGGAATCGGTAATTGATCCGTCAGTAATTGATTTTTGGGTATTTAATTTCTCTATATTTATTTGCGTTGGATTTTCCGTTGACGGTTTTCCCGTTGCCGGATTATCCGTTGTCGGAAAACCCGACAACGGTTTTTCCAACAACGGTTGGGCGGGCGGTTCCTCTGTTACCGGACGCTCATAAATCACATACTCGTTGGCGCTGAACTTGCCGCCCGCGTCGGTGGTCTGGCGGCGCTTGATGTACCCCGCCTTTTCCAGCTCATTGACTGCGGAGCGGATCGCGTCCTTGCTTTCCCGGTTGATAACAGCCAGGCCGGAAAGGGTGTAGTCCCAATCCTCCGGCAGCGAGAGCATTTGGGACAGCAGGCCCTTTGCTTTCAGGCTCAGGCTCTTGTCCCGCAGATGATAGTT
>CAJTGJ010000223.1 GCA_910575695.1 Oscillospiraceae bacterium | reverse complement strand
TTTACCGTCAAGCAGCTGGAACGCACCAAAAAATCGTTGGAGGCAAGGCTGGAAAAATTGCAGGCCGAGGGCCGCAAGGACGATGTGATTACCTTTGAACAGCTGGGCGTGGACCGTCTGTTTGTGGACGAGAGCCACAATTATAAGAACCTCTTTTTATACACCAAAATGCGGAATGTGGCGGGACTTTCCACCACAGACGCGCAGAAATCCTCCGATATGTTTGCCAAATGCCGCTACATGGACGAGATCACCGGCAGCCGGGGCGTTGTGTTCGCCACCGGAACGCCGGTCAGCAACAGTATGACCGAACTTTATACCATCCAACGCTACCTCCAGTATGAGCGGCTCCAGGAATTGAACATGACCCATTTCGACTGCTGGGCCAGCCGCTTTGGGGAAACAGTGACAGCCCTGGAACTGGCCCCGGAGGGGACCGGCTACCGGGCGCGGACAAGATTTTCCAAGTTCTTTAACCTGCCGGAGCTGATGAACCTGTTCAAAGAGGTGGCGGACATCAAGACCGCCGACCAGCTGGACCTGCCCACCCCGGAGGTGGAATACCACAACGTCGTGGCAAAGCCCACCGAACACCAGCAGGATATGGTGAAGGCCCTCTCCGAGCGCGCCGCCAAAGTCCATTCGGGAACTGTTGACCCCTCAACCGACAATATGCTGAAAATCACCTCGGATGGCCGCAAGCTGGGGCTGGACCAGCGCATCATCAACCCCATGCTGCCGGACGAACCCGGCACAAAAGTCAATCAGTGCGTGGACAATATCCTGCAAATCTGGCGGGACGGACAGCCGGAAAAGCTGACCCAGCTGGTGTTTTGCGACATTTCCACACCCCAGGCGGCTGGCTCCAAAAAGGTGGCTAAAACGCTGGATAACCCGATACTTCACGCGCTGGAACAGG
>CAJTGJ010000222.1 GCA_910575695.1 Oscillospiraceae bacterium | reverse complement strand
AAAAAAACTCCCATGCCAGGCGGCACGGGAGTTTTTTCTCAGTCACCGCTCCGGCTTCTGCTCTCTATTCTGGTCCTGTTCCTCCGGCACTAAGCCGAGGATTTTATCCACGTTTTGTTTCGCCGTCCGGTAGGCAATCATATCCTGCCGGAGCGCCTTGTATTCTGCGTACTGCTCCTGCTTCTCCGCCAGCAGAGCGGCGTACTCCTGGGAAAGCTGGGCAACCTTTGGGATGGGCTTCCCGCCCAGCGCGTCAAAGGCTTTCTTAGCCGCCTCATGCTGGGCAATCTCCGCCCCATGCTCCGCAAGAAATTCCTTCTTATGCCGGGACTTCTTATAAGCGGCGTAGACCTCCCGCGTCTTGGAGTAATTGATGATATGGGTTTTTAGCTGGGCAACCTCGGCCATGCGTCCCTCCAACTGCTTGATACGGCGGGAAACCTCGTCAAAGCGATCACCGGCCTGCTCTGCCCGCACCGTCAATTCGTCATAGTCAGTCAGATCATTCTCAATCAGGAAATTGAGCGTTTTTGCCGCCTCCTTCAGATTGAAAATCTTCGCCCACCGTTCATAGCCAGCACCCTTGCCAGCGGCCATCTTCGCTTGAATATCAATAAGCATATTGACTTTCCGGCCAGCATGGGGAACGGCCTTTCTCGCCGCAGAGGAACGCCCGCCCCGGTTGGTACTGCGCTCCCGCAGGGCCTCCTTGGTATAGTCGGCCCCTAGCTTGTCAGAACGTGTGAAGCGGCCCCAGCCGGGTGCGCGGAAGGACAGCTTTTTCCCTTCTCTGATTTCATAACCTTCGGCCCGCATTTTTGCCAGAAAATCATCATACCCCTGACAATCGGGGAGTACCCGGTCAATGGTCTGGCGTAGCTGCTCCTTATGGCTGGTTCCGTATTTTACCGCTGCTATTTCTTTCTGCTTTTTTGCGCTGGGCTT
>CAJTGJ010000221.1 GCA_910575695.1 Oscillospiraceae bacterium | reverse complement strand
TGGCTTTGATGATGACCTTCAGCCTGATGGTCACCGCCAATGCCGCGATCGACACCAATGCAGCAGTGACGGATAAGGACTCGATCACCGAAGAGTTCAAAGAAGCCGTCGCGGTGCTGAATGGTCTCAAGATCATCACCGGCTACGAGGACGGCACGTTCCGCCCCGACAAAACCATCTCCCGTCAGGAGGCCACCGCTCTGGTGTACCGCCTGCACTCCGGGGACGCGGACAACGTCAAGAACAACCTGTATTCCACCGCTGACAACATCGCCAAGTTCAAAGATGTGAATCCCAACGGCGCTCAGCAGTGGTCCGCCGGTTACATCGGCTACTGCGCCAACCAGGAGATCATCAAGGGCGTCGGCGCCGACCGCTTTAACCCCACCGGCAACGTGACCGGCTACCAGATGCTGGCCATGGTGCTGCGCGCCATCGGCTACGGCCAGAACGGCGAGTACGAGGGCAGCGGCTGGCAGACCCGGGTGGCTACCACCGCTACCAAGCTGGGTATGCTGAAGAACATCGACGACACCAACTACGCCGGTACTCTCAGCGCTCCCGCTACCCGTGAGCTGGTGGCCGAGATCGTGTTCCAGGCCGCTCTGCAGGGCACCGTGACCTATACCCCCGCTTTCGGCTATCAGGAGTACGGCGACGCCAGCCTGGGCGTGCAGAAGTTCCAGCTGAACTGCGGCAACTACACCGTGATCGACAAGTGGGGCCGTCCCGGCTATCAGTGGTTCAAGGGCAACTCCCCCATCGCCACCATCAAGGCCCAGCCCGTCGAGACCTACGACACCACCGTGCGTGAGTGCGACGTGGCCCACGACCTGGGTATCACTGAGGACGCCGCCTACAGCCTGTATGTCAACAACAATGAGGCCATCACGGACAATTATCTGATCGTGGCCACCGACACCGTCACCAAGGTGGGCGGTCAGGGCCGTATCAC
>CAJTGJ010000220.1 GCA_910575695.1 Oscillospiraceae bacterium | reverse complement strand
AATCAAACTCATCATCCGTACCGCTTTTGGCTTTCGCAACGTGGATAATCTTCTCGCTATGGTTATGCTCTCCTGCTCCAATCTTCATCCCACTCTCCCTAACCGCTGACCCGCCCACTCTTTCTACCGAAGCCTCCATTTTTAAGAGAATAAATCTTTGCCTGATGTTTGAGTTACAGCCCAATTGAGTTTAGCGCCCTTTTTGGCGTTCCTGGTGTGCGGGTTCAAATACCGCCAGACACTCAAAATGGCCTGTTGGCATCTGTCGTTCGCCTTGAGAAATTTGAGGGGGTGAAAAGCCCGGAAACAGTTGATGCCGTAGGCGTTCAGCCCACGGCATCTAAACTGTTCGGTTCTTTTGGTGCCGTTAAGCAATCCAAATCCGAACCAGTTTTTCCCGCCGCAGACGAGGCTTTGAGGTCATCAAATGTAACCGTGTCCGTCCCTTCCTTGTAGTTGAAGGTAATCACCATCTTGTCATCATACAGGAAAATGGCGTTGATAAAGGTGTCGATTAGCATCTTCCTGTGGGCCTTCTGCCGCACGTCCAGCTTGCGGAAGCGGTGGAGCCAGAAGGTCATAAACTCGGCGCTGATTTTGGGCTTCGCCAGCTTCTCACAGGCAATGCGGGCTTCAAGTTCCTCCTTGGCGGCCTCCAATTCCTCCAGCCGCCCCTTGGTGGACTTGGTAAGGATTCCCTGCTGGATGGCGTTCAACAGGTTTTGAATGGCGATATCCGCTTCCCGCAACTGCTGTTCATACAGCGGCAAATTCACATTCTCCCTGTCCTGCAACTCCATCAGCATGAACACGATGGCCTCTATCGCCTTATCGTCCATCACCATCTTCATGGTTATGACCATACCTTTCCGCTGCGCTCCAAGGCACCAAAGGGGATGAAACACCGGTGGCTCTAACGCAGCGAGTCAAAATTTGTTAGAATAGGTTTGAGGAAACAGGCACACT
>CAJTGJ010000219.1 GCA_910575695.1 Oscillospiraceae bacterium | reverse complement strand
TGGAGGTAAAGCGTGTTGGTGCCGGGGTGGTCTTGGAGGTACTGGCTGAGAGCGAGAGGGATAACAAACTCCTGTTTCCTCTTGAACACCCCGCCCAGGGAGAGTAGAGCGTCCTGCCGCCAGTCCCGGCCATTCATTTTCAGCAAAGTGGCGTAACTCAACAGGTCGATGGCCGATTCAAACAGGTGGACGCTGGGGGCGCTGGGGTTCTCGGCAATCGTGAACGAGTACCGCTTGTCGCTGCCGGGGGCCTCGTCCTTGAAGTCCCCCATGGTGCCGCGCAGGGCGGCGTACCGGGGCTGGCCTTTCAGGTCACGGCCCACGAACACGCAGTTGTGATAGGGCAGGCTTTCGTACAAGCGCCCGGTCTGGATGCAGTAGTCGATCACGTCATAGTCGATGCCCCGCCCGTGGAGGTAGCTGACCGTGTGGGTGGCGCACCGGCTGGACTTGGGCAGGGACAGCACCCTGGGTTCCTGTTTTTTGGGCTGGGCCTGGGGCACATGGGGCAAGGGAGAAAAGTTCTGCCCCGCAAGGGCCTCCACCGCCTGGGTAAACGAAAAGCCCTGGACTTTAATCAGATAGTCCAGGGCCGTCTTGCCGCCGATTCCGCGGGAAAACCAATTCCATTTGCCGTTGCTGATTTTCAGGCTGTCATGCTCACGGGTGCAGTAGGTGTTGCCGCTGACGTGTACCAGCTCATGGGGGTCGTACCGCTGGAGGTAGGTCAGCAGGTCAAGCTCCTTTGCCTGGATGATCTGTTCCGGCGTGACGTAGCCCATCTACCGTCCCTCCCGCTGGCCCTTTTCCTTTTCAGCCTGTATCACAGCGGTGGCGCGGGCTTCGATCACATCCCGCAAATCCTCCATGTGGTGGGTTTCCGTCTTGTTCCACTCCTTGTAAACGTCCGCCAGCGGGGTCTTGGATTTCAGCAGCGCCCTGGTCTGGGCCTCCGGCAGCTCCAGC
>CAJTGJ010000218.1 GCA_910575695.1 Oscillospiraceae bacterium | reverse complement strand
AAAAAAGATGCAGAAAGTGGTAAAATAGACAGCATGGAACACGTAGATTTACGAAAATTGAATAGAGGAGAAGTCACGCAGATACGCCGTCAGGTCGTACGCCTCAAAAGGATGGGGAAAACCGGGAAAGAAATTGAGGAATTAACCGGAGTACGGCAGAGTCGCATTAGCGAAATATGGACGGCGTATCAGCGAGAGGGTGACAGTTCCCTGGAACCGAAGAAACGCGGGTTTCAGAAAGGGACACATCTGCGGCTGACACCGGAGGAGCAGGCAGAAATACGAGAAACGGTCATAACACGCCGTCCAGAGGAATTTGGGCTCCCCGGCAGTCTGTGGACGCTGAAGAAAGTGTGCGCATACGTCTGGAAAAAGTATCGGAAAAAGATATCAGACGGGAGTGTGTCGGATTATATGCGGCGCTGGGGATTGACCTGCCAGCGTCCGGTGAAACGCGCCCGGAAGCAGGATCCTTCTCGCATCTAAAGGTGGCAGGAGGAGGAATATCCAGCCATCGCCCAGCGAGCGATGGCGGAAAATGCCGTGATTTACTGGGGAGACGAGACTGGGATCGACAATTGCTCAAACTGTGAGCGCGGGTTTGCACCCAAAGGGCAGCCTCCGATTCTGCCGGTGGAGACGAAAAGAGAGCGGCTGAATATGCTTTCCGCCCTGAGCAGGCAAGGGGACGTTCGCTTTATGCTGTATGAGGATTCCATGAATCAGCAGCGCCTGATCCAATTTATGGACCGGCTGATTCGGACCTCCAACCAAAAGGTTTTCCTGATTTTGGACAATCTAAAGGTACATCACGGGAAAAAGGCCGCAGCCTGGCTGGACAGGCGCCAGGACAAAATCGAACTGTTCTTTTTGCCGCCCTATGCCCCGGAGAGCAATCCGGACGAATATCTCAATCACGCGTTGAAGCTCTCAATCCATTCTGGCGACTTACCTAGGACCAAATACGATATCCGCCATAAAACAGCTTCCTT
>CAJTGJ010000217.1 GCA_910575695.1 Oscillospiraceae bacterium | reverse complement strand
CTGCAATAGCCGGGTAATTCCTCTGTCCCATGAAACTCCACCCGGATATACCCATACCGGCTTTTGCAGACTTCCATTTCTGTATCCAATGCCAGATAGTCCCCAAAAATGTCTATCACCTGTTCAAATGACATCATAGCAGTCCACTC
Source organism: Oscillospiraceae bacterium (assembly GCA_910575695.1). GTDB lineage: Bacteria > Bacillota > Clostridia > Oscillospirales > Oscillospiraceae > Enterenecus. The sequence continues at coordinate 845 of CAJTGJ010000217.1, read as the reverse complement.
CTTTCGTAAAACCCTGTTCTGCCGCTATTATCCATGATTCCGGCACATCCGGCAAGTTTACCGTCAAAAAGAAAAAGCGGAGGAAGGCGCGGCGAAGAACGCCGTTCCTCCCTCCGCAGATGGGGCAAACTATCCGGTCAGGAGAGCTTGGAAAGCTGGGCCAGTATCTTCTGCACACCGTCCCAAAGCTGTTCCTGCCGCTGGGATATATCCTCCAGGTCAGCGTCATAAACCCGCCCGGTTTCATGCACTTTACGGGTCAGCTGGTTTAAGTTGTTGCTGGAATAGCGCATCAGGGACACCAGCTCCTTCAGTTCCGGCAAATCCAGCTTTACCACATACCCGTCCAGCGCCATTTTCCGCAGATAGGCTTCCCGGTTGACGGTTCCAAGCTGGGCCATTTTCTGCTCAATCAGGGCCAGCTCCTCCGGGGAAACCCGGAAATTCACCTGTACCTCCCGTTTCCGCTTTGCCGCGCTCATCGTTCCGGTTCCCGTTTCTTAGGGGCGGCGGGTCTGCGTTCCGGCGGCTCCTGTTTGAGTTTTTCCAGGACGGAGCCTTTCTCCGGGGCTTGAAGGACTTTCCGCGCCTGCTTCAAAAACAGGTCGGTCAGGCCGGGGTTGACCTTATCCACCACCAGGACGTAGCTGTGGCGGGGATCGCCGCCATCCTCCGGCATGGGGATTGTTTTCGCCCAGGCTTTGTTATCGCGGGAGATACGCCCGTCATGCTCCTTTTTCAGCACCGTATTGGCAAGGATGTACTGCATACGCTCCGGCCCGAATTGTTCCAGCACCTCTTTGACAGCGGCCTCGGTATTCAGGCGGTTATCCCCATAGTGGGCG
>CAJTGJ010000216.1 GCA_910575695.1 Oscillospiraceae bacterium | reverse complement strand
ATTTGGTAGAAAACTGCTTCCTGGTTCTGAAACGCTGGAGAGGGATTGCCACTCGCTATGCCAAAACCTCAGATGCTTTTATCGCTGCGGTACACGTCCGTTGTATCGCTATTTGGGCTGCTATTCGCACTTAACTCGTGTAAACACTGTCTAGAATGGGAGCGACAACATAGCAGGGAAGCTTGTGTGACAGGCTGAGAGGAAGGTAGACCTTCGACCCTTGAACCTGATGCGGATAATGCCGCCGGAGGAAGTCGTAGGAAACGCTACTTTTTTCAGGGGGCATCGTATTTAGATGCCCCCTGTTTTTTTGTTGCCAATCAGAGAAAGGAAGTAAAAAACCATGTTTGAACCGATTTTTGAGAATGTCCGCCAGAAATCCCCGCTGGGGGACAAGCCCTAAAATTGTGTAAACCACCAAGGAGGTGTAGAATGTGGAATCACTAAGGAGGTTTACATTATGGGAAAAAGGAAGGAGCGCAGCCCGGAAGAGCAGGAGCGCCGGGCAAAGATTCGGGAACTGCTGGAGCTGAGTGGTGTGAGCAGCATGACAGATATCCAGGAACTGTTCAAAGAGACGATTGCTGAGTTCATGGAAGATGGTCTGGAAGCGGAACTGAGCGAAGCACTCGGCTACAGCAAATACGACTACAAGCATAAAGAAACGGAAAACAGCCGGAATGGGCACAGTTCCAAGAAGCTGCGCACCAGCTATGGAGAGTCTGCAAATAAAAAGTCAAGGGTAAATTTGCAGAAAAACGAAGGAAAATGAGGTGATAAAAAAGGGCGCAAAAACAAGGCCGCCGCCGAAGCGCCAGCCTGTCAAATCGTATACAGCAAGGTTCAGGTACGCTGGCCCGGCAGAAAATTTTGTGTAAAAGGAAACAAGCTGTAGTCAAGGAAACAGGAGCAAATCAGAGGATTTCCCAGGCTGGACACAACCCGGCTAAACTCGGCTTATCCACCTGTGTTCCGAGCGGAGAGACGGTATGCGCGCGCAGCGTGAATGCCGTCTCCCCGCCCGGAAACGCTAAG
>CAJTGJ010000215.1 GCA_910575695.1 Oscillospiraceae bacterium | reverse complement strand
CTCGCTATGCCAAAACCTCAGATGCTTTTATTGCTGCGGTACACGTCCGTTGTATCGCTATTTGGGCTGCTATTCGCACTTAACTCGTGTAAACACTGTCTAAGAGCTTTGAGGAAACGGCTGCATGGCTTAGCGTACATGCCTCCCGCAGCGCCGTCTCGGAGTTTATGCGGGTGGAATGGCATACGGTAGGCGGCATCTGCGGGCGTGTGTACCAGAAGATGGAGGAAAGCCGCCCGTCCCGTTTCAGCGGGCTGGTCAATATCGGCATTGACGAGACCAGCTACAAGAAAGGCCACAAATATATGACGGTGGTCATCAACCACGACAAGTCCAGCGTCATCTGGTGCGCTCCTGGGTATGGGAAGGACGTCCTCTCCCAATTTTTTGAGCTGCTCAGCGAGGAGCAAAGGGCCTCTATCCGCTGCGTTTCAGAGGATGGAGCCAGGTGGATTGCCTCCTGTGTGGAGGAATACTGCCCCAACGCCCTGCGGTGCATCGACCCCTTCCATGTGGTTTCCTGGGCGACAGATGCCTTGGATCAGGTGCGCCGTGAAGCATGGGCTGAGGCTCACCAGCAGGCAAAAAGCCAGCCTAAGCGCAAGCCGGGACGCCCTGCAAAGGGCGAGACTGCGCCGGAGAAAAGGCCCGGCAGAAAATTTTGTGTAAAAGGAGACAAGCTGTAGTCAAGGAAACAGGAGCAAATCAGAGGATTTCCCAGGCTGGACACAACCCGGCTAAACTCGGCTTATCCACCTGTGTTCCGAGCGGAGAGACGGTATGCGCGCGCAGCGTGAATGCCGTCTCCCCGCCCGGAAACGCTAAGAGGAAGCCGGGTTCAGGCAGTCAGGCGGTCCTGGAACATGAGCTGGAGCTGGGACAAAACCACGTCCCAATTTCGACATCTGGCGGTCCAGTGCCCGACAATTTTCCTGCTGGCCAGATAGAGCATCTTGCGCAGGGAATCGTCGTTGGTGAAGCTGGGCTTGTTTTTTGTGATTTGGCGGAACTGACGGTTCAAGCCCTCAATGATATTCGTCGTGTATATGAT
>CAJTGJ010000214.1 GCA_910575695.1 Oscillospiraceae bacterium | reverse complement strand
CGATTCCGTCCTTGTGTTCCTGGGGGATTTCATCTTTCAAAAACAGCGGCAGGAACAAAACAGGGCAGACCGGGGAATATCCGGCGTCATACACCTGGCGGCAGTAGCTGGCGGCGCTTGCCGCGTTTTCATGGGGGTTCTTGCTCCAGGGAGCGGTAATATACGCAAGCGGTCGTTTCATAACAGATTCCTTTCTCCCGGCAGTTCCGGGCAGACAAAAACGGCCAGCTTTCAAAAGCCGCCGTACATATCGTGGTTGACCTGTGAGGTGTAATGGTTGCTCATGGTGGTGGGCGCGTTGAACAGCACCGTCAAAAGGTACTGCTTCATGTTCCGTACCTCGGTGGTGTTCTTTTGCAGGCAGTCCATGACAAACTCAATGTGGGAGCTGTCCAGCTTCAGGAAACGGGAGCGCACCACCTCATGGGGGAAGTCCGCCCCGGCAATCCGGGTGGTCTTACGCTTCGCGCAGACCGTTTCCACCAGCAGCTCCACAATCTCGTCCAAGTCCTCCCGGTAGGTTCCAAACCGCTGTTTGAGGCAGTCATACTCGATATTCTCCAAAATCAGCTCCCGATAACTTTCCATCTCTGTGAGCGACATCGTTTCCCTTCGTTTCGGTTCCGGTGGCTTTGCCGCCGTTCCCCGGAAGGGAATGGAATCGGTAATTGATCCGTCAGTAATTGATTTTTGGGTATTTAATTTCTCTATATTTATTTGCGTTGGATTTTCCGTTGACGGTTTTCCCGTTGACGGATTATCCGTTGTCGGAAAACCCGACAACGGTTTTTCCAACAACGGTGTGTGTGTCGGGGATGCAGGTTCTTCTGTTACCGGACGCTCATAAATCACATACTCGTTGGCGCTGAACTTGCCGCCCGCATCGGTGGTCTGGCGGCGTTTGATGTACCCCGCCTTTTCCAGCTCATTGACTGCGGAGCGGATCGCGTCCTTGCTTTCCCGGTTGATAACGGCCAGACCGGAAAGGGTGTAGTCCCAATCCTCCGGCAGCGAGAGCATTTGGGACAGCAGGCCCTTTGCTTTCAGGCTCAGGCTCTTGTCCCGCAGATGATAGTTGCTCAT
>CAJTGJ010000213.1 GCA_910575695.1 Oscillospiraceae bacterium | reverse complement strand
GGGAATCTGACTAATCAGGTTCCCGCCCGTTTTTGCGTCCTAATTGTGAACAATTCGTAAACATGATTAGGAAGTTATTGACAACTCGTTTCAGGCAAGACCGCAAAAAGCATACTTATCTCATGCGGCGCAAGGTTAGCCCCATTCGACATTAAGGAGCTGCGGGAGCTTATGGAAACCGACGAAATGGAGCTTGACACCATAGGCGACAGAAAGACCGCCCTTTTCGTGATTATCAGCGACACCGACGACACCTTTAACTTTGTCGTGAGTATTCTCTACACACAGCTATTCAACCTCTTGTGCGACAAGGCAGATGATGAATACGGCGGGCGGCTTCCCGTCCATGTTAGGTGCTTACTTGATGAATTTGCGAATATCGGGCAGATACCAAAGTTTGAAAAGCTCATTGCAACGATACGGAGCCGGGAAATATCCGCGTCAATCATCTTGCAGAGCCAGTCACAGCTAAAAGCCATTTACAAAGACAACGCCGATACCATAGTCGGCAACTGCGACACCACGCTTTTCTTGGGCGGCAAGGAGAAAACCACCCTTAAAGAAATATCGGAAATTTTAGGAAAAGAAACCATTGACAGCTTCAACACTTCCGAAACCAGAGGGCGGGAGCTTTCGCATGGGCTGAACTATCAGAAATTGGGAAAGCAGCTTATGACGGAAGATGAAATCGCAGTCATGGACGGAGGGAAATGTATCTTGCAGCTACGCGGGGTGCGCCCGTTCTTTTCGGACAAATTCGACATAACGAAGCACCCGAAATACAAGTACCTGTCCGACGCAGACCCGAAGAACGCCTTTGACATGGAAAAGCACCTTAAACGCCGCCCCGCCATTGTCAAGCCCGACGAGGTTTTTGACTATTACGAGATTGACGCGGCAGACTTACAGGAGGACGCAGACCATGAGGAAACGTAGCGCAGAGGAAAAACAAAAGCAGCTTGAACGGTTTTTAATGAATGTTGCGGAAGCCGCCGACGCTGCATTATGGGAGTATTGGCGGGAAAAGGAAGCGGAACACCGCCGTTTTGCAACGGAGTATGTCACGCGCCGGGGGCTTATCCCGCAACAGTGACAGCATGGCAGACCGCCGGGGGAC
>CAJTGJ010000212.1 GCA_910575695.1 Oscillospiraceae bacterium | reverse complement strand
AGGACACCGCCTACCGCAACGGCTACTACACCTGGTCGGCTTGGGATGCCCAGGGCCGCGAGTGGAAGTTCCAGCGGGACGTTAGCATCGAGGGGCCGGACAGCGAAAAGTGCGAGATGGTCACGCCGATCCTCACCTACGCCGACATGGACACCCTCCAGGAGCTGGTGCGGCGGCTGCGCAAGGCCGGAGCCAAGAGCGACTACACCAGAGGCTGCGGGGTTCACATCCACATCGGGGCCAAGGGCCACACCGCCCAGCCCCTCCGCAACCTGGCGAACATCATGGCCAGCCACGAGAGCCTCCTGGCGGATGCCCTGGCCCTCGACCACTACCGCATGAGCCGGTACTGCCGGACGGTCAACCCCCGGTTCATCGAAACGGTCAACAACCGCAAGCCCAGCACTATGAGCGATCTGGCCGACATTTGGTACAGCACCAACAACGCCACCTACGGCAGAAACCAGCACTACAACGACAGCCGCTACCATATGCTCAACCTCCACGCCACCTTCACCAAGGGTACGGTCGAGTTCCGGCTTTTCCAGTTCGACGCCCCTACCGCCGACCGTAAGAACGGCCTCCACGCAGGACAGCTCAAGAGCTACATCCAGCTTTGCCTCGCACTGAGCCAGATGGCAAAGGCGGTCAAGACCGCCAGCCCCAAGCCCCAGCAGAACGACAATCCCAAGTACGCCATGCGCACATGGCTCCTCCGCCTGGGTTTCATCGGCGAGGAGTTCGCCACCGCCCGTGACCTGCTCACCCGCCGCCTTGCCGGGGACGCCGCCTTCCGCAACGGGCGCGCCGCTTGAAGGACTTAGGTTAAACGCCCCGCCTAAACCCGCCACCGAGCGGGCTTTAGGTGGTAGAAGGGCAAGCGCCCAACGGAAAGGAAGGTATAGAACATGGCAAAACGCTATTACATCGCTTACGGCAGCAACCTCAATGTTCCACAGATGCGGATGCGCTGCCCTGGGGCGCGGATTATCGGCACCTCGGTCATCCCCGACTACGAACTGCTGTTCAAGGGGAGCAAGACCGGCTCCTACCTCACCATCGAGCCGAAGGCCGGGGCCAGTGTCCCGGTGGCGGCGTGGGAGGTCGGCGAGGATGACGA
>CAJTGJ010000211.1 GCA_910575695.1 Oscillospiraceae bacterium | reverse complement strand
CCGGGCGGGGAGACGGCATTCACGCTGCGCGCGCATACCGTCTCTCCGCTCGGAACACAGGTGGATAAGCCGAGTTTAGCCGGGTTGTGTCCAGCCTGGGAAATCCTCTGATTTGCTCCTGTTTCCTTGACTACAGCTTGTCTCCTTTTACACAAAATTTTCTGCCGGGCCTCCATGACCGTTGAGCAATTGAAGACCCTGATCTGGAGGTACTTCATCAGCTACTGGAACCGCCGCCGGATCTGCTCCGCCAACGACGGCTTCCCGCCTATGGTGAAACGGCAGAGATACTATGCCGCCCTGGATGCTGCCGCATAAGTTCCGCATATCTTTGAGTTGAATGTGTCAACTGATATTGACAAGATCACTGGACGGCAATTTGATGTTCAGCTCCCTCCACTCCGGCAGCGTCCCGCCGTTGTACCTTCCGTGCATCAGCGTGACCTTTCGGTCAATAAGGTCCACGTTATAAAGGTACTCGTTACCGCCACCAGCGGGGAGTGTCATCATCTGCGGAGTATAACTTTCAGCAACAAACCTCTTTAAATACTTCCCCCGTTCATCCTGCTGGATGGCTGTTTCCATGTCGGTGTAGCTGTTGTAGGAGGAATAGGGGTCACTCTCCGGGCTTCCGTAAAGTGACTGTGAGATCGAAGCGATGCTAAACCAAAACTTGAACCCATAGTTGTTGCCGGTATAGACCCCCAGGTAGCGCATAGCGAATATCGCTTCATTTTGATTCTTCACCGAGAATCCAAATTTGGCATTCAGTTTGGTGGTGTAATCCTTGGTCATGTTATAGGATGCGTTCGCATACTGGGATAGCTGACGTGCGGTGGTAGGGTACTTGCCTGTCGTCCAAGTGATGTAATAGCAATAGGTGGGCTCCAAGCATAGAGCCATCATCTTTGTACCACCCACATCGACCACATAAGGGATCGTGTATTGATTTGCAGAGTAATTCACATTGCTGGTGCTGTTCACATCGATTTTCGTTATGGTAATACCCGTCTCAGAACCAGTGAACTCCTGCAATTCATACAAAAGGACTTTTGCCTGCGTTCCGCCGATCTGTGTCAGGTAGAGAGAGCCGCCGCAGATGGAGAGATAGGCGGGGCTTGCGGAGGACAGGGTCTCAGCACCAGAAACAGGGA
>CAJTGJ010000210.1 GCA_910575695.1 Oscillospiraceae bacterium | reverse complement strand
GCAATGAAGATGTCCTCCACACCCCGGTTCCTCAGGCCATTGAGGATGGTGGCCCAGTACCTGGCGCTCTCATTCTCGCCTGCCCACATGCCCAGTACGTCCTTCCGGCCGTCCAAATCGATGCCAATGGCGATATACACCGCCTTTTTCATCACCTGTCCCTCGCTGCGGACATGGTAGTGGATCGCGTCCAGAAACACCACCGCATAAATGCTCTCCAGTGGCCGCTGCTGCCATTCCCTCGCCACGGGGAGAACCTTGTCCGTGATCCGGCTCACGGTCGTGTCTGACACCGCCAGACCGTATATGTCACGGATATGTGCCTCGATATCCCCGGTACTCATGCCTTTTGCGTACATGGACAGGATCTTTTCCTCGATGTCCTGGCTGATGCTGGTCTGATTCTTTTTCAGCAGCTGTGGCTCAAACTCTCCCTTCCGGTCCCGGGGAATGGAGACGTCCACCTCTCCATAGCTGGTGCGCAGCTTCTTGGAACTGTGCCCATTCCGGCTGTTTTCCGTTTCTTTATGCTTGTAGTCGTATTTGCTGTAGCCGAGTGCTTCGCTCAGTTCCGCTTCCAGACCATCTTCCATGAACTCAGCAATCGTCTCTTTGAACAGTTCCTGGATATCTGTCATGCTGCTCACACCACTCAGCTCCAGCAGTTCCCGAATCTTTGTCCGGCGCTCTTGCTCTTCCGGGCTGCGCTCCTTCCTTTTTCCCATAATGTAAACCTCCTTAGTGATGTCCTCTTTCTACACCTCCTTGGGGGTTTACACAATTTTAGGGCTTGTCCCCTTGGATTTTGCCTCTTCTGAGAAGATATGATCCAAAACGTCTACAATGTTGAGATTCTCCGCCACCGCCCGTTCCAGGTAATTGTCCAGGATTTCCAGGGTGTTCTTCATCTTAAGGCTTTCCAGATTTTCCCGCAGCCTGTCCATGGTAAATTCAGTCATACAGCACCTCGTCATATCTGGACAAATCGGATGGCTTTAGAGGAAAATCAATCACCTTGTCCTGTTCCAGCAGAACATTTTCCGCATCCATGCTCTGCTTTAACGTAAGCCTTCGGTAATGCTGAGGATTGACAACCATGTCCTTCCTTTGATACGATATCCGATGCAGAGCGATCTGCTTCCCCTCATAATACGCTGCCAGCATGTTATC
>CAJTGJ010000209.1 GCA_910575695.1 Oscillospiraceae bacterium | reverse complement strand
TCAAATTCGTAGGTGTAGATGATGTCTCCCGCGTTTTCACTTACGCAAACGATACTGTCCTGGTCAAATACCAGCTCCTCCGGCATCCCGCCCATGTACTGGAAGCAGTCATGGCAGATCCGCACCAGGTCTACGCTGGTAAAGGGCCGGCTCTGCTCCTGCGCGTACTTGTACCGCGACCGGGACAGCACAAACACCGCCACATACACCCTGGTCTGCCCGCCGTCTGCGTTGGGCATCATCTTCTGCCCGAAATCCACCTGCATCTGTTTCCCCATCGGCAGCTCCGGCACCGCCTCATATTCCCGCGGCGCCGCGCTCTTTTTCAGTCCGTATTCTTCCCGTACCTGTTTCACATACCGGGATACTGTTCGCTCGCTCACCTCCTCCCGGTAGTGCTCCCTCAGCCAGTCGCACACCTGGGCCGCTGTCAGGTCTGGAAATTCCCGCAGCCACCCTATGATCTGTGCTTGGTACTTGTCCAGATACTGCATCCGGCAGACTGTGCTGCTCATTTCCTCGTACTCGTCTACCGGCATTTCCCAATACCGCTTTACTGTCTTGCGGTTGATTCCAAGCCGCCGCGCCACTTGCCGCTGGCTGAATCCCGCCGAACGAAATTGCTGAATCTTGCTGTACACGTGATACCCCTTCATTCCTTTCTGGCCTCCATCCGGATGAGTGTCCTCTCATTTTACCAGATGGCTGCCTCCGGCTGACCTGGTATACTTCGTGGCGGGATTTGGCCCCTTTTGTGGCGAGGATTGGTATCCTTTCAGTGGCGAAAATTGGTATACTTTATCTTACCATTTACAGAGCGTCCCGCGAACGGAACAGACTGCTGAAAAAGCCCATAGAGATCACGCTCCTTCACTGAAAATGGACAAAAGAAAAGCACCTACCCGAAGGCAGATGCTTTATGAAACGGTAGTTGTAATTTCAATAGATAAACAGCTATTGTATTGTTTCGGCCCGGCAGAAAATTTTGTGTAAAAGGAGACAAGCTGTAGTCAAGGAAACAGGAGCAAATCAGAGGATTTCCCAGGCTGGACACAACCCGGCTAAACTCGGCTTATCCACCTGTGTTCCGAGCGGAGAGACGGTATGCGCGCGCAGCATGAATGCCGTCTCCCCGCCCGGAAACGCTAGGCAGTGTTTACACGAGTTAAGTGCGAATAGCAGCCCAAATAGCGATACAACGGACGTGTACCGCAGCAATAAAAGCATCTGAGGTTTTGGCATAGCGAG
>CAJTGJ010000208.1 GCA_910575695.1 Oscillospiraceae bacterium | reverse complement strand
ACCTACGGAACCGACCGGGCCAACGCCTACAAGATTCTGGAGGACAGCTTAAACCTGCGGGATGTCCGCATCTATGACACCGTTGAGGACGCCGAGGGGCGGGAGCGCCGGGTACTCAACGCCAAAGAAACCACCCTTGCCGCCCAGAAGCAGATGGCGATCCGGGAAGCCTTCCGGGACTGGATTTGGAAGGACCCACAGCGGCGGCAGACGCTGGTGCGCCAGTACAACGAGGAAATGAACAGCATCCGCCCCCGCGAGTATGACGGGCAGCATATCCGGTTTGCGGGCATGAACCCGGAAATCACCCTGCGGGAACACCAGAAAAACGCCATCGCCCATGTGCTGTACGGCGGGAATACCCTGCTGGCCCATGAGGTGGGCGCGGGCAAGACCTTTGAAATGGTAGCCGCCGCGATGGAATCCAAGCGGCTGGGCCTGTGCCAGAAATCCCTCTTTGTGGTGCCGAACCACCTGACCGAGCAGTGGGCCTCCGAGTTTTTACGGCTCTACCCTTCCGCGAATATCCTTGTCACCACCAAAAAGGATTTTGAAAGCCACAACCGCAAGAAATTCTGCGCCCGTATCGCCACCGGGGACTATGACGCGGTGATTATCGGACACTCCCAGTTTGAGCGTATTCCCATCAGCCGGGAACGGCAGGAGCGCCTGCTGCGGGAGCAGATCAATGAGATTACCGACGGGATTGCCGAGGTGGAGGCCAGCGGCGGGGAACGCTTTACCGTCAAGCAGCTGGAACGCACCAAAAAATCGTTGGAGGCAAGGCTGGAAAAATTGCAGGCCGAGGGCCGCAAGGACGATGTGATTACCTTTGAGCAGCTGGGCGTGGACCGGCTGTTTGTGGACGAGAGCCACAATTATAAAAACCTCTTTTTATACACCAAAATGCGGAATGTGGCGGGGCTTTCCACCACAGACGCGCAGAAATCCTCCGATATGTTTGCCAAATGCCGCTACATGGACGAGATCACCGGCAGCCGGGGCGTTGTGTTCGCCACCGGAACGCCGGTCAGCAACAGTATGACCGAACTTTATACCATCCAACGCTACCTCCAGTATGAGCGGCTCCAGGAATTGAACATGACCCATTTCGACTGCTGGGCCAGCCGCTTCGGGGAAACGGTGACAGCCCTGGAACTGGCCCCGGAGGGGACCGGCTACCGGGCGCGGACAAGATTTTCCAAGTTCTTTAACCTGCCGGAGCTGATGAACCTGTTCAAAGAGGTGGCGGACATCAAGACCGCCGACCA
>CAJTGJ010000207.1 GCA_910575695.1 Oscillospiraceae bacterium | reverse complement strand
AGCGTATGCCAGACTGATCTGGCTGCACCTTGACATACGGCGGAAACGTCGTTAATATGGCGGTGAAGGGGGCGGTTTTCGCCCCGCCCCCTTGCCTGTATTTCAACTCTATCCGCACCGCTTTGGCGGTTACACAAAATTTGGGACGCTCTCGTTCTTTTTTGCCGCCCTATGCCCCGGAGAGCAATCCGGACGAATATCTCAATCACGCGTTGAAGCTCTCAATCCATTCTGGCGACTTACCTAGGACCAAATACGATATCCGCCATAAAACAGCTTCCTTCATGCGTACCTTACAACATTGCTCTGATAAGGTCTCCACTTTCTTTCAACATAACCAGATTTCCTATGTTCTAATTCGGGCGTAATACCATGAGAGTGGCAAAGCACACGCCTATTCTGGCGTTGACCTCCAACTTACAAACCAGAAAACAGAGTAGCTCTGCTCCAAGCTGGTGCAAATGCCTATCTGGAAAAGCCCGTGAATATGAACGTGTGTGTGGCACAGTCGGAAGCACTTATGAAATTATACTGCGAATCAAACCATGATTATCAAAAATGCTGTCCGCTTACGTTTGGCACTGAGTTAATTATCAACCCACTCTACCGGCAAGTTTTTATTGATGGCAAACCGATAGAATTGACACGAACAGAATTTGATTTGCTTTTTTGCTTGGCACGACATCCTGATCAAGTGTGGAGCCGGAGTCAACTATACAGCTATGTGTGGGAGGATGATCTTGGTGCAAGCGGTGATAATACAGTTCGCGCACATATTGGAAATCTCCGCAAAAAATTAGCAGATGCAGGTAAAAACTACATCCAAAACAGCAGAGGCGTAGGTTACAGATTGATGTGGTACAAAAAAAGTAGACACCTCGAACTCACGGAAAAGGAAGGTGCATAAAATGGCGCAGGAACAAAGGAAGTATGAGAAGGAATATAAGGTACAGGCGGTAAAGCTGGCGAAGGAGATCGGAGCGGGAAAGGCAGCGAAGGAACTGGGGATACCGGTGGACACGCTGTACGGGTGGCAGAAAGCGGTGCGGGAGGGACGGCTGGACACAGGCCCCGGCAGCCACACTCCCGGGACGGCCATGAGCCTGGCGGAGGAATTGGCGGCGCTGCGCAAGCAGGTAAAAGCTCAGGAGCGGGAAATCCACCGGCTAGATAGCGTCTACACAAGTTTGACATAGGTGGTAAAATAGAAGCAAACAAAAGAAAGAAGAGGAATAAAAAATGGAAGCATCGTATCACCGCCATGATATAAGTGACGAAGTATGGGCATTGCTGGAGCCGCATT
>CAJTGJ010000206.1 GCA_910575695.1 Oscillospiraceae bacterium | reverse complement strand
TCCCGCCTATGGTGAAACGGCAGAGATACTATGCCGCCCTGGATGCTGCCGCATAAGTTCCGCATATCTTTGAGTTGAATGTGTCAACTGATATTGACAAGATCAGTTTATTACCTCTCCACCCGTGACGACCCCGCCGCCATCCCCACCGGGGACTTTGACCGGGAGGGCCGTCACTACACGCTGCTGGACGTGCTGAAGAACGATCTGAGCGAGACGGACGCCAGGGACTACATCGAGGTTGTCACGATGGACAGCGGCACCAAGGATATGGCCGAGATTATCAAGATGCTGGAGCCGGAGCGCGAGATCGCCACCGAGGACGGCTACACCGGCATTTTGAAGCCCAACTATACCAAAATCACCGTAGAGGCGGCTGGTTACAAAACCAGCTCCTGGACAGTATCGGCCACCCGCACTTACCCCAACCTGTCCGACGCCGACGCCTCCCTCATCCCCAAGACGATCACGGACAGCGGGCGGACGCTGACGCTGGCGGGCGTAGACTGGCAGGAGGCGGGGGAGTTTTACAACGCCATCGCCTCTTATACCGGCACCGCCAGCGGGCGCAGCGTCACCGGGTACACCGTCTCCGTGGAGTACAGCGGAGAAGTCACCAAGACCAGCCGGGACACCGTAATCTATACCGCTGTATTCTCCGCAGAAAATGCGTCTCACGGTGAGCAATGCCATTAAGTTAACCAGAAGTTACCCAAAAGAGAGTCAGCAACTTCGGCACTGACCTCAACGGACACAAACCGCCCGTTGATTTTGATGGTAATTTCCATCGTTCTTTCCTCCGTTCAGATTTTTGAGGTCTGAACGGAGGGGGGCGGAGAGCGGCAGCGGGGCTGGCATCGCTGGCCCAGAAACAGAAAAGCGCCCGCATGGTGCAAGACCATTCGGGCGCGGGACATAACAGTATGAGCCGTCAGGGAACGACTATTTTCGCAAACATGGGTAGGGGATGCCGCTGCGGGAGGCAGGCTTTTTTTGACAAGTGCCTATCTACCTTTAATCGCATGGCGGCATCCTCCTATATGCCGCCAGTGAGTATAAAAATGACGGCTTTCGATTTCTCAAAAGCCGTCATTTCCGGGCGTGACAAGTTGTGCTGTACGACGGCTTTTTTTCTTTTGCCGTCGTGCGGCAGTTCTTTACCCTTGCATTACAACACACTCGCCGGAGCTGGTCTGTACCGCTTTACTTGACTGTGTGTGTTCGTCAAACTGATCTTGTCAATATCAGTTGACACATTCAACTCAAAGATATGCGGAACTTATGCGGCAGCATCCAGGGCGGCATAGTATCTCTGCCGTTTCACCATAGGCGGGA
>CAJTGJ010000205.1 GCA_910575695.1 Oscillospiraceae bacterium | reverse complement strand
AATCAAACTCATCATCCGTACCGCTTTTGGCTTTCGCAACGTGGATAATCTTCTCGCTATGGTTATGCTCTCCTGCTCCAATCTTCATCCCACTCTCCCTAACCGCTGACCCGCCCACTCTTTCTACCGAAGCCTCGAAAATCCTCATCATTCCGTAAAAGTGCTTTTCGGAACACAACATCAAATTCATCAGAAAGTGAGGGAAAAACTTTGAAATCCGATTTGAGGAACGAGATCAAGGCGTACATTGTGCGCCAAGGGATGACCATGCAGGAGGTGGTGGATGTACTCTCCGATGTGTATGGCTGGTCGGACAGCGTGTCCAATCTCTCCAACAAGCTCCAGAGGGAATCCCTCCGCTACAAGGAGGCTGTTCAGCTTGCCGATGCACTGGGCTATGACATTCAGTGGGTCCGGCGCAAGGATGCCTGACCCAGAACCAACAAACTATGAATTATGGAGGTACTATGACGAAAAATTTTGAACTGCTGACCTTTGAGGAACTTCTGAACTTGCCCATCGACATTGAGAGCTGCTTTGACCCCATCTTTGAGCCGCCACAGGAACTTGTGGACGAATGGCAAACTGAGCCGGATGAAATCCCCGCTTTCTATGTGACGGAAGGAGACGGCCCTCTGTACTTCTACTACGGCAACACCCGCATTAAAGTTTCCGAACATTTCAGCGATAAGGGAAAACCTATTGGGACGTTGCTTGAAGATGTGACCCGCTATTCCGCTGCTCATCAGACGGAAAAAACAGATAGATAAGAATTGAAATCGGCCTGCGCTTATGGTATGATTGCACCAGCATGAGTATTGTGAGCGCGGGTTGTTTCATGTTTGAAGGAGGTAACTTTTTTGAAACAACAGCAATATAACACCGCGCTCTATATGCGCCTCAGCCGTGACGATGAGACCTTTGGTGACAGCGTTTCCATCGAAACCCAGCGCACTACCCTTACCCAGTACGTCAGGGAGCACCCGGAGTTTCACGTGGTATCCGAATTTGTGGATGACGGATGGAGCGGAACGAATTTCGACCGGCCCCGGTTCAAGCGGATGATGGAGGAAATCGAGGCGGGAAATATCAACTGCGTCATTACGAAAGATTTATCCAGATTTGGCCGCGAACACATTATGATGGGCTACTATCTGGAATTTGTGTTTCCGAGACTGAAAGTCCGTTATATCGCCGTCAACGACAACGAGGATACCGACAGGGGGCTGTCCGATTTTGTGCCTTTCAAAAATCTCATAAAGAACACGAGGCATTTGGGAGGGGTAAACTGCTAATTTCTCTCCAATTCGACAAATCAGTGTGCAACAATCAAATATCGCTGCTGTTACAGAATGTTTCCGTCTGGCTG
>CAJTGJ010000204.1 GCA_910575695.1 Oscillospiraceae bacterium | reverse complement strand
CCTCCTCCGGGGACTGGCTTTTCAGCCAATCCCGGAAGGTATCCTGTTCAGCGGCCATCTTCTCATAAAGGGCCGTATTCTTTTCGTTGCTGTTCATATTATCTTGCCTCCTGTTCCTGTTGTCTGGGTTTCTTTTCCATGCTGCGGGGCGGGATGGGGCGTTTCAGCCCTTCCAGCACCGAGGGCCTTGCGCGCTTGGAAATCGCCGCTTCTGGACGGGACTGCCCCTTGCTGTCCATGTTCAGCTCCATATCCAGCTCCACCAGGCGGGCGTTCTTGACCCGCAATTCCTCCTCATAGGGGAAGGCTTTGCCCACTTCCTCCTTCGCGGCGGCCTGCTGCTGGTAAAGGTTATCCAGCTGGACTTTGACGCTTTCCAACCGCTGGGGCATCTGGGAAAGCGCGTTGTCAATCCGGGTCAGGTTGCCGCGCGGGTCCGCGCCCAGGGCGGTACGGTGGGTCATGCGGCCTTTCAGTTGGAGCATATATTCCTTCTGAAAAGCGTCAAAGGTTACAAACATAGCAAATCCCCGGTAGCTGCCGACCTGCACCGGCTCGGAGCCTTTAACCTCCTTGCAGGCGTCCAGAAGGGCGGCTCCGGCGTTCTCTTTGTCGGTGAGCGTATCGCCCCGGACTTCCATGCCGGTAAATCCGTCTGTCGGGTGGGGGTGCGCCGCCAGGGTTTCCATATCCGTTTCCAAGCCCTGGATAAAGCCTTTGTGTTTCTCGATCTCCTCCGGGAAGTGCTTTAACAGCTGATCTTCCAGCCGGTACTGCTTGCTCTGGTGGTCGGCCTTCATCAGCTTTAAGCGGGATACCTCCACATCCAAATCCATACGCTCCTTGATGCGGGGGTCCCCGGCGCACAGGGCCTTGATCTCCGCAAAGGACAGGGCGGTTTCGTCCACATCGTCACAGCTGCGGACCGGTGATTTTGAGGTCATGATCTGGGAGATGAATTTCTGCTTGTTCTCCACTGTCTGCCAGAGGTAGGAATCAAACGTCCCCTCCGTGACATAGCGGTAGATGTGTACCGTGGGATTCTTGTTGCCCTGGCGGACAATGCGGCCCTTGCGCTGCTCCAAATCTCCCGGCCTCCAGGGGCAGTCCAGGTCGTGCAAGGCAATCAGCCGGTCCTGCACGTTCATGCCAGCGCCCATTTTGAAAGTGCTGCCCATGAGTACCCGTACCCGCCCGGAGCGGACCTTTGCAAACAATTCCTTCTTCTTGGCATCGGTGTTGGCATCGTGGATGAAAGCGATCTCCCGCTCCGGGATGCCCATAGCAACGAGTTTACTGCGGATGTCCTCATAGACGGAAAAGGGCGCGTCCGGCTTGATGTCCTCCAGCAGATTGGAGAGCGCCGAAAAATTTGTGTAAAAGAGAATAAAAGGCATCCATTCAGTCAAGAATCGGAGCAAGGAAAAACTTGATTGAAAGGATGTATTTTTA
>CAJTGJ010000203.1 GCA_910575695.1 Oscillospiraceae bacterium | reverse complement strand
TCCTTTCCGACGACAGACAAGCATGGTATTTGTACTGTCTATATTATACCACATACCGCTGCCTGTGTCATGTATAAAATGTGAAGAAACGCCCTATTTCCGGGCGTTTGAGGGGTTCAGCTCCATGTCTTTGCGAATGAGCTTCTTTATCTTTTTATCCAGTGTGTCCGTCGCGTGTTCACTTGCGGACGAACATATAAGGTAAGTAACTTTTCCGATTTTATGCTCCGTTGTGGTAACGGGCGTCTGGTTTTGCGTCAAAGAAAATCCCCCTTTCTTTCGCAAACATATAATACAGTCTATGAATAGCAGCAAGTCCACTATTCAAGAAAACAAAGGCTTTAATCGGACGGTTATTAGCATAACCTCATGGGAATTTCACCCCGGCATGGTTCTCATGCAGCCCTACCCATTGCCTGCGACGCTCTTAACGCTCGGACTGTGGCTGTAAGGAAGTATCATTGTATATTCTGCGTGTCGTCGCCCGCAAGCCGCTACACTTGCTTTCCGGCGCGGTGTTGGTCGCTCGGCTGTCCGGGCGGTGATAACCTCGCCCGGATAGCGTCATGGCGCACCCGCCGTATGGCTCGACGCAAAAGGAACGTATCCGATTTGCCCTATGCTGCGCCGCCGTTATCTTGCGCCGCTTTCTTTTTCAAGGTTCAAAATGGCTGTGCTACCCGCGTCAACAGCGGAACGGAAAAGGGGGTGAGAGAAAGCGTCCCGCCGCCGTTGCGGTTATTCCTCTGTCCTAAAGGTGAGGACAGCCATCATCAGTTTTGCTTGCAGCCGTTCCCGAATGTCGTGGTCTACGCCGAAATAGACGTTCCCGCGCTCGTCGTACAGCTTCCGCATGGAGAGGCGGGCTATGTAGCCGCTAAAATGCTGCAAGACAATCTTCATGGCGTCCGGGTCGCCCTTTGTCGCTGCCACAATGACAGGATAGGGAACAAGGGCATTTTCCGGGTAGCCGGGTTCGTTACCATTCGTCCCATTCATCAGCATTTTCCTCCAGATATTTTCTTAATTTCTCAAAAGAGCTTGTCCGCCTGTACTGTATCGTGCTTCTCGATGTATTGAACAACTTCGCAATCTCGGTGTCGTTCATTCCCTCGAAATAGTACAGGAGTACGGCTTTGCGCTTTTCTTCCGGCAAAGTACGGATTGCTTCAAGAAGCAGCTTCGGCGTGATTTTCTTCCCGGCTTTCTCAAAGACGGTTTCGGCGGTTTCCCGTTTGAAATATTCATCAAAGGTATGAAGCTGCCGCGCTTCGTCTAAGGGCAAATCGGAAAAGGTGACTTCCCTTGCCTTATGCCTGTGCAGCTCCCTGTGAGCGTCACACGCTTCATTGTGCAGCACCGTATTACAAAACTTCTGAAAAGCACATTGTTTGTAAAACTCCCTGCTATTAGGTTCCACATTCTCACCTCCTTTCTCGTTGGAAAGTTGGTGGTGCTTCCCCCTTTTCGCGGGGCAATACGGCGTTTTTGAA
>CAJTGJ010000202.1 GCA_910575695.1 Oscillospiraceae bacterium | reverse complement strand
TCAAATTCGTAGGTGTAGATGATGTCTCCCGCGTTTTCACTTACGCAAACGATACTGTCCTGGTCAAATACCAGCTCCTCCGGCATCCCGCCCATGTAGCCGCAATGCAGCTCCAGATTTTCGCGGGCGCTCAAATGCTGATAAAAAACTGGGCTTTCGATGATGCTCCCAATCCGGGAGAAAACAGGGTGGTTTCCCTTTTCAACGCGCTCCCCCAATAGGGTAATCGTTCCGGCATCCGGGGTGATGATGTGATAGAGCGTTTTCATCAGCGAGGTTTTACCAGCGCCGTTTGCGCCTAAAAATCCGTAAATCTCCCCCTGTTTCACACCCATGGTTATATGGTTCAGTATGGGGCTGTCGTCAATGGTCTTGGACAGGTGGCAGGTTTCAACTGCATAGGTCATGCCTGCGCCGCCTCCCCGGATTGGTTCAGCCGCTTGAAAATCAGCGTGACCCGATGGGCGAGGCCCACAAGAGAATACTGCGAGCTGCCCAGGTAGGGGTGGGTGAGGGAGGACACCAGTTCCCAGCCCTCTTTGCCCCAGCGGTTTAACTGCGCGGTCAGCTTGTCCTGGGAATGTTCCATGTCCTTACAGTCCACAGTGACGGTTTTGTACTCGAATGTTTCCATGAAAGCTCCTTTACTCAAAGATACTGCTCACAAGAATATCCGCCATACGGTCAAAGACGGCGAAATAATCACAGGTGACAGCCAGCGTTTCTTTTGCGTTAATAGTTGACAGTAGCGCACTCAAAATCCCATATGCCTGAGACGGTTCCACCTTCAAAGTGAGATTTGCGGCCTGGACAGCCTGCTTGAAAAACTCAAAGCTGTCAAACTTTATTTTTTGCATGGTTTCCTCCGGGAGCTTTGTTACGAAAGACTGAAAATCCGGCGTGTTGACGTTATACAAGAACGGCTTGCTGTCATACTCCCGGAACAGTTCTTTCATGGACTGGGCAAACCCCTCCTTGGTTTGACTGCTCCTGTTAATGGCAAGGACTTTCTCGGTCAGCCTTTTTTGTATGTGTTCGATGGTTTCTGAAAACAAATCTTCCTTTGTGGGGTATAGCGTGTAGAATGTGCCGATGGAGATGCCTGCATTGTCACACAGGTTTTTGATGCTGGTCTTTTTGTAGCCGTGTGCGATCCAGCACTCTTCGCACAGTTCCCCCAGCCTCTTTCGGATTGCCTTTCTATCGGCGTCTGAAAGAACGGGTTTTGATGGCATAGGTCTTTCCTCCTCTCTTGTGACTTTATATTGCGAACATTCGTTAAAAATATTCACAATCGGATAATAACATCTGTGCGTACTCTTGTCAAGAAAAAACTCTATGCTCCATGAGAAAAGCAAAATCGTCAGCAGCTCCGCTTCATAATTTTTGTGGTCTTGTCCAAATCAGTGAGAAGATCATGCCGGAGGTCACGGCGTGGCAGAACCGGCCGCTGGAGACAGTGTATCCGTTCGTATTTCTGGACGCCATCCACTACAAGGTGAAGGAAAATCACCAGTACCAAAC
>CAJTGJ010000201.1 GCA_910575695.1 Oscillospiraceae bacterium | reverse complement strand
AATCAAACTCATCATCCGTACCGCTTTTGGCTTTCGCAACGTGGATAATCTTCTCGCTATGGTTATGCTCTCCTGCTCCAATCTTCATCCCACTCTCCCTAACCGCTGACCCGCCCACTCTTTCTACCGAAGCCTCCCTGAATTTGACTACCAGGATTCCTGGGCGCCGGTCCTGCCCCACCAGGAGCACCAGATGCCCTTCAACTGCTGCTCAAAATGGGCGGTTTCCGGTGAGCACGGTACCAGCATCCAGCCCCGTCCCCTGCCGGACGAGCTGCTGCCCAGCCTTCGGTTCGGCTGCCCAAAGAGCAAGGAAAAGGGACTGCGCTTTGACGCCAAGGGGAACGTCCTTTCCTCCTGCCTGTGCGCCACCCGGCGGCTGACGCCGGAAACACTGGAAGCCTTTGAGGCACTGTTTGAACATGAGGGCTGAACACCCATGAAAGAAAACAAGTATAACAATCCTGTCTTTTATGAAAAATACAGCCAGATGGCGCGTTCTCAAAAGGGTCTCGCCGGGACCGGGGAATGGCATGAGCTGCAAAAGCTGCTGCCCGACTTCCACGGCAAACGGGTGCTGGATTTGGGTTGCGTCTATGGCTGGCACTGCAAGTACGCCGCCGGTCATGGCGCGGCCTATGATGCTGTTGGTATCGGCGAAAAACAGCGGGTCAGGCTGCGGCTGAATATAGCAATGAACGTCTGAAGCGATCCAGCAAGACGATCGGACAGCTTCTTTTTAAAATATTGGTGTGCTATGCTTTACAGCATACTGATCCAACGATAAACGTCTGGGGGTATTACTGTGTATAAAAACATTGAGAAACGAGTCTGTTTGAAGCTGAAGGACCTGGTGAATTACCAGGATGGCCAGGTCGTCAGCAAGACGCTGGTGCAAAACGATTCCGTCAGCATGACCATCTTCTCGTTTGACCAGGGCGAGGAGATCTCCACCCATGCCGCTGGCGGGGACGCTATGGTCACCGTGCTGGAGGGCACCGGACGCTTTACCGTGGGTGGCGAGGTGTTCCACCTGAACGAGGGCGAAACGCTGGTCATGCCCAAGGATATCCCCCATGCTGTGTACGGGGAAACCCGGTTTAAGATGCAGCTTACGGTTTCCTTCTGAGCAGGGGATATCGCTATGAGCATTGTGGTGAACCTGTACTATACAGGAAAAAATGGGAACGCCCGTAAATTTGCGCAGGAGATGGAAGCCAGCGGAACGGCTGATCTGATCCGCAGGGAGAACGGAAACGAGAGGTATGCCTACTTTTTTCCCATGGATGATCCGGAAACCGTTTTGCTGATCGACATTTGGCGGGATCAGGAATGATGTGGTACAAAAAAAGTAGACACCTCGAACTCACGGAAAAGGAGTAAAATAACGAGAGAAAGGAAGGTGCATAAAATGGCGCAGGAACAAGGCTCATCGGTAGAATGAGTGGGTGGTAAAAACTGAACAAGCCCTTGGCAGCACAGGGGAAACGACTATGATTAAGTTGCGAAACAAAAATCAAGGAAGAAGGCC
>CAJTGJ010000200.1 GCA_910575695.1 Oscillospiraceae bacterium | reverse complement strand
GTCAGATACGCACCCGCAGCCCGTTCAAGTCCTCGGCTCTGATACCTACAAGATACCAGTTGTCGCCGTACTCAATCCGGGTCGGCTTCCACTTGCCCCGCACGAATACGTCAAAGCACTCTCCGCAATGCAGCCCGCCATAGTAGCTGTTTAAGTCAAAGCGGATGTCGTAACGGTCGGTGCGCTCGTCAAATACCAATGCTCCTGTCATTTTCTGTGCCATAATAAAATCCTCCTTTTGTGGTTGTGGGTGGTTACAGGCTTTCGCCCTCGTTGCATGAATAATAGTCCGGGTCGCCGTACTGCGGCTTTTTCGGTGACAGTGCGCCGCTTGCCATGTCATGGGCGACAAGGGAAGTGTAATAATTGCCGATAGTGGACGGGGCGTTGAAAAGGGCTGCTTTCAGATATTGCTTGATGTTGCGGATTTTCGTTGTGTTCTCCCGCATACAGTCAAGCACAAAGCGGATATGCTCGCCGTCCAGTTTCATAAACTTTGACTTCACAAGCTCTGCCGGGTAGTCGTCCCCCGCAATCCGTACCCGCTTTCTGGCGGTGCATACGGTTTCAAGCATGAGGTCTACAATCTCGTCAAGCCTGTCACTGTCAAACTTCATGTCCTGTTTGAGAATGTGGTAGTCGATATTGTCCTTGATGATTTCCCGGTATATATCAACTGCGCTCTGTGCTGTCGCTTCCGTTCCTTTCCGTTCCGGCGGCGCAGCCGCTTCTCTGCAAGGAGAGGGGTTAGGGGAAAGGATAGGAATGGAATGGGTACTTTGTTCATCAGTAATTATTTTTTCTTTTTTTGGTAAGTCAGTTCTTTGTATATCTTTATTTAATTGCGTTGGATTTTCCAACGTAGGTTTTTCCAATGTTGGTTTTTCCTGCGTTGGATTATCCAATGTTGGATTTTCCAATGTAGGTAAATCCGGCGTAGGCGGCTGCGGCTGCTCGAATATCACATAGTCCGCGCCCCGCAAGCGTCCTTTCTCGTCGCGCTCCCTTGAACGGACGATATACCCGGCGCGTTCAAGCTCCTTAATGGCTTCGCGGATAGCGTCTATCTTCTCCCGGTTGATAAGGGATAAGCCTTTCAAGGTGTAGTCCCAATCTTCGGGGAGTGACAGCATTTGCGACAACAGCCCTTTTGCTTTTAGGGATAGCTCCTTGTTGCGTAGGTGGTGGTTGCTCATAACAGTGTAGCCCTTGTTTCGTTCCACTCTGAAAACTGCCATAGTTCATAGCTCCTTTGCTTTGGATTTGTTACGCAGTAGAAGCGCGGTTTCGGGGGATAAGGTATAAATCCCTTTCCTCGCCAGATACGCGCCCGGAAAACCGCTTGTAGCAAGGCTTTTTCTGCCCCTACTGCGTAACAAAGGGCATGAAAAAAGCGGCGTTCCTGTTCTCCCATGTAGAGAGTAAGAAACGCCGCT
Source organism: Oscillospiraceae bacterium (assembly GCA_910575695.1). Taxonomy (GTDB): domain Bacteria; phylum Bacillota; class Clostridia; order Oscillospirales; family Oscillospiraceae; genus Enterenecus. Next base: position 105 of record CAJTGJ010000200.1, on the reverse strand, counting down.
TCTGCGTCGTATTCAGTTTTTAGTACAATACCCTGCTTGTCCGTCGCTCGAAAAACCTTGATTTTCCAGTGTTTTCAAAAGTATCGTTATCTAACGTCAGCTTTC
>CAJTGJ010000199.1 GCA_910575695.1 Oscillospiraceae bacterium | reverse complement strand
ATGGCGTTCACCAGGTTTTGCAGGCTCACCGACAGGGACTCCATTGCGTTGCCGCAGGTGAAGTTGTCGAAATTCTCTTTCACGGAGATGAACCGTGTCCCCAGAGCTGGGAAAATCTTCTCCAGATAGTTGCCAGTCTCCACATAGTCGCGCCCGAACCTGCTGAGGTCACGGACCACGATGCACTGGACTTTCCCCGTCCGCACATCGTCCATCAGGCGGTTCCATGCCGGACGGTCGAACACGGTCCCCGTCCTGCCGTTGTCCGAGTAGACCTCCGCGAGCCGGAGGTAAGGGCATCCGTCCAGATAGTCCTCGCAGACAGCGATCTGATTTTGCAGGGAGTTCCCGTCATCGTCCTTGCCGCTGTTCTCCACCGACAGGCGGGCATAGATGGCGGTGGGGAGCGCCGCTGTTTCCTTTTTCACTTCTGCCACAGGCTGGGCCTGTGCTTTTCTGCTCTTTCGTGCCATTTTCTCTCTCCTTCTCAGCCCACTGCCGGAAGCGGACAGTCCTTGTAGTTTTTCGCTACTTCCATCGCCCTGGCGAACTCATCCCGATACCGAAAGACGATCTCCACCTTTTTGTCCTCATAGATGAGTATTTTATCTACCAGAGCCAGAAGGATGCGGCGGTCAAGCTCCTGCACATTCTCATACTGTGCGAAAACCTGTACCCATGCCCGGTTCTGGCTGCCCATCGCGGCGGCGTCCTGCTGTTCCCGTTTCAGCCGCTTCACGGCCTCCTGCTTCTCCTCGATCAGTCCCCGGTAGTTCTCCCGGAAGTCGGTGTACTCCGCCTTGTTGATGATACCTTCCACGAAGTTCTCATAGAGGCCCAGCTCCAGCTTTTTGTATCGCTGGATCTCCTCCTCAAGCCGGGTCATCTGCGCCTCATAGCTGAACACCTTGCGGTCCCGCTGGGGGAGGCTGTCTATGAAGCGCAGCACCTTATCCAGATGAAGCACCACCTCGATCTGGTCGTGGACGGCGTGGAACACGATGTCCGCCAGCTTTGCCTCGCTGAAGGAGTGGGGGCTGCATTCGTGGGTGCGCTTGTTGTGGGAGCAGTTGTAGTAGACATATGCCTTGCCCTTCGCCCTCTGCGTCTTGCGGATCATGGTATTCTGACAGTCCCCGCAGAACAGGTAGCCGGAGAACAGGTCGTGCTTTTCGCTGTCCCTGCCGCACCGCATATCCCGGCGCATCAGCTCCGCCACGGCTTCAAAGTCGGTGCAGGAGATGATGGGGTCGTGGGCGTTCTCCACCCGCACCCAGTCTGTCTCCTCCTTGGGGCGCGTCACCCGGACTTTATGGTTCGGCGTCCCCCGCCGTCCCTGGATGAGTACCCCGGTGTAGACGATGTTGGAGAGTATCCGCTTGACGGTCACATATTCCCACTCTGTGCGCTCCTTTGTGCGGAAAGCCGTCTCAAAGTGTGCGCCCTGCATCCGCTTGTACTCCATCGGGGTGGGGATGCCGCTGGTGTTGAGCCGTCTCGCGATCTTCAGGATGGGGAAACCGTCCTTATACATCCCGAAGATCA
>CAJTGJ010000198.1 GCA_910575695.1 Oscillospiraceae bacterium | reverse complement strand
TGATTTTTGTTTCGCAACTTAATCATAGTCGTTTCCCCTGTGCTGCCAAGGGCTTGTTCAGTTTTTACCACCCACTCATTCTACCGATGAGCCAAAAAATGAAAATCTTGGGCATAGTCTATGTGACTGCATATGGGCTGTCCGCCCTCAAAATCCATTAAGGCCCGGCGCGATGCGCTGGGCCTTTTGTCTTGAGTAAAGGAATGGCACTTTGAAACAGTGAACAGAAATGGGGTGGCTGGGTAAACATGTGCATTTTGTCTAGGCGGCAACCTGCACATATTTACTGTGCAGATACCGGTTTGGCAACAGACAACTGCCAGCCAGGAGTAGGCGGTCCCCAAAATTAAGAAAACTTGACATGGAGGGACATATTTTGTATGATATCCTATCCAGAGTCAGAGAGAATGAAACGGCAGGAGGACTGCTTGCATGACACTGGCCGTGTCAATATACTTATAACGACTATGAGGAGGATCCAAGCATGAAATACATCTGTTCAGTTATGAAATTGTTGGCTATCAAAAGAAAACCGAATCGGAAATAACAATTCCGGTTTGGTAAATGAAAAATCATAGTTCAGGGAGGGTATAATGAATAATTTTGGTCAAGAAGCAGAACAGCTCTTGATTGAGCGTTTCGGGAAAGGCACGATTATTACATTGGCAACAACGGAAAACGAGACACCTTATAATAGGAGATGCCATGAAAGGATTTAACCGGCCAAACCAATTATTTTCCCTCTGCGGTTTGAACTGCGGGCTTTGCCCTATGTTCTTGAACAAATATTGTCCTGGCTGTGGCGGCGGCGAGGGAAATCAATCGTGCAAGATCGCAAGGTGCAGCATGGAGCACGGCGGTGTTGAATACTGCTTCCAATGCGGTGAATATCCTTGCGAAAAATACGCTCATATAGACGATTACGATTCCTTTATAACACATCGCCGCCGGAAAGCTGACTTGGCTAAGGCCCAGCAGTCCGGGATGGAAGCCTATAATGCGGAGCAGATGGAGAAGGCGAGAATCCTGGGTGTGCTCCTCTCCAATTACAACGACGGCCGCAAGAAGACGCTCTTTTGTGTAGCTGTCAACTTGTTGGAGCTGCAAGAGCTTCAAGCGGTACTCCGTGAAATAGAGTGCAAATCGGATATGGAAGCGCTGTCGCTCAAAGAGAAAAGTGCTTTTGTCGCGAGTTTACTTCAAGATACTGCGTCTCGCAGAAAAATTGACCTGAAGCTACATAAGAAGAAGTGATGATTAGAATATTTGCCCTTATACAAGAAGGCAGAAGAGATTTTGGATAGGGATTGCAATTTCCCCCAAAGTCAGGTATAATGTCATTATACAGTATCAGTCGATTGCGAGAGTAGTCAAAGTAGCCGTGTTACAAAGTGTCCAGAGGTATTTGTGTACCTTTGGGCGCTTTTTTATATACATAGCCCCTTCGGGGCAAAGTTTGGGACGCTGAAAAGCGTCCCTTTTTTCGGCTCATCGGTAGAATGAGTGGGTGGTAAAAACTGAACAAGCCCTTGGCAACACAGGGGAAACGACTATGATTAAGTTGCGAAACAAAAATCATGGAAGAAGGCC
>CAJTGJ010000197.1 GCA_910575695.1 Oscillospiraceae bacterium | reverse complement strand
GTCAGGTGGGGGCTGAGGCCCCCGTTGGTGGAAAGCTGTATTGTCTGAAACATCCGCGCCGGTTCCTTGGCGGTCAGAGAATCTATAAGCAGCAGACAATCAACCCCTACCGCTTTTACCACGCCATTTACAAGCACTTCGGTGTTTATGTTGTTGGTCCCCACTGTACCCGGTTCCAGAGAAACGATCTCTCGAAAATTTTCTTCCAGCCCAATTTCTGAAAGTACCTTCAACGGCAGATTACGTGTTACCTCTGGCCCCAGAGCATCGGCAGAGCGGTCCCTGTTTCCAATTCCGCAGACGCACAGTTTCCCGTGATAATGAGGTCGCAGCACCCGGTCCAGCACTTCGGCCAGACATTCCCCTACGCTCATGATGTGGTCATGCCTGCTCAGAGGTTTACCCGTCTCAATGGTAATGTAACTCCCGATTGGCTTCTGAAGCGTTTCCGCCGCCTGTTCCGACTGAACGTGAACGGTGCTTACATGACAGCTATGTAGTTCTTCCTCGGAAGTGTCTATACCTTCAATGTGTGGCAAATTGATTTCCCCTTTCAAATTTTTCCTGTTTGCTATTGATCTCAAACTCGACCAGTGTGTACTCTACCCCTCAAAACACTTTATTAGAGTGATATATGGCAAAAATTACACACCAGTTATGCACCTGTCCAACTCATGCACTGTGTATAATAAGAGTGCTATGGAGAGGTTGTAACTGATGGATATTGAATATGTGCGGCAAAGAATTACCGAGTTGCGAGTAAAAAGGAATATATCAGAGTACCAATTAAGCTATGATGTGGGACATAGCAAGAACTATGTTCATAACATTGTGAGCGGATACTCTCAACCCTCTGTGAAGGAATTGCTATATCTGATAGAAGCACTTGGTGTTACTCCACGAGATTTCTTCGATGAAGCTGGTGAGTTTGACAATCCATATCTCGCTAAAAAGGTTATGGACGGCATCAAAAAGATGTCAGATGAGAATTTAGAAGCAGTTTTATTGATGATAGAGCGACTAAATGCACAATCATTATAAACGTACCCCTATTCTGGGGTGCGTTTTGTTTTTGAAAATATCATATCATAGATTGTCAAAGGGTGTCAACGTATTTCGACTAAATACAGGTCGGTTTATGTCGTATTAGGTATATTTCAGTGCGATACAATAAAAGGACAAGAGAGGTGGTCTTATGAGTGACAATCAAGTTTATGATTTTGGTATCCGGCTTCGCCAACTTCGTGAAGAACGTGGATTATCCAGAAAAGCCCTCGCCAAAAAATTGGAAGTAAGTGAAGAAACTATATATCGGTATGAGAACAATGTCCAGACCCCCACGCTGGATAGGACAAAGCAAATAGCGGTTATCTTGCGAACATCTATTGACTATCTTGTGGGGATAGATAATCAATATACCCTAAAATTCCCTAGTTTATCAAAAGAACAGCGTAACGCACTTAATCTGTTTTTACGAGTTTTTGTAGATGAACAGATTCAAGAAAAATAAAAAAACTCCCATGCCAGGCGGCACGGGAGTTTTTTCTCAGTCACCGCTCCGGCTTCTGCTCTCTATTCTGGTCCTGTTCCTCCGGCACTAAGCCGA
>CAJTGJ010000196.1 GCA_910575695.1 Oscillospiraceae bacterium | reverse complement strand
CCATAAAAATACATCCTTTCAATCAAGTTTTTCCTTGCTCCGATTCTTGACTGAATGGATGCCTTTTATTCTCTTTTACACAAATTTTTCGGCGCTCTCCGCAGATGCACGTCGGAGCAAGCTACATATCGCTTGCTCCGACTTTTTCAAAGGTCAGAGCGCGCTCATTGCGCTGCTCCTCCTTCCCGAATCGAACCCGCTTCGCTGGACTTCGATTTGGTTTTGGGCGCAATCTCGAAAGAAAATCGATTTTACCCACGTATTGCATGATAAGTTGACAGATTACACCCAGGGAGTAGTCTGTCAACTTTTATTACAACATGGCAAAATCGTTGCGCCGCAGTGGTTTCACTGCGGCATTCTTGTTTGTAGGAGGAAATTTTAATGAATGTGATTCAAAAAAGTGAAGCAATTAAGAACGGTCTCCGGAAAGGGTTTCAGGACGGCAGCTCCAAAATGGCAAAGCGTAAGTGCTACGGATACACGATCAATTCTGATGGAGAACTGGAAATAAATCCGGACGAAACCAAGGTGGTGAACTGGATATTTGAACGGTATCTTGCTGGTGACAGCCTTGGGAAAATTGCTGCAGGTTTGGAAAAACAGGGTGTTTTTTCCCCTACCGGCAGATCCAAATGGAATCGGGAAGCCATCGACAAACTGCTCTCCAATGAAAAATATACTGGGCGAGTGCTGCTCCAGAAAACGGTCAGCACCGGCGCTGTCCAAATCGAAAACAATGGCCTCATGGAACGGTATCTCTATACCGGTTCCCATGAGGCCATTATTTCTGATGAGATATTCATGGCAGTATGGCAGGAGAAACTCAAGCGAGCCAAAAATCCTGAAAACATGATTGGTATGAGTTTCACATTGTAAAACTAAGACTCTTGGTTGGGTGTACACAAACGTACAACTTTTATATAAGTACAGGGATATATTCCCTACATTTCAACCGGAGGTCAATTATGACAGAAGAAAACTATCATTATCGTACTAGTGGTACATCCTCACAGGAATAAAACTATTCAAAGAAGAGCGAGTGTGGTAAACTGGTAGCAAAAGCAGGGTGAAAGGGGAGAAAGAAATGTCGCGCTACCAGGTAACATTGACAAAAGAGGAAAAAGAAGAATTGGAACAGCTCGTTCAAAAAGGAGGGAAAGGGTATCGAATCAAACATGCTCAAATTCTGCTGAAGCTGGACCAGCGGACAGAAAACAAGAGCTGGACATATGATCGCATAGGCGATGCGTACAGTGCGTCACGCGCTACAATTGCAAGTGTGGCAAAACGCTTTGTCATGGAAGGCATGGAAGCGGCCTTGGGGCGAAAAGTACAGGTAAATCGCGCGCGAAAAGTGACCGGAGAGGTAGAGGCGCAGATATGCCGTATTGCATGTTCAAATCCACCGGAGGGAAAAGATCGATGGACAATGCAAATGATAGCGGATGAATTGATACGACTGGAAGTAGTGGAGTATATCACGGACAGTATTACTCCCGAATTAGAACATAGGAAATCTGGATATGTTGAAAGAAAGCGGAGACCTTATCAGAGCAATGTTGTAAGGTACGCATAAAGGAAGCTGTTTTATGGCGGATATCGTATTTGGTCCTAGGTAAGTCGCCAGAATGGATTGAGAGCTTCAACGCGTGATTGAGATATTCGTCCGGATT
>CAJTGJ010000195.1 GCA_910575695.1 Oscillospiraceae bacterium | reverse complement strand
TTCGCTGTACGGCTCCCGGACCGATACGCAGCGTTTGGGGACAATGAAGTTGTGGTCGTCCTTCTTGATGATCTGCTCCGGGTGTTTACCGGCAAGGCGGTTCAGTTTTTTCATCAGCTTTGGGTCATGGGTATAGACCTGGGCGGCAGGCTCCGCCTGGTTGTAGAGGAGGATGGTTTCCTGTTCCACTAACAATAATTTTTGATGGCTCATAGCTTTTTCCCTCCTTTTTCACACGCCTGATTAACGGCGTCTGTAATGCCCTGCATAATATACGCAACACAGGGGACAGCGATAGAATTGCCTAACATCTGGTAACGCTTTGTATCACTGATGGGGCTGCCATCTGCGCCGGCCTCCGTCCACCCGTCCGGGTAGCCCTGCAAACGCTCCGCCTCGGTGGGGGTGAGCCTTCTCACGCAAAGCCCGGTGCGGACGGGATTCTGGTAATTCAGCGAGTAGCCGCCGGAGGCCGCTTTTGCCAGCAGCGTGCCGCTGACCTCATCGGTTTCCCGGAGGTTGCGGCAGTCAACGGCGGCGGTCTGGGCCTCCATCACAGCCGCGCCGCCAATCAAACAGGCTTTCATCACGGCGCTTTGCTGGCCCGCCAGAAGGGTGGGAGCAGTTTCTTCCTGGAAACCGATGCTCCCGGACTGGCTGCCGGCCTTGTGCTTGAAGCCTGCGCTCATCACGCAGAAGTCCAGCTCGTTCCCCTGTCCGGCAGGGCGGGAAAGCCCCGCGCCGGAGGCACAGAGCGTCCCGGCAATCTGCGGGTGGGTCACGATGGGCTGCTCCTGCTCCGAGCCATCGGGCCGGACAATATAGGGCTGTTCACTGGCACAGTTGAGCGTGGGCGACAGCTCCCGCAAAATTTCCGCATGGCTCTGGCCGCTTGAAGCGCACAGCACCACATCCCGCTCCCGTCCGCACCGCATCCCTGTTCCCTTGTAGTAGCTGGCAAGCAGCGTCCCGGCAAGATTGCCGTTGATTCCGACCATAGCATCGGGCGGGAATTGAGCCGTACATCCCGAAGCGGTGACAGCGTGGGGGCTGTCCTCCCCGCCGATCATGGAGCCTTGGATGGCGTATGCGGTGATGGGCAGATTTCCGTGGGTCTGGCTGCGGAGGGTAGGAGATACACCGCCTTTCTCCACGCAGAGGGAATCGCCGCCCTGGTCGTTGAGTATCTCTACCGCGTCCTTCGGCGCAAAGAGATACTGGTCATTTCCGGTTGCCAGAGTGCCGCTTTTTTCTATCTGGAGCAGCGGCCCCTTGCCGCCGCCCTCACAGCCACAGCGGATACGCATGGAGATGGCGGGGATCACATCCCCCGCGCCTGCTGTTCCAGCGCCGCTTTGAGCATAGGCGGCAGGTCCTTGCCGCGGCGTTCCGCCCGCCGCAAAATACCCTGACAGGCTTTTGGGGACAAAAAGTATTTCTCCGCTGCGTTGACCTCTAAAATCTGCGATAAGAAAGATACGCCTGCGCCGCTGTGCCGTTCCGAAATATTGGGCGTCATACACGCACCAAGCGAGGTCAGCTCCTCGGCCTCGTACCATTCCGGCGTTTGCCCACCGTCCAGAACCAGGCATTGGAACTTCGGCCTCTGTGAACGCTTCCAGCACAGCCTTAAAGTCACGCCGGGAAGAACTTGACAAGGCTCCGGGGACATTTTCCCAGAGCGCGAATTTCGGGTATTCTCCATTGGTTGCCTC
>CAJTGJ010000194.1 GCA_910575695.1 Oscillospiraceae bacterium | reverse complement strand
GCCGGCCCCATTGAGCGCTCGGGAAACATCCTGCGCCAGCTGAAAGAGGTGCACTGTTTTTCCATCGACAACCTGCGGGAGGGGGTGCTGCCGGTGCTGTGGGGGCTGTTCAAAAAGATGGTGCTGGCGGACAACCTGGCCGTCATCGTCAACACCATTTACAGTTCCCCCTCCGGGCACACCGGGCCCCAGCTCATCCTGGCCACCGGATCCTTTGCCATACAGATATTTTGCGATTTTTCGGCTTATTCCGACATCGCCAGGGGCTCGGCCAAAATGCTGGGCTTTGACCTGATGGAGAACTTCCGCTGCCCGTATTTTGCCACATCTATTCAGGATTTCTGGCGGCGCTGGCACATCTCCCTGTCCTCATGGTTCAAGGATTACCTTTACTTACCCCTGGGCGGCAGCCGCCGGGGGAAGGTCAGACGTATTTTGAATCTGCTCATTGTATTTACGGTCAGCGGGCTCTGGCATGGCGCGGCCCTGACTTTTGTGGCCTGGGGGATCTTAAACGGCCTTTACCAGGCGGCGTCCATCCTGCTGCGGCCCCTGCGGAACAGGCTTTATAAGCTCCTTCATATCCCGGACAATGCCTGGTGGCTGACGCTCCTGCGGGTGCTTGCCACCTTTTCCCTGACGTGCCTTGCCTGGGTACTTTTCAGGGCCAACTCCCTCACCAATGCCATGACCGTCTATTCCATCATCCTGCAATGGATAGCCAATATCCCCCGGATGGGCCTGGAATTCAGTTTTGGAGACACAGGAGTAAGCGAAGCGGCTCAGCATATGCTGGGACTATTCTCAGCGCTTATGCTGGGAGCGGAGTGGCTCGTATGCAATAAGGGCCTGTGGCGGCGGCTGAACGGCACAGTGGCGCTGAGATACGCGGTCTACTTCCTGCTTATCACGTCTATTCTGATATTCGGATCCTATGGCAGCGGGTACGATCCCCAGGATTTTGTGTACTTTCAGTTTTAGTAATGGAGCATCATTCATTTACAGCAGGAAGGCCCCCGCCGATTTGGCGGGGGCCTCCCAAGCAATGTAATAGCCGTGAGGCAGAGGTTGTAATTCTTCAGCCTGATCCGGTAGACATCGGTGGAAACAGGCTCCAGGACAATGCAGGAATCCGCGTCGTTCCCGGACTGGGGTTGATATGAATACAGCTGATTCAGGGGAGCTGCAAATTTCTTTGCCTGAATATAATCTCTTGGATTTCTTTCTGTATACAAAAGTTTACCCAAGGGATGCGCTTGTTTTTGCCAAAAATCTATCAAATATTGCATTTGCCAGTACGCCGGTTTTTTCCCTCAAGGAAAATTCTCTGATTGGGCCGTTGCAAACTCGACATTTTTCACTTATAATGGAAATTAGATTTATCTGCGGATAAATTGATAAACCAGTTGGCCGGCCCGTGATTTCATCCGCTGGGCCTGCTGCCCCTTTGCACGAGATGTGCAGCGGAGCAGAACAAAACGATCGTTGATGAGATCCGCAGCGGGCAATTTCCAAACTTCAGCACTTCTTTATGGAAAGAAAGGTGATATAGTTCTTCTGTTTATGGTCCTTTTGCTCCAAACCTGTCCGGAAACCTTTTTGCGATGTCCCTGCGGCAAGGTTTCAATTTGTGTTCCAGAACTTGATAGGCTGCGGACACATACAAAAAGCAAAGGAGAGGAAAACAAATGAAAACACAATACGGAAGCCCTGCAATGAAAAGATTCCTGACCGCCGCGATGGCGCTGTGCCTGCTGTTGTCCTGCTTGGTCCCCGCCTGCGCCCAGGGC
>CAJTGJ010000193.1 GCA_910575695.1 Oscillospiraceae bacterium | reverse complement strand
CTGGGCGGGGTGTTCAAGAGGAAACAGGAGTTTGTTATCCCTCTCGCTCTCAGCCAGTACCTCCAAGACCACCCCGGCACCAACACGCTTTACCTCCACCTGGATAATGACGAGGTGGGCCGGGACGCGGCGGCGGGCATCATGGAGGGCCTGGGGGACAAGTACACGGTGCAGGACAGACCGCCGCCCTATGGCAAGGACGTGAACGACCTGCTTCAGCGGAAGCTGGGGCTGGTGCAGAGAAAGGAGGAATGGAGCCGGTGAAGGACTATCATGGCATGAAGATCATCGGCATCGACAACGGCTACGGCAACATCAAGACCGCTAATTGCTGTTTCCCCGCAGGGCTGACCGCCGCAGACATTGAGCCGGTATTCAAGGACGATCTTCTGGTGTATGGCGGGCGGTACTACCTGATCGGGGCGGGCCATAAGGAGTTTACCGCCGACAAGACCGGGGACGACGACTATTATATCCTGACCCTGGCGGCTATCGCCCGTGAGCTGAATGTGCATGGGCTGACCGACGCCACGGTGCGCCTCGCCGTGGGCCTGCCCCTGACCTGGGTGAGCCAGCAGCGGGAGGACTTCAAAACCTACCTCATGCGGAGCCGGGAGGTACGCTTTACGTTCCGGGGAAAGCCCTACTGGGTGGAGATCGCCGGGGCCGATGTGTTCCCCCAGGGCTTCGCGGCGGTGGCAAGCCAGATCAGGGACTTTCAGGGCGTGAATATGCTGTGCGACATTGGCAACGGCACCATGAACATCATGTTCATCAACGACCGCAGGCCCGCCGCTGACCGAATGTTCACAGAGAAGTACGGCACCCATCAATGTATGCTGGCCGTCCGGGAGAACGTCATGCGAACCCACCACGCCACGGTGGACGACTCCATCATCAACCGTGTGCTGCGGTTTGGCACGGCGGACATCCAGGAGGACTACCTGACCACCATCCGGGAAACCGCCGCAGGGTATGTGCGTGAGATTTTCCGCATCCTGCGGGAGCGTGAGTACAACCCGGCCCTCATGCGCCTCCATGTGCTGGGCGGCGGGAGCTGCCTGATCCGCAACTTCGGGGAGTACGACGCCGACCGTGTGACCATCTACGATGATATTTGCGCCACAGCCAAGGGCTATGAGTATCTGTGCGAACAGGCTTTGCGCAGGGGCGTGAGAGAATGAAAATCAAGCGGTTTTCTCTCCGATTTAATCTTGATTGGGAGGATGACCGCAGGGCATGGGAAGCCCTGCACCGTATGGACGCTCAATCCATCAATAAAGAGATTATCGCAAGGATAAACGCAAAGGAGCAAACCGATGTTTTGAAAGACTTTATCCGTCAGGTCGTTTCTGAAGAACTGATACGAGCCACAGAAGGTGGCTCTATCCAGCCAGCGGCGCAAACGCAAGCCAGCGCAGAGGAAATAAACGACGTGTTTGACTTTCTGGACAGCTTTTAGTGGCATCACCCGTGATGCCACTTTTTCCAGCCCATTGAGGGGCATGGCATCACCCGTGATGCCACAAATAAAACCGAAAGGATGTTGACCTATGGCTATGAACCGGCCCCAGAGCAAACCGCCCCCCAAGCCCGTCCGCCGCATTTCCCCAGCGGAGTGGGCATGGCTTGACCGCATCAATCGCCAGCTTGCCTATGAGGAATATATGGAAGCCAAGCGGGAGTTCTGGCTTTGGGAGCGTCCGCCCAAGGCGAAATCCGACCGGGCTTGAACCTACCCCGACCGTTCTCCCGCGCCGCAGGCGCAGAGGGCGGTATTGTCTTAACAAGCAACGAATTGTGG
>CAJTGJ010000192.1 GCA_910575695.1 Oscillospiraceae bacterium | reverse complement strand
GTGATACCACAATTCGTTGCTTGTTAAGACAATACCGCCCTCTGCGCCTGCGGCGCGGGAGAACGGTCGGGGTAGGTTCAAGCCCGGTCGGATTTCGCCTTGGGGGGACGCTCCCAAAGCCAGAACTCCCGCTTGGCTTCCATATATTCCTCATAGGCAAGCTGGCGGTTGATGCGGTCAAGCCATGCCCACTCCGCTGGGGAAACACGGCGGGCGGGTTTGGGAGGGGGCCTGTTCTGCGGCGGTTTGCCCTGCATGGAAAAAACACCTCCTTTTTTCAGCAGGTGACGGCACTTTTGCCGTCATGGTCATTTGAGGGCAAAAAAAGTGACGGCACTTTTGCCGTCACATGAAGCTATCCAGAAAGCCCATGATGGCGTCGTCTGTCCCATCGTCACCCCCTGGCTCTGTTTGAACGGGCTGAACAGGCAGTTGTTTCAGGGCAGCGAGTTCTTCCCGGATAGTGTTTTGGACGATCTCTTGGATACGGCTGGTTAGCTCCGCTTGGTTGATGATGGACAGCACCGCCTTGTTCATGGACGCCGGGTTCAACCTTTGCAGATACTCCCACGCTTGCCTGTCCTCCGGGCGGTCAAGGTCGAAGCGGAGGGTCATCTTTTTACGTTGCATGGGCACCGCCGCCCTTACGGAGCGCCATCTCACACAGGTACTCGTAGCCCTTGGCCGTGGCGCAAATGTCCTCGTAGATGGTCACACGGTCGGCGTCATACTCCCCAAAGTTGCGGATCAGGCAGCTCCCACCGCCCAGCACATGGAGGCGCATGAGGGCCGGGTTATACTCACGCTCCCGCAAAATTCGGAAAATCTCACGCACATACCCCGCAGCGGTTTCCCGGATGGTGTTCAGGTAGTCCTCCTGAATATCCGCCGTGCCAAACCGCAGTACCCGGTTGATGATGGAGTCGTCCACCGTGGCGTGGTGTGTCCGCATGACGTTCTCCCGGACGGCCAGCATACATTGATGGGTTCCGTACTTCTCCGTAAACATTCGGTCAGCGGCGGGCCTGCGGTCGTTGATGAACATGATGTTCATGGTGCCGTTACCAATGTCGCACAGCATATTCACGCCCTGAAAATCCCTGATCTGGCTGGCTACCGCCGCAAAGCCCTGGGGGAACACATCGGCCCCGGCGATCTCCACCCGGTAGACCTTTCCCCGGAACGTAAAGCACACCTCACGGCTCCGCATGAGGTAGGCTTTGAAGTCCTCCCGCTGCTGGCTCACCCAGGTGAGGGGCAGGCCCACGGCGAGGCGCACCGTGGCGTCGGTCAGCCCATGCACGTTCAGCTCACGGGCGATAGCGGCCAGAGTCAGGATATAATAGTCGTCGTCCCCGGTCTTGTCGGCGGTAAACTCCTTGTGGCCCGCCCCGATCAGGTAGTACCGCCCGCCGTACACCAGCAGCTCGTCCTTAAACACCGGCTCCACGTCATGGACGGTCAGCCCCGCGGGAAAACAGCAGTTTGCGGTCTTGATGTTGCCGTAGCCGTTGTCGATGCCGATGATCTTCATGCCCTGATAGTCCTTCACCGGCTCCATTCCTCCTTTCTCTGCACCAGCCCCAGCTTCCGCTGAAGCAGGTCGTTCACGTCCTTGCCATAGGGCGGCGGTCTGTCCTGCACCGTGTACTTGTCTCCCAGGCCCTCCATGATGCCCGCCGCCGCGTCCCGGCCCACCTCGTCATTGTCCAGATGGAGGTAAAGCGTGTTGGTGCCGGGGTGGTCTTGGAGGTACTGGCTGAGAGCGAGAGGGATAACAAACTCCTGTTTCCTCTTGAACACCCCGCCCAG
>CAJTGJ010000191.1 GCA_910575695.1 Oscillospiraceae bacterium | reverse complement strand
AGCTGGTTTCCACCCCGGTGATATTCACGCTCAGCCGGTCGTTGCCGTACACATAGCGATAATCCAGGCCGTTGACCTCATGCTCCATCAGCGGCTCGAAGGTGGGGCTGGTGTAGTCCACCACGAACTGCTTCACCACGGTGCTGAAGCTGGTTACCAGGCTGCCGGTGGGCTTGTCGCCGCTGCCGTTGCCGCCGCCGCTGGCCGTTTCTCAACGGTCAGCGGCGGCGGGATAGCCACAAAAGCTACGGGCATGGCAGGCTTAGCATTGACTTAGGGTACATCAATCATGCCGATCCGTTTTTCAAACGCAACATAGTTTGTAAACACTTCACTTCTTGTAAAATCGGACAACGAGAACTGCGATTCAAGAGAATTGCTTACAATCCATACAATAATGTTGTTTGATTTGCTAATCGTTCCCCCAAAATCACCATCATAGCAAAATGTGGTTTCAAACCCCATTCCTAAAATCAGAACATTTACATCGTGATGCATATTATAAGCTACAAACACATCATAAATCTTTTGCAAATACAGTTTATTTTCTGGGGTGATGCCGAATTCATTTACGTCATGCCCATCTTCGACTTTTACCCAAAAGCAATACTCATAGCAGTTGTTGTTTTTTTCAATGAATATACCCGAATTACCTGTGACTGATGAATTTAGTTCGATATTGACTATTTTACCTGCATTAATTCTTTCTTGCACTGTAGTTATATCAAAGATGATTGAGGAATTTTCCCAACACCAGTTTTCCATAGAAGAGATTTTTTTTATTGTGATGCCCAATGCACTCATGCTTGTTTTATGAAATAAAAATTCTAAGTCAACCAACTTTGAACAAACCCAATTGATTTCAAAGGTTATGGCCATATAACCACCCCATTTACTAGTGCTTTAAGAACTCGGTCAGTCGTAGCACCTGGATAGAGACTGACAAAATCACCATTTGCTTTGACTCTGAGCAAATCTTTACCCTTAATATAATAGAATTCGCCCCAAGAAGGGTCAAATATGATTTGATCAGGGCTATTAAAGATATTCAATGCATAATCTCGATATTGAGTATATTCTTTAAATTGGAGATAATCTTCTCTATGCTCCCCATACTTTTTTCCCAACTGTTTATTATCCATGTTCAATGATTTGGGAGGCGTTGGGTTTGACCCGCACCCAGTCTTATCAAAATATGCCCCAAGATCTTTCCCAAGGTTGTTAGCAGCAGTTGCAACAACAACCGTGCCACCCGCAATACTCGCAGCACCCTCGGCAATCAGCGTGGCCCCAAGCCCCATTGCCGGAACGCCAACCGCCCCGCCTGCACCTGTTGATGAGAGCGCTGTTCCCCCGATAATTGTGCTTACTCCAGATATTATTTTTACAATACCGGATGCAATGGAAATGATGCCGCCAACCAAGAACACCGCATCCGCCGCCGATTTGCCTGCATAATACTCTTGCTTATTGGTCGAGGCATCCTCCATATTCTGATTGAAGATTTGAGCACTATGGACCGAGTCAAGGTAAATTGTGTTCTGGCCTGGGCGCCACATTAATATATCAATCGTCGATGCCAAAACTTGCAAAAATGCGGCAGCGTTCACACCACCATTTATGGCTACGGAAGCGTATACGCCTCTCAGAAAATCTATACCAGGTGCGGATGTTGATTGAGGCTGAGGCTGTTGCTGCTGCTTTAAATATTGTGAAGCCACCCAGCCTTCTTGACCATTGGCCAAAACCTTGAGCCAACTGTATCCATTTGCTTTTGTGCTCTGCCCCAAACTGATAACAGATGTCCCATATGG
>CAJTGJ010000190.1 GCA_910575695.1 Oscillospiraceae bacterium | reverse complement strand
GGCAGCTTGCAGGGGGCCGTGTTCCGCTTTGAGCAGATCGACGGCTCCTATATGACCACCGGCATCACCGGCTTTGACGGCACCATTTCCTTTGAGGGCGACGAGCTGCCCTACGGTTCCTATCGTATCACGGAGCAGACGCCCCCGGACGGTTATGTGAAGTCCACCCGTGTGGAAACGGTGGAGTGGGACGGCACCAAGGACGTGCTTATCACCTGGGAGAACGTGCGGGACATCAGCCTGACCATCATCAAGGTGGACGAGCAGACGGGCGTATCCCTCCCCAACGCCAGCTTTGATGTGTTCGCGGACGGCAAGCTCATTACCTCCGTCACCACCAACGACGACGGCGAGGCCCGCGTGACCGGCATCCAAAAAGAGGCGTATATCGAAATTGTGGAAACCGCCGCCCCCGCCGGGTATGTGCTGGATAAGACCCCTCACGGCATCCACATTGACCCGTATGACCCCGCCACCGAGGACGACCCTGTGCTGACCGTCACCAACCGGGCGCGGCCCGCCCTGCGTATTTTGAAGTACGACCTGAAAAGCAATTCCCCCATGCCTGATGTGACCTTTGAGGTCTGGCATGACGGCGACCTCTTTGGGGAGTACACCACCAACGCCAGCGGCGAGATTTTTCTGTATGACCTCGACCCCGGCACTTATTTGGTGAAGGAAATCGCCACGGATGACGCTCATGTGGTGAACAGCACCCCCCAGCAGATTGAGCTAAAGGCCGGCGAGACGCAGACGCGGGAGCTGGTCTTTTTCAATTCCCTGAAACCGGGCATCCATCTTATCAAAGTGGACAGCATCACCATGAAATCCCTGCCCAACGTCCGCTTTGAGTTCAAGCTGGTGGGCGGGAGCTACCGGCAGGAATTTGTGACCGATATTAACGGCGAGATCGACCTGTCCAAGCTGACCCCCGGCGCATACGAGGTGCGGGAGTTGGAAGCGCCGGAGGGTTATTTGGTGGACGACGCCGTGCGGGTGGTGCAGGTGAACCCGGACGAGAACGCCAATTTTGTGTTCACCAACACCCCCAAGCCCGCCCTGCGGCTCATCAAGACCAGCT
Source organism: Oscillospiraceae bacterium (assembly GCA_910575695.1). Lineage (GTDB taxonomy): Bacteria > Bacillota > Clostridia > Oscillospirales > Oscillospiraceae > Enterenecus. The sequence goes on along the minus strand of CAJTGJ010000190.1, from coordinate 781 downwards.
CGGACGGCACCCGGCTGGGCGGCGTCCATTTCAGGATCGCCCGCATTGAGGACGGCACCCACTACCTTGACCGTATCACCGACGATAACGGCGAAATCAACATCTCCAACCTGGAACCGGGGGTGTACTCCGTCAAGGAGACAGCCACCGTTGCCGACCACATCCTGGACTTGCAGGAGTACCATGTGGAGCTGTTCCCCGGCCAGACCAGCACCATCACCATTGAGAACCAGCGCAGGCCCAACCTGATCGTCTACAAAAAGGACGCCGACACCGGCGACCCCATTCCCAACACCGTCTTTTTGGTAAAGGCGGCAGATGGCCACTCCGTTGACGAGATCAAGACGGACAGCGAGGGTAAGGCCACGCTGGACAACCTTCTGCCCGGAGTATACGAGGTAAGCGAGAAGTCCGTCCCGGCCCCCTGGCTCATGGACGCCCCCAGCCAGCTTGTGACCCTCTACCCCAACCGCGACCACACCATCTATTTTGAGAACCACAAGAAGCCCACCTTGACGGTGAACAAGGTGGACAGCATCACCGGCAGTCCTATCAAGGGGGCCAAGTTCGAGGTTTGGTACGGCTCCAACAACACGACCACCGGGGAGCTGAACAGCCTGGGCACCTTCTTCTCCGACGAGAACGGCCAATTTTTCGTTGACCTGCTGCGGGACGGCTGGTACAAGGTGACGGAGCTGGAACCCGCCGCTGGGTACACCATCAAGGAACCCGCCACCCAGGAATTTTATATCAAGGGCGGCGAGAGCAAGGTTATCACCTT
>CAJTGJ010000189.1 GCA_910575695.1 Oscillospiraceae bacterium | reverse complement strand
GGCCTTCTTCCTTGATTTTTGTTTCGCAACTTAATCATAGTCGTTTCCCCTGTGCTGCCAAGGGCTTGTTCAGTTTTTACCACCCACTCATTCTACCGATGAGCCATATTAATAGGTAGAATCCGCCACGATGGTTTCAAATCTCTGGAACGGTTTGCGTCCCCTTGTCATAAACATCATCAAAGGCCACAATATCCCCACTTATTGCCCGTGTTATCAACCATCGTTAATACTGTCCTGTCTTCAAATACCGTTCAATCCTTGCAAGGCCAACCGTTCTGGCTTTTTGACTGAGCAGCACGTCATAACTTTTGAATACCTGGTCAATGGCCTCCACATCACTTCCGTTGAGAATGGCCCGGATATCGAAGCCGCAGGGCAGGAACAGGCTGTCTGCGTCTGCGCTGTTGGCGGCCCGGAGATGCATCATTTCCGCCAATTTGGACAGCAGATCATCGCTGGACAATATCAGCTTTGCCGCCAATTCGCGTCCCATAGGATAGTCCCAGAAATGCTTGCCGCCACCTATGACAAAGGCCCGGTCCTGCGTCAGGCGATGGAACAGACTGTTCTTTTGGGCAACCAGTGTCCCGGACGAGTGCCCCTTGAGTACGCCCTCCCGCCCGTTTTCAAAAAATTTCTCTCTCTCAGCCAGCTGCCGCTGTACATTGGCGATAATGTCTGCTGAGTTTGTCGCGCCTTCGCATGGCTCATCAAAGATTTGATAGGTTGTTTGGAATTTTCCGTTTTCGTATACAAAAACGGGATCGGGAAATTCCGGGGTTCCGGTATATTTTTTGGACAAATTGATGAAGGCATATCCGCTCATTTTCATAAACTGGCCTTCGTCACTGTCGATCACCGCCTGCGCTTCCGGCGTTTTCCCTATGATTTTGCCGCCGCGGTATTCAAGGGCATCAACCCCAAATCCATATTGGGCCTTCAGCTTTTTGTCCATCTGACTGCGATCATAGGCGGGGAACAGCTGATCCATTTTTTCCGCATAGCTCGTTGATACGGAGACAACTCCCAGTACCGGGATCATATCCTTACAGCGTAAGTTGTCTATCGCCCAAGGAACATAGCCCCCGTCTTCCTGTCGGTGCTGGCGGATCGCACCGAGGGTTGCAAACAAATTGTCTGAGGAATAATCGGAGGTATTCAGAACCTTTTCGATCAAAGTATTTTCCCGGTCTGTACCGCCGGATACGGCAAAGCGAAACTCCGAGGTATCCAGATAAAACGAATAGGACTTGTTTTCGTCGAAGGTCATACCGTTGGCCTCAAATTCCAACCGGACCTTATCAAAAATGCGATTCATTTTATGGTCGAATGTGTCGTTGGCCTCGTCGACATCCTCAACCCTTCCGCTAAGCAGCTTTTCTATGCTGCTCGCGCCTACGGTGGCGGCTTTGTCACGCAGTACGGTTTCAAAGCCTACAAAAACGCTGTTTTGAAGCATTTCATCCGTACTGAGCAGCATTGCCTTTACATTGATATCCCGCCAGCTTGAGGGCAGGTCCGTCTTGTCCACCAACCAGGTCTGAGTTTCCCACATATCTTTTGCTATTTTTTCTTGGAGCCCTTCATCCGCCAGAATGATTTCTGTCGCCAACTTCCGGCCAACTGGATGATTCATAAAGTTTCTCCGTTTATACTGTGAAAAAGATGTATCCTGCCGCAGCTGTTCCGCCAACGCTTCGATCCTGGCTTGGGACTTGGAGTTTCCTGTGCCGGACTGAGTGGACAGATACTGCTGATAGGCGCTACTGACCGCCCACTTGTCCTCTTGGGCAAATACAGTTGAGGGAGTCTCCTGCGTCCCTGTCGCTGTAACATTGGGAGCAGAAACAGTTCTGGCGGAATTTATTTCTACTATCATTTTCCTCA
>CAJTGJ010000188.1 GCA_910575695.1 Oscillospiraceae bacterium | reverse complement strand
TCCCCGGTTTCCGGGTCGGTGCTGGTTTCGGTGCGGTAGCGGATTTCCACCTCCTCGGTCAGCGTCAGGACATATTGGAGGTCAAAGACCCGCTGTAACTGTGCCGCCGCGCTCTGGGGCGTGTATTCATGGAGCAGGGCGCTTAAATAAGCCGCCAGCTCATGGGGATTGTGGCCGATAGGGTCCAGATTGTACCGGTACTCGTCATAGCCTGGGTGCAGGCTCTCTATGTTGTCCAGTTTGGCTTGCAGTTCCGCCTCCTTTGCCGCATAGTCCGCTTCGGTCCCCAGCATATCCTCGTCATTGGAGGGATAGGTGGAACCGGACACCGCCGAGCCGATGCTCTGGGCCAGCATGGAGCAGGAGGACAGGGTATTCATCAGCAGGCAGACCAGCAGAAACAGCGCCAGCGCAATCAGGAATCCCTTCTTGTGCCGCATGACAAAGCGGCCCGCCTGTTCCGCTTTCTCTTTGACGGACTTTGCCGCCTTGCCGGTCTTTTGGGCGGTCTTGGCGGTATGGCCTGCGGCCTGGGCCGTATGCCCAGCCGTTTGACCGGCGCGCTTGGCGGCGGCATATTCCTTTTTGATGGCCTGCTTTTGCTGCCAGCGGGAAAGGGGGTTGCTGGCAAGCTGGGGGTTCTCCGCCAGGGACTTTTGGTACAGGGCGTTGATGTTTGCTTTTTCCAGCTTTTGCTCCGCCCTTGCCGCTTCGCGGTAGGGTTTCAGTTTATGGCTGCGGTATCCCTCCCGCACCAGCCGCGCGCTGACTTCAACAGCCTGCTCAGTCTTGTGCGCCCCTTCCACGCCCACATTGTCCTGTTCGGACTTGCGGATTTCCTTATGCGCCCCGGCAAGCAGCGCGTTGGCCGGAGCGCCCCGTACCGCATGGGACAGCTTGGAGGGCGGCTTTGCCTGTTCCTCAAAGGTCAGTTTCGTTGTTTTCTTTCCGGTATCGGGGTCAATAACGGTCTGCCGGACCTTCTTTTTGGGTATCCTGGCCTGCGCCTTGTCTGCCCGGACAGCTGCTTTCTGTGCGCGGCGGATCGGCTTTTCCAGCGCCGGGTCGGTCTGTTCCTCCCTCGTAAAGCGCAGGCGCGGCTCCTTAATCAAACCATTCTCCCAGCATCAGCGCCTCCATCATATAGAGCAGTTCCACATAGAGGCCCATGCCAGCCGGGGTGTGTAAAGGACGGAGGATCAGGCAGGCATACACCTGTGCCAGCACATCGGCCAGAAGTTCCGCGCCCCTGCCCTCCATAATCCTGCCGCCAGTGTCAGGGGAGAGGCAGCACCAGATTTCCGCAAGGCGGAGCAGGCCCGTTTCCCCGTCACTGTTCAGTTCTGCCGCCATGCTCTCCGCAGTACGGCACTCGCTTACCGCGTCTGCCATCGCCAAAAGCAGCTGGCGGCGCTGAATGTCCATCGCCCGCTTCAAAAACAGCCGGGGATTGTATTTGATTTTCTGTGTCGTCATGATTGCTTTCCCTCCTTTAATTCCTGCAATTTGGTGGTCATAATGCGGTATAGTTCGGTATCCTTCGGGAACCGGTCAATAAAGGGCAGAATGATATTGCCATAGAACAGCAGCCCCTCGCCCTCGCCGGAGTGGGTCACATAGGACAGCTGGTGCGGGGAGATGCCCAGCTGTCTGGCTAAAATCTGCCGGTCGCCGCTTGCCTGGTTGAGCATATACACAAAGTCCGAGTTCTCAAAGATATTCTCGATCTCCCGGCTGGCAAGCAGGTCCTTGATGTTCTGGGTGATGCCGGTGGGAATCCCGCCCCACTTCCGAAACCTTTTCCAGATTTCAATGGTATAGGCGGCGGTCTGGTCCTCTTTGAGCAGCAGGTGCATCTCGTCAATGTAGTACCGGGTGGACTTGTGGGCGGCGCGGTTGATGGTGACGCGGTTCCATACCTGGTCCTGTACCACCAGCATCCCGATTTTTTTCAGCT
>CAJTGJ010000187.1 GCA_910575695.1 Oscillospiraceae bacterium | reverse complement strand
CGCCCGCACGTTGGGCCGGTATCAAAATGTTTTTCTGTCTGCCGGGGAATTGACTGAATTGCAATCGGACTTCCCCACCGTCTGGCAGGAGTACATCGAGAGGTTATCCGAGTACATGGCTTCTACTGGTAAACAGTACCGGAGCCACGCCGCCACCATCCGTCGCTGGATAGCTGATGATAGACGCAAGGCCGCTCCCCCTGCCCGTGATCGGGATTACAGTGTGAAGGACGGTGATACGGTATGACGGAGATCCGCGAGGACGAATACCTTGACCCAGCTGACGGCCTGATCCATTGCCGGAAGTGCGGAGGCCCCCGACAGGCGGTTATCTCCGACCCGTTCAAAGGCGGCAGTTTTAAGCCCCGCTGCGTCTGCCCCTGCCAGCAAGAGGCGGAGCGCCGCCGCAGGGAAGCCGAGGAACGCCGCCAGCGCATGGAGCGTATCAAGCGGCGCAAGGCCCAGGGACTTCAAGACCGCTACCTCTACGGCTACACCTTCGCCAATGACAACGGCGGGAACCCTGCTATGGCAAAAGCCCACGCATACGTTGACCACTGGCCCCAGGCGTTCAAGCGGAACATCGGGCTACTGCTGTTCGGTGACGTTGGGACTGGAAAATCCTTCGCGGCCGGGTGCATCGCAAACGCCCTCCTTGACCGGGACGTACCTGTACTCATGACCAACCTTCCCACCATCCTGGCCCGTCTGTGCGGGACGTTCGGCGAGGACAGGACAGACTTTCTGGACAGCCTGGGAGACTATGACCTGTTAATCATAGGCGATTTAGGCGCGGAGCGCAACACCGAGTATGCCCTTGAGCAGATGTTTTCCATCATTGACAGCCGGTATCGCTGTAACAAGCCGCTGATCGTGACCACGAATCTGAAGCTGAACGAGTTGAAGCACCCGCCCGACCTCGCCCGCGCCCGTATCTATGACCGAATTTTAGAACGCTGCGCCCCTATCCTCTTTGCCGGNCGGCAGATTATCACATCAACTGCGGCCAGCCATCGGCAGACCGCCACTGAGAAAGGAGAACTATGAGCAACGAAACCAGTACCACCGAGACGATCACCTTCCCCAAAGCCACGCCGCAGACCCCGCCCGCGTTGGTGAAGAAAATCGGCAAGACTACTTACCGGGTGCGGGTACATTTCAGCACCACCAGCACTGAGACGATGGAGGACAAAATCAAGCGGTTGCTCCGCGAGGAAGTCCGTCAGGCGATGGAAAACGAGTAACGGAGGATGGCCAGGACAGAAGTTTTTGCCCTGGCCCCTCTGCTATCCTTGAAAAGCAGAGATATTTGTGGTAATATGAACATACAGAAAGCGGGTGATCGTTTTGGACACAGCAGAGCAAAAGCGCCAGAAAGATTTAGAACGGCTGCGCAGTTTCAGACCGATGGATGATGATTTTATGCGCTGCCTTTTCAAAGACAATGTTCCTTTGGCTGAAATGGTGCTTCGCATTATCACCGGAAAACCCGATTTGGTGATTACTGACTGCCAGACGCAAAAGGATATGAAGCGGCTGGCTGGGGCGCGTTCTATCTGCTTGGACGCATACGGGACGGATTCTATCGGGAAAAAGTATGATATGGAAATTCAGCGGGAGGATAAGGGAGCAGACCCACACCGGGCCAGATTTCATTCCAGTGTGCTGGATATTGAAAATCTGGACGCTGGACAGGAGTTTCGTGAACTGCCTGATACATATACCATTTTCATCACCGAAAAGGACTTTTACGGGAAAGGCGAGCCAATTTATCTTATCGAGCGAATGAACATTACCACGGGTAAACCTTTCGCGGATGGGGAACATATTCTTTATGTGAATGGCGAGTATCGGGGTGATTCCGACATAGGGAAGCTGATGCACGACTTTAACTGCACTGATGCCGATGATATGAATTTCAAGCTGATGGCAGACCGTACCAGGTATTTGAAGGAAAATCCGAAAGGAGTGAGCGAGATGTGCAAGGT
>CAJTGJ010000186.1 GCA_910575695.1 Oscillospiraceae bacterium | reverse complement strand
TAAAATAGAAGCAAACAAAAGAAAGAAGAGGAATAAAAAATGGAAGCATCGTATCACCGCCATGATATAAGTGACGAAGTATGGGCATTGCTGGAGCCGCATTTACCGGGACAACGTGGGCAGTGGGGAGGGATCGCCCAGGATAACCGCCGTTTTATCAATGCGGTGTTTTGGGTATTGCGGACCGGAGCGCCCTGGCGAGACTTGCCTCCTGATTACGGAAAGTGGGGAAGCGTCCATCAGCGGTTCATCCGCTGGCGTAGAAAAGGGACTTGGGAAAACCTTCTGGAGATCCTGATTGACGAACCGGATTATGAGTGGCTGATGATCGATGCCAGCCATATCAAGGTGCACCCCCAAGCGGCGGGAGCGAAAGGCGGCAATCAGGATATGTCCAGAACAAAAGGGGGCTCAACACCAAACTACATCTGGCCGTGGATGCGAATGGTATGCCAGTCAGAGTCCTTATTACAGAAGGTACCAGAGCGGATTGTAAAGAAGCTGTCCACCTGATCGAGGGCATTTCTGCGGAAACTTTGCTGGCAGACCGGGGCTATGACACAAATGAGATTCTGGCCTATGCGATTTCGGCAGGGATGGATCCTGTGATCCCACCGAAGAAGAATCGCAAAGAACAGCGCGACTACGATAAATATCTCTATAAACTGCGCTATTTGGTAGAAAACTGCTTCCTGGTTCTGAAACGCTGGAGAGGGATTGCCACTCGCTATGCCAAAACCTCAGATGCTTTTATCGCTGCGGTACACGTCCGTTGTATCGCTATTTGGGCTGCTATTCGCACTTAACTCGTGTAAACACTGCCTAATAAGTCCAAACAGAGCAGCTATAAAAAATCTCATAGTCTCACCTAATAGCTAAAAGTTTTCTGATTTCCTCGTTCGTCGGAGGAGCCTCCCCCTGAAACAGAGAATGATCCGAACTTTGGAATTGCAATGCTGGCACCAAAACTGGCTGTTGGATGCACATAATGCCCATACATTTTTGAACTACCTGTCGATGAAGTTTTTTTCTCCAGTGTAAATTCACCATGTCCATACAACGCATCTGCAACATATAAGACATCATAACCTCTGAGGTCAGCATACCATGTCACCCCAGCACTATATCCAGAAGCATAGCCATATTCTTCTGACTTAATGTATCCCGTAAAGGTTTCTCCTGTCGGCACTCCGCTGCTGTTAATATAGTAGCCGTCATACATATCAATTTTATAAAATGAATCATCTTTCATTTCGAATAGAGAATCATCCCAAGAAACAGCAATTGGGTCTTGCCATCTGAAAAAAGGCATATTGTTCCAAACATAGCTGTACTCTACAAAAAGCTCTTTAGAGTTCCTGGGGTTTTTGGAAATTGACCAACTTAATGTTAAATCACTCGCCGGGATTTGTCCAATTGTTGCAATTCCATCAGCAGCTATTTCATAGTCTGTAAAGATTCCGGTTTCTTGACTATATGTAGTGATAATACCTCCATCAAAGACAAAATCACTTTTTTCATAGATGGACAGTTTAGCTGACGGTGACATACTATCCAAAAACACCTGCGGATAGCCTCGGCTACGGAGTGTGGCATCAATAACCTCATTTTCTACTCCATTAGCTACACTCAAAGACACTGCCGTAACATTCATGGACAATGTCATCAAACATAGCGTTATTGCTAAAAAAGTTGCAAATATTTTTTTCATCTTACGGCTCCCTTCTAAATTTTTTGTAATCGTGGTAACTTGTATTTATATGCCATCCCCCCAATATCTTATAACCAGATAATTAAAACAATCGACAACATACTCTTTATCCAAGACGTACTTTCTCTCAAAAAGGCACCTTAATCATCGGGTTAAAATCATTATACAAAGTATTGCTTTTTCCGTCCGCTCCAATCAGGAGGTTTTACGCTCCAAAGGGGAATATCAGGCCAAAAGGCATTGACTTGGCGGTGGGTGATGGCTATACTGCAAGGCGAAACGATTAAACAGTCATTTAACCGTTTCG
>CAJTGJ010000185.1 GCA_910575695.1 Oscillospiraceae bacterium | reverse complement strand
AATTCGGCCTGGGTTTCACGGATTGCCGTATCCGAAACAAAGCTGTCCATCTGCTGTGCGATGAGCTTCTGCACACAGTCCCGCAGTTCCACCAGCCCCTTTACGCGGGCCTCGGCGGTGGCGTTTAAGTCGGGGCGCACCATGCGGCTGTTTTCCCGATAGTACACCGCACCGTCCACAACGGTATAGGAATAGTTTTTTACATCAGGGTCAGCGGGGATAGAAGTATCAATTTCTTCCCCCTCGCCCAGCTCCGGCAGTTCGGCCTCCTGGTAGGTTCCGCGAATATATTTTATGGCGTCGTGCAGCTGGTCGGAAAGTTCCAATCCCTCAATGGGATTTACGGTGTAATCCATGCCATGAGCGGTGCTTTCCGGCTCCTGCCTGCCCAGCACCATTTCCGGGTGGTCCAGGAAATAGCGGTTGATGGTAAAATCATCTTCGGTCTGTCCGGTCTGCGTCCAGTCCGGGGCAATGTCAATCGGGCGGTCACGTTTTTGCAGGAAAATGATGTCGGATACCACCTCTGTCCCGGCATTGGCCTTAAACGCATTGTTGGGCAGACGGATCGCGCCTAACAGCTCCGCCCGCTGCGCCAGATACCGGCGCACCGTAGAATCCTTGGAATCCATCGTGTAGCGGCTGGTGACAAAGGCCACGACGCCGCCTGGACGCACCTGGTCCAGCGATTTTGCAAAAAAGTAGTTGTGGATGTTGAAGTTCAGCTTGTTATAGGCCCGGTCATTGACGGAATACTGGCCAAACGGCACGTTTCCTACGGCTAAATCATAAAAATCCCGCCGGTCAGTGGTTTGAAAGCCCGCGATAGTGATGTCTGCTTTGGGATAGAGCTGTTTTGCGATGCGCCCGGTGATGGAATCCAGTTCCACGCCGTACAGTTTGCTGCCCCGCATTTCCTCCGGCAGCATACCGAAGAAATTGCCCACGCCGCAGGAGGGTTCCAGGATGTTTCCTGTCTGGAATCCCATTTTACCCACCGCTTCATAAATGGCCTGGATAACGGTAGGGCTGGTGTAATGGGCGTTCAGGGTCGTTCCTCTGGCAGCTTCATATTCCTCCGGGGACAGCGTTGCATAGAGTTCCGCAAACTCCTTTGCCCAGGCGGGCTTGTTCTCGTCAAAAGCGTCTGCCAGACCGCCCCAGCCCACATACCGGGAGAGGATTTCCTGTTCCTCTGGCGTGGCCTGCCGGTTTTCAAACTCTAATTCTTTCAGGAGATTGATTGCGTCCATATTGGCCCGGAACTTTGCTTTTGGCCCTCCTTCGCCCAGGTGAATGTCGGTGATACGGAAGTTCCCGGCAGTCGGCAGGGGAGGGGTGGGTTCCGGTTCATCAAAGCGCAGCGTATGAATCTCTATATCGTAGGGCAGATGGTTCTGTTCGCCCGGATAACGGGTGACGGGGGTGATGGTGATCTGCGGCTCCGGCTCTGGCGCAGGGGGATTCCCAAAATCCGGCTGTTCCTCTGCCAGCTGTTCTTCTGGCTGTGCCGGTTCGTGGGAGAATCCATCCAGCTCCTGCTGGTAGAGGGCGCGCAGGGCAGCGGCAAGCGGCTCCCAGCTTTCATACATCGCTGCCAGCACCGTTTCATCTTCCCGCAGAATCTCCACTTCCATGCCGTTTGCGGAGGCCCGGTAATCCGCCGTATCTCCGGTTTCCAGCTGCATGGTTTCCACTGTACCGGAAAACCGCTGGGAAAGATGCTGGGCGACAGCCGGATTGCCTGCGCCGCTTCGTAGCAGCGCCGCTATATCCTCCTTTGCCAACCCGTCCAGCAAACCGCCCTCCCCGGTCAGAGCCTCCCGTAAATCCGGGGAAAACTGGTCCAGATCGGCGGGGAGATAGTCGGTGATGGCGCTGTTGCGCGGGTCCTGCCGGATGGCGCGTTCAAACTGTTCTTTGCTTTCCGTCCGGTAAATGGGGTAGGCCAGCGCGGGGTCATTCAGCTGGACATAGCCCTGCTGCAAATCGGTGATGCGGTACTCGGTATCTTCCAGAAAAACAAAATCCCCTACGCCATAGGCCGATGCCAGCGGGTCGCGG
>CAJTGJ010000184.1 GCA_910575695.1 Oscillospiraceae bacterium | reverse complement strand
CCACTTGTCCTCTTGGGCAAATACAGTTGAGGGAGTCTCCTGCGTCCCTGTCGCTGTAACATTGGGAGCAGAAACAGTTCTGGCGGAATTTATTTCTACTATCATTTTCCTCAACTATCCTTTCTGCGCTTGACTATGTTTATGCAATTTACAAATTCAGGAATACAATGCAGAGAGCACTTTTTACCCGTCTAAATCTTCATTTATGAGATCCTTATAACATTGGCCTGATAAAGTCTCCGCTTTCTTTGCCGCATAACCAGATCTCCTATGTTCTGATTCGGGAAAATATCGCCCAGTCCATCTAAAAAAAGCAGCAGATCCGCAATCAACACAGGGAGCGCCGGGAGAAAAAACCGGCGCTCCCTGAAATTTTGCTGGTATGGGTCAAATCTGGGTCTGGCAACGACTGCGAAAAACGAAAGCGTCAAAAAAGTTCTAAAAAACGATAAAAACCGCTGAAAATCAGCGGTTTTTATCGAGAAAATGGTCCGAGTGGCAGGACTTGAACCTGCGGCCTCTTGACCCCCAGCTTTCCTCGGAAACTTTTTGGGGCCATTTTGTGTCCAATCCGTGCTGTTTGAACGGAATGCGGATACTCTCCAAGACTATCCTGTCCACTGCGTCCATGCGCTCCTTGTGCCGTCTGGGTCGGCGTATGGGTCAACCACCTGTGCCAACCGTCCGTACAGGATTTACCCTTCTAAAGCAAAGCGCACGTTCGGGGGTTGTTTCTGGACAATCCTCATCAAACGTGATAGGCATCGCTTTCGCACGATCCAACTCGGCACGTTCATCGGGGGTGAACGATAAATCCTGCGCCAACGTGGAACCGCCGTCAGTTTTGTTTGCCATAATAAAGCCCCCTTTCAAAATTTGTTGCAAGTCTGGCTGAAATCAACCTTGTTATCTCGATGGGTCTGCCGCTTTGGACAGCCAGTTCACGCTCGGTATAGACCACAAACAGAATATTACTTCTGAAAAACAATCTAGAAAAAAGATGCAGAAAGTGGTAGAATAGACAGCATGGAACACGTAGATTTACGAAAATTGAATAGCGGAGAACTCACACAGGTACGCCGTCAGGTCGTACGCCTCAAAAAGATGGGGAAACCCGGGAAAGAGATTGAGGAAATAACCGGAGTACGGCAGAATCGCATTAGCGAAATATGGACGGCGTATCAGCGAGAGGGAGACGGTTCCCTGGAACCGAAGAAACGTGGCTTCCAGAAAGGGACACATCTGCGGCTGACACCGGAGGAGCAGGCAGAAATACGAGAAGCGGTCATAACACGCCATCCAGAGGAATTTGGGATCCCCGGCAGTCTGTGGACGCTGAAGAGAGTGTGCGCATACGTCTGGAAAAAGTATCGGAAAAAGATATCAGACGGCAGTGTGTCGGATTATATGCGGCGCTGGGAATTGACCTGCCAGCGCCCGGTGAAACGCGCCCGGAAGCAGGATCCTTCTCGCATCTAAAGGTGGCAGGAGGAGGAATATCCAGCCATTGCCCAGCGAGCCAGGGCGGAAAATGCCGTGATTTACTGGGGAGACGAGACTGGGATCGACAATTGCTCAAACTGTGAGCGCGGGTTTGCACCCAAAGGGCAGCCCCCGGTTCTGCCAGTGGAGACGAAAAGGGAGCGGCTGAATATGCTTTCCGCCCTGAGCAGGCAGGGGAACGTACGCTTTATGCTGTATGAGGATTCCATGAATCAGCAGCGCCTGATCCAATTTATGGACCGGCTGATTCGGGCCTCCAACCAAAAGGTCTTCCTGATTTTGGACAATCTAAAGGTACATCATGGGAAAAAGACCGCAGCCTGGCTGGACAGGCGCCAGGATAAAATCGAACTGTTCTTTTTGCCGCCCTATGCCCCGGAGAGCAATCCGGATGAATATCTCAACCACGCGCTCAAGCTCTCGGTCCATTCTGGCAGCTTGCCTCAGACCAAACGCGATATCCGCCATAAAACAGCTTCTTTTATGCGATCCTTACAACATTGCCCTGATAAGGTCTCCGCTTTCTTTCAACATAGCCAGATTTCCTATGTTCTAATTCGGGAGTAATATCA
>CAJTGJ010000183.1 GCA_910575695.1 Oscillospiraceae bacterium | reverse complement strand
CTTGTTCTCTGGCGGGCGGCATGGGCCAATGTGACCAATCGCTTTCTTGAGCGAGCCGGGAGCCAAGAGCGTGTCGATCACCGTAGCCATGCGGAGCGAGGATTGGATGAACAGCCCACCATTCATGAGGGGTGGTCGCCCGTGCGCTGGAGCAGAAAGGGGGCGTTTCTGACCGCTGTGAACTGAACCGGCAGATTAAGGCGGACAATGTTCTGCTGCGAGAGTTGAAATCGCTGGTTAAGAAGTTGATGGATGCGGTAAAGAATACTGTTCCTGCCATTGCAGAGGCGATGGAAACTGTACGCCAGAAAATGATCATTTTCCGGTATCAGCTTTTGCGTATTGGGACCAGAAAGGAGAAAATTACTGACACTCTCCAAATTGTAAAGCCTGATTTTAGGAAATATGAGAGCATCATGAAGCAGCTTAAAGTCAAGGTTCGGGAGCGTCGGACGTTGCTGGACGAGAAGAAAGCAGCCCCAGCAATCCAGATATTTCAACAGCGGGAGTTAGCACAGAAAATCGCCACTTTAACCGAAGATATTGAGGAATTGAAAAGTGAGAAAGCCCTGCTGCTAAATCAGCTTAACTGTGCGGACGATTACGGCATGGGTGAGATCAAACAACATATTGCATCTATGGAATCTTCGATCGAAACGCTGAACCAGCAGGAGGAAAAATATACTGCTGCACTGGATGCGGCACTGGCACAGTACACCGAGCTGCAACAACAGTCGGCGGATGTGGACACCATAGAGCTGAATACCGCCCGTCATGCTATCCGTCCTGATAAAGAGCACGAAACGCTACAGCGGCTACAAGCCACCTATGGCAAAAAGTTTGATTCCAGGACATTGATGCAGAGCCGAATAGATGTTGCCCAAATGTTGAATGAAACAGCGGGGCCGGTATCTATCCGCCAGAAGTTGCAACAGTTGCAGGGGCCGCAGAATAGGCAAAGTCATGATAAGGAACGTAGCCAGGAGCGGTGATGCTCCTGGCCTGCGATCATTCTATCAACAAATTTCTTGCTCAAGTGCGTCAAATTCTGGTGTAGAGAAAAACTCGCCCAATGTTATTTCAAAGCCATCGCAAAGTTTTTTAATAGTTACTGTACCGGGATTCTGGCTTTCTCCGTTAAGAATACTTTTAATCGTCGCTTGCGGAACGGCGGAAATGTTGCTCAATCCGTTAGGCGTAATTCCGCGTTCTCTGCATAACTGCAAAATTCGGGCCGCAATTGCTTCACGAGTATTCATATTGCGCCCCCTTCAAGTGATTTATCACTATGATAAATTATTTGAAGTTTGCTTGTTAGTGATACTTCACTACAAACGAGATTTATGATAATATAGTGATATATCACTATATCGGAGGGAAATAGTAATGAGTACCTGTTTTTTCATCGGACACCGCGAGACTCCGGATAGTCTCCTACCTCAATTATCTGCTGAAATTGAGCGGCATATCACTGAATACGGTGTGACTGAGTTCGTCGTAGGCAAGTATGGACACTTTGATACACTGGCGGCAAAATGCGTTAAGGCGGCAAAGAAGCGCCACCCGGAGGTGACGCTTACTTTGCTGCTGCCTTATCATCCGTATGACCACCCTACTCCAACACCAGCCGGTTTTGATGGTACGTTCTACCCGCCGGGGATGGAGACTGTGCCTAAGCGGGCAGCTATCGTCCGGGCCAACCGATACATGGTGGAGCACAGCGAGTATCTGATTGCTTACGTATGGCATCCAGCTAGCAATGCGCGAGAGCTGATGGAGTATGCTCAGAAATGGGAAAAACGCAGGATGATCCAAGTTACAATTTTACCCCATCAGAAATAACAAACTCAAAATCAGCGACAGCATTTCAAATGAATTGATATTTGGGTGCCAATGTGCTATAATTTTTCCATATCAACTTGCTGTTTGAAAATAATAGTAGGAGAAACACTGAATACACACTTAGATGGTGTCGTCAATAAACGAGGAGCCAAATGGCAATACAACGAATTTGGACAGCAGCGACGAAGGAAGCGACATTTTTGGCGTAGCGCGCAGCAATGCCGCGCCAGCGCTTGAGAAGAAGAAAAGCGTTCTCAACGAGATGGCGAAG
>CAJTGJ010000182.1 GCA_910575695.1 Oscillospiraceae bacterium | reverse complement strand
GTGCAATAATCTGTCTTTTGTGAGGTTAGCTTTTGAGAGCCATCTCGCCGCAAACCCGCATGAATACTGGATTTTTGCCTGTTTGCTTTCCCTTTCCCCAATAACCTGTGTTCAACATGATGTTCAGAAACGGGGCCATATCATTGTCCCCTTTGGCGGTGTCCACATTGTCGTTAATAGCGATTAGCCGGACACCCCGCTGCCGCAGTATCTCCATGATTTGACCGACTTTGAGATAGTCACGCCCCAGGCGGCTCATGTCCTTGACAATGATTGCCTCCACGTTTCCAGCTTCGACTTCCTCCATCATGGCGGTAAAGCCTGGGCGGTCGAAGCGGGTGCCGGAAATACCATCGTCTGTGAAATGGGTTGGGTTTGGGAAACCGTTCTGACGAGCGTAGCTTTCAAGCATACTTTTTTGATTCTGGATGGAAAAACTCTCCCCTTGGAGTTCATCGTCACGGCTGAGGCGTTCGTACAACGGGGTTATTTTGGCTCTTAGCATAAGCGTTGCCCTCCTTTACATGAAAAATTCTCTAGGAGCCTCTACTTACTTACCGAAAAACTCGATAAACAAGTCTCCTAGAGAATAAATCACCCGCCGCAAGTTTGTATTTTTTGTACTGCTTGACTGCAAAATGTTCCGGGTCTTTTTCTTCCAGACGTTCAAACATGAGGTCAACCGGGTTCTGGAAATCCTCGTCGTCCTCGCGGGCTTCCGACGCATTTATCATTTCAAGCAGCGTCGTGAAGTTCTTCTCGTCCTCCGGGGCTTCATACCAGATATAGCCGATTAGCGCGGTGTAGTAGAGCTTTTCCGCTTTCACCCAGAAATCCTCGCCGGATTTTTCCCCGTCGCCTTTGGTGTTGGCGATAATGGTATTGACTAATTTCAAAATGTCCTTTTCGCTCCGCAGATAGGCAAAGGGATTGTATTTCATGGATTTTTTGAAGTTAATCGTATTTAGCACTTTGATACGGTATTTGTACCGCTGTAACATTTTCCCGGTTTCCAAAATCAGTGTTCCTTTCGGGTCAGTGACGATATACGACGTTGGAAAATCCTTTGACGTACATTGCATGAGCGACGGTTTCACAAAGAACCGGGTCTTGCCGCTGCCGGAACCGCCGATTACAAGGATATTTTTGTTTCTTGCGTATTTCGGCTGCTTCGGGCGGCTGTTCATGGTGAGCCGTTCCGTCTGCGTTAGGGGGATATTGTTCTCAAATACCGGGTCGGTGTACGGCTTTATATCGTCGGCGGTTCCCCAACGCGCCGAACCGTATTCTGTCCCGCGGCGGTATTTCTTCGCGTTCTTGCCTTTGGTGTAGATAATCAGCCGGACAATGACCGCCCCCGCAATGCCTAAAGCTAAGTCTGCCGGGTGGAAGCTCGGCGCGATACTGGAAAAGGCGGCGGTAAAACCGTCCCCAAGATGTAGCAGCTTTGCTCTTGCGTCCGCACCGGGGGAGAGCCGGACAGCCGCGCCCACTTTATCAAAGAGCCAGACAAAGAGCAGATACGGGAGATTGAGGATAAGCAGCTTCTTGATTTCCGGCTTCATAGCGATACCTCCCTGTCCTTGTTCTTGACTTTCGCCCGTTCCGCGTTTCTGCCCTGTGCAGCTTCTTTGAGGGTAGAGAGCAGCTTTCGGATTGAGGGCTTTTTCTCCTGTGTCAGCTTTTTTGCGGAAAATTCCTTAAAGGCGGCGGTCAGCACGTCCGCGTCCCGCCCCTTGAAGAAAACCAGATAGCGGGGCGGGCTTTCCGTCGTGTCCTTTTTCAGCGCAAAGTCGATACCGTACTTTTTCGCCGTACTCTCAAAGGCTTTGATATTGCCCTCGGTAATCTCAATGTTGGAAACGCCCGCGTTCTGCTTCATAAGCTGCTTTAAGCTCTGCTTGCCCTGTGGCGGTTTGGAAAGCTGCTTTTTTCCCTTTGACAGTATGGCTTTCATTGCCTTTTGGAGCGTCTGCGCGGTCAGCTTCCCGGTCTTGATGTAAAGGGCTATGGTCTTTTCGTTTACTTCGTCCTGCAATTTGTCGCGTCCTCCTTTCGCGTTTCTTTATGGGGCGGCGGTCAGATACGCACCCGCAGCCCGTTCAAGTCCTCGGCTCTGATACCTACAAGATACCAGTTGTCGCCGTACTCAATCCGGGTCGGCTTCCACTTGCCC
>CAJTGJ010000181.1 GCA_910575695.1 Oscillospiraceae bacterium | reverse complement strand
GAACGCCTGCGGATCACCGCCACCACGCTGGACGGGATTCTGACGGTGAAAGGCCAGGGCCGGGAGAAAGGGGGCGCACACCATGCCTGAGCAAAAGACCATCGGCCAGCTGATGGAGGAAATGCGGCTTAAAGCCGGGGCGCGGGAGTATTCCGGCCATAGTTACATGGACTTAAACCGGTTCGCGGAGGACACCCGGCACATGATTATTTTTGATACCCTGACCGCTGATTCCCCTGTTGGCTGGAAAGGGGAACGCAGCCGCGCCTTTCTCACCGAGGAGGGATATAAAAAGTCCCTGGAACGCCAGGAACAGGGGCATATCAGGATTGTGAGCCATGCGAAGGTCCGAAACGGAAACCTGCGCTATGACCGGCAAGACCAGCTCCGATAGAGAAACCATGCAGAAAATCCATAGAGAGGAGGCGAAACATCCATGCAGGACGAAGTGGAAAGCAAAACCCTGACGCTCATTGTCAGCGGCACAAAGTTCACCGGCAGGCTGTTCAAAGCGGCGATTATGAAGTATCTGGCGCACCTGAAAGAGCAAAAGATGCAGAAACAGCGGGAAAAGGGCGCGGAGGTCAAGCCCCAGGGAAAGCAGACGGTGAAGCAGCTCATCGGGCAGAACCAGGGCGTGTCCAATCTTGAGATCACAGACCCCTCCATCAAGGCGTTTGAACGGGTTGCCCGGAAGTACGGCGTGGATTATGCGGTAAAGAAGGACCGCAGCTGCTCCCCGCCCAAGTACCTGGTCTTTTTCAAGGCCCGCGATGCGGACGCGCTGACCTCGGCATTTACCGAGTACACCCAGAAGAAGGTCCGCAAGGCGTCCCGCCCGTCTGTGCTGGCGAAGCTGAACCAGTTCAAGGAGCTGGTGAAAAACGCGGTGGTGGACCGCACAAAGCGAAAGGAGCTGGAACGATGAAAAGACCATTGAACATCAAGAAGCTCGTTTTGCTGAACCTGCCCTATATCCTGATGGGGCTGTTCGCCACCAACTTCGGGGAGGCGTGGCGGATGGCCCAGGGCGCGGACGCATCGGAAAAGGCGCTGTCGCTAATCTCCGTCCTTCCGGCGGCGCTTGGAAGTTTCTGGCCCAGCTTTCACCCGCTGGACCTGCTGGTCGGGCTGTGCTGCGGCGCGGCGCTCCGGCTGGCTGTTTACCTGAAAGGCAAAAACGCCAAGAAGTACCGCCCGAATATCGAGTACGGTTCCGCGAGATGGGGAAATTCCCAGGACATCGCCCCTTATGTCGATCCGGTATTCCAGAACAATGTGATTCTCACACAGACGGAACGCCTTACCATGAGCAGCCGCCCCAAGGACCCCAAGACCGCCCGCAACAAAAACGTGCTGGTGATCGGCGGTTCCGGCTCCGGCAAGACCCGCTTCTGGCTCAAGCCCAACCTGATGCAGCTCCATAGCTCATATGTGGTTACTGACCCAAAAGGTACAATCCTGATCGAATGTGGAAAGCTGCTCCAACGGGGCGCGCCGAAGCTGGATAAGGACGGAAAGCCCATGAAGGACAAGAACGGCAAAACTATCTATGAACCGTACCGGATCAAGGTGCTGAATACCATCAACTTCAAAAAATCCATGAAATACAATCCTTTCGCCTATATCCACAGCGAAAAGGACATTTTGAAGCTGGTGACAACCTTAATCGCCAACACCAAGGGCGAGGGGAAAGCCGGTGACGATTTTTGGGTCAAAGCGGAAACGCTGCTGTACTGCGCCCTGATTGGATATATCCACTATGAGGCCCCGGTGGAGGAACAGAACTTCTCCACCCTGATTGAGTTTATTAACGCGATGGAGGTCCGGGAGGACGATGAGGAATACAAAAACCCCGTTGACCTGATGTTTGACGCGCTGGAATCCGAGAAGCCCAACCATTTCGCGGTGCGGCAGTACAAAAAATATAAGCTGGCGGCGGGCAAAACTGCAAAATCTATACTGATTTCCTGCGGTGCGCGGCTGGCGGTATTCGATATTGCCGAACTGCGGGAGGTCACAGCCTACGATGAGCTGGAACTGGACACCCTGGGGGACCGGAAAACCGCCCTGTTTCTCATTATGAGCGATACCGATGACAGCTTTAACTTCCTGATTTCCATGTGCTACACCCAGCTGTTTAATCTGCTCTGTGAAAAAGCGGATGATGTGTACGG
>CAJTGJ010000180.1 GCA_910575695.1 Oscillospiraceae bacterium | reverse complement strand
AGCACCGGCAGCACCCCCTCCCGCAGGTTGTCGATGGAAAAACAGTGCACCTCTTTCAGCTGGCGCAGGATGTTTCCCGAGCGCTCAATGGGGCCGGCTACCAGTTGGGGGAAGAAGGAGACGAACAGGGCATAGCGGGCAAAGTTCCTCTCCGCAGGCACGTCCCCCCGGTACACATCCATCGTGTAGCCAAGGGCCTGGAAGGTGTAAAAGGAGATGCCCACCGGCAGGAGCACGTCCAAAAGCGGGGGCGACAGCCCCAGGCCGAGCATTCCCGAAAACCGGGCCAACAGGCCCGAAGCGAAATTATAATACTTGAAAAAGAACAGGATGGAGAGGTTGGCCATCAGGCACAGCACCAGCCAGAGCCTTTTCCTGCCCCAGGCTGAGGCGGACACCAGCAGCCCGCAGGCGTAGGTTATTGCCGTGGACAGCAGCATTAAGAGGACGTATTTCAGATTCCAGCACATATAGAAGCAGTAGCTGGACAAGAGCAGCAGCCAATTCCGGGCCTTTGGCGGCAATCTATAGTATAGCAGCACGTTAAGCGCCAGGAACAGGATATACCGGAGAGAATTAAAATTCATACCTCAGTCCACCTCGGCTTTGGCGGTGGAGTCGTCCTTATATTTTGATTCCGCTGCCAGAGTTTCCTCAAGCCGCTCATAAAAGCAATCAACCCTCTCCTGCCAAAGCCCCTCGTCAGGGGAACGGTCAGGCGTTTCCCGCGCTGTGAGCCGGGAGCCCAGCCAGCGGCTGAACTTCTCCGCGCCCCGGCAGTTCAGGTGGAGGCGGTCATAAAAGTCCGTTTGCATATCAAGGTTGAGTTCGTCAAATTGCTCATTAAAATCTACAAGTTCTATGCCCATATCAGCCAGATCTCCGACGATCCGATCTTTCCAGCAGGGTGTGACGCGTATGACCGATGGAGCCATATAGAATACCGGGCGTATGCCCCGCTCATTGCAGAAATCAAGTATCTTTTGAACATACGCAAGGTTCTCGGCATAGACTCCGTTTTCCTCAAGGGTATCTGAGACAGCATACGGCACAAAATCCTCAAGAGGGCATATCTTCTCCAGGTAGGTGTACCCGGCCAGAGGGTCGGCGCCCAGGGGCTGAACGTCCATGGCCTCCAGATCCTCCCAGCGGCTGTGATAGGCATATAATGGAAAGAGCAGGCCGGCAAGCGTTTCGCCCTCGGTATATTTGACCGCGGGGATAACGCGGTTCTCCGACAAGGGCATGAATGTGAGGTTGGGGTTATAGAAATGGGCGGGATCCGACTTCCAGTCAAACACAAGGCCCGTACACTCAATAAACACAGTGTCCGGCGATTGTGTTTTACAGCACTCGCGCAGATAGTAGTAGGTGGCGGGCATGGGCTGGTCGGGTCCCGCCATCACATAAGTGGGTATGCCGGATTCCTCGTAGATCACAGCAGGAACTATATCGCAGTACGCGAGGGACGAGCCAAAGAACAGCACGTCCACTGAGTCTGGTTCCTCGCAGAGGAACATCTCCCAGGTGGCCCCGTAGCCCAGGCGCTTTGGCGTCAGAATCCTGGCCGCACCCATGCAAAAGAGCCCCAGTGCCAGCAGCAGGCATAAAAGCCCGCAGAGCTCAGCTTTTGGGGAGATGGCGCTATCGCGATTGTTTTTCAAAGATCATACCACCTTCTTTTCCGTAAAATAGCGTCGCGGTTTTGAAAGGGGCCGCCGCTTAGCTTGGCTGACGCTTTGACTTGATACCCCCTCCGGGCAGGTTCCGCCGCTGAATAGCCGTCCACGCAAATCAGATAGAGCGCATCTGCTTCCAGCGGGGTCAGCAGTGTAAAAAATGCTGATTTTTCAACAGATCAATCAGAATTTTTTCTGAGGAGGCGGGTAATGATAAAAAGCGGAAGTGAATTGAAATCAATATGAATCGGTGTGCTTTCTTAGAAAAAATGCATATACGAGAAGAAAAGCAAATAAACCGGCATTGAAAAAGTTTTTTATAAATCACATTCTACAATCTGCTTGCGCCTCCTCAGCCTGCTGCTGCATATTCACCTCTACCGTTATAAACACAAAACCTTTAAAAACGTTACAGGCTTTTATTTCAGCTTTACTGGCAGAACTAGATAGGGTCTACTGAAAAAGTCGAAATTGGGGAATATATGCAGGGCAACTATAATATATATGCAAAAAAGCCTTGCAGAATTAGGAAATGCGCCCCAATACGATACTTTAATGATGCAGATCATAGCTTGGTTATGCAATATATTCATGCAGGAAGTACTTGTG
>CAJTGJ010000179.1 GCA_910575695.1 Oscillospiraceae bacterium | reverse complement strand
AACACCGCTCACCCGCGCTTCTATCTGTTCTTCAAGGACGGCGGCGGAGTGAAACGCTGGATGGAGATTGACAAAGCCCTGTTCGACGCATTCAATGAGTTTGAACTGGACGATCTTTCTTTTTTCAATGAAGTGGACAGGCACTACGAGCAATCCGAGGTGACGGAAGCGACGCTGAACAGGCGGGCCGCAAAGCCCCAGGAAAGCGTGGAAGAAACCGTTTCTCAGCGAATGGAAGTGGACAAACTGCATCAGGCAATCGCCAAACTGCCTGAAAAGCAGCGCCGCCGTCTGGTGTTGTACTACTTTGGGGAGTTTACATACGAGCAGATTGCGGCTATGGAAGAATGTAAATTTCAGGTGATTGCCAAGTCAATAAAGACCGCAGAAAAAAATCTGAAAAAAATTCTTATAGGGGGGTGAATTTTCGCGTTTGAGTGAGGAAACAGGTGGAGGGCGATGGAAAGCCTTCCACCTGTTCCTCGTCCTTTACGGTGAATGGGTTTGACCTTTGAAAATTTCATACCCATTCATCAAGCACATTCCTATTGCCGCAAGCTACCTTTGCCGCCGCGCCAGGATGTGCCGGACAAGACAGCGGGATGCCACACTATCATTTCGTCCACGGTCTGCCGTCCGGCATGGAGCGAGTACCAGCGGCCATGAAATACCGGGCGGCTCCCGGTACGGCCACGACCGGCAATAGGGACAATGATACTCCTGTTCAGTCACAGTCCGAGCGTGATAGCGTTTTCCAGCGTGAAGCCGTCGCAGGCAATGAGAACAGCCGACAGAGAACCTGCCGGGGGTGAAATTCCCGTGGAGCTGGTTGCCGCCAGCCGTTTGATGACTTCCCACAGCGAGCCGGGGTGTCGCGGACAAATAGGCTTGCTTTCATATAGGCCGGACAGCGGGACGGGTTTATGGAAACGGGAGCGTTTATGCTCCGCCAACCTTGATATGTCATGCTGTCCGGCCCCTACATAGGCGGCGCAGGCCGTCTAATTTTTATGGGGAGGTCAAACACCATGAGCAGGACATATTTACGCGGCGACCTGTACTACGCCGACCTGGGCCACGGGATCGGCTCGGAGCAAAAGGGCACCCGGCCCGTCGTTATCATCCAGAATAACGTGGGCAACAAGTACAGCCCTACCGTTATCATCGCCGCCATCACCAGCAAGGCCAACATCAAGGCCAAGCTGCCCACCCACTATTACCTGGACGCCGGGAACGGGCTGACGCAGCCCTCCCTTGTCCTGTTGGAGCAAATTCGCACCGTGGACAAGCGGCGGCTGTCCGGCTACATCGGCAGGCTGGACGAGAACCATATCCGGGGCATCAACCACGCCCTGGCGGTCAGCATCGGCCTGATCGAACCCGTACCCCCGAAACTGACCCTCTGCTTATGCGGCGCTTGTGCTGACGCTTTTCGCGGCACAGGCGCTTTTGCTTTGCGGGAAGCCGCGCCGGGACAGGCTGAAAAGGAGGTCTGCGTCTACTGCGGCCAGCGCCCCGGCGTGGAGTATGTGGTCACGCCGAAAGGAGGGGCACGGGTATGAGTTATCCTGATGTGCCTATTTGGGAGAAGTACACGCTGACCATTGAGGAAGCCGCTAAATACTTCCGTATCGGAGAAAAGAAACTGCGGAAACTGGCGGAGGAAAACCCGGACGCCAACTGGCTGATAATGAACGGGAACCGCATCCAGATCAAGCGCAGGCAGTTTGAAAAGGTCATTGACTCCCTGGATGTGATCTGATCGCAGATTTGTATTGAGCCGGAAATATGATAGAATATACCCAAGTCGTATCAAGGCTCGTTCCAGTTTTGGAAAGGAGTTTTACCCATGGCGGAAAAACGACGTGACAGCAAAGGCCGCATTTTAAGAACTGGAGAGAGCCAGCGAAAAGACGGGAGATACGCATATAAATACACGGACAGCACCGGCAAGCCTCAATTCGTCTATGCCTGGAAGCTGGTAGCCACGGACAAGACCCCGGCAGGCAAGCGGGACGATGTTTCCCTCCGGGAAAAGGAAAAGGAGATCAACCGTGATATTGCGGACGGTATCGACACCGTAGGCAAAAAAATGACCGTCTGCCAGCTCTACGCCAAGCAGAACAGTCAGCGGATGGATGTGAAACGGGGCACCAAGAAGCAGCGGGAGTATCTGATGGGCCTTCTGCGGGATGACCCTCTTGGTCGAAAAAGCATCGACGCGGTGAAGCCCTCCGACGCCAAAGAGTGGGCCATCCGCATGAGGGAAAAGGGCTTTAGCTACCAGTCCATCAGCAACTACAAACGTTCCCTCCGGGCAGCGTT
>CAJTGJ010000178.1 GCA_910575695.1 Oscillospiraceae bacterium | reverse complement strand
TTCACTACATAGGGGCTGTTGCTCCAATCCACGAAAACGTCAAATTTGCCGCCCAAGCTCTGCCGCAGGTCAAGCTGCGCGGCTTCCGACGCTTTCCAAATGGAGAGGCCCGTCAGGACAAAGGTTGCCATAATCAGCAGGATGGCGAACAGGAGAAGTGTTTTCCCCCGTTTTCGCGTGAAGTATAGAAACGCCCTTTTGAAAATGCTCATAGTCGATACCTCCATATCGTTGTGCTGTTCTTCTGAACGCACCCGTAGAATAGCACCCCAATGTGGAATGGGTATGAAACGTATATGGAATTATGGTAGAAATGAAAAACTCCCCAGCCGGGGAGTTTTTCGCATTTATAAATGAATTGTGAAACACATCCCAGTCGGGGACTTCATCGGCTTAAAAGAATAGGGAATGTCCATAGAGGTCAAAAGTGTATCCACGATATAGAGGCCCAGACCGTTGCCCCCGCTTTCACGGCTCCGTGAGAAGTCTGGACGATAGAACGGTTCAAACAGACGGCGGATTTCATCGTCAAGGATAGGCTTGCACTCGTTTTCGACCACAAGGCTGCGCCCCTCCATATAGACGGAAACATTTTTCCCGGCCTCTGTATAAGCGACAGCATTTGCGAGGATATTAGACACCGCTTTACTGAACGGGCCGACAGGCAGCACAGCGGAGAACTGCTCCGGCAAATCAAGAGAGAATGTAATTTGATGTGCCGCCGCAATCAGTTGGTAGGGTTCACATAGTTCCGCCAGCAGTTCAGACACATCAATCTGCTTTGGCGGTTCAGTGGCCAAATTCAGTTTGGAGGTTTCCAAAATCTCATGTATCATCCCGGAAAGCTGCTCCACCATTTCCTTGCACTCCGGGAGATAGGCAGCGTAATCCTGATACTTCCCAACGCCTAAAATCATATTTTCCAGGGTGGCGTTCAATGCGGTCACAGGTGTTTTCAGTTCATGGGACGCCGCCCGCAGGAAGTCCACCTTGGCCCGCTCCATATCCCGCACAGCGTCTTTTTCCCGTTCTAAATGTTCAATGGTAGACAGCAGATTAGAGTACAGATCATTGACGTTCTGCGCCAGTGTACCAATTTCATCCTTGGTATGAATAAAGCAGTTTGCTCCGTGGTCTAATTTCATCATCTGCTCGGTTGACGCAGAAATCTTCTTGATAGGGTCGGCAATCGCTTTGGAAAACAGGAGGGAACAGACAACGGAAATCAGCAGGGAACAGATTAACGAGATAGGCAGGGCTTTTTCCACTGCCTCGGTCACAAACTGCTCCTGCCGGATGCTGACAACAACATCATCTTGGGTACTCACCGCAAGCTGCATCTGTGGGGCAAGCAGATAGATCAGCCCATGCGTGACAACAACGACAAATAACATGATGCTCATGGTATAGAGAAATATCTTCGGAAACAATTTTAAGCGTTTCATGGCTGCACCTCATATTTATAGCCGATACCCTTGACTGTTACGATGCAGTCAAGCCGCAGTTTTTTCCGCAGATTTTTGATGTAGGTGTCCACAGTTCGGTCGATGATCGGATAGTCAGCGCCCCACAGTTCGTCCAAAATCTGCGAGCGGGTCAGCACCAGTCCTTTATGTTCCACCAGCAGCCGGAGCAGATCAATTTCCTTGGGCATGATGTCGATCTTCCCGGCGCTGTCGCTGGCGGTGTAGCCGGAGAAATCGACGGTCACATCGCCAAAGGTTATCGTTTGGGGCAGCGGTGCTTGACCACTTCGGCGCAGGAGAGCGATGATCCGTTTCCCCAGCAGCACCATGGAAAAGGGCTTTGTCATGTAGTCGTCCGCCTGCTCGTCAAAACTCATGACCTGGGTATATTCGTCCTCGATAGCGGTGAGCATCAGGACAGGCGTTGTGCTTGTCCGCCGTATCTCACGCAGAATGGACAGGCCGCTAATATGGGGCAGCATAATGTCCAGCACAACAAGGTCGATGCTGTTCTCACGGAAAAGCTGTAACGCTTCTCCACCGTCGTATGCTGGGATAACCTTGTGGCCCGCTGGCTTTAGGTATTCACAAATTGCATCGTTGGTCTTGCGGTCATCCTCAACAATTAGTAGTGTCGCCATCGTAGTCCCCCCTTTTTCAGGGTAGTATAGCACTGGAATGTGGAATGGGTATGAAATGACAGTAAATTTTTGAACTTTTGGGTTCGCAATATGGAGGGATCGCTAACGTAGCAAGCATAGGTTTGCTGCACTATGGTAGGTAGACGCCATAATAAAATTGATATTCATCCCTAGATGGTGTCGTCAATAAAGGTGTGTTATAATAGTCCCCAAAAGAAGCGGGGGGCAGAAAAATGGCAAGAGAACAGCATCGACATGATATAAGCGACAGAGCTTGGGAGAAAATCAGA
>CAJTGJ010000177.1 GCA_910575695.1 Oscillospiraceae bacterium | reverse complement strand
ATTTGGTAGAAAACTGCTTCCTGGTTCTGAAACGCTGGAGAGGGATTGCCACTCGCTATGCCAAAACCTCAGATGCTTTTATCGCTGCGGTACACGTCCGTTGTATCGCTATTTGGGCTGCTATTCGCACTTAACTCGTGTAAACACTGCCTAAGAAGCAACAACAACTGACAATGTCATTTTCTCACAGAAACA
The DNA here is from genome assembly GCA_910575695.1 of Oscillospiraceae bacterium. GTDB lineage: Bacteria > Bacillota > Clostridia > Oscillospirales > Oscillospiraceae > Enterenecus. The sequence continues at coordinate 2,240 of CAJTGJ010000177.1, read as the reverse complement.
GATGAAATATCGAGAAAAGGTCACTCATATTTCATCTGTTCCTGTAGAGCATTTGTGATTAAGCTGTTATTTGGTCAGTGAAAGAAGCAGTTTGCGGACGGCCTGATCTATCAACTTGCCGTGACAACCGTCACCCCGGAGCGCCTCGTGGAGGAGATCAACAACGGCTATTCAAGCCCTTTTCGGATTCCTGGAGCAGGAGACCGGATTCCGGCGCTACCGGGAGACGATGTTCCTCGTGGGCCGGAAAAATGGCATGTCAACCCTCCTCGCCGCGATCGCCTTGTATATGCTGATCGCGGCCTATGAAGGCGCGGCGGAGATTTACAGCGTAGCCACGAAAAAAGGACCAGGCGAAAAAGGTCCTCACCGAGGCTATAAACATGGTCAAGCAATCGCCGGAGCTCCGGGCCGTCCTCAAAAAGCGGCGGAACGAGCTCTATTTCCCGGCGACAGCGTCTACCTTTGAGGCCCTGCCTCGGATTCCAGCACTCTGGACGGCCTCAGCTCCCACGCCGTCATAATTGACGAGCTCCACGCGATCAAGGACCGGAACCTCTACGAGCTGGACTGCCGGGACGAGTGGACCGATCCGGCCAAATGGCAAAAGGCCAGCCCAGGCATCGGGCCCATCAAGAAATACAAGACCCTCGCCGACTTTGTCCACCGGGCGAAGATCAAGCCGGAGGACCTCTCCAGTGTCCTTTGCAAGGACTTCAATATCCGGGAGGTCTCCGCCGCCGTTTGGTTGTCCGATGACGCAATCAAGAGCGACCTCCGCTTTGAACTCCAGGACGTTTATAACACCTACGCCCTCGGCGGATGCGACCTCTCCGGCACAACCGCGGGCCGGGGCCTTTACGAGGAGATCGACGGCGGGTATATCGACAAAATGAGTTTTTCCTTTGTGGTACGTGCGGCGGAGTATGACGCTGCCACCCATATCCGGAGAATAACTAAAATCCGCAAGCTATACGACGTTTCGGCGGTGGATATTCCCGCCTATGAGGTCCGCTCGATCCTTCTTTGAGGTGGAGCACTCAAAGGAGGTTGAGGCTTTGGAGTGTCAGCGCCAATGATAAAATGTAAGAAAACGCCGAGGAAAAAATGTAGATTAGTGGCGGAGGAGGCGAAAAAAAGATAGACTCCCAACAGGGCGAAAAAGAGCCCGGAAAGGGAGTCAGGAAATGAAAGGAGTATGGATGGATATTTGAAGCGACAGGCAGAAAGGGCTGAGTTATGTGGAGCTGGGAAAGAAGTGCCACATAGATCAGCGAACAGCAAAGCGGTATGCGGAATCACCGCAAAGACCGGAGTACACATTAACAGGACCGAAATCGACAAAGCTGGACGGGACAAGCAGCTGAAAGACGAATGGCTGGAAGAAGCGCCGTATTCAGCAGTACGAATTCTGGAGAAGCTGCAGGAGCAGGGATTTGAGGGGAAGTACAGCATCGTAAAGGAATACGTGCGAGGGAACGGGAAGTGGAAAAAGCTGTACTGTTTTCTCATGATACTGGGGTACTCGCGGATGCGGTACATCGAATTTGTAACGGATATGAGCACAAACACGCTGATTCGGTGCCATCAGAACGCGTTTCGGTACTTTGGCGACTGCCCGGAAGAAATTCTGTATGAGAATATGCTGAGATGGGTACAAAAAGACGAGGCATCGGTAGTTTGTGTGGGTAGCTCAACGGCCCGGGAGAGTCGGATGAAGTTCAGAGCAGGAGGGCATGACCATAGCCACCATATTGTCCACATTGCGGAAGCCAAAGGCAGTGCGGATGATGAGTTTGATCTTGTTATTAGTCGCCTCGGAGCGAGCATTGGACAGCTTGAACCTTGCGGCGGCAGCGATGGCCGAGAAGTGACGCTTGATTTTCCTGCGCAGTTCCCGAAACGTAGGAATCCTGCACCGCTGCGCCCAAGCCATCCACTTGGTAAGCGCACCGGCGATCTCATCAGGCCCAGCTTTGAGAGCCAGACGCAGATTCTCTTTGAGCAGATAGGCCCGGTAGAGCGTGGGGTTTGCCTTGGTGAGGAACTGCAGCTGGGCCTGCTGGTTTTCAGACAAGCGCTCCGGGTTTTTGAGCAGGGCATAACGAAGGTTCTTCACGGATTTCGCCTGCTTTTTCTCCGAGAGCGCCGAAAAATTTGTGTAAAAGAGAATAAAAGGCATCCATTCAGTCAAGAATCGGAGCAAGGAAAAACTTGATTGAAAGGATGTATTTTTATGG
>CAJTGJ010000176.1 GCA_910575695.1 Oscillospiraceae bacterium | reverse complement strand
AATGCGGCTCCAGCAATGCCCATACTTCGTCACTTATATCATGGCGGTGATACGATGCTTCCATTTTTTATTCCTCTTCTTTCTTTTGTTTGCTTCTATTTTACCACCTATGTCAAACTTGTGTAGACACTATCTAGTAAACCGGCTTGCGTGCCTTGCCCAAGGTACGGCGGCTGTTACTACCCCGTGTTTCGGACAGCATACACGAGGCGATTCCGCCTCAACATACATTTTTTCGGCACCCATATCCAGACACCGCCAACGCCGCTTTCCACGGCCTTTGTCATACAACGGCGCTTTGCGGCGGCATATTCCACACCGGCACTTCTCCCGCCTGGTTGGGCGCACGGACAGTATTATCTCGTTCGTCTCGGCGTGGCTGATGATGTCCTCCAGGACAAATTCTGCTCCTCCGATGATGTGCTCAACAAGTTCCTTGGCTCGCATTTCAGGGCCCTCTTCCATGATTCTTTGTCTGTCAACAAAATCATAGCCGATTCCCCTGTGCTGCCAAGGGCTTGTTCAGTTTTCTTTACCCACACATTCTACCGATGAGCCGAAAAAAAACTCTCCATCGGGCAGATGCCCCTCCCTGCGCAGAATACGCAGCAGAAGCAGATCCTGAACGCCGCTCCCAGGCCGCTGGAGCCAGGGCAGATCAGAAGGGTCAATTTGAAGGACATCCCGCAGGTTTTTGCCCTGGAGGTTAATAAGCTGCCGTCCATCCTTGCTGTTGCCGCGGTAAACGATTTGGGAGGCCAGCCAAAACAGCTCCAGCTTGACAAAAAATTCAATGGCCGGGATTTCCGGGTAGGCCGCCAAGTAGGGGGCTGCTTCCATCTGGTCGTGGATCCCTTCATAAAACGCATCAAGCTGGCAGTATTGCCAGGGCGTCCCCTTCAGCTCCCGGCTCAGGTTCCTGGTATAGAGGTAACCACAGGTCTCCGCGTTGAAGTTCTGTCCATACAGGTACATCACCGGGGGATAGCCAGTTTTCCAGGGGGTCAGCACCGCGTCATAAGGGGAATAGTGGTATGGGAACACATCGAATTTTCCCGGTTTCGTCTGCCGGATGACTATGCGGGTTTCCTCATAAAAGTCCAGCTCGGCGGAACATCCACGGGCCTGCCAGCGGGATGCCTTGAGTATGCGGACCACTAGCTCGTTTTCGCGCAGGCGCTGTACCACGGAAACGGTTTCTCTGTCCCAAATGCGCCCCCGCTTTTGATTGGATTTCATGGTGAACTTTCGCCCGCAGCAGGGACAGCTCCCTTCGGCATTGTGCCGTACGCCCGCTAACTCAAATTCCTGGCCGCAGGCGCTGCAAACGCCTCGGACACGCTTTGCGCCCTTTCGATAGTCATAGAAAAAAGTAGGCAGGCAGCACATTCCTGTAGATCCAGCCGCCAACGTCTTTGGGCAGCGGGCGCAGGCACTGAAATTCCTCCACCACTTTTTGCTGGCGCTTTCGGATACGCAGCTGGCACTCTTTTTTCCGAATGCCGGCCTGAAGCCGGCCCAGGGCATCAAATCCCTCATCTGAGCATACCCTGCAGAAATTCAGTACCCGTTGTTCGTCCGGCCTGGAATAGAACGCGCACTTGCGGCGTGTGAAACCGTAGTCCTTATCCAGATTGTCCAGCATAACTGTCCTCCATCGAGTTTTGCTGTCCGGGTCGTGGTCGTAGGTAGTAAAGCTGTTACTGGCCTGGAAGATGGTATAGGCCAGCGTTGGCTTGCTGTCAGGGGAGTCCCCCCTGGCATACAGGCACAGGATTAGAAGACGCCGGTGACCGACAATCTTGATGGCAGTACGAACGATATACTTGAGGCTCTGAACGAGGAACAGCCCGCAGTCAGACGCAGGGGGAACCAGCGGCTCCAGGAACTGGCGGCACGCTTTTTTGTCGATTTTCTTCATCACGCCACCCCCAGCAGGCTCATCTGCTCCGCTGCGCCGTCTTTGTCTTCCTTCTTGGGCGGCGCCGCGCTTGGGGCCTTCTTCTGCTCCTTTTTGTCCTTGCCCTTCCCTTTGGAGGGCTTTTGGGATGACGTGGAAGCTTTGCCGGGATAGGGTTTCGGTACGAACTTCTCCTCTTTTTCCTCGTCCTCCTTGGCGTTAGGGTCGTTGAAATAGTCCACCGCCCACTGGTAGCACAGCCCATCCGGCACGTCGCTGCCATAGATGCCGTTCTCCTTCGGAAAACCGTTGTCCTTCATTTCCTGCTCAATAAATTCTCTGGCCTTTCGGTTGATGTACCAAATGCAGTGGATCATGCTCTTGCGGGGGTGCATCACTTTCCGGGCAAAATCAGGGTCGGACAGGCACATGGTCTGGATATGCTCCGCCACACACTCCTTCATACTGCGCCGGGTCAATTTCTCGGTATCGTCGCCCACCCGCTTCAGGGAGGCGGCCATCACCTCATCGCTGCTCATGGCGGCAAGCTCATTAGATGGTGTCGTCAATAAAGGTGTGTTATAATAGTCCCCAAAAGAAGCGGGGGGCAGAAAAATGGCAAGAGAACAGCATCGACATGATATAAGCGACAGAGCTTGGGAGAAAATC
>CAJTGJ010000175.1 GCA_910575695.1 Oscillospiraceae bacterium | reverse complement strand
ACGACCTGACGGCGTATCTGCGTGACTTCTCCTCTATTCAATTTTCGTAAATCTACGTGTTCCATGCTGTCTATTTTACCACTTTCTGCATCTTTTTTCTAGATTATTTTTCAGGAGTAATACTGTATGCGAAACAATGAAAAAAATGAACTTAAGCCGTGGCTGGTGGAGGAATGGTGTATCCCGGAGGCAAGCGCAGAGTTCGTAGCGAAAATGGAGGATGTTTTGTCTGTATATGAACGCCCTTATGACCCGCTGCGCCCTGTTGTGTGTATTGACGAGATGAATCGCCAGCTTGTAGAGGAAACGCGCATTCCCTGTGGTAGCGGCCAGCCGGAAAAGGTAGATTCCGAATATGTGCGCAAAGGAGTTATGGATGTCTTTAGGATTGCCGAACCCCTTGCTGGAAAACGGGATACTGTTGTGACAGAGAAGCGCACGGCTATCGATTTTGCACATATTCTCCAGCGTACTTCGGACGTTTTATATCCGCAGGCAGAAAAAATCGTCCTTGTTACGGACAACCTGAACACCCATACGACCGCTTCCCTATACAAAGCCTTTCCGCCGGAAGAAGCCAGGAGACTGGCGGATCGCTTCGAGTGGCATTATACTCCAAAGCACGGAAGTTGGCTGGATATGGCTGAAATTGAACTGAGTGTTTTAAGCCGGCAGGCTCTTGCCAAACCCAAGCCGGACGCAGAATCCTTCACTCGAGCTGTACGTTCCTGGACCTGCACACAGAATGCTCATTGCAGGAAAATCCTTTGGCAATTTACTACTGCTGATGCTAGAATCAAGCTCGCTAAACTCTACCCTCATATAGTCTGATTTTTGCCCGGATGAACCACTAGCTGGACCTTACTACGGAACCAATTCCCTGGAACTGGAAAGCTAAAGATTCCCCTTATTCCCAAATTTGAGCCCAGGCCGGACGATTTTATTGATCTCCTTTTGATCGGATTTGATAAAACTCATTTGGAAGATCAAAACCATCTTGACCGTATGGTGCATTTTTTCCTTTACGACTACCGCTTTGAGCGGGTCTGGAAAAATCCGGACAGCGATTTAGAACGGCTCTCCCGGTATCGGGCAGTACTCTCTTTGGATTTCAGCATGTACCTGGAAATGGCGCCGGTCATGCAGCTCTACAACACCTTTCGGAATCGCTGGTGTGGAGCATACTGGGCGTCAAAAGGAATGCGGGTCATTCCAACTGTAAACTGGGGTGATGAATCCACATTTGATTTCTTGTAAATGGTAAGATAGGGTCTACTGAAAAAGTCGAAATTGGGGAATATATGCAGGGCAACTATAATATATATGCAAAAAAGCCTTGCAGAATTAGGAAATGCGCCCCAATACGATACTTTAATGATGCAGATCATAGCTTGGTTATGCAATATATTCATGCAGGAAGTACTTGTGCAGCCCCCCAGAATAGGCATTTCTGCGTATAAACCTCTGATTCTGGGGTCATTTTGATTTTTGAAAAACACGGATTCTGGAATCATTGGCACAAAAATTGTTCTCTCATCAATTAAAACCAACGATATACATCACTTATGCGACTTTTTCAGTAAGCCCTAAGATAAAGTATACCAATTTTCGCCATTGAAAGGATACCAATCCTCGCCACAAAAGGGGCCAAATCTCGCCACGAAGTATACCAGGTCAATCGGAGGCAGCCATCTGGTAAAATGAGAGGACACTCATCCGGATGGAGGCCAGAAAGGAATGAAGGGGTATCACGTGTACAGCAAGATTCAGCAATTTCGTTCGGCGGGATTCAGCCAGCGGCAAGTGGCGCGGCGGCTTGGAATCAACCGCAAGACAGTAAAGCGGTATTGGGAAATGCCGGTAGACGAGTACGAGGAAATGAGCAGCACAGTCTGCCGGATGCAGTATCTGGACAAGTACCAAGCACAGATCATAGGGTGGCTGCGGGAATTTCCAGACCTGACAGCGGCCCAGGTGTGCGACTGGCTGAGGGAGCACTACCGGGAGGAGGTGAGCGAGCGGACGGTATCCCGGTATGTGAAGCAGCTCCGGGAAGAATACGGGCTGAAAAAGAGCGCGGCGCCTCTGGAATATGAGGCGGTGCCGGAGCTGCCGATGGGGAAACAGATGCAGGTGGATTTCGGGCAGAAGATGATGCCCAACGCAGACGGCGGGCAGACCAGAGTGTATGTGGCGGCGTTTGTGCTGTCCCGGTCGCGGTACAAGTACGCACAGGAGCAGAGCCGTCCCTTTACCAGCGTAGACCTTGTGCGGATCTGCCATGATTGCTTCCAGTACATGGGCGGGATGCCGGAGGAGCTGGTATTCGACCAGGACAGCATTGTATGCGTAAGTGAAAATGCCGGGGACATCATCTACACCTACGAATTTGAGAAGTTCCGGCAGGAATGCGGGCTGTCCATCCGAATGTGCCGTGGGGCGGACCCGGAGAGCAAAGGAAAAATTGGGCTCATCGGTAGAATGAGTGGGTGGTAAAAACTGAACAAGCCCTTGGCAGCACAGGGGAAACGACTATGATTAAGTTGCGAAACAAAAATCAAGGAAGAAGGCC
>CAJTGJ010000174.1 GCA_910575695.1 Oscillospiraceae bacterium | reverse complement strand
CCGTCGTCCTTTCTGTACTCCTTGCCCGGTTCCAGAATGGTAATGGCGTCCTGGCCCCGCTTGACGTACACGCCGTCGGCCTTCCAACTGTCGAAGTCAGCCAGCTTGGTGGCCTCCGGGCATTGGGCGGCGATCAGGATGGCGTTGCTCACGGAGTAGAGGTCAAAGCGGGCCTGCACATCCAGATAGGCTTGGAACACGCCGCCGTCCACGCCCATGTCGTGAACGTGGCTGTCGATCATGGCGTAGACGCTCTCGCGCTCCGCCTGCTTTTTCGCCGCCCATGCGTCTTTGTTAAATTCCTCCTGCGGGGCGGGCTGGCGGGTAAACAGATCATCATAATTCGGCATCGTTATCGCTCCTTCTGCTTTTTAGATTTTTTCTTGGGGGGTGCCTTGTGCTGGGCCGGTTTCTGGCGCTTGGTGTTCCCCCTGGCCTTGTCCTCCGCTTTCTGCCGCTGTTCCGCTTTGATGTCGTTCAACTCCTGCCGGACAGAACGGCGGGAACGCTCCTGCGGATCAGAAGTACCCGGTGCGGTTCGCTCTTTGGGCTTTGAGGTAGGCTCGGACTGACGGGATTTCTCGATCCGGCCTTCGGTGGGGTTTTCGGTCTGGCCCTCCTCCCTGGTGGGGGATGCGCCCAGCACCGCCGCTAAAAACTCGTCCATATCCTGTTCGGGTTCGGGGGCGGTGCGCTCCGGGACGGGCAGCTCGCCCTCCTGTTCCGGGGGCGGGGAGAGCATGGCGTCCAGCAGATCGTCCACCTCCTGCTCGGTCATCGGTTCCGCCGCCGCTGGCGCTTCCGGGGCGGCGTTCTGCTGTGCCTCCCGGCTCTGTTCGATCTCCCGCCTGACCTCGGCCATATCCACCGTAGCCAGGTTGAAACGCTCAAAGATACGGTTGATTTTGCTGGCGTCCTCGGCCCGTACCATGATGTCGGTCAGACCGTCCGTAGCGTCCCGGTCTTTCAGGACGCAGTAGAGGACGCCGTACTTCTTGGCCTCCCGGCAAAAAAGCTGGAGGTCGCTGTCCTTCACGGCGAACACCTTCAGCTCCTTGCCGCTGCGGAGCATATTGGTCAGCCGGGTCTTGCCCTTGGTTTTCTTCTGCTCCCGCAGGATGGCGTACAAGAGGATGGCAAGCTGTTTGGCACCCTCGCCGGCCAGCTTGACGGCTACCTCACCTGTTTCCAGGGACAGCCTCACGACCTGCTCCGCCGCGTCGCCTGAATAGCTCATGCTGTGTCAACTCCTTTCGTTCGGTTTCCTTTTGTTCTATCAGTCGATCCAGGTTTTCCTTGACCTGCCCGGAACGCTGGGCGATGCCATCACATAAGACCACCTCCTTTCGTTCCGCCCTGATGCGGCTGGACAGGGCGCTGATCTTCTGCTTCACCTCGTCCACCGCTGCGGCGTCACCCTGCCGGTTCAGCCGCCGCAGTTCCTTACGGAGTTCCTGCCGCTGGGTAGTCAGGGCGTCCACCTCTGCCGACGCCGTTTCCCGGTGGGCGGTCAGCTCCCCGATGGTGCCGATGCGGTGCTTTCCCAAAAACCGGGTTTCCGCGTCCAGCCTGTCCAGCTTGGCGATGTCCTCCCGCAACAAAAAAGACACCCGCTTGACGGATGCCGGACGTTTGACGATGATGTGCAGTTCATAGCAGTAACGGAAGTACAGCACCCGCAGGCCGGTGACTTTCTTCCGGGGCTTTCCCCGCACCCGGTAGCGCCGGGGCGGACGATGCACTACCTCCGGGAATGGCACTTGCTTTTGGAGGTTGTGCAGAATACGCTCCTTGATCTCGTCCAGGGAGTAGCCCGCGCCCAGCTTGTGGAAACGGAAATAACCGCCAGCGTCGGGCGGTTTCAGGGCAGGATATTTCAGGGGCTTGCCGCCCTTGCCCCTTATTTTGAGCTGGTAGCCCATCTCGCCCATCACCCGCAGAAAGTCGCGCTCGGTGGTGGATGCGAGGATGGCCCGGTCAATATCCGCCCGGATGGTGCCCCGGTGGGTGGGCTTACCGTTCTGCTCTGCCTGCCATTCGGCATAGTGCTTGGCCCGCCCGCCGGGGTTCTCAATAACGGAAATGGCATACTCCCGGCAAAGCCGGTCTGACACTTCCCGCATACGGGCATAGTCGGCGGGGGAATTGTAGAATTTGTAGCCGTCCACACAGGACACGGAATTGATGACGAAGTGATTATGATAATGGCCCGTGTTACAGTGGGTCGCCACGACCACCTCAAAGCGTTCGCCCCATAGCTCCTGGGCCAGCTTGACGCCGATCTCATGGGCGGTTTCCGCTGTCACCTCCCCGGCCTTAAAGGATTGATACCCGTGGTAGCAGGTGCGGCCACCGAGATTTTTCCAGTTCCTTTTTGTGTCCATAAACTCCTGCGCCGCTGTCTGCTCACTTCTGAGGTTGATGCAGGACACATAGGAGCGGCGTTCCGTTTTCATATCATCGGCGGCATACTCCACCACATTATCAATGGCATGGAGGGACGCCAGTTCCTCATAGCTGGCCTCGGTGGTCTTTTCCGGGTTCCGGGCGTAGTTTATCACCCTGTCCACGCGCCCCTTGATGGGCCAGAT
>CAJTGJ010000173.1 GCA_910575695.1 Oscillospiraceae bacterium | reverse complement strand
AAAAATACATCCTTTCAATCAAGTTTTTCCTTGCTCCGATTCTTGACTGAATGGATGCCTTTTATTCTCTTTTACACAAATTTTTCGGCGCTCTCCAGCCGTTTCCACGGTGCGCCCGCCCTTTTGTCCTTACCCTCTGTTGTCCTCCTGTCCCTCGACTTCCCGCCGCTGTTTCCATTCGGCAAACTCCCGCTGGCCTTCCTCGCTCTCGTAGAAAGCGAGGATATCCGGCATAAGACAGCGGGCGATGGCCTCAATCTTGTACTGGGGAATGTCGGTGTTGTTTATCAGTTTTTTGCGTCTGCTCAAATGCTACCTCCCTTTAGCATATTAAAATTCTGATGTATGGTGCTTTACCGTTGGCGGTCTTTGGGCCGCCGCTGTTCTTTCAACGCCTGCCGTATCTCCGGCGGTATGCTGTTCACAAACCGCCGAAGCTGTTCGTTTTCCTTTTTCAGCATGAGCACTTCCATCTGCTTTTGTATGCTCTTTTCGCTGTTGACCTGCTTTCGTAAGCCCTTGTTCTCCTGGGTCAGATAGTCGATGGTAGCCTGATACTTCTGCATCTGCCCCAGGTGCTGTTCCAGCCGGGCGAAGTACGGCCCCACCAGTTCCAAAACCTCGTCCCGCTTCTTCCCGGCGTTCAGCACCCCAATTTCTGAAATGGCCTTTTCGATAGCCCTCTGCTGGCGGGTGAGGTCGATAGACTGCTTGAACAGCCAGGTGGGGATATGCTTGCGCTTGGTGACAAGGGCGCTCTCGCCCCGTTGGAGGCCGGGGAACGCCTGGTTCATATGGGCGTGAAATTCGTCCTGCCAGCGGGATAACTGCGCCCGGTTGCCCAAAATCTCCTTGGCGGACAGCCGCCCGTCCTTGGTGATGGGCGTGAAGCACAGGTGCAGATGGGGCGTTTTCTCGTCCATGTGAACCACGGCGGAGAAGATATTGCCCCGGCCCACCTTCCGCTCCATGAACGCCGCCGCCTCGGTGAAGTAGGCTTGCACCTCCCGTCTGCTCCGGCCCGTGAAAAAGTCCGGGCTGGCGGTGATGAGCGTGTCCACAAACATGGTGCTGTCCTTCCGGGTGCGGCACCCCGCCGCCTTGATCCGGCTGTCAATCTCCCGGCGATACTTTTGTGTGGGCCGGATGATGTGAAAATTGTCCCGGCTCCTGTCGGTGTCAATGTCCGGGTTGCTGGCGTACTGTCCCTTGGCGCGCTCGTGGTGGGCTTCCAGCGCCCCGGCTGGCCCCGCCTTTCGCTTTTCAAATCTCAAAATTGCGTGCTGCGCCATTCTACCTCCTTATGTTCATTTTTGGGTGCAGAAAAGCCACGCCCGCCGTTCCCGGCTTGCGTGGCCTTACCGCCCTGCTTCTTCCTCGTACTGGATGAACCGCCGTTTGATGGCCTCCATCCGTTTGACAACGGCGCTGTGGGTCTTGTACCTCAGCTTGTCCGCTATCTCCTGGTAGCCATACCCCTCCACCCGAAGTTCCAGAATCGCCATATCCTTTGGGGACAGGGTGGCCTTGAACCGCTGGCAGAAGTCCTCCCCCGCCACCTGCTCGGTGAAGTCCTCCGCCGCCGGGTCTGCCACAGCGTGTATGCCGCTGTCCTCGTCCTCCATGCACGCCTCCAGCGAAACGGTCTTGACCTTTTTGGAGCGGGTGTGATACCATTTGCGGAGAAAGTCCTTCCGCACATTGGTGTCCCACGGCTCAAAGTCCTCGGCACAGGGCATTTCCCGCACCACGTCCAGCAACGGCCCCCAGCCTTGCTCCTCGATGGTGCGGCGCACCACCGCCCCGATGGACGCTTTCACGTCCTCCGGGTCGAAAAAGGGTATCTCGAAGTCAGGGGACAGGTTGAACAGGGCTTGCGGGCCCCAGCCCCGCTCCCGCTCTATCCCTTTGGCCCACAGGGACAGGGCGTAGGACAAGTACCACGCCGGGAAATATCCGGTGTAATGCTCCTTCCAGCCGCCGAAGCCGAAGTGGGGGAACACCAGCGCCGCCATAGCGTCCATGATTTCGTTTCGGAACTGCGGGCTCCCCAGGACTTCCTGCCATTCCGGGCCGTTGAACGCCCCCATGCGGCGGGGCAGCTTGCGGAGGGTGGGACAGCGCATCAGCAAATCATAGGGAAGAATGTAGACCAGGGGCAGATAGCGGAGCGGGGTGTCGTAGGGCAATTTGTAGGTAACGGACACGATAAGACCTCCTTTCTGAGTGTGATGTATCTCTATCTAATTATTAACGACATAAGTATATACTTTTTGTTCCTGATTTTCAAAAGATTTTTGGGGGACAGTACTAACTTTTGGTTGCAAAACGAGGAATATTGTGCTATAATCATAGAAAATTAGCGGAAATCGAGGCTTTATATCTTTTTTTATGGAGGGTTTGCGGATGGATTACACACGATACACCAATAATAGTCCACTTAGGCAGTGTTTACACGAGTTAAGTGCGAATAGCAGCCCAAATAGCGATACAACGGACGTGTACCGCAGCAATAAAAGCATCTGAGGTTTTGGCATAGCGAGTGGCAATCCCTCTCCAGCGTTTCAGAACCAGGAAGCAGTTTTCTACCAAAT
>CAJTGJ010000172.1 GCA_910575695.1 Oscillospiraceae bacterium | reverse complement strand
CCGTCGTCCTTTCTGTACTCCTTGCCCGGTTCCAGAATGGTAATGGCGTCCTGGCCCCGCTTGACGTACACGCCGTCGGCCTTCCAACTGTCGAAGTCGGCCAGCTTGGTGGCCTCCGGGCATTGGGCGGCGATCAGGATGGCGTTGCTCACGGAGTAGAGGTCAAACCGGGCCTGCACATCCAGATAGGCTTGGAACACGCCGCCGTCCACGCCCATGTTGTGAACGTGGTTGTCGATCATGGCGTAGACGCCCTCGCGCTCCGCCTGCTTTTTCGCCGCCCATGCGTCTTTGTTAAATTCCTCCTGTGGGGCGGGCAGGCTGGTAAACAGATCATCATAGTTCGGCATAGTTATCGCTCCTTTAACCGTTTGGGTTTATACTTTCGCGGGGCCTTGTGCTTCGGCCCCTTGCTGGGTTTGGACTGCTCCTTACCTTTTGCCGCCTTTTCTCTCTGCTCTGCTTTAATCGCGTCCAGTTCCTTACGGACGGAGGGACGGGAACGCTCCTGCGGATCAGAAGTACCCGGTGCGGCTCGCTCTTTGGGCTTTGAGGTAGGCTCGGACTGACGGGATTTCTCGATCCGGCCTTCGGTGGGGTTTTCGGTCTGGCCCTCCTCCCTGGTGGGGGATGCGCCCAGCACCGCCGCTAAAAACTCGTCCATATCCTGTTCGGGTTCGGGGGCGGTGCGCTCCGGGACGGGCAGCTCGCCCTCCTGTTCCGGGGGCGGGGAGAGCATGGCGTCCAGCAGATCGTCCACCTCCTGCTCGGTCATCGGTTCCGCCGCCGCTGGCGCTTCCGGGACTTCTACTTGCTGTTCCTGGCGGCTGCGCTCGATCTCGCTCTTGATCTCAGCCATATCCACGGTAGCCAGGTTGAAACGCTCAAAGATACGGTTGATCTTGCTGGCGTCCTCGGCCCGCACCATAATGTCAGTGATGCCGTCCGTGGCGTCCCGGTCTTTCAGGACGCAGTAGAGGACGCCGTACTTCTTGGCCTCCCGGCAAAAAAGCTGGAGGTCGCTGTCCTTCACGGCGAACACCTTCAGCTCCTTGCCGCTGCGGAGCATATTGGTCAGGCGGGTCTTGCCCTTGGTTTTCTTCTGCTCCCGCAGGATGGCGTATAAGAGGATGGCAAGCTGCTTGGCACCCTCACCGGCCAGCTTCACCGCCACTTCACCTGTTTCCAGGGACAGCCTCACGACCTGCTCCGCCGCGTCGCCTGAATAGCTCATGCTGTGTCAACTCCTTTCGTTCGGTTTCCTTTTGCTCTATCAGCCGTTCCAGCTTTTCCTTGACCTGCCCGGAACGCTGGGCGATGCCGTCACATAAGACCACCTCCTTTCGTGCCGCCCTGATCCGGGTGGACAGGGCGCTGATTTTCTGCTTCACCTCGTCCACGGCCAGGGGGTCGCCCTGCCGGTTGAGCCGCCGCAGCTCCTTACGGAGTTCCTGCCGCTGGGCGGTCAGGGCGTTGATCTCCGCCGATGCCATTTCCCGGTGAGCGGTCAGCTCCCCGATGGTGCCGATGTGGTGCTTTCCCAAAAACCGGGTTTCCGCGTCCAGCCTGTCCAGCTTGGCTATATCTTCACGTAACAAAAAAGACACCCGCTTGACGGATGCCGGTCGTTTGACGATGATGTGAAGTTCGTAACAGTAACGGAAATACAGCGCCCGCAGGCCAGTGACTTTCTTTCTCGGCTTGCCCCGCACACAGTAGCGCCGGGGAGGATGATGCACCGCCTCCGGGAATGGGGCTTGTTTTTGGAGGTTCTGCAAAATGCGTTCTTTGATCTGCTCCAACGAGTAGCCCTCACCCAGCTTGTGGAAACGGAAGTACCCGCCTGCGTCTGGCGGTTTTAAGGCTGGATATTTTAGGGGCTTGCCGCCCTTGCCCCTTGTTTTGAGCTGGTAGCCCATCTCACCCATCACCCACAGAAAGTCGCGCTCGGTGGTGGAGGCAAGGATGGCCCGGTCAATGTCGGCCCGGATGGTGCCCCGGTGGGTGGGCTTGCCGTTCTGCTCCGCCTGCCATTCGGCGTAGTGCTTGGCCCGCCCGCCGGGGTTCTCAATGACGGAGATGGCATACTCCCGGCAAAGCCGGTCTGACACCTCCCGCATACGGGCATAGTCGGCGGGGGTATTGTGGAATTTGATGCCATCCCGGAAAGAAACAGAATTGATGACAAAATGGGTGTGATAATGGCCGGTGTTACAGTGAGTAGCCACTACCACTTCCAGACGGTCGCCCCAAAGCTCCTGGGCCAGCTTGACACCGATCTCATGGGCAATCTCCGCTGTGACTTCATCGGCCTTAAAGGACTGATACCCGTGGTAACAGGCCCGCCCTCCCAGCTTATCCCGGCCTGACAATCCCTGCCATAGCTTTTTCGTTTCAATAAACTGATGTGCGGCGGTATCTTCTTCACAGTTCAGACAGGTCACATAGGAGCGGCACTCAGTTTTCATTTCGTTAGCGGCGTACTCCACCACATTGTCAACGGCGTGGAGGGACGCCAGTTCCTCATAGCTGGCCTCGGTGGTCTTTTCCGGGTTCCGGGCGTAGTTTATCACCCTGTCCACGCGCCCCTTGATGGGCCAGAT
>CAJTGJ010000171.1 GCA_910575695.1 Oscillospiraceae bacterium | reverse complement strand
TGGAAAGCGTCGGAAGCCGCGCAGCTTGACCTGCGGCAGAGCTTGGGCGGCAAATTTGACGTTTTCGTGGATTGGAGCAACAGCCCCTATGTAGTGAAAGAACCCGTCAAAGATGAAGTGGACGAGGAAACTGGCAAAACATCAAGCAGCTTCCTCATGTATTCTACCGTACAATTTACCCCGGAGAACATTGCCGCCATCAAAGGCGTTCCCGGCGTAAAATATTGCAGCGCACGACAGGACAATCTTTTGCCGTTTGACGGACTTTCCCTGTTCCCCGGAACAATCTCGACCGATGCGAAGTATCAGGGCTACACAAAGGTGCTGGGCGTTTGCAACACGGAGGACGACGAACTTTTCACCACTGGCACACTGACGCTGGCAGAGGGGCGGCATATCTCCACTGATGATACCCATGTGGCGATCATCAGCCAGGACTTGGCGGAGCGGAACGAGCTGAAAATCGGTGACTACCTCACCGCCCACAGTTACAACGTGGAAGATCAGGGCTTTACCGGGCAGGAAATCAAGGTGCAGATCATCGGACTGTTTTCCCCGAACGCTGTGGAGCAGTTTGGGGAAACCGTCACTACCTACGATAAAATCCAGAACCGGGTATTTGTGGATTTGCAGACCTCAAAGGAATTGGACGGCGGAGAGATCAACTACGGCTTTTCCGCTCTCCATGTCACCATAGCCGACCCGCAGGATATGGCGCGGGTGGTGGCCGATGTCAAGGCCCTGCCGGAGATCGACTGGAAAGCCTTCACTGTGGAAGTGGACAATGAAACTTACGAAAACGCCGCCGCTCCGCTGGCTACACTGAATGAATTGGTCGTAACTCTGTTGGTGGTGATTATTGTTGTCAGCGCCATCATTCTGGCCTTGATTCTGACCCTTTGGACAAAGACCCGCATCCATGAGATCGGCGTGTTCCTGTCCGTAGGCATCAGAAAATCAGCCATCATCGGTCAATACCTGATAGAAGTGCTTCTGATTGCCGTCCTCGCCTTTGGCCTGTCCTACTTCACCAGCAACGCCATAGCGGGGCAGATCGGCAACCACCTGTTGGAGCAGAGTATGCAGACCGGGCCGGAGGACGATAACGATGTTGTTTCCGTTGCCGCCTCCGTTGAGATAGGCGCGGATAATCTCGTGCAAAAGCCCTTACCCACTGAAAACGGCATCCAGGTATCGGTTGGGCTGGATAACCTTGCCCAGCTCTACTTGATCGGATTTGCCATCATCATTGTGGCGGTCAGCGCATCGTCTATCACGGTCATGCGGCTGAAACCCCGTGAAATCTTGTCGAAAATGAGCTGAAGGAGGGACTATCATGCCTATACTGGAATTGAAAAATGTTTCTTACGCCTACGAAAAGGGCAAGGCGGTTTTGCAGAACGTCAGCGGGTCACTGGAAACCGGGAAAATGTACGCCATCCTCGGCCCGTCCGGGTCGGGCAAGACCACGCTGCTGTCCCTGCTGGGCGGGCTGGATGTGCCGACACAGGGCAGCGTCCTGTTTGACGGCGAGGATATTGCGGCAAAGGGCCTGGAGCATCACCGCAGGAACCATATCTCGCTGATTTTCCAAAGCTATAATCTGATCGACTACATGACGCCCGTTGAAAATGTGCGGCTTACCGCCAAGCTGGACGCCGCTCCCATTCTGGAACGGCTGGGGCTGGAGCAGGACGAGATCACCCGGAACGTGCTGAAACTGTCCGGCGGACAGCAGCAGCGGGTGGCGATTGCGCGGGCGCTGGCCTCCGATGCCCCGGTCATTCTGGCGGACGAGCCGACCGGGAACTTGGACGCCGACACCGCCGAGGAAATCACGGCGATTTTGAAAGAGAGCGCCCATGCGTTCGGTAAGTGCGTGGTGGTCGTAACGCACTCTGGCGAGGTGGCAAAACAGGCGGATGTGGTGCTGGAAATCAAACGAGGACATTTGAAAGAGAGGGAAATGTGATGAAAAAAATTACTGCTATTTTGGCGTGTATGCTGGTCTGCTTCTTGCTGTTTACCGGCTGTACCAATCAGAAAGACGGCAGCGATCAGGACACAAATTTGGGGAACTCCGTGGAAATTGATGATACAGATATTGCAATCGACACCGAACCGGGGTTGGACACCGAGGGCAATTCCGATGATGTGATCTTACCTGACGGCTTTACCTACAGTTTCCGCGACCCGGATAATGCGGACGGTATTGTAGTCACACCGAGGGAGTAAGAAAAAATTCCCGTTTCACACAGGTTCCATATTGGCTTTATATAGGTTCCACATGGCGGCGGTACTTTGGTAAAAAGTGCCGCTGCTGTGATTTTGGCGGCTTTGGGAGGTAGCCGCTATGTGGGTATTTCACTGTAGACAGTCAGGAGCGCAGTTGTCAAAAAAAACCGGCCTCCACCGGGGACTATTGCGACCACGAGTATGTACTATACAGTGTAGGTTCTATACATTATTGTTCATCTTTTGCCCAGTGGGTCTGTGACCTGCCGGGTAATTTTTGTCGTTTTCTGCGGCCCGGAAAAATTTTTGGCTCATCGGTAGAATGAGTGGGTGGTAAAAACTGAACAAGCCCTTGGCAGCACAGTGGAAACGACTATGATTAAGTTGCGAAACAAAAATCA
>CAJTGJ010000170.1 GCA_910575695.1 Oscillospiraceae bacterium | reverse complement strand
TCGGGGAGTACCCGGTCAATGGTCTGGCGTAGCTGCTCCTTATGGCTGGTTCCGTATTTTACCGCTGCTATTTCTTTCTGCTTTTTTGCGCTGGGCTTTGGGTTCTCGATCACAGAGATGCCGTGCGCCCTGCACAGCTCGTCATTGAGCCGCCGCAGAATAAAAGCGGAGTTCTTGACATTCTGAAATTTAGCATCGCAATTGAGGTTGGTGCTGTTAAACTCTATGTGTGTATGGATATGGGCCTTGTCCACATGGGTAGACACTACAAATTGGTGCTGGCCCCTAGTAAACTTCATCGCCAGCTCATAGCCGAGCCGGTTGGCATCCTCCGGGCTGATTTCCCCTGGCTTGAAAGACTGGATAATACGGTACATGATAATATCATGTTCAGGAGACTGTTTCCGCCCGGTGATCTGGTGGTAGAGTTGTTTACTGATCTCAAATTCTTCTGCGGCGGTTTCCGGCGAACACATATAGAAGGACACCAACTCGCCATCATTGGTTTTCTCTGCTTTCTGGTCGTAGTCGTGCCGGTCCGCCATGGACTGCTGCCGGGTGCGGTTTCGCATGATTTTCCGGGGGAATATGTTGGAGATTGCTATGAATTGGCCTCCTTCCTAAGCGCAATCCCTTATCGCTCACACCTGTTATTGCCTTGTGCTTCTGTCGTGTTATAAACACCATAAATTATAAAGCACAGGCCATGTTGTTGTCAACACCGCCATTACATAAACTAATGGTGAAAGGTGGTGCTGATGTGCGAGAGAAAAAGGAACTCAATGTGAGAATTGGCAACCAAATCCGAATTGCAAGAGAATCTGCGGGCCTAACACAAGACAGATTTGCAGAACTCGTCTCCCTTGCAACAAAAAATGTTTCAGATATAGAACGGGGAGTAGTTGGTATTTCTATCGGGACATTGATACGTATTTGTGAAACGCTCTCTATTTCCAGCGATTCTATCCTTTTTGAAGAAGGAACCGGGAATGATGCCCATAGCATATCTGAGCGCCTGAGCAATCTTCCACCGGAACAGTTTGAAATTGCGTGTAATATTATCAACAAACTGTTTGAGGCGTTTGCTTCATCAGGTAAATAATTTACCGGTCCCCCTCCCGCTGGTACTGCTTCTGCCGCTCCGTCTTTACCTGACAGAGAAATTCGTTGTAGTCCTTCCCGTGTCCGGGGGGCGGCGGGTTGCGGTGGACCAGCTTCACCCGCTGAGAAAGGTTCGGGTCCTCCTGAATGGCCTGTTCCAGCCTTTCCATGCCGACCAGCCCCGCCTTGTCGTTGTCCAGGCATAGACTGACCTGGGTAACGTGGGGATGATCGTGAAGGAATTGAATCATGGCACGGGGCGCGGTCCCACCGAGGGAAAGGTAATGGCTGTCCCGCCACTCGCCCCCGGACAGCTTCACCAGCGAGGCCAGGGATAGAGTATCAATCGGACTTTCCGCCACCGCCAGCCGGGAACATTCCGGGTCAGCGGCCAGCAGGGAAAAATTGTACCGTTTATCGCTGCCCTCCACATCTACCCGAAAGTTGTCCCGCGTCCCCCGGAGGCAGGCGAACTGGGCGCGGCCCGTTGGGTCCTTCCCGACAAAAACGCAGTTCTGATATTTCCGGCTCTCATAGAGCGTACCGGCCTGAATACACGCTTGCAGCAGTTCCGGGTGGATACCCCTTTTCTGCAAATAGGAAAGCATGGCGGCGGGGAAGCGGCTGGCCTCCGGGAGCTGAAAGGGCTTTGGAGGTTTTGGCTTTGGCCGCTCCTGGGGCGGCGGGGCACGATAGCCGCACAGAGCCTCCACCGCCCCAACAAAGTCCATCCCCCGGACCTTTATCAGATAGTCCAGCGCCGTCCGGCCCCCAATGCCCCGGCTGTTCCAGCACCATTTTCCGTTGGAGATTTTCAAGCTGTCATGGGTCCGGGTGCAGTATTCGTGGGGGCCGCACCGTTTCAGCTCATGGGGTTCGTAGGTTTCCAGGTATGAAAGCAGGTCCCACTCCTTTGCTTTTTCAATCTGTTCTTTAGAAACGCCCGCTATAAAATCACCCCCAATACGAAAACAGAGGCGGCGGGAACATCCGAAAATGCTCCCGCCGCCACCATAGTCACAGCGTTTCAAATTTCTTCAGCAGTTCGCTGATACCCTGCCAGACCTCCGTATAACCCTGGCGCAGATCTTCTACATCCTGGGCGTAGAGGTTGTGTGTGCTGTTGCAGCGGCGGGCGATCTGGTTCACGTTGCTGGAAATGGAGCGCAGGAGCTTCACCAGCTCCACTACGCTGGACATATCCAACTGGACCACATACCCGTCCACCGCCATTTTCCGCAGATACGCCCGCAGATTTATGGTCCCCAGGAGGGCCATTTTCCGGTCAATCACCTCCTTTTCCTCCGGGGACACCTTTGTGTAAAGGCCCACCGTCCGGCCCTCGTACTTTCTCACAGTGCCGCCTCCCTTCGCTGATCTCTTTCCGCTCCAGCAGCCACCGGTGCGGGTGGAACGTAGGAGCGTAGCGCCGCCCGGATGGACGGCTTCCCATCCCCCGGCATTGGTGGTATAGGCAGCTCCGGCGTGGGTGCGCTGTCACCATCTAAATCCGGTTCATCATCACCGTCCTTAGATTGTTCCTC
>CAJTGJ010000169.1 GCA_910575695.1 Oscillospiraceae bacterium | reverse complement strand
AATGCGGCTCCAGCAATGCCCATACTTCGTCACTTATATCATGGCGGTGATACGATGCTTCCATTTTTTATTCCTCTTCTTTCTTTTGTTTGCTTCTATTTTACCACCTATGTCAAACTTGTGTAGACACTATCTAGAACGACAAGAAGCAATTCACCATCCATCGTAAGGGCATACGGACATAGTTCAGTGTGTCCAGCGTATTCCTCGCAAACCTTGAAATAGACTTGGTGACGATTATGTCAATGTCGCCGTTCATACAGTCATTGATTAACCGCTGGAAGTCCTCACACTTCGTTACCTGTGTGCCGGTAATCGCCTCGCCCCGGAGAATCCGGGCCACAACGTGTTCGATCCAGAAGTTGCGCCCCAGGACACTGGGCCATTTGGTGCGGGAGCAGCCCGCTGCCCGCTTATAGAGCATACGCGTTGGAACCTGTTCCCGGTTCAGCAGCCTTGCAATTTGCTTGGTGTCATTCCCGTCCGCCGCAAGCCGGAAAATACGCCGTACCGTTTCCGCCGCCTCCGGGTCAATCACAAAGTGGTTTTTGTCCGCCGGGTCTTTGATATAGCCATACGGCGCGAACGGTGAGGGAAAGTCCCCCCGTTGGGCGCGGAATCTTTTTGCGCTGCGTACCTTTCGGGACAAATCCCTGCTGTAAAGGTCGTATAAAAGACCTTTGAAAGAGGTTTCCAGGCTGTCCACATCACCGGGCCGGATGCTGTCACAGCCGTCATTGACGGAGAGATAGCGGACTCCGAGGAAGGGAAAGACGCACTCCAGATAGTTGCCCATCTGGGTATAGTCCCGGTGGCATCTGGAAAAATCCTTTGTCACCATCACATTGATGGCCCCGGTGCGAAGCTCCTTCATAAGCGCCTGGAACTGCGGGCGGTCCGTGTTGGTCCCGGTGTACCCATCGTCCACGAACTCCGTCCGGGGCGCTGTTTTCAGTTGGGGATGGCGGTCTAAAAACTGATGGATCAGCTCCCGCTGGTTGCTGATGCTGTCGCTCTCGGCCTTCCCGGTCTCGCCTGCCAGCTCGGTCGGTGCTTCTGCCTGCGGCAGAGGTCGCCACCGGCGACCCGCACCCCCGTCCGCCAGGGAAAGGCGGATATAAATGCCCACCCGTTGATCAGTCATCGCCGCCCGCCTCCTTTATCTGCTCCACGCACTCCAGCATGGCGTAAAATACATCGTTGTAGTTGAACACGACCTCGATACGGCCCCCGCCGTAGACAAGCACCTTCTCGATTATCGCGTCCACAAGCTCCTGCGTCAATCCTGTCATCCCGGCAGCGCCCCGCATCATGGTGAGCCATTTGTTATCTGGGGAGATGGATGCCAGGAACCGCTCCCGGCGCTCCACGGACTCATCCAAAAGCCGGTTCAGGGCTTCGTACTGCTCCTCGTAGGTCTGCTTGGCAAAGGCGTATTCCTCCTCGTTCAGGATGCCCTCGGCATAGCTCTCATACAGCCCCGCCCGTTTCTTTTTCAGGGCGTTCAGCCGGAGCTTGACGCTTGCCACCGCCGCCTTTTGCTTCTCCCGGACGCTGGCCTCCCCAGCACCGCCCCGCATGGCAAGCAGGAGCTTCTCATAGTCCAGCGCCACCTGAAGCTGGTCCCGGATGGCGCCCCCCCCACCTTCTCGTTGAGGGTGTCCTGCCTCATGGCGTGTTTGAAGCAGGTCCCATGCCCCCGCCTCATGTGGGTGCTGCAATCATAGACCCCACGGAACACAACGCCCTTGCACTGGATACGCTGCCGCTTGTAGTACATCCGCTTTCCGCAGTCGGCGCAGAATATCTTCCCGGCAAAAAGGTCGATCATGCCCGCCCGGATGTCCGCCGACCACTCCATAGCGGCCTCCCGGTGGGCGCTGTCCCCCTGCATCTGCCGCTCCACCGCCTCAAAGTCCGAAATAGATACGATGGGCGGGTGTGCGTCAGGGACTACGATCCACTTGTCCGTTTCGGTGATGTGTTTTTTCAGCCCCTTGTAGAGCGCCGTCTCGGACTTCCCGCAGACCATCTCACCGATGTACGCCCGGTTTTGCAGGATGCCCCGGATGGTGGAGGGACACCAGCCCTCGCCCTGGATGTTGCCGCCGCTCCGGGTGCCGGCCCTGCGCTTGTGCCGCTCCGGGCTTTCTATGCCCCCGGTTTTCAGCCGCTCAACGATGGTGTAGACCGATACCTCCTGCCGTTTCCACTCAAATATCTGCCGGACAACAGCGGCGGCTTCCTCATCCACCACATAGGCGGTCTTATCCCCGTTCCAAAGGTAGCCGTAGGGGAGGTTGCGGTTGCGGAACTTCCCCGTCTCCATCTGCGCCCGGAGCGCCGTGGAAACCTTCTTGGAAATGTCCCGCGAGTACATGGCGTTCACCAGGTTTTGCAGGCTCACCGACAGGGACTCCATCGCGTTGCCGCAGGTGAAGTTGTCGAAGTTCTCCTTCACGGAGATGAACCGTGTCCCCAGCGCCGGGAAAATCTTCTCCAGATAGCTGCCAGTCTCCACATAGTCGCGCCCGAACCTGCTGAGATCACGGACCACGATGCACTGTATCTTCCCCGTCCGCACATCGTCCATCAGGCGGTTCCACGCAGGACGGTTGAAAGCTGACGTTAGATAACGATACTTTTGAAAACACTGGAAAATCAAGGTTTTTCGAGCGACGGACAAGCAGGGTATTGTACTAAAAACTGAATACGAC
>CAJTGJ010000168.1 GCA_910575695.1 Oscillospiraceae bacterium | reverse complement strand
CCAGTATGTCAACCCGATGGACATCAACCTGAACTACTCCGAGGAGGACAACCCCGTGGCCCTGAAAGCCGACTTCATCCTCTCCCTGTGCGAGCTGGTGGTAGGCGGCAAGGAGGGCCTCCAGCCGGTGGAGAAAACGGTCATCGACCGCTGCGTCCACCAGATATACCAGAAGTATTTCGAGGACCCCAGGCCGGAGAATATGCCCCTCTTGCAGGACCTCTACGAGGCGCTCTTAAAGCAGGAGGAGAAGGAGGCCCGCCATGTGGCGACCGCCCTTGAAATCTATGTCACCGGCTCCCTGAACATCTTCAACCACCGCACTAATGTGGACATCACCAACCGCATCGTCTGCTTTGACATCAAGGACCTGGGCAAGCAGATGAAGAAGATCGGGATGCTGGTGGTGCAGGATCAGGTGTGGGGGCGCGTGACCCAGAACCGCAGCGCGGGCAAGGCCACCCGGTATTTCATGGACGAGTTCCATCTGCTCCTGAAGGAGGAGCAGACGGCGGCCTACTCCGTGGAGATTTGGAAACGGTTCCGCAAATGGGGAGGCATCCCCACCGGCATCACCCAGAATGTGAAGGACCTGCTCTCCAGCCGGGAAGTGGAGAACATCTTTGAGAACAGCGACTTCATCATCATGCTCAACCAGGCGGCGGGGGACCGCGCCATCCTGGCGAAGCAGCTCAACATTTCGCCCCACCAGCTCTCCTATGTGACCCACTCCGGCGAGGGTGAGGGGCTGCTGTTTTTCGGCAATGTCATCCTGCCCTTCGTGGACCGTTTCCCCACCGACCTGGAACTCTACAAGATCATGACGACCAAGCTGACGGAGGTCAGGAAGCGGGAGGTGGACAATGGCTGATAAGGCGCGCCGCCTCCATTTTACGGAGGATGAGCTTTCTGACCGGGACATCCGCAGGGCGGCGAAAAAGGCGGACAAGGCCGCCGATAAAGCGGACCGGGCGAATGAGAAGCTCCCGACAAAGAGGCGTGTGCGTATCACCCGTGACAGCGGCAGGGCCGAGGCCGTGGATGAGCGGCTGTCGGATAAGCTCCACCAGTCCCGGCAGTCCTCCAAAGCGGACAGGGAAAAGGAAAAAGTCCCCTTGAAAAGGCGACCCCGCACCACCGCCAGAAGCGGCAAGGTGGAGGCCACCGCGGAGCGGCTCTCGGATAAGCTGCGCCCGGAACGGCAGTCCACGAAAGCCGCAAGGGGCAAGCTCCGCATCGAGGTGACGGAAGTCACCACCCAGAAGCCGGGAGCGGGTGGCCGGGCGGCGGTGAACGCCCCCGCCGCTGCCCTCCATGCGGCGAGGAACACCGTCCGGGACGCTGTGGGCCGTTCGGACAATGACAGCGAGGGCAACTCCGGCGCGGACGCCCTGCAAAGCGGGGAGTCCACGGTGCGGAACACCGGGAACATCGTGAACAACCGCCATTACAGCCACAAGCTGAAACAGTACGACAAGGCGGCGAGGCTGGAGCGGAAGTCGGACAGCGCCAATGTGGAGGCCCTGTACCAGCGGGAGCGCCACAATGACCCCAGCCCCTCCTCCAACCCCATCTCCAAGTGGCGGCAGAAGCAGGAACTGAAAAAGCGGTATATGGAAGCCAAGGCCAGCGGCAAAGCCGGGGCTTCCGGGGCGGCGAAGGGCGGAAAAAGGGCCGCCGAGGGAACGAAGTCACTGGTGGATAAAGGGATCGAGTTTGTAAAGGAACATCCCAAAGCTATCCTTATCGCTGGTGTCCTGGGGCTTCTGGTGATGCTCATCGCCGGGATGTTCTCATCCTGCACCGCCATGTTCGCCGGGAGCGGGAACGCGGTGCTGGGGACCTCCTACACGGCGGAGGACGCTGACATCCTGGGGGCCGACGCGGACTACTCCGCGCTGGAGACTGCCCTGGACAACCAGATAAGCAATATCGAAAGCACCCACCCCGGCTATGACGAGTACCGCTACGACCTGGCGGAGATCGGCCACAACCCCTATGAGCTGGCCTCCTACCTGACCGTCCTGTTCGAGGACTACACCAGGGCGGAGGTCCAAAGCACCCTGCAAAGCCTGTTCGCCCAGCAGTACACCCTCACCCTCACGCCGGAGGTGGAGGTCCGCTACCGCACAGAGACAAGGACGGACAGCGAGGGCAACGACTACGATGTGGAAGTGCCGTACAACTATTATATCCTCAATGTGAAGCTGACCAACAAGGGGCTGGGGGCGGTGATCCGGGACTCCGGGCTGACAACGGAGCAGGCCGACCGCTACGATGTGCTGATGACCACCAGCGGCAATCGTTCGGAGCTGTTCGGGGAGGATGTGTATGGCGTGGCCGGGGGCGAGTACACGGACTATGACATCCCCGGCGAGGCGCTGACCGATGAGAAATTCCGCAGGATGATAACCGAGGCGGAGAAGTATCTGGGCTACCCCTATGTGTGGGGTGGTTCCAACCCGTCCACTTCCTTTGACTGTTCCGGCTTCGTGTCGTGGGTCATCAACCACAGCGGCAACGGCTGGAGCGTGGGGAGGCTGGGGGCCAAGGGGCTGAAAGGGATATGCGACATCATCCCGCCCGACCAGGCGAAACCGGGAGACCTGATCTTCTTCCACCACACCTACGACGCCCCGGACCCCAGCGACGCCACCCATGTGGGCATCTATGTGGGCGATGGGATGATGATCCACTGCGGAAATCCCATCTCCTACGCCAGCACCGA
>CAJTGJ010000167.1 GCA_910575695.1 Oscillospiraceae bacterium | reverse complement strand
AATCAAACTCATCATCCGTACCGCTTTTGGCTTTCGCAACGTGGATAATCTTCTCGCTATGGTTATGCTCTCCTGCTCCAATCTTCATCCCACTCTCCCTAACCGCTGACCCGACCACTCTTTCTACCGAAGCCTCGGATTTTGCAATTATGGATATGAACCCGTGGGAACGCCGCCAGAAGATTTTGGAGGTTTTATGCCTCCGGCGGCACGATACTTACAGAAATCTGGCGCATGAGTTTAATGTCAGCACCGGGACAATTCGCCGTGACATTGTGGTGCTGACCTGTTCCTATCCGGTTGAAACCGTAAAAGGCCATCATGGCGGCGTCAGAGTGGCGGAGTGGTTTCACCTGGACCGTAGGGCGCTGAACTCTGCGGAGATCACTTTTCTCCGCAGGCTGGGGGAATCGCTGGACGGCTCTGACCTGGAAATGCTCAACCGGATTATCGCTATATTTTCGCATTGAGGGCAACCGCCATGCAAATGAAAATCAGCGAAATCAAAATCAATCCTGGGCGGCGCGACACCCAGCAGCGGAACGTGGAGGAACTGGCTCGAAGCATCGCCGCCGTGGGCCTGATGAACCCGATCACTGTTACCCAGGACAATACGCTTATTGCTGGTCTGCACCGCCTGGAAGCTGTGAAGTTGCTGGGTTGGACGGAGATCGAGTGCGTTGTCAGTGAGGCGGACGGACTGCAAGCGGAGTTGGCGGAGATTGACGAGAATTTTGTTCGGGCGGGTCTGTCCCACCGGGAGTTGGGCGATCTGCTTCTGCGCCGGAAGGAACTCTATGAAGCCATCCACCCCGAAACCCGCCAGGGCCAGCGAAATGGGCAGACGGCTAAAAACGCAAATTTTTCGCTTTTAGAAACAAAGTCCTTTGCCCAGGACACCGCCGACAAGTTGGGGGTCAGCAAGCGCACCGTTGAGCAGCTTGTCCAGACTGCTGCCAATCTGACCCCGGAGGCCAAGAAAACCATCCGGGACGCTGGCGATAAGATCACCAAGGGGGCCGCGCTGAAAATTTCCAGACTGCCCCCTGACCAAGCAGGAGGAAGCTGCTGCCGTTCTGACCGTAGCGCCGCCCACACCGAAGCGGCAGGGGATGATGGACAGCGAAGCGGCGTTGAGCGAGTTTAAGGCCCTATGCGCCCGCTATGTTTCCAGCATCGAATCCCTCCATCACCGGGCAGATATTTTCGCCGGAATGTCAATTTCCCAATTTGACGCATTGGGCGATAGTGCGTATTCTGTCACGACCGCAATCAAAGAATTTTTCGAGAAAGTACATGAAATCCAACACGAAATGGAGAAGGAACATGAAAACTGACTACATTACCAATGGCTCCATCCTGCCGCCCTACCTGGCTTATCCCCGGTTCCTGTTGGGCATGAATGTCCGGCTGACCGCAAAGGAAGTCTACGCGATCATGCTGGATATGATACTGAACTCCGAGGCCGCACGGACCGACAAGCGCGGGCGGCGCTATCTGGCGTTCTACAACAAGACCATCGCGGAGATCATCGACCGTACCCCCAGCACCGTGGCGCAATCCCTCCGGGAGTTGGAGGACATTGGGCTGGTGGAAAAGAAGCTGATAGCCCTCCATACCCCTTATCACATCTACATCAAGTTACCGGCAGGAGAGAACGAGCCGTGATTGTCCACATGAACTACCAGCAGTACCGCACCGCCCGGAGGCTGGTACATAGCTGTTGTAACTATGACGGCGGGTGCTGTCTGCTCTTGGACGATGGCGAGGAATGTGTCTGCCCGCAGAGCATCACCTACTCACTGATCTGCAAATGGTTCCGCGCCGCCGTCCTGCCTTTGGACGCTGGCCTGTGCGCCGCCCTGTCCCCGGCCCCCGCTATCGGCCAGCGGCGGTGCCGGGAATGTCGGAGACTTTTTATTCCTCCCAAACGCAACACTCTTTACTGCCCTGCCTGTGCCGCAAATCGGGCTAAACGCAGCAAGCGAGCGTGGGCCAGAAAAAAGCGGGCTGGAGTGTAGAAAAAGTAGCCTTCAAAAGTCCAGTAATTGCAAGGCTTTCCGAGGGCGACTCGATAGGAGGCTGATACTTTCCCTATCCGGCACCCCGGAAGGCCCTCAGACGGCCCGCAACGGCGATTCTACAAAGGAGTTTTATCCTATGGCTGAAAACAGGAGATTTTACTATCTCAAACTGAAAGAAGGTTTCTACAACAGCGAGACTATGGTTGTCCTGGAAAGTATGCCGGACGGCCTGCTGTACTCAAATCTGCTGCTGAAAATGTACCTTATGTCCCTGAAAAGCGGCGGAATCCTCATGCTCAACGAGCATCTTCCCCATACTGTCCAGACCATTGCCACCTTCACCCGGCACCAGATCGGGACGGTAGAGAGGGCAATCAAGGTTTTCATGGAATTTGGCCTTGTGGAAGTCTTGACAGATGGCGCTTTCTACATGGCTGACATTCAACTGCTGATTGGTCAGTCCTCCACCGAGGGCGAGAGAAAGAAGCGGGAGCGGATGCGGTTGCAGCGTCAAAAATTACTGCCCTCTGGCAAAGTGGACATTTGTCCACCCATAGACCAGGTGGACAAATGTCCCCCTATATTAGAGATTAGAGATAAAGAGTATAGAGATAAGAGTTTAGAGAATAGAGAGGGGGAACGCGCCCGCACGTTGGGCCGGTATCAAAATGTTTTTCTGTCTGCCGGGGAATTGACTGAATTGCAATCGGACTTCCCCACCGTCTGGCAGGAGTACATCG
>CAJTGJ010000166.1 GCA_910575695.1 Oscillospiraceae bacterium | reverse complement strand
GAAAAATACTCGGCTTCCGGGTCGCAGATGATAATATCGTCGTCTGTAATGAGGAAAGCGTTTGTCATTTCCCGTTTGGCGGCAAAGGATTTCCCGCTTCCCGGCGTTCCTAAGATTAAGCCGTTAGGCTTTTTGTCAAGAGGAACTTTTCAAGGGATGGGAAAAATCAGGCAGGAAAAGCCCCGTGGACGGTTAAAAGCCGTTTTCGGGGGTAGGTAGTATAAAACCCTTACCCCGCCCCGCGCCGGGGTTTGGAGCGCCCCAAGAAGCCCGTATTCATGGGGGGTTGGGGGCTGTGCCGCAAGCCTAAATGTCCACGCCCGCCGGTTACGCATTTGCCCTTATCCTGTTCTTTGGGAGAGGCCGGGGGCGCGGGGGCAGAGCCACCGCAAAACCTACCGTCAGCCGCCGCACCAGTGCAGACGGTTTTGCCGTTATAATGAAGCGGACGAAAGCGGGGCAGGATTTGAAAAATCCTGTTCCCCGTTTTCGGCGGCGAAATGACAACGGCAAAAATCCAGACAGTCAAGGGGTAAGGGTGGAGATTTTTTGCTTCGCAAAAAATACTACTCGGCCTTGACGGTCTGGATAGTCGGAACGGACATAGAACGGGGATTGTTTTCAGCGGAGAGATATGCTATACTTGGGTCAGTAAATTTACATCGGTATACTTTGTAAGTACAGACCGTTAATCATCATTTCCAGACTCCTATAATTATGGTTCACAACAAAAAATGTGTAGAGGTGATACAATGACAGAACGGCAACAACTTATTGCTAAAAAATTACACATTTTATCCGTTAAAAAGACTTTAGGGCGACTTTCTGGAATAGATATTATAGGGATTGTTGATGAGAATGAAAATAATAGATTGAGTGAACTGTATTCAGCTTATACGCCAATCATGTGTTCCTATGCAACTGTGCCATACAGTAAGATTTCATATAAGTCAAATGAAGAACAAGTAGCTTCTTGGATAATTGAAAGCATGGAATTAAAAGAAAATATACGCTATTTTTTTAATTGTAAAGGCACATGGGTTGGAATTAAATTTCTAAATTTGCATGAAGGAGTTAATTCGTTATGGAAACATCAGGGTTTGGGATTTATGCTGGCAAGCAACGACTTAACTCAGATTATGGAAGCATCCTTCGATTCACGAGATGAAGATAATTATTTGATAGATATTTGGAATTATAAAAGTTAGGGACATATAGGAAAATAATGAATTTCATATTTATTGGCCTGATAAAATAGGGCGACGGTTCAACTATCCCGCCGCCCGTCTGTTACCGCTCCATATCCTGCGCCCTGCGGGGCTGCTGCTCCCGCTGTTCCTGCCGCAAGATACTGTAAACGCTCTTTCGGATTTGTTCGGCTTCTCTCACTTCCTCTTTCAGCGCAAGATACCGCTGATTGAGCGTTTTCCGATCGGCGGTCAGCTTGGCATACTCTGCTTTCCATGTCTTTGTCGGGATTGTTGTCTTTCCGTTCATCACACCTTTGAGATAATCTTTTGCCGCCGTGAATAAGATTTGCTCGGCCTCGGTCAGATGCTTTTTCCCCTTGTACTTGAAATAAATCTCGGCCTGCTCGATGTGCTTTTTCAGAGTGCCTAACCGCCGGTCAATGGGTTTCAGTTTGTGCTGAATGTCAAGCTGTTCCCCTATCATGGTCTTGAATTTTTCATCAAGCCCCGCCATATCCATGATGTTGTTGGCTTGCAGGAAATTCAGCATTTTCGCCGCGTCCTTGAGGTTATAGATGGATTGGGAAACCTGCGATTTCCCCTCCCGCGCCCTGCGGGTCAGGATGCCTTGGATATAGTCGGCAAGGGTGGGCGGCTCGGTGTTCTCCTGTTCCTCTTTCAGCCACTTTTGCAGTTTGGCGATACGGGCTTTCAGTTGCCGGAGTTTCTGATTTGTCACTTCGATTTCCCGGTTCAGATCGCCGCGCTCGGTGCGGATGCCGCGCTTCTCCATAGCGGAAGCGGCAACGCCTAAATGGACGGTGGGTATCTGGTCGATGCCCTGCCGCTCATAACTGCGGTGGTCGATGCGCTGGTTGTGTCCGTACTGCTCCAACGCCCGGTTGCAAAGCTGCGCCCACGCCGCCCGCCATTCCTCGGCCTTGGTCTGCTCGTTCCAGTTGGTGGCGGGGATGGCCTTGCACTTGTACTGCCGCTTTTTCGGGTCATAGATTTTCTTCCCCTGCGGGTCAAGAATGTACTCCTTTTTCTGCTTCGCTCCCCATGCGCCGTCCTGCTGGATGGGGCGCATTGTCAGCATGATATGGGCGTGGGGATTGCCGCCGCCTGTGTCGTGGATGGCAAAGTCGGCGCACATTCCCGCATTGACAAACTGCTCTTTTACATACTCGCGGACAAGAGAAATGCCCTGCTCCCTTGTCAATTCACGGGGCAGGGCAATCTCAATTTCTCTTGCAAGCTGGGCGTTTTTTGCTTTCTCGATTTTCTCCACCGCGTTCCACAAAACCGCCCTGTCAGAAAAGGCGGCGGGGGCGTGGCCGGGGAGTAAAATCTCGGTATGGACAACGCCGCCCTTGTGGGTGTAGTCGTGGGTCTCCCCGTCAAAGTCGTTGGTGAGTTTCTCCCCCGCCCGGTAAGCGGCGGCGGCAACGGCGGACTTGCCCTTGCCGCGGGATATGATTTTGATACTGCAATGGTAGATTGCCACGGGCTGTCCTCCTTTCTGCGGGTCGTTCCCCCGTCCTTTTGTGCCGAGAGGCACAAAACGCCGTCTGCAAGACCGCACATACCACATTCATGTGGTATATAAGTGCGCCTT
>CAJTGJ010000165.1 GCA_910575695.1 Oscillospiraceae bacterium | reverse complement strand
GGCTGCAAGCCCTCCTTGCCGCCCACGATCAGCTCGCACAGCGACAGAATGAAGTCGGATTTCAAAGACAGCGGGCTTTCATCGTCCGAGTAGTCCAGGTTTAGGTCCATCGGGTTAATGTAGTCCCCGGAGGTGGGCGAAATCTTAATAACCTGCCCATGCAGCCGCTCCACAAGGGGCGCGTACTCCGATTCCGGGTCGCACACGATGATGTCATCGGTGGTGAGCAGAAAACAGTTGGCGATTTCCCGCTTGGCGGAAAAGGACTTGCCGGAGCCGGGAGTGCCTAAAATCAGGCCGTTGGGGTTTTTCAGCTTCTTGCGGTCCACCATGATAAGGTTGTTGGACAGGGCGTTGATGCCGTAGTACAGCGCCTCTTTCCCGTTCTGGAAAAGCTCCTGGGTGGTAAAGGGGATAAAGATGGCGGTGCTGGAAGTAGTCAGCCCCCGCTGGATTTCCACCTGGTTTTGTCCCAAAGGCAGGCAGCTCATCAGCCCCTCCTCCTGCTGGAAGTCCAGCCTTGCCAGCTGGCAGTTGTACTTCTGCGCGATGCTGGACGCCTGAAACACGTTGTTGCCCAGCTGTCTGGCGGTGTCCGCCGTATTCAGCACCAGAAAGGTCACAAGGAACATCCGCTCGTTGCGGCTCTGTAAATCCTGCAACAGCTTTTTGGCCTCGTTTCCGTAGGTAGCCAGGTCGCTGGGAATGATGTCCATATCGTACCCTGACCGGACCGCCTTTTTCTGTTCCTCGATCTTGGCCCGGTCCAGGTCGGTGATTTTGCGCTTGACCGTCTTGATGGCCTTTACCTGGTCTAAGGACTGCACATGGAGGCTGACAATCAGGGAGCTTTCCATATCCAGAAAGTCCGCCAGCATCCGGTCGTTCAATTCCGGCGCGAGAATCTGCACAAAGCTGACCGCGCCGTACTTTTTCCCCATGCGGAACTGCCTGCCGGTGCGGAACTCAAAGGAAGTGGGGGCGATGAAGTCCTTGGTGGAAAGGCCGGAGGGGGCCAGCCAGTCCCACGAAAAGGAAAAGGGAACCTGTTCATCCATGTGGAATACGCCATGCAGCTGGGACAGCCGCGCCCGCCCGTCCAGCGGCTCCGCCACTACGCCCAGCCTCTTGAAGTTGTTGAGCAGGTCGGTTTCAATCCGTTCCAGCCGGGGCTTTGCCGCCCGGATGCTGTCCGCGTCAATGCCGAAGGTCAGGTATTTTGTCTTAATCAGGCCGTTGTTCCCCTTTGCCAGCTGGTTTTGCAGCATCTGGGTGTACTCGCCGCGGATGTTGTCAAAATCGTCCCCCTGGGGCGGGATGGTGATGGACCGGGCAAAGGTTTCCTGGGACGCGGCCAGGTTGAGGAAGGACAACTGGAACCGGATGGAGCTGTCAAAGTAGTTGAGGAAATCGCACCAGCCCTCGAAGATGGCGGTCTTATCCTCGTTTTGGGACAGCTGGTAATTGATGTCCTGAAACTGAATGGTCTTGGTATAGTAGCAGTCTGCCACGCGGCAGATGCCGTCCGGCCACATCCGTTCATAGGGGATACTGTCCTGCGCGGAAATCCCCTTCTGGTCAGTGCGGCTGGCGCGGGAAATGGCGGCTTCGATCTGCTTTCTATCCGCGCGGGAGAGCTTCTTTTTCACCGGGGATGGCCCTTCGCCCTCCGGCCCTTTGCCGTTTGTCCGATTTTTCTTTGCCGTAAACAATGTCATACACCTCCTTGTCGAGTTTGTCCTGCCGCTCCAATACGGCATAGAAGTTGTTGGTCTGGTAGGGGCGCTGCCGGGGCCGGAGAAAGGATACCCGGATCATGTTGCCGATGATCTTTTCCAGCGGCTGGCCGTTCTTCTCATACATCGCCAGCAGGAAAAAGGGCAGCATAACGAGCATCATGCACAGGGCGGCGGCGCTGTTTCCGGCTGGCCCCCGAAGCAGAAAGAAAAGCGGTACGCCAATCAGCGCCCCGCCGCCAAAGCAGACTAACTGCCGCTTGGTGAGGTTGAAGGCCACCTTTGTCTTGACCTTCGTTAAGTCTTTGGGTACTGGTACATAAGCCATTTTTGCACACTCCTTTCGTCAGTGGGCCTGGAAGATTGCCTTGGCCATGCTGCCGCTCTTAAAGAGGGTCAGGCAGAGCAGGACTGTATATCCCACACAGGACCAGATGGCGGCAATCGTATCCTCGTCGGTGGCGATGTTCTGCACCAGGACCGCGTAGATTGCCACGCAGACCATAATGAGGAACGCCTGAAAGCCTAACGCCATCAGGGAACGCAGGTAATTCTGCCCCATGCCGCCCCATTCCCTGCCCATCATAGCGGCCATCGGGACCGGCGCGACCGAGGTGACGAGATATATTTCCAGCATACGGCCATAAATGACGATAAAAATACAGATGGTCAGCGCCCACATGGTAAGGCCGATAAACAGGGACTGGAACCACAGCCCGAACAGCGGCCCCAAATCCATCTCCATGAGCCTTGGCTCCAAATCCGCCATCGCGGAGGAAATGTCGATGGAAGCGTCCGCGCCGATGACGCCGGAAGCCTGGGCCACGATGCCCTGGGCCACATCAAATACGCCCATCACGATATTCCAGGTGTTGGTGACAATGAGGATGGCACAGGCGGTCTTGAAAATCCACTTGAAAAACACAGCGGTTTCAATATCGTGGAAGTTGTTCTTGTCGGTGATGATCTGAATCAGCTCCAGCGTCATCACAAAGGCCAGGATCACGCCTGCTATGGGGAGAATGACCGTTTCCGAAAGGCTTTGGACCATGCTGAAAATACCCGCGTTCCAGCCCTGGGGCGTCTGCCCGATCTGCCCCGATATGTCCGCCACCTGGTTGTTGACCGAATC
>CAJTGJ010000164.1 GCA_910575695.1 Oscillospiraceae bacterium | reverse complement strand
CGCTCCGCATGGCTACGGTGATCGACACGCTCTTGGCTCCCGGCTCGCTCAAGAAAGCGATTGGTCACATTGGCCCATGCCGCCCGCCAGAGAACAAGCTGATCTTCGCTGTTCCAACGAGCGGAGATGGGATTTTGCCTACCGTATTTTGTGCTCTTGGGATACTTGGAAATGCGCTGATAGCCTTGCGCTTCCGCCTGGGAGGGCAGCATGTACACCTTCTTTTTGCCAACCTTGTATTGATACTGCTTCTCCCAACCCTCGGACTGCGCAGACTTGAACTCCGCCGCAGTGAAGCCCTGTTCCTCCCCATCCCGGATGCACAGATATTCCTTCTCTGTCTTATGCTGCCATTTGCCATCCTTGGTCAGAGGCCGCACAGTCAGCATGATGTGGGCGTGGGGGTTATGACCATCCGTGTCATGGATGCACACATCGGCGCACATCCCCTCTGTTACAAAATTGCTCTGTATGAAGTCTGTCAGCAGTGCAATCCACCCGTCCCTGCCCAGTTCGACAGGTAACGCCACTACAAACTCACGAGCGAGACGGCTGTCCTTTGTTTTCTCTGCGTCCTCTACGGCGTTCCAAAGGACTTCACGCTCTACCCACTCTGCTGGTGCCATGTTTGGCAGAAAGACCTGCTGCCAGACAAGCCCCTGTTTCCGGGTGTAGTCATGCTGCACCCCATCGTAATCGTTGTAAATTCGGGAGCAGCTCATATAGGCTGCCGCCCCGACAGCGGAGCGGCCTGTCCCCCGGCTGATAACCTTTGCCTCTAAATGATAAATCGCCAGTTTTTATTACCTCCGTCCTTCGTCTCCCGTCCCTCGTCCAACGTCCCCCGTAATAGCGAAAAGCTGCTGGTGGCAGGTTTTCGCTGGCGTATGGAGCAGGGCGGCGCACCGCACTGCTCCATACGCACCGGGAATGACGTCGGTCATTCCCGGCAGGCCCCCGCAGGGGCCGCATCCGCCTCGCAGAGCGCACGGTGGCCAAAGGCCATACCACCGCCCGCGCAGCGGGTGGTGAGTAAGTGCGCCCTTCGGGCCGGGAAAAGCGGAGCGCCCCGGCGAACCGGGACGCTCCTGCTTTGCGTACTCAATTTATAAGTTCGTGCAGATATGTTTCCAACTCGTTCAAGCTCATGCTTACCGTCTGCGGCAGAGCCTTCTCCAAAACAGCCCCCTCCTGGATTAACCGCCGTGTCCGGGCTTTGCGCTGCTTTACACGGTCACGGGCCTGGGCTTCTTCCAAACGGTGTCGGGCCTGGATCAGTTTCTTTTCATTATCCGTCATAGTAACTCCTTCCCGGCCTTAACTGGCCTGTTAGCACTGGAAACGCCTGATTTTGACACCAAAATTCTGCAAGTTGGTATCATAAAGGGCAAAAAACAGCACCAGATACAAATTCCCTGTGTAAATACAAGAAATTTGGTATCTGGTGCTTATATTTTTGGTGTTAATTCAATTCGTTATGGTATCAAAATGGCCCGCTGTGGTATCAAAAACTGTCCACGAAATCCAATGCTGTATCGTCCGCTTCCTGCTGGTCCTCTTGGGTTGCGTTCTCAGTAGAAGCCGGTTGCGGTGGGATATTCTGCAACAGGTTGAGCAGCGTAGCCGCTGAACTGACAGGAGCGGCGTGATCGAACCCGGCCCGGATAGTTTCCAGCACCCGCAGGAGGAAAGCGTCCTCCTTCTCACGGGTTTCCAGATACGGGTCAGAGACTAACCGCCCCCGGCGCTCAAAGTAGTCGTTGACGGCGGTAATCACCGCCCTGCTGTAAGAGCGGTACTGCTTCTTATCCCTATGCTGAAGATATTCCCAGGCTGTCCGATCCGTCTCTTTCTCCAGGTTGAAGCGAATATTGGTACTGACAATCCGCCTGCTCATACCATGCCGCCCTTCCTGGCGCGGAGATGGGCCAGATATTCATACCCCTTGGCGGTGGCGCAGATGTCCTCGTTGATGACAACCTGGCCAGCGTCAAACTCTCCGAGATTTTTAATCAGACAGCCACCGCCGCCAACCACATACAACTTCATCAGTTCCGGGTCATACTCATGTTCGCGCAGGCGGCGGAAGATACCGGCTACATACTCCCTGGCAGTTGACTGGATGGCAGTTAGATACCGCTCGCTGATCTCCGCAGTCCCGTATCGCA
Source organism: Oscillospiraceae bacterium (assembly GCA_910575695.1). Lineage (GTDB taxonomy): Bacteria > Bacillota > Clostridia > Oscillospirales > Oscillospiraceae > Enterenecus. The sequence continues at coordinate 710 of CAJTGJ010000164.1, read as the reverse complement.
GCACACGGTCAATCACCGTTTCGTCAGCGGCAGAACCGTAGAGCTTCAGCAGATTCTCCCGGACAGACAGCATACATTGATGGGTTCCGTATTTCTCGGTGAAGCACTTTTTCTCCTGGGGACGGCGGTCATTGATATACATGACGTTCATCGTGCCGTTGCCGATGTCGGCCAGCATATTCACCCCTCGGAAGTCTCGCAGATGGTCAGCAGCGGCGGCAAAACCCTGGGGGAAAATGTCGGCCCCAACAAAGTCAACATGATACTCCGCACCCCGGAAATGAAAGTCTACGCTGTCCTTTTGCAGCAAATACTGCTTAAAAGCGTCCTTCTGCTCACTGACCCAGGTGAGGGGCAGGCCCGCCGCCAGATGGACACGGGCTGAAATCTGTTTGCGGATGTTCAGCTCCCGCCCAATAGCAGCGAGAGTCAGAATGTAGTAGTCACTGTCAGCCATCTTGTCGGCAGTGAATTCCTTGTGTTCCTCTCCGATTAGATAATAGCGTCCCTCATAGACCAGCAGATTGCTCTTGAAGGTCGGTTCCTTGTCGAAGGAGGCCACGCCGGTTTTGAAACAGCAGCTGGCAGTTTTGATGTTGCCATAGCCATGGTCAATGCCGATGATGATCGGCGTATTGTGATTCAAAATGTTCATAAAATTCCTTTCTGCTGTATAACAGCAAAGGGCGGTCCGCAGACCGCCCAACCTA
>CAJTGJ010000163.1 GCA_910575695.1 Oscillospiraceae bacterium | reverse complement strand
ATTTGGTAGAAAACTGCTTCCTGGTTCTGAAACGCTGGAGAGGGATTGCCACTCGCTATGCCAAAACCTCAGATGCTTTTATCGCTGCGGTACACGTCCGTTGTATCGCTATTTGGGCTGCTATTCGCACTTAACTCGTGTAAACACTGTCTAAAACGCGGGGGGAATGATTTGAAAGAGAAAGAGTGCTTTTTTACCATAAAGGGGCAACATATCAAGTATGCGAAACTAAAATTTTGTCCGCTGATTATTCCATCTGTCTGCCCGGAGTGTAAATGCAAGTTTTTTGAAATGACTGGAGATGAACAGCCGTCTATGTGGCCTTGAAAGATGCTGACAGCAGCGAGGTGATTTCAGAACACGACTTCCCCCACCCGTGGCGAGTAAATGTCCACGCCCGCCGGTTACGCACTTGCCCTTATTCTGTTCTTTGGGAGAGGCCGGGGGCGCGGGGGCAGAGCCACCGCAAAACCTACCGTCAGCCGCCGCACCAGTGCAGACGGTTTTGCCATTAAAATGAAGCGGACGAAAGCGGGGGGCAGGATTGTCAAATCCTGTTCCCCGTTTTCGGCGGCGAAATGGCAACGGCAAAAATCCAGACAGTCAAGGGGGCAGAGCGGAGATTTTTTGCGAAGCAAAAAATACTACTCGGCCTTGACGGTCTGGATAGGCGGAACGGACATGATCGCCGATTGCTTGCGGCGGAAAAATCTGCTATACTTGGGGAAGCAAATAAAGAGGAAGTTTTTGAGGAAACACAATAGTGTCAAAAAGTTTCTGAAATGGAAGGAGCGTTCAATAAAGTGAATGCCGCAGATATGCTGGAAAGAAAGATTGGTTTTTCACTTCCGAGTGACTATAAGGATTTTTTGCGTCAACATCCGGACGGCGCAATTTATTATCCCAAAGTCATTCAAAAGGGCGAAGCGTTTTTCTCATTTTGTGATATGACAAAAGATGCAGGGGATAATGAAAGGTGGCTATGGGAACCAGATGATGGAATAATTGGACAGGTAGAAATCAAACTTTTCAAAGTCAGTGAAACATATAGTGATGTTCCAGAGAGCGATGGAAGTTGGAAAATGAAATGTGTCTGTATTGGCAGTATGAATGATAATCGCTTGTTAATTCTTGACTGCTTGACTGAAGATATTTATTGCTTGGAACATGATGAACTTTTATTCAGTTTTGATAGCCAAGAGGATTATGATAAAAAGATGCCTACGAAAGCCGTTTGTTTTCCTGATTTCACGAGCCTTTTAGACTGGTGTACTGGTGGCTGGGTTTATGATCCCATCGAAAGTAGCAGACCTTATGTGGCAAAATGGAAGCAGCGGCAAAAGAATTATCCTAAAAATGTTATATATTTGTGAGTTGAAATAGTGCAGCGGGGTAGATGTAGACATTCCCCGCCGCCCCGCCTGTTACCGCTCCATATTCTGCGCCCTGCGGGGCTGCTGCTCCCGCTGTTCCTGCCGCAAGATGTTGTAAACGCTCCTGCGGATTTGCTCGGCTTCTTTCACTTCCTCTTTCAATGCGAGATACCGCCGGTTGAGCGTTTCCCGTTCGGCGGTCAGCTTGGCATACTCCGCTTTCCATGCCTTTACCGGCAGGGCGGTCTTGCCATTCATCACGCCTTTCAGATAGTCGTGCGCCGCCGTGAACAGGATTTGCTCGGCCTCGGTCAGCGGCTTTTTCCCCTTGTACTTGAAGTAAATGTCTGCCTGCTCAATGTGCTTTTTCAAAGTGCCTAATCGCCGGTCAATGGGTTTCAGTTTATGCTGAATGTCAAGCTGCTCCCCTATCATGGACTTGAATTTTTCATCAAGCCCCGCCATATCCATGATGTTATTACTTTGCAGGAAATTCAGCATTTTCGCCGCGTCCTTGAGGTTATAGATGGATTGGGAAACCTGCGATTTCCCCTCCCGCGCCCTGCGGGTCAGGATGCCTTGGATATAGTCGGCAAGGGTGGGCGGCTCGGTGTTCTCCTGTTCCTCTTTCAGCCACTTTTGCAGTTTGGCGATACGGGCTTTCAGTTGCCGGAGTTTCTGATTTGTCACTTCGATTTCCCGGTTCAGATCGCCGCGCTCGGTGCGGATGCCGCGCTTCTCCATAGCGGAAGCGGCAACGCCTAAATGGACGGTGGGTATCTGGTCGATGCCCTGCCGCTCATAACTGCGGTGGTCGATGCGCTGGTTGTGTCCGTACTGCTCCAACGCCCGGTTGCAAAGCTGCGCCCACGCCGCCCGCCATTCCTCGGCCTTGGTCTGCTCGTTCCAGTCGGTGGCGGGGATGGCCTTGCATTTGTACTGCCGCTTTTTCGGGTCATAGATTTTCTTGCCCTGCGGGTCAAGAATGTACTCCTTTTTCTGCTTCGTTCCCCATGCGCCGCCCTGCTGGATGGGGCGCATTGTCAGCATGATATGGGCGTGAGGGTTGCCGCCGCCTGTGTCATGGATGGCAAAGTCGGCGCACATTCCCGCATTGACAAACTGCTCTTTTACATACTCGCGGACAAGAGAAATGCCCTGCTCCCTTGTCAATTCACGGGGCAGGGCAATTTCAATTTCTCTTGCAAGCTGGGCGTTTTTCGCTTTCTCGATTTTCTCCACCGCGTTCCACAAAACCGCCCTGTCAGAAAAGGCGGCGGGGGCGTGGCCGGGGAGTAAAATCTCGGTATGGACAACGCCGCCCTTGTGGGTGTAGTCGTGGGTTTCCCCGTCAAAGTCGTTGGTGAGTTTCTCCCCCGCCCGGTAAGCGGCGGCGGCAACGGCGGACTTGCCCTTGCCGCGGGAGATGATTTTGATACTGCAATGATAGATTGCCATGGGCTGTCCTCCTTTCTGCGGGTCGTTCCCCCGTCCTTTTGTGCCGAGAGGCACAAAACGCCGTCTGCAAGACCGCACATACCACATTCATGTGGTATAT
>CAJTGJ010000162.1 GCA_910575695.1 Oscillospiraceae bacterium | reverse complement strand
TCGCCATCTCGTTGAGAACGCTTTTCTTCTTCTCAAGCGCTGGCGCGGCATTGCTGCGCGCTACGCCAAAAATGTCGCTTCCTTCGTCGCTGCTGTCCAAATTCGTTGTATTGCCATTTGGCTCCTCGTTTATTGACGACACCATCTAGAACGGCCACATAGCTTCACAAGGATTAAAAAAAGCTGACTGGGATAAATGACTACAGGATATGTATTTTCGTTTCTTGTCATATCCCAAAAACGCAGGGCCTTGTCGGAAGAAACAAAAAACACATCTCTATCACCGTTATATTTCTCTCTCAATAACTCAATAAAACGTACTATACTCGCATCATGGCTATCCCTACGAGAATACGAGAGATTTATAGATTCATCATCAAAATTAAAAGGTTTTATCTCTTGTTTCTTTGCTTTAATGGATCTTGCATATGAATTCCTAGCTTCCGTGAACTCTTTTGAATTATAAATGGTGACAGGTATTTTTTCATTATCAGTAATGCCGTATTTGGATACAAAGTGAGAATATAATGATTTGATGTGTGCAATAAAATATTTAAGTGATAGGGCTAGATGCTTAGTACGCCATTCTTCATAAAACGAAAAGATGCTATAATCAGATATTTGCTCGAATGCTCCTTCAAACACTTTACCCCTAGGGTATAACGCTATCTTATGAGCAGAAGCTTCAATAGATTCAAAAAACTCCGTTTTTGTAAATGATGCGACAAAGATTTTTTTGGCCTGACGACATTTAAGTAAAAAAGCTTCTACTACTTTTTGACGGGATGGCCCATTAATGCCTAATGCCCGAAATATCATATTAGTGTCTAAATATACTTCTCTCTTACGAATACTACTTTGCATCAACTTGTTTGGAGAATCACCATTAATTAGTAAGCAGTACTCTAAACAACAAAGAACAACATTAAAAAGCGCAATATTCTTTTCCGCATTATCCCACTCCAAAAACTTTTGAACCATTTGTCTTTGATTATCTGGCATATAATCAATGTTTACTGATAAATCTTGGTCTGAAAAGTCAATTCCAGCGTTACCTGACAATATCACCTGATAAGAGTTTACATTGGATGTTGTCAACTTATATAGATATTGGTGAATTGCATCTTTACAGTCTTGATTGTTCTGTATAGCCGAATCTTCTATAAATTGGTCTATATAAGTGTCAATGCTGTCCTTTTGTGACTCAACAGTCTGAGAATATGCAGTTTCTGTGAGTTTATACGCATTTTCCTTATCTAAGTTCACGCATAGGAAGGTTCTTTGAGAGGATTCTATTATGGATACCAACTCATTTTCGGTAATATGATATTTATATATGTCAAGCAATTTTGCAATAATTTCATCAGTTGTTAAGTATCGGTTTTCGCATTTAACAAATATGCACTTCAATATTTGTAATTGAGTCTCGCCTGAAGAATACACATTGCTAGTTTCTGAGTAAAGGGTGGCAGCAAGGCGAAAAATGTCTTTCTGCTGGGCAATATTATCTTTTATTGGAGTTGAAACAACGGCCATAGTATGTATTCTCCCATCTATCTTTTTATTGATGTTTGACTAATACACACTAAAAGCCCTCTTTAAATTAAGAGGGCTTTTAGTGCTGTTACATAATCTCGCCCACAAAGTTATAAACAATGCGAACCTTCTGAACCTTTTCGCCATCAATGACTTCAACTGTGCTGATAAAGATTTTATCAATCAGCCGGTTCAATATCGCCTCGTCCAACTCCGTGATGGACGCATACTCCCGGATTTCTCCGATGAACCGCCGCACATCGCTGTCCGCACTGCTGGCGATACGCAATTCATCCGTGATTGCCTGCATCCGGACTTTGTTATCTGCCTGCTCCTGTTCCAGCGTCTCCGTCATACGGAGGAACCGCTGCTCGGTCAGGATGCCCTTTGCCTTGTCTGCATACAGGCTCATGAACATTTCGTCAATTTCCTGGTTGCGCTTCGCAAGAGCGTCCTGTTCCTTTTTCAGACTCTTTTCGTCAATGGAATACCGCTGCTCCAGTCGGTGCGTCAGCCGCCCATAGAATGCTTCTGCATCTTGCAAGGCCATTTTGCCATGCTCCATGATATCCGACAGCACAAGATTGTAGAGGTCACGGGCTTCAATCTTATGACTGGTGCAAGCGTTCTTTCCCAGACGGTTGTAGGTCTGGCAAATGTAATACGCCTTGTCAATTGGCTCCCGCATTTCTCCAGTGAAGCGGTTCTTCCCGGTTCTGCCGACTTTCTCATAGCGTACCTGCATGGATTTCCCACAGGTGGCACAGTAGACAAGGCCGTGAAACAGATTGTAAAAGGGACAGCTATTCCCCTGCATGATGGGCGGGCGGCGGTCAATCAGCTTTTGCACCCTATCCCACTGCTCCCGGCTGACAATGGCCTCATGGCTATTCTCGATAATCTCCCACTGATCACGAGGAATAAAGTTCACCGTGTTGGAGCGAATGGCCTTTTGGTGGCACTTGCAAACCACATGATCGCCCTTGTAGACCGGGTTGCGGAGCATTTTTCCAATCACCGAACCGCTCCACGAATAATAGCGGACTTCGGATTCCACAGGCTCCTTAATGCGTGTAATTGGGATTTTGCGCTCTAACAGGTGCTTTGCGATTTTCATTGTGCCGCACCCGTTCAATGCCAGATCAAACACCAGCTTTACCGTAGGGGCGGTTTCCGGGTCAATAATCAGATGCCCGTGATCGTTGGGGTCACGCATAAGACCGTAGGGAGTAGGCCCGCCCAGGAATTTCCCCTGCCGGGAACGAGCCATCCATCCCGCCAAAACTTTCTTGGAAATATCCCGGCTATACATATCGTTGAACACAGGTTATTGGGGAAAGGGAAAGCAAACAGGCAAAAATCCAGTATTCATGCGGGTTTGCGGCGAGATGGCTCT
>CAJTGJ010000161.1 GCA_910575695.1 Oscillospiraceae bacterium | reverse complement strand
AATGCGGCTCCAGCAATGCCCATACTTCGTCACTTATATCATGGCGGTGATACGATGCTTCCATTTTTTATTCCTCTTCTTTCTTTTGTTTGCTTCTATTTTACCACCTATGTCAAACTTGTGTAGACACTATCTAAACTTCGAGCATAACTTTTTTTGCCCGCTTTCAGGGGGCTTGGTTTTGTGCGCCCTTTGGGGCAGTGGCGCTTAAATTACAATGTTTCAACCTTTCTCCCACCACCAAATCCTCTATCCATTCCTTGCGGACGGACTTCTTGTGGCACTCCGTCCGCTTCTTTTTTACGGACACGCACTTGTAATAGTGGTGGGTGTTTCCCGTGTGGCTGGTGCCGCTCTCGCCGCAGAGATAGGCCCCACAATACCCGCAGAACAGCTTGGTGGTCAGCAGATAATCGTCCTCGGCTTTGTGGCGGGCTGGGGCTTTTTTGTTCTTCGCCAGCCGTTCCTGCACCCGGTCAAAGAGGTCTTGGGGGACAATGGCGGGAATGCCCTCCGGCACCACAATGTCCCGGTAGGTGTACTCCCCGATGTAGCGGCGGTTGTTCAAAAGGTGCTGAATACTGTTGTAGGTCAAGGGTTGGCCCCGTGTGTTCTTCACGCCCTGCCCGTTCAGATAGTCCCGGATTTCCTTCATAGTGGCCCCCTCGGCGTACCGTTTGAAGGCTTCCAGCACAAAGGGGGCGGTCAGCGGGTCAAGCTGGAAATACTGCTCGCTGTCAATCATGTACCCGATGGGCAGGGTGCCGCCGTTATACTTGGATTTGAGGGCGTTCTCCGTCATGCCCCGCACCACCTTCTCGGACAGGTCGGCGGAATAGTATTCGGCGTACCCCTCCAACACGCTCTCCAAAATGATGCCCTCGGCCCCGTCGGAAATGACCTCGGTGGCGGACACCACCTTCACCCCGTTCTTTTTCAGCGTGGCCTTGTACCGGGCACTGTCGTAGCGGTTCCGGGCAAACCTGTCCAACTTCCAGACGATCACCATGTCAAAGAGCCGTCTGCCGCTGTCCTTCACCATGTTCTGGAACTCCGGGCGGTTGTCCGTCTTGGCGGAAAAGGCCCGGTCGATGTAGTGCCGCAGGATGGTGACGCCGTTCTTCTCGGCAAAGGCGGTGCACTCCCGGATTTGGCCCTCTATGCTTTCCTCCCTCTGGTTGTCGCTGGAATACCGGGCATATATCACGGCCTTCATTCCTTCACCCCTTCCAGCATTTCGATGATGGCCTTTTTCAGACGGTCATTCATGGGAGATTTGGGGTCAAAGCACATCTCCACGAATTGCTTCATATCCTTATCTTCCTCAAGGATTCTCGGCTTGAACTCGTACAGCCTCCCCTGGGGCTTCTCGGTGCGGCAGCAGAGGTAGTCCATGGACACGTCAAAGTAATCCGCATACCAAATCAGCACCTTGATGGGGGCGGAGGAATACCCTGTTTCATATCGGTTGATGGTGGCCTGGGGGATACCCGCAATCTTTCCGAACTTGGCTTGGGAGAGGCCGATCCCCTCCCGGAGCGTCCGCAGTCTGGCGCCTATCTCGCTCATGGCTCTCGCCTCCTTCATGCTCTTATTGTATCACAATTTGTCGCTCCTGCCAATCCATATTATGAATAATACGACAGATTGATTGATGGATTGATGTGGGCGGCAGGCCCTTGACCCAGCCCGCAGGCCGGGAGCGGGGGTTTCCAAAGGGGGCTGCTGGCCCCCTTTGGCACACGACCTTGCTTGCAAGGTGTAGTGTGTTATATCTGCTGGCGCGGCTGACGGGGGAAGCGGGGTGCGGCGCTTTTGCGCCCCGCTTGCACCGGCAGGAAAACGGGCGGGGTTTTTGTGAGCGGGAGCGAACAAAAAGCCTGTCCGTTTTCGGGGAGCGGCGGCAGATATACAAGCCCCCGTCCCTCGTCCCCCGTGTCGAAACGTACATCGAAATGAGGTACGTTTCCGCACCCCCCGGCGGGAGGAACACCGCCCCCCGGCACCCAAAATCAAAGGAGGCGGGCAAGCACCCTTGGTGCTTGCCCGCCTTACCCACCGCAAAGTGAACCCGGGCGGGGCGGTCAAGGTTGGCGCTGAAAGCGCCATGCACTTTAACCTTGACGGCCCCGGCTGGGTTTGCTATTTCAAACATCATGTTCATCCATTAAATCAAGAATGTACTCTGGGGATACATTAAAGGCTCGAATTACTTTATTAGCGAAAGACTTAGCATTAGAACGGTAAACGATGCTGCCGGTTTTTATGGCTATTAACCCCTCTCGTAATTGAGCCCAGGACTGATTCTGCTGTTTTCTTAACCACCTAAGCTTGTCCCATTCTGTTTCGTCAACATTTTCGTCAGTGAGAAATTCGCCAACTTCGACAGCAACCTGGCCCTCAATAAGTGAATGGCCTTTCTTGCTTAATGGTATGGGAGGCCGACCATCACGGACAGGATGATGTAATTCAATAGTTCCATCCAATGGCTCTCCAGTTACAAGACAGTGATCAATAGCTTTGCGACAATTCTTTCGTACAGTTCCACCCATCAAATATCTGTCGCAGTATGAACTCTCTGCCATGACCCATTGCTTTAAGGAGTTCAAGATTAAGACAAACACTCTAAAATCATCAGGCAGAAAGTCTGCCATCCTTCCCGGTAGTGGATTAGCTTTTAGAAAATCTTTTACCTCATCCGAGGATTGTGCAAGTTTTTGAGATTCTGCTTTAAGCAAGCACCCTATTGTGTCCAAAATATCAGAAACAGCACTTCGAGGTAATTTTTGATTCAATAATTCTAATTTTCCCTCTTTAGCTAATCCTTCGTAATACTCTATATATTCCTTCAAAAGAGTAACTTTTTCTTCTGGACTAGATAGTGTCTACACAAGTTTGACATAGGTGGTAAAATAGAAGCAAACAAAAGAAAGAAGAGGAATAAAAAATGGAAGCATCGTATCACCGCCATGATATAAGTGACGAAGTATGGGCATTGCTGGAGCCGCATT
>CAJTGJ010000160.1 GCA_910575695.1 Oscillospiraceae bacterium | reverse complement strand
TCCAATCAGGAGGTTTTACGCTCCAAAGGGGAATATCAGGCCAAAAGGCATTGACTTGGCGGTGGGTGATGGCTATACTGCAAGGCGAAACGATTAAACAGTCATTTAACCGTTTCGGCCATATCTAACCAACCACTCACTACACATTTCAACAAAGAAAGGAACTTGCTGCTATGAAAAAGACCATTAAACTCATTGACCTGGACTGCGGCCACTGTGCCGACAAAATCCAGAACGCCGTCCAGAAGATCGACGGTGTGACCAGCGTGGCCGTCAACTTCCTGGGCCAGAAGATGGTGCTGGAGGCCCCGGACGAGAAGTTTGACACTGTGCTGGCCGAGGCCACGGCGCTCATCAAGAAGATCGAGCCGGATGTGACAGTCAAGGCGTAACTATGCAAAAGCACCGGCTGCCGTTTGGTAGCCGGTGCTTTTGCAGGAAGGAGAGTATCAACATGACAAAAAAACAAAAACATTTGCTGGCCCGCATCATCGTGGCGGCGGTGCTGTTCGCCGCCGGTGGCCTGCTCCATCTGGAGGGCTGGGCGGAGTTGGGGGTCTATCTTATCTGCTATGCGGTGATTGGCTGGGATATTGTCTGGAAAGCCATCACCAACATCCTGCATGGTCAGGTGTTTGACGAGAATTTCCTTATGACTATCGCAACAGTTGGCGCACTGATTCTGGGTGAACACTCCGAGGGCGTGGCCGTTATGCTGTTCTATCAGGTGGGCGAGTGGTTCCAGTCCTATGCCGTTTCCAAGTCCCGCCGCTCCATCACCAGCCTGATGGATATTCGCCCGGACTACGCCAATATTGAGAAAGACGGCAAGCTGATCCAAGTAGACCCGGAGGACGTGAAGATCGGTGACACCATCATTGTAAAGCCCGGTGAACGTGTTCCGCTGGACGGCAAGATCATCAAGGGCAGCTCCACGCTGGACACTTCGGCTCTGACAGGTGAATCCATGCCCCGTGAAGTAGAGGCAGGCATGGAGGTTATCAGCGGGTGCATCAATCAGACCGGCATTTTGACCATCCAGACCACTAAGGAATTTGGGGAATCCACCGTTGCAAAAATTCTTGACCTTGTGGAGAACGCCAGCGACAAGAAGGGCCGCATGGAAAACTTCATCACCCGCTTTGCCCGGTACTATACGCCGGTGGTGGTATTCGCCGCCCTCGCTCTGGCAGTCCTGCCGCCGCTGGTAACGGGACAGGCGTTCAGTATTTGGATTTACCGGGCGCTGACCTTCCTGGTGATTTCCTGCCCCTGTGCGCTGGTGATCTCCATTCCGCTCAGTTTCTTCGGCGGCATCGGCGGCGCGTCCAAAATCGGCGTTCTTGTGAAAGGCAGCAACTACTTAGAGGCGCTGGCCTACACGGAAACAGTAGTATTCGATAAGACTGGCACTCTGACAAAAGGCTCCTTTGCGGTCACAGAAATTCAAGCAAATGGCATGACGGACGAGGAGCTTCTGGAACTGGCGGCGTATGCGGAGGACTACTCCAATCATCCGATCTCGCTGTCCATCCAAAAAGCCTATGGCAAGAAAATTGACAACAGCCGTATTACCGATGTGCAGGAAATCGCGGGGCATGGTGTCCAGGCGGTGATTGACGGTATGACGGTGCTGGCCGGAAATGCCAAGCTGATGGAGCGGGAGCATATTCCCTATACGGCCTCCAACGCCATCGGCACTGTGGTCTATGTAGCCTTTGATGGAAGATACGCAGGGTGTATTGTGATTGCGGATGAAATCAAGGCAGACGCGCCCGCTGCCATTAAGACGCTGAAAGCCGCCGGTATTCGCCAGACGGTCATGCTCACCGGCGATGCAGATGCAGTTGGGCAGGACGTGGCCCGCCGCCTGGGTCTGGATCGGGCCTACACAGAGCTGCTCCCCGCCGACAAGGTAGACCGCGTGGAGGAACTGCTGAAACAGAAAAGCGAACGGGGGATGCTGGCCTTTGTGGGCGATGGTATCAATGACGCGCCTGTGCTGGCACGGGCCGATGTGGGCATCGCTATGGGCGCTCTCGGTTCCGATGCAGCGATTGAAGCCGCTGACGTGGTGCTGATGACGGATGAACCGTCCAAGATCGCCGCTGTTATGCAAATTGCCCGTAAGACCATCCGCATTTCCAACGAGAACATTGTCTTTGCCCTGGGCGTCAAATTCCTGGTGCTGATCCTGGGGGCGGTTGGCCGCGCCAATATGTGGGCGGCGGTATTTGCGGACGTGGGCGTTTCGGTGATCGCCATTCTGAACGCCATCCGCGCTATGCGGGTCAAGCAGTTTGAAACTCCGGCGCAGGAGTGAAGTATAAAACAGGAAATGCGCCGCACTTTCATAAGCGCGGCGCATTTCTTCTATCAGCCGGTAGGACAGGTGATCTCAAACAGCGCGTCAATGGTTCGGTGCAGCAGCTTCGCCTGGGTGGTGTCCGCCAAAGTATAGTAGACCTCTTTCCCGTCCCGGCGGCTTTCAATGATTCCGCCCTTTTTCAGAATCCGCAGGTGGTGGGATACGGCAGGGTCGCTCATTCCAACAGCGGCGGCGATATTGCACACACATTCCTCGCTGTGGCACAACAGCCAGAGGATACGCAGGCGGGACGGGTCGCCAAGCTGCTGGAAAATAGCGGCGGTTGTCTGAAACCCGTCAGGAGGCGGCATCCGTTCCAGGACGCGCTCGATATTCTGCCCGTGATTGTGCGGAAGATGGTAGTGGGACATCCTATTACCTCCATTTCTGCCTCTATCATATCCTGTCCTTCCGTGTCTGTCAAATGGTCTAAGATTGGGGATAGCCATGAACAAAGGAAACGCTATATTAACGCCTGATGCAAAGGAACTGGACGCACTATCTGAACTTCACAAGGCGCTGGGGGACTATACCCGCATACGGATTTTATGGCTCCTGATGAAACGGGAGTGGTGCGTCAGTGAACTGGCAGGGGAAATGAAAATGACGGAATCGGCCATATCGCATCAGCTTCGTATTCTGCGGAGCGCCCGGTTGGT
>CAJTGJ010000159.1 GCA_910575695.1 Oscillospiraceae bacterium | reverse complement strand
TTCGCTGTACGGCTCCCGGACCGATACGCAGCGTTTGGGGACAATGAAGTTGTGGTCGTCCTTCTTGATGATCTGCTCCGGGTGTTTACCGGCAAGGCAGTTCAGTTTTTTCATCAGCTTTGGGTCATGGGTATAGACTTGGGCGGCAGGCTCCGCCTGGTTGTAGAGGAGGATGGTTTCCTGTTCCAACAGCGACAATTTCATCACGAGCCTCCTTTCCGCTGGCCAAAGTCCAGCTTGAAGTTCACATACTCGCCGGTATCCTCCAAAAGCACATCCGCGTCATAGGTTTTTCCGGTTTTTTCCGAGTAGCAGCCGGTGAGCCTTGCCCGCCCGTCTTTTAAGAGGGCCGCGACAATGGCCTTGGTGGGCTGTTTCTTCTTGGCGCTCCACCACTTGCTGTCTTTCCAGATGGCAAATCTGCAAGTTTCACTTTGGCAGAAAAATCCCTTTTGCGATTCTGTAACCTCACCGCCGCACCGGGGGCATCTGCCTACTGCTTCGCGGGGCGGGGAGAACAGGTACTCGGTCCCCTTAACCACCTGATAGGTTGCCGCCAGCTCCCGCAGCATGGCGTAAATCCCGGACAGAAACTCCTCCGGGGAAAGCTCGCCGCGCTCAATCTCGCCCAGCCGGTACTCCCACTCGGCGGTGAGCAGCGGGGATTGCAGCTGCTCCGGCAGAACGGTAATGAGGGAACGCGCGTCGCGGGAGGGCATCAGCTGGACCGTCTTTTTGCTCTTTTTCCGTTCCAGAAAACCGGTGGAGGCCAGTTTTTCCAGAATCCCGGCGCGGGTGGCAGGCGTACCCAGCCCCTTGCGCTCGGCGGTATCCGGCATATCCTCTTTACCGGCGTTCTCCATCGCGGAGAGAAGGGTATCTTCGGTGAAATGCTTTGGCGGGCTGGTTTTCCCCTCCTTGACGGAGGCATTGGAAACGGACAAAGATTGTCCCTCGGAGAGTTCCGGCAGCGTCTTTTCCTCTGGCCCGCCCTCCTGCTCCGGGGCATTTTTCAGACCGGCGTGATAAGCGGCATCCAGCCTGCGCCAGCCGGGGCGCTGAATGGTTTTCCCTTTTGCGGCAAACTCCTGACCGGCGCAGACCAGCGTGGCGGCGGTTTCCTCGTAGAGATGGGGTTCCGCCACCGCGCACAGCAGCCTTGCGGCCACCAGCTCCAGCACCGCTTTTTCCCCCACAGGGAGAGTGGACAAATCCGCATCCCGAAGATTGCGGGTGGGGATCACCGCATGGTGGTCGGTCACTTTCTTATCGTTGATGACCGCCTCCGGGTTGCAGACAATGGCAATCCCTTTTCGGAACGGCATGGCGTTGGCGGTGAGGTTGACCAGCACCGGCAGGCCCTCCGCCATATCCGAGGTCAGATACCGGCTGTCCGTCCGGGGATAAGTACACAGCTTTTTCTCATAGAGGTTTTGCAGATAGTCCAGCGTTTGCTGGGCGGTAAACCCCAGCAGGCGGTTGGCGTCCCGCTGTAAGGTGGTCAGGTCATAAAGGGCGGGCGGCTTTTCGGACTTCTCTTTCCGCTGCGCCTGTTTCACCACCGCAGAACCGCCCCGGCAGGCGGTTTGCAGCTCTTTCGCGGCGGTTTTGTCTTTCATCCGCGCCCCCACAGCGGTAAATCCGGGCAGTTCCAGCGCCACCGTATAGAACGGCTCCGGCTGGAAGGCTTCAATCTCTGCTTCCCGCTGGACGATAAGGGCCAGTGTCGGGGACATGACCCGACCGATGTTGAGGGTCCGGCGGTACAGCACCGAAAACAGCCGGGTGGCGTTGATGCCCACCAGCCAGTCAGCCTTGGCGCGGCAGAGCGCCGCCTGATGCAGACCGTCATAGTCCGCGCCGGGGCGGAGGTTTTCAAAGCCCTCCCGGATTGCCGAATCCTCCATGCTGGAAATCCAGAGCCGCTTCATGGGCTTTTTGCAGCCCGCCAGCTCATAGACGTTGCGGAAAATCAGTTCGCCCTCCCGTCCCGCGTCACAGGCGTTTACCACCTCGGTCACATCCGGGGCGCACAGCAGCTTTTTGAGAATATCAAACTGTTTCTTCTTGTCCCGCCCCACGCTCATTTTCCAGTTCGAGGGCAGGATCGGCAGATCGTCATAGCGCCACTTGGCGTATTTAGGGTCATAGCTGTCCGCATCGGCAAGCCCGGCCAGATGCCCCACGCACCAGCTGACCCGCCAGCCGTTCCCTTCCAGATACCCGTCCTTGCGGGCATTGGCTCCGATTACAGCGGACAGGCTTTGGGCCACCGACGGTTTTTCAGCAATCACAAGGCGCATAATCTTCATCCTCCCATTCTTTCCGCATAGATGTACGCAGCTTTTCCTCAATGCTGTTATCCTCTGTCAGCATCAGGTCATAGCCGAACCGGTAATCATATCGGTACAGTTTTCCTACCAGATCATTGATGAGGATACGGCAGGCCAGAATGACACGTTTTTTATCCACCTGCATCAGCTGGTAGCGTTGATAATCGTTGTAATAGGACTCATGCCGGTGCGCGCGGCTGTTGGCGTCCTCCAGCAGCCAGTCTACCGGGTCCTGGCAGCCTTCCTCTTTTTCCCCCTCCATATATTTCAGCAGTTCCATCACCATCGGAAANCGGGCTTCTTCTTTCAGATAGCCGATCAGGGCGCATAAAAGCAGGCGGGCCGCTGTCTGTTCCCGTTCCGTTAAAGCCTCCATCGTCTTTGCGGCGTCCGGCAGAAGCCTTTCTTCTACAAAAGTTTCCACATCGCCGGAGTACAGCTGGCGGATGGAATCTATGGACAGCGGGGCGGCTGTGTCGCCATCCATAGAAAAATCATAAAGGTCGTCGCTCTGTGCAGGCTTTTTCCGAAGTTTGCGTGTCAGGGCAGTCAGAATATCGCCGCCCAGATACACCGCCAGACAGCACAGGTCAAAAACAGCAACGATTTTGATAAATAAAATAAGATACTTCATTTCCGATCTCTCCTTTCTTTCAGCTGCTTTTCCAGTTCCCGGTGGCAGAATCCCACACAGGGCCTCCCGT
>CAJTGJ010000158.1 GCA_910575695.1 Oscillospiraceae bacterium | reverse complement strand
CGGCCCCTCGATGCTAACGTCCCGCTGGAACTTCCACTCGCGGCCCTGGGCATCCCAAGCCGACCAGGTGTAGTAGCCGTTGCGGTAGGCGGTGTCCTCGAACCGCCCGGTGCCGAAGAACTCGGCGGCGAGCTTGGCGGCTTTCTGGCGGGTGATGCTGTTCATCTCCACCTCGACCCCGATGGTCTGCTTTTTCATCTCGGCGACCTGGTTTTTCATTTTCTCGTTCATGGTGCTGACCTCCGTTTTTTGTGTGTCCGGCGGGGTATTTTCCCTTTCGGTAGTGACATATTCGCTCTAAAACGGAGATATAGCAAGTCAATTCGCACCCGTAAAGTACACGATCATTCGGGGTAGGAATTGTGTAGTTTATTGCTCGGCCTACACCAGCGGGGCCAGATTTTCACTCTCGCCGGTCAGGATGTCCAGCATGAACTTGGCCCCGGTGCGGAACCCGTCAATATAGCGTTCCTCGGCGGTGGTGGTGCTGGAGGTGAGCTGGGCGGACACCAGCCGCTCCAGCGAGGCGAGGCACTCGCCGTCCAGACGTTCCCGGAGGAAGGATTCAGCATCGGACACCTCCTGCGCCGCCTTTTTCAGCTCGGAGGTCTGCTTGATGGCGGTCACGTCCGGGGTGATGTTGCCGAGGTAGAACTCACCGATAATGCTGCGCATCTCACCCGCCCACCTTTCTGCATTCGTCCTCGCCGTAGACCACATGAAGCCCGCTGCCGTTGTCCCAGCGCACCATGACCGAACCGGTGTCATCCACACCCCGCACAGTTCCCCTGGTGCCGATGGGCGGGGCCTGCGGGTCATCCATGCAGAGCAGCTCCACCCGGCATCCTATCGGATACTCTTGGCGGATGCGCGCCACCGTTTCCCTACGCGGAAACCGCATGGTCGGCCACCTCCTTTCTGGCCCCGGGCTTGAACGCGCTGTTGCCAGAGAGGCCGCGGAGCAGGATTTTCCGCTCGTCCTTGAACTCGGCTCCGATAAAGCCCAGCCGGAGGAGGAAACAGCGAAAGGCGTACTTGTCGTTGTCGGTGATTTTCTCCTTGGCGGTGATGCGCTTCTGGTTCCGGGCCATGTCGCAGAGGGCGGTGATCAGGTGGGTGTAGGTCTTGACCTCATCGGCATCAAGGTCGCGGCCCTCGAACCAGGGGAAGGAAACCGTGTCGGGGCTGACATCCACCGGGAGGGCCTCCACCCCCAGGGCCTTGCGGATGAGCCGCCCCTTGGCGGCGAGGAGGCTGGTGAGGTTGGTCAGCGCCTCGGAGGGCAGGCTGTCGGAGGGCAGGGTGACCGTCAGGCCGAAGCCGTGGGGCTGGGTAACGCCATCCTCGGCGGGAGTGGCCTCCGGCTCGGTGCCGGCCTGGGCCTCGTCCGGCTGGGCGGCATCCCCGCCGCTGTTGGCCTCCGCCTCGGCGGTGTCGGCCTTGGCGATGGTGTCCTCGGTGTGGAACCCCTGGTCCTCCAGCTCGGCCATCAGCGCGTCGATGTCGCTGTTGTAGCCCCGGTCCTCGAAGCTGACCGCGCCGTCCTTGCTGACGGTGAGGTAGCCAATCTGGTAGGCGAAGGTCGGCGCACCCAGGTACTTTTTCTCCGTACCCATGAAGCCGGAAATGTAGTCGGCGAGGCGCTTGCGTTCGGCACCGGTCACGTTGTAGTTGATCATCATGGTGGAAACCCCCTTGTTTTTTGGTAGGAGGCTTCGGTAGAAGGAGTGGGCGGGTCAGCGGTTAGGGAGAGTGGGATGAAGATTGGAGCAGGAGAGCATAACCATAGCGAGAAGATTATCCACGTTGCGAAAGCCAAAAGCGGTACGGATGATGAGTTTGATTTTGTTGTTGATGGCCTCGGAGCGGGCATTAGAAAGCCTGAATCTGGCGGCAGCAACAATGGCATCAAAGTGGCGTTTGATTTTCTTGCGCAGCTCGCGGAACACGGGGATCCTGCACCGCTGGGCCCAGGCCATCCACTTGGTGAGCGCAGCGGCGATCTGATCAGGCCCGGCCTTGAGAGCCAGACGAAGATTCTCTTTGAGCAGGCAGGCACGGTAGAGCTTAGGATTGGCCCTGGTCAGGAATTGCAGCTGGGCTTGCTGATTTTCAGAGAGATGCTCCGGGTTTTTGAGCAGGACATAGCGTAGATTCTTCACTGATTTTGCCTGGTTCTTTTCAGGAGCAGCCTCGCCCTTGGCCGGACGACCGGGCTTGCGCTTGGGCAGAGTTTTGGCCTGCTGGCGAGCCTCAGACCTGGCTTCCCGACGCACCTGATCCAGGGCGTCTGTGGCCCAGGAAACCACATGAAACGGGTCTGCGCACCGCTGTGCATGGGGGCAGTATTCCTCGACACAGGATGCGATCCATTTGGCCCCATCCGCTGAGGCACAACGGATAGAGGCCCGCTGCTCCGGTGTCAGCCGTTCAAAGAATTGGGAGAGAACTTCTTTCCCGTATCCCTTTGCNCACCAGACCACGCTGGCTGTGTCGTGGTTGATGACTACGGTCATATACTTGTGCCCTTTCTTGTAGCTGGTTTCGTCAATGCCGATATTTTCCAAGCTGTCAAAGCGAGAGGGATTGGCTGTTTCCAGCTCTTGATATACCCGATGGCAGATGCCGCCCACTGTGTGCCATTCCACCCGCAGATATTCCGAGACCGTGCTGCGGGATGCGTGTACGCTCAGCCATGCACAGGTTTCCTCAAAACTTTTGGTGAAACGGCTGTTGTGCCGTGCCCAGGGAACCGATGCTGTCACCACGCCATGTTTCCGGCAGCGTACCCGCGGCTCGTCTGCCTCAATATATACTTTGCTTCCGCCTATGTCCAGGGCGCGCCAACGCCGGCGTCCGCGCCCCTTGTCGTACCGCGCCGCCTTGCGATGACAGATTCCGCACCGGCACCGCTCGTGCTCAGTTGGCCGCACGGCGATATTTATTTCGTTCATCTCGGGATTGACGGTGATGTCCTCCAGGACAAAACCGGCGCTTCCGATGATGGTCTGAACAAGCTTCTTGGCTCGCACTTGGGGGGCCTTCTTCC
>CAJTGJ010000157.1 GCA_910575695.1 Oscillospiraceae bacterium | reverse complement strand
AGCCGGGTTGTGTCCAGCCTGGGAAATCCTCTGATTTGCTCCTGTTTCCTTGACTACAGCTTGTCTCCTTTTACACAAAATTTTCTGCCGGGCCGCAGATTGCCCAGGGCGTGCAAATCTGTCCCGCCCGCCACCTTGTTTCCCGCCGCCATCGCGGTTTTGTCCCGCTTGGCGGCGGCAGCGGCTTTCGGGATGGACAGTAGCGATAGGTAAGGTTTTGATATTGTCTCCACCTTTTCCCCCGCCCTGAACCGTGCATGAACCTTTCAGCTCACACGGCTGGCCATCAAGGATAACATGATGTCACATACTAACAACTCTCAACATGAACAAGGCTTCTAAGTGCGTCTACTTTCTTCTGCTGTTTTGGTGTCAGGTTCAGTAATTCCGTAAGTTTTGCTATCGTTTGTGGGCTGATTGCATGAATCAGCTTGTGTGCGTCTCTACAGACTAATATCAGGTTGTCATACTTGTCAGTGCCGCCTAAATGGCGCGGCACTTTGTGGTGACAGTAGATGTCGCCGATTTCCAGAACCTTACCGGTGACAGCACACTTGCCCATTTGCGCGGAATATAAGGAAAGCCGGTTATCGTTGTATTCGATTGACCGGTACGCTACGGGATGCCTCATCAGGTAGTGCAGAATTCTCATGTTAACGGCTTCCAGATTTTTGTGGATATGCGTTCGTCCTTCGGCCGTATAGGAGTTGGCTTTAGCCTTCTTTTGCATGGGAAATTTGTGCTGGATGTACCCGATTGGGGCAAGGGCTATGCCATTCACATAACGAAGCTGGTCGCTCTTTCCATAACGTTCCTTCATCACATTGGCGATGTGCAGCGGAATTTTCTTTTTCCTGACTTGTTTTGCAGTTTTGATTCGTTTCCTCAGCCTTGCTTTCAGGCTCTTTTGGACAGGAAAGGCTATTTGGCGAAAATCGCGGCTGACGCAGGTTGCCATACTGTAGTAGTCATGCACACCAAGCACATAGGAATTATACCTGCTGATTGCCTGATACTCGGTGTGCTTTCCCTGCTGTGGATATTCAATTTCGTAAATCAACGTTTTGAGTTTCGCCCTGATTTTCTCTATGGATTTGTCTTTTACATGACTCTCGACAACGTACCTGGTATGTCCCTTTTTGTTCTTGCCCCGTGGTATGAGTTTCAATTTGAACCCCAGGAACTCTGAGTATTCTTCCTTCAGGTTGACCACCTTGGATTTCTCCGGGCTGATGTCCAGCCCCAGCCGCTCCTTCAGCCAGTTTTGCGTTGCGTAAAACAACTTTATTGCGCTTTGGTAACTGCTGGTGAAGATTTTGAAGTCATCCGCGTATCGAACACAGGTTACTTCCTTCAATTTGCTTCGCCGCAGGGACGCGAATTTGTTTCCCTTGTTCGGCGTGCCATTCGGATTGGGGTGCATCTTGAAAGGATACCGGGTAGGGATTTCCTCCCATTGGCTGGCTAACCACCAGTCCAGTTCGTTCAAGACGATGTTGGAGAGGAGCGGTGAAATGATGCCGCCCTGTGGTGTGCCAACCTCTGGGAACCCGATTCCCGCAACCTCAGCTTTTAGCATTGCGGAAATGATACTGAGCAGCTTTTTGTCCCGGATTCCCATTGTCCACATTTGTTTCAGCAGTTTCCCATGGTTCACATTGTCGAAGAAACCTTTGATGTCAATGTCCACCACATAATGTAAGTGGCTCAACTGCATATTCTTGTGAACCTGAGCGATAGCGTTCTGCTGGCTGCGATTGGGACGGAACCCATAACTGTGGTCATGAAACTTTGCTTCACAAATGGGCTCCAGTACCTGCAATACGCACTGCTGAATCAGTCGGTCGAGGATGGTAGGGATTCCCAGTGGACGGATTTTTCCGTTGTCCTTACGGATTTCTACTCTGCGGACACTTTGCGGAACGTACCATGTGAGTTTTCGTTGTACAAGAGTGACGATTTCCTCGTCAGAGATTTTTTCCAAATCTGCGATCGTTTTGCCGTCCGTGCCGGGCGTGTGGCTTCCATCGTTCTTTTTCATGTTGCGATATGCCAGCCGGATATTTTCAGGCTGGATTATCACTTCGACCAATTTGTTGAAAATTTTGCCGTTTTTGCTTTCCGCATACAGTTTGTCCTGCATTTCTTGTAAGTCATAATACTCGGCATGACGCAGTTTGGACTTCTTCAAAGCCTTTTCTTTTGTTGCCATAGTCGGCGCTCACCCGCTTTCATGGGGGATTGCCTTTCTTAGTCCTACTCGAACCTATGCGTGTTTGTTAGCTATGCCTGGATATTGCTTCTTCTCATGTTATCCTTGACTACAGCCCGTCCCTCCACCGCTTACTTTCTTCACGGCTTCTCAGTTTGTCCATCGCTGAACAAACACGGTACCATGGCTGCTCCTTCCTCCCGGATCAAGAGAAGTTATACCGTACCTCCCGCTTCTGAGCGACACGGCTTTCCTTCTCATGCTTCATCGTGTACAATCACTCCACATCCGGGACTTTCTACGTTCCGATATTCCTATCTGTGCATGATGCCCTTAGACTATCCTTTAGGCCAGTATGCTTGGCAGCGCCTGTAACGCTGCAAGGTATTTCATAGCGACCAACTTACTTTACCCCACATACACCGTTTTCACGGCAGCAGCATTTCTACTGCTATTTCTTCTTGACCTGTGCATTCGGACTTTCGCCAGTGGTAGTCAGCCACATTCTTGTCATAGGCATTTTATAGACCCCCGGCCTATAGACTGCACCGCCCACCTCTGGGCAGCTTTCCACAACGGCCCTCTCGGACTTTGTTTGGACAGTTCTCAGCCGACTTCAACGTGCTGTGTCAGCTTGGGATATTGCACTCCCGCGCCTCCAACGTAGTATCAGGTGAGCGTTTCCGGGCGTTACCCCTTCATTCCACTCCTCGGAATATCAGTTAGATAGTGTCTACACAAGTTTGACATAGGTGGTAAAATAGAAGCAAACAAAAGAAAGAAGAGGAATAAAAAATGGAAGCATCGTATCACCGCCATGATATAAGTGACGAAGTATGGGCATTGCTGGAGCCGCATT
>CAJTGJ010000156.1 GCA_910575695.1 Oscillospiraceae bacterium | reverse complement strand
GAGAACGGGCGGCGTTCGGGGTGTGCTTTGCCGCCTGCCGCTGCTTGGATTTTTTACGGTTCTTCCGCTTGCGGCGCTTCCGGGAGGCTGGCGGCGGGGGCGGGTCCTCGCTGCCGGTGGGAGCGGCCATCATGGGCGCGTCCGCCGCCATCCGCATGGAGGAAACCTCCGGGGCATCCGGTACGCTGACCGGCTCCTGGGCGGCATAGGCCGCTTCCTCCGCTGTCTGCTGGACGGGCCGGGGCTGTTTCCGCCGCTTCTTGGCAGGAGCGGCGGGGTCGCCGCCGCCGCGCTGGGCCGCACGGTGGCCCGCCGCCTGTTCCTGGGGACGGGCCGGACCGAAGGATATATCCGCCGTGCGCTGACTGACCCGCTTTTCCTCGCCGGTAGCCATGTTCTGCTCCACCAGACCGTCCCGGCCCAGCTTCTGCACCGTTTTCGCCCTGGCTTGGAACCGTTTGCCGCTCATAGAGCCGCCTCCGGGGTCTTATGCTCTTTATCCGGCGCGGGGGCGGGCTGGGCAGCGGCTTCCGCCCGTTTCTCCGCCAATGCCTGCCGGATGGAGGGCTTTTTCTCAGCCTGACGCTCCGCCCGCGCCTCCCGTGCGGCCTCCGCTGACAGCTCCAAACTCTCCATCCCGCCGATAGCGGCGAGGGTGGCGTTGTTCATGCTGGACAGCAGACTTTTTGTGGCCCGCATGGGTGCCAAAACCACGGACTGAAAACGCCCCTCCTGCCCGCCGTCCACCGTCTGCGTATCCTTGCCGGTCATGGCGCGTCCGGCGTTCTTCAAATGACCGCCCACGCTCCGCAGCTCATGGCCGATGTTCTCCACCTTTTCAATGTTCTGTTTCGTATCAGCGATCATGCCGCTGATCTTCTCCTGCAAGGATTCCAGCGCGTTTTTCGCGCCAATGGCGGACACGGCTTTATCCAGCGCCGACACGCCCGCCTCCTTGAAATTCTCCACGGCATTTTTGGCGCAATCCATGATTTTCTCCCGCAGATTATCCAGAGCCTCCCGCGCCTTCTCTACCTTGTGCCCCAGGGCTTCCACCATTCGGCCAATGGCCTTTTTCGCCGGGGATTCCTGGGCCTGGGCAAGTTGCTGGCGGACCTCCTGCAATTCCTGGGATACGGCCTCGAATTGCCGGGTCATGCCGTCCATGTAGAACATCAGGAGAGACAAATCCTGCGCCTGCCCCTGTCGGTTGTTTTCCTCCAGCAGCTTCATAAACTGCTGAATCGTCTCATTACTCTGCAATGGGTCTATGGGTCAGCACCTCCTTTACTGCGCCGCAAGGTCCTCCAAGCGGGTGGTCATGATTTCATACAGTTCCGTATCCTTCGGGAAATGGTCCACAAAGGGGATAATGACGCTCCCGAAGAACAAAAGCCCCTCGCCAGCGTTGGAGTTGGTCACATAGCCGAGCTGGTGAGGGGAGATATTGAGCTGCTTCGCCAGGATTTGCCGGTCGCCGCCCGCCTGATTGAGCATATACACAAAATCGGAGTTTTCAAAAATGTTCTCAATTTCGCGGGAAGAAAGCAAATCCTTGACGTTTTGGGTAATTCCAGTGGGAATCCCGCCCCACTTTCTGAACCGTTTCCAAATCTCCACCGTGTAGGCGGCGGTCTGTTCCTCCCGGAGAAGCAGGTGCATTTCGTCAATGTAGAGGCGGGTGGACTTGTGGGCCTCCCGGTTCTCACTGACCCGGCCCCACACCTGGTCCTGGACTACCTGCATACCGAACTTTTTAAGCTGTTTCCCCAGCTTCTTAATCACATAGCACACGATCCGGCTGTTGATTTTCACGTTGGTCCGGTGGTTAAATACGTTCAGACTGCCGGAAACGTAAATTTCCAGCGCCGTGGCAAGCCGCTGGGCCTCCGGCTCCGGCTGTTGGCAGAGAAGCGCGTGGAGGTCCCCCAGCACCGGCATTTTCTCAGGCCGGGGGTCTTGCAGGTACTCCCGGTAGACCATATGGACGCAGCGGTCCACCACCGTTTTCTCCACCGGCTCCAACCCGGCCTTGCCGCCCACGATCAGCTCCATGAGCGACAGAATGAAGTCGCTTTTCAGCGTCAGGGGGTTATCATCCTCCGAGTAGTTGAGGGTTATGTCCATGGGGTTGATGTACTGGTCGGAGGTGGGGGAAATGTCGATCACCTGCCCGCCCAGCCGCCGGACCAGGGGCGAATATTCGTCCTCCGGGTCGATGATGGCAATATCGTCCGTGGTAATAAGGAAAGCGTTGGTGATCTCCCGCTTGGCGGAGAAGGATTTGCCGGAACCAGGGGTTCCGAGGATTAACCCGTTAGGCTTTTTGTCAAGAGGAACTTTTCAAGGGATGGGAAAAATCAGGCGGGAAAAGCCCCGTGGACGGTTAAAAGCCGTTTTCGGGGGTAGGTAGTATAAAACTATACCCCGCCCCACGCCGGGGCTTGGAGCGCCCCAGGAAGCCCGTATTCATGGGGGTTGGGGGCTGTGCCGCAAGCCTAAATGTCCATGCCCGCCGGTTACGCATTTGCCTTTAGAAAGCGGTGATTGTTTTCGCTGGGGAGATGTGCTATACTTAAAGTCCAAAGCCCTTGTACTGGCGGGAGCTTATGTCTTGCTGTATGTGTGATATGGGCAGGCAAACGAAAAATTCCGAGGACAGGATTATGAAAAGAGCAACGGATGATTTTTCAAATTGGCGACTGCAACAAGAGAATATGTCAAAGCCGTTTCCGTATGTTTTCCCGCAGATGCCGCCCCGGTTCCGGCGATGCTGTGCATTTATGAAAACAGCATTCATGATACAATGGGGATGCTTTGCCGCTTCTTGTGTTTGTGCGATGGTATTGTTCATTCCTGTGGTTGTTTTGGACAGGATTTTGGGTGAGAATATTGAAATGAGTGCCTTGATAGAGAGCAAACCTTTCTTGGCGTTTTTCATTGTGGCGTTTGTTATATCACTCCCGATTTTTTTGGTGGCTACTCCGCTTAAATTTACTCCAAAACTTTTTTGGAGATGTCCTTGCTGCGGACATCCATTTCCATATTACGTCCTAGATAGTGTCTACACAAGTTTGACATAGGTGGTAAAATAGAAGCAAACAAAAGAAAGAAGAGGAATAAAAAATGGAAGCATCGTATCACCGCCATGATATAAGTGACGAAGTATGGGCATTGCTGGAGCCGCATT
>CAJTGJ010000155.1 GCA_910575695.1 Oscillospiraceae bacterium | reverse complement strand
TCGGGGAGTACCCGGTCAATGGTCTGGCGTAGCTGCTCCTTATGGCTGGTTCCGTATTTTACCGCTGCTATTTCTTTCTGCTTTTTTGCGCTGGGCTTCGGGTTCTCGATCACAGAGATGCCGTGCGCCCTGCACAACTCGTCATTGAGCCGCCGCAGAATAAAAGCGGAGTTTTTGACATTCTGAAATTTAGCATCGCAATTGAGGTTGGTGCTGTTAAACTCTATGTGTGTATGGATATGGGCCTTGTCCACATGGGTAGACACTACAAATTGGTGCTGGCCTCTAGTAAACTTCATCGCCAGCTCATAGCCGAGCCGGTTGGCATCCTCCGGGCTGATTTCCCCTGGCTTGAAAGACTGGATAATGCGGTACATGATAATATCATGTTCAGGAGACTGTTTCCGCCCGGTGATCTGGTGGTAGAGTTGTTTACTGATCTCAAATTCTTCTGCGGCGGTTTCCGGTGAACACATGAAGGATGATACCAGTTCGCCGTTCTGGGTTTTCTCTGCTTTCTGGTCGTAGTCGTGCCGGTCCGCCATGGACTGCTGCCGGGTGCGGTTTCGCATGATTTTCCGGGGGAATATGTTGGAGATTGCTATGAATTGGCCTCCTTCCTAAGCGCAATCCCTTATCGCTCACACCTGTTATTGCCTTGTGCTTCTGTCGTGTTATAAACACCATAAATTATAAAGCACAGGCCATGTTGTTGTCAACACCGCCATTACATAAACTAATGGTGAAAGGTGGTGCTGATGTGCGAGAGAAAAAGGAACTCAATGTGAGAATTGGCAACCAAATACGAATTGCAAGAGAATCTGCGGGCCTAACGCAAGACAGATTTGCAGAACTCGTCTCCCTTGCAACAAAGAATGTTTCAGATATAGAACGGGGAGTAGTTGGTATTTCTATCGGGACATTGATACGCATTTGTGAAACGCTCTCTATTTCCAGTGATTCTATCCTTTTTGAAGAAGGAACCGGGAATGATGCCCATAGCATATCTGAACGCCTGAGCAATCTTCCACCGGAACAGTTTGAAATTGCGTGTAATATTATCAACAAACTGTTTGAGGCGTTTGCTTCATCAGGTAAATAATTTACCTGCCCCCCTCCCGCTGGTACTGCTTCTGCCGCTCCGTCTTTACCTGACAGAGAAATTCGTTGTAGTCCTTCCCGTGTCCGGCGGGCGGCGGGTTGCGGTGGACCAGCTTCACCCTCTGAGAAAGGTCCGGGTCCTCCTGAATGGCCTGTTCCAGCTTTTCCATGCCAACCACCCCCGCCTTGTCGTTGTCCAGGCATAGACTGACCTGGGTAACGTGCGGGTGATCGTGAAGGAATTGAATCATGGCGCGAGGCGCGGTCCCGCCCAGGGATAGGTAATGACTGTCCCGCCACTCACCCCCGGACAGCTTCACCAGCGTAGCCAGGGATAGGGTGTCAATGGGGCTTTCCGCCACCGCCAGCCGGGGACACTCCGGGTTAGCGGCCAGCAGGGAAAAATTGTACCGCTTATCGCTGCCCTCCGCATCTATCCGAAAGTTGTCCCGCGTCCCCCGCAGGCAGGCGAACCGGGCGCGGCCCATAGGGTCCCTGCCGACAAAGACGCAGTTCTGATACTTCTGGCTCTCATAAAGCGTACCGGCCTGGATACACGTTTGCAGCAGTTCCGGGTGGATGCCACGGCCTTGCAGATAGGCCAGCATCATGGAGGGAAAACGGCTGGCCTTTGGCAGTTCAAAGGGCTTCGGCGGTTTTGGCTTGGGCCGCTCCTGGGGCGGCGGGGCACGGTAGCCGCACAGGGCTTCCACCGCGCCTACAAAGTCCATCCCCCGGACCTTTATCAGATAGTCCAGCGCCGTCCGGCCCCCGATACCCTGGCTGTTCCAGCACCATTTCCCGTTGGAGATTTTCAAGCTGTCATGGGTCCGGGTGCAGTATTCATGCGGGCCGCACCGTTTCAGCTCATGGGGTTCGTAGGTTTGCAAATAGGATAATAAATCCCATTCCTTCGCTTTTGCGATCTGTTCTTTGGTTACTCCTGGCATTCATTCACCCTTTCTTGCAAAAAAATAGAGGGACGACACTTGGGTCGTCCCTCACGTTAAAAGCTGGTATTCAATTTTGTCATACCCGGCGATTACCGGAACACTCAATCCTCCGGCTGATCCAGGCCAAGCCGCTGGGCGATTTCTTCCGGCTTTAATCCGGCTTTGCTGGCGCTCTTAATCAAATCCTGGATTTTCTGCTTTTTGGTCTTACGGGGCTTGCGCGGCGGTTTGGGAGCGAGAATGTCCTTTTTCTTCTGCTCTAAAGCCGCGATCCGCTCCTTAACAGCCGTCTCCTTCTTATCGAAGTCCTCATTGGCGGCATCTCTTTTAGCGGCAAGAGATTCCAGCTCTTGATTCAGCTTTTCAATCTTTCTGTCAACGGCCTCGGCCATCTGTTGGGGGGTGCGGCGGGTGCGCTTCGTGTTTTGCTCATCCATGATAACTGCTCCTTTTTGATGTAATATTTTCCGCTGAATCTAATCAGGAAAATTATATCCCAAAAACATCAATTCCAAATAACTTTTTTATCATAACACAGGATAAGCATTTTGAAAATAGGCTTTCAAGTAAAAATAGGCGGCGAGAGCGCAAAATACACGCTCCCGCCGCCCTCGCAGTCACAGCGATTCAAATTTCTTCAGCAGGTCGTTGATGCCCTGCCAGACCTCCGTATAGCCCTGACGCAAATCTTCCACGTCCTGGGCGTAGAGATTTCGGGTGCTGTTGCAGCGGCGGGCGATCTGGTTCACATTGCTGGAAATGGAGCGCAGGAGCTTCACCAACTCCACCACGCTGGACATATCCAACTGGACCACATATCCATCCACCGCCATTTTCCGCAGGTACGCCCGCAGATTCATCGTCCCCAGCAGGGCCATTTTCCGGTCAATCACCTCCTTTTCCTCTGGGGACACCTTTGTGTAAAGGCCCACAGTCCGGCCCTCGTTTTTTCTCACAGCACCGCCTCCCTTCGTTGGCTTCTTTCAGCACCAGCAGCCACCGGCACGGGCGGAGTGTAGGAACGTATCGCCGCCCGGATGGACGGTTTCCCATCCCCCGGCATTGGTGGTATAGGCAGCTCCGGCGTGGGTGCGCTGTCACCATCTAAATCCGGTTCATCATCACCGTCCTTAGATTGTTCCTC
>CAJTGJ010000154.1 GCA_910575695.1 Oscillospiraceae bacterium | reverse complement strand
CGGCGGGTGTGCAAGGGGTTTGGGGAGTGCAGCTCCCCATCGCGTCCGAAGGACGCAACGCCCCCGGCAGGGCGCACGACACCGGAACGGTGTATAAGTGCGCCGTAAGAAACGGACGCACTCTTGCTGAAGCTGATTGATCGCTGACATCTTGACCTCCTTGACATAGGATGGACAAGCCGCCGGAGCAGCTTGTCCATCCCGGTGATGGGGCGATTGCCCCTCACCTGGTAGCCATCATGCTGGGGTGATCGTCAGGGCGGTCAGCGGAAAAATTTGAAAAACTTTTTCCGAACGCCCTCAATGCTGTCATAGACTGCGGCCTTGGAGCAGCCGCACATCCGCCCAATCTCCGCATAGCTGTAATCGTACAGCGCATAGAGCAGAAACCGCTCCCGCTGGGTGGGGGTGCAGAGGGCCAGCACCGCCAGAATTTCGTCCATCGTTTCCTGCTGGCAGACCAGTTCCTCCGGGGTGGCGCAGTAGGGCAGAACGCCCTGGGCGGCGATTATGTACTCGTCACACTCGCGCCTGTTCCAGTGCCGCCGCTGCTCCCGGTCAAGGCTCCGCTCGGTGCGCTTGGCCAACTCCCAGAACTCGTCCAGGGTGGCGGCGTCCTCATAGGTCAGTTTGCGGCTGTATCTCTTGATGGTGATCTCCATCTTGTTTTCCTCCTGTTCAGATTTGGGGTAAGCGAAATCTGGACAGGAGGGGCGGGCCTCGACACCGGGGCCGGATGGAGTGGCCCTCGGAAAAAGCAAAAGCGCCCGAACAGCACAAGGCTATTCGAGCGCTGGGGGTAACGGTATGGGCAGACTGAAAACGACTATTTTCGCAACCTTGGGTGGAGTTTGTCGCTGCGGGGTCAGGCTTTTTTTGACAAGTGCCTATCTATTCGCAATCGCATGGCGGCATCCTCCTATTGCCACCAAAATATAAAAAGTAGCGGCTTTGAAAATCAGAACCGCCGCTTACTGTCTGAATTTTGGGCATGAAAATCAATCTGCCCAGCAACGGTTTTTTTCTTTTCTGCCGCTGGGCAGATGTGGGAGGTCTTTTTAACTTTTGCTATTGCACGAAATAGCAAGCCAGCCAATCAGAAATTACGTTTATGGCTAACTGATGATTTCCGATTTGACAGTGCTGCTCACCGCCCTCGGCCTTTGTAAAAAGCCTGCACGTTAAACTTTTTGCGCTATGGATGGATGATTTTAACCGATAAAATTGATTTCGGGGTATGTAGTGATCTTCCGCTCCGGCCAGAAGCAATATATCTTGTGTGAGCAATTCTGTAGCCGATGCAAGGTTATGGAAAGAGATGCTTTGAAAAAATTCATAGGGCGTTTTGGTTCCGGTAATATGCAGTCCTTGAGAAATGGCCCAGTCTGCTAAAATGCTTTTCTTTCTGATAATGTTTACAAGTTTGTTCAGTACACCTTGCCAGCGATACTTGTGTGAGAGCCGGATCGCGCTTCGGATTGGTTCTGGAAAAATATTTGTCATAACTTCCAGGCCGTTGTCCATCACATCATAAGCGACCGCTGCTGTAATTCTTTTGTCATAAGCCGCACTGCGCAGGGCGAAATAACCGCCCCATGAAATTCCGACCATAGCACATTGCTGTATACCAAAGTAATCCAAAACGGTGGAGGCCACTTTTTCAAAGTCATAGCTGAAATATAAATTTTCTTGAAGGGATTTACCTTGTCCTGGCCCTTCAAAAAGAATAATCTCATAGCGTTGTTTCACAAATTCAGAGACTTGAAGTACAAATTCCTCAATGAACGAGTCATAGCCACCGCATACAAGAACAGTTCCAATCGCGTTTGGTGGTGAAAACCTCAAACAGTGGAGGGCTTTCCCCTTAAATGGAACACGGTGCTTTTCATACTTCAAATGCAATTCAAAATCAAACGCCTTGTAGAAATTTTCAACACATTTTTTGTAAGCAATGTCTTTTTCGGGCGTATCGGATTTTAAGAAAAATTCCGCCATACGATAGTAGTAAGCCGCATGGAGATAACGCCTTTCCTGTTCGCTTCTTGTAGCGATTTTCTGCCATGCAGTATGCCATTCCTCAAATGTTCTGACCTGGGAAACATAGCTAATAACCTCTTCTCGGTGACAAGCCAAATCGCCATAGGTTAAAATCCTGTTGATTTGAAAATTGAATTGAGGAATGGAATTTATTATTTCATAACTCATAAATGTCCCTTCTTCTGTTAAGTCACTTAACAGAGATTGCAAAATAAAATACTAGATAGTGTCTACACAAGTTTGACATAGGTGGTATAGTAAAATCACTTATAACCCCTCAAACAAGTAAAAGTTTATCACGAAAATAAAAAGCAGCAAAGATGGACAAATCAAGGGAGTCAAGTTTGGGAAGAATTTTACGGAGAGTACGCTTCAGCCAGGACCAGAAATGCTCAATGGGATTTAAATCCGGAGAATATGGCGGCAGGAAAATGACATAGCAGCCATGTTCTTGGGCAAGACAATATAACTGCTTCTTGCGATGGAACGAAGCGTTATCCATCACAATCACAGTTCCTTCGGGAAGCGCTGGAAGCAAAGTGTTCTCAAACCAATCCTCAAATAATTCGTGATTCATTGTTCCGCTGTACTGGCAGGGAGCAATGATCGCATCTCCCATCTGAGCGGCCACGATTCCTGTACGCGCATACTTACGTCCTCTGATCCGGCCATGGACCGGCTGTCCTTCAGGACTATAGCCGTATTCCCGGTAATAGTAGCTGTCGATTCCTGTTTCGTCCACATATGCTATGGTTTCTGGTGGGATATCGGCTATTTCGTACTTATACTCCGCGATTTTGTCGTAATCTTTCTCTTCGTATGTGACGGTCTTTTTTTTCGCGTAATATGCAGTCGTTTGAGCGCCTTGTGTACTGCTGACTGCGCACAGCCAAATTTCTGCGCGATTTCTTTCTGGTACGCGTCCGGATGTGCGGCTACATAGGCTCTTAACCTGTCGGGATCTATTTTCTTGAACGACCGTTTTGCTTTTTTGGGTTTTAAATTTCCCTCCTCTTCCCATTGTTTTTCCCAAGCCCGAATGGTCGTTATCGATACCTTGAACACCTTGCTTGTTTCCTGTAGCGTGTGTCCTTCCCGTCTGTATTCTATTGTTCGTTCTCTGTATTTCACTGGATAGCTCATTCTTCTATTTTATCATTCTGATTTA
>CAJTGJ010000153.1 GCA_910575695.1 Oscillospiraceae bacterium | reverse complement strand
TCCCGCCTATGGTGAAACGGCAGAGATACTATGCCGCCCTGGATGCTGCCGCATAAGTTCCGCATATCTTTGAGTTGAATGTGTCAACTGATATTGACAAGATCAGTCTGCCCTTTTGCGGCCCTGGCACTTTCCACGCCCTCCCCCTCTCACACTCTCCCCCTCCGAACCTGCTGTACCTGCTGAAAAGAAAGGCCCTGCCCATTCTTTTTCAGCCGGTAAAAACCTTTGGAGAGAAGCGCGCCAGCGCACGAACCATCAAACACCGGGCACCGTTTGACCCCGTGGACGCCACGGGCTTTTTTGCGCCCAAAATCAACAACATGGAGGTAATTTTTCTATGAAGCGGAAAACCATCACCCACGCGGCTCGGCTGTTGTGCGTCCTGGCCCTTGCCATGACCACCGCCGCCTTTGCCGCCGACCCGCCTGAACCCGCCCAGCCGTCCCCCTGTTATCCCACCGCCGTCACCCGGAGCGAGGACGGCGGCGAGATCAGGAAGATGTACGACCTGGGGCGGTCGGACGACCCCGCTGGCATCCCCCGTTCTGACTTTGAACAGGAGGGCTACCACTACGCCCTCACCGACCTGCTGAAACAGGAGCTTCCCGCCAACGAGAGCCGCCAGCACAC
Source organism: Oscillospiraceae bacterium (assembly GCA_910575695.1). Lineage (GTDB taxonomy): Bacteria > Bacillota > Clostridia > Oscillospirales > Oscillospiraceae > Enterenecus. Next base: position 2,581 of record CAJTGJ010000153.1, on the reverse strand, counting down.
CGAAACGGTGTCCGTGCCCAGCCAGAGCAAGGACATGGGCGCGGTGCTGGCCCTTCTCCCGCAGACAAAGGAGTTCATCACCGAGGATGGCCTGTCCGGGACGCTGGCCCTGAAGCTGGACACGGTGAACGTGGAGGTGGCGGGGTATGGCAGTTCCACCAAGACCCTGACCGCCAGCCGCACTTACCCCGGCCTTGCCGACCAGGACACGCAGTATATCCCCAAGTCCATCACCGACAACGGCCACTCCCTGACCCTCCAGACCGTGAACTGGCAGACCGAGGGGGACGGCCACTTTACCGCCGTGGCCTCCTACTCCGGCTCCGCCACCAGCTCCTATGTGAAGGGCTACACCGTCACCGCTGAATATGCGGGAACCGTGAGCCGCATCAATCTGAATAAGATACGCTATGTGGCGATCTTCGAGGGCACCGCCCTGGAACCCGCCCCCACCGAGGAACCCGGCGACACCTCTGACCCCGGCCTGACCGACCCCGCCGACCCCACCGCTCCCGCCGAGCCGACCACTCCCACTGACGCCCCCACCGGCGAAAAGAACAGCGTCCTGCCCGTGGTGGCCGTTGTCGTGGTGGTGCTGCTGGGCGGCGGCGTGTTCTACTTCATCAAACGCAGGAGGTAATCTACCATGAAGAAACTGACCACGCTTTTTTCCGTTCTGTGCCTGATGCTGGCCCTGACTGTCCCCGCCAGCGCCCTTGAGTACAACATCGACGGCCCCGGCGACCCGGAGTACGGCAAGTCCACCTCCATCGAGCCGGTCATCACGGCTGATCGGGGCGAACTGCCCAACGTGGACGTGAGCAAGAACGCGGCCCTGATCCCGCCCACGTTCGGAAGCCCCACCGCCTACACCCTGAACACCGGCAACCCCCTGACCCCCAATCTGGCCCCCGGCTATATGCTGGGTGAGGGGGCCGTCATCAACGGCAATACCGGCGTCACCGTGGCCCCGCCCGACTTCAACACCATCCCCAGCGGCATCGTGTCCGGCGGCGGCACCAACACCGGGGGCACGGCTACCCCCACCCCCTCCACCGGCTTCACGGAGGTCACGTCCGACCTCTACTACAAGGGCGGCTACCTGGCTACCCTGAAAATCCCCAGCCTGAACGTAAACGTCAAGGTCTACGAGGGCACGGGCAGCTCCGTCCTGGCAAAAGGGGCGGGCCACTTCGAGGACACCAGCATTTGGGACGGAAACTGCTGTATCGCCGGTCATAACCGGGGAACGAACTGCTACTTTGGCGACATCCACACCCTGAATGTGGGCGACACCATCACCCTGACCACCCGGCTGGGCACCCGCACCTACTCCGTCACCAGCGTGAACAAAATCAGCGAAACGGACAACTCCCTGCTGGCCCCCACCGCTGAAAACTGCGTGACCCTGTTTACCTGCGTCCGCAATCAGAGCGCCTACCGCTGGGCTGTCCGGGCCGTGGAGGTCTGATACCCGCTGAAAAGGTATTCGCACGTTGGACTGTTTTCTCCCTTTGTGGTACTGTTGGGACAGCAAAGCCCCGAACATATCACATAGGAGGTCGTTCATAATGAAAAACAGTCTGAACCGTTTTATCGCCGGGATCGCCTGCACTGTCCTTATCGCCGGTCTGAGCGTCCCGGCCCACGCCGCAGAAGCCCAGCCGGAAGCGTACACGATCAGTGCCGCCCAATGGAGCCGGGAGGACTTCTCCCAGGACGCCAACCCGGACGTATTCACCGCCACCTATGACCGGGCGCTCTACAATACCATCCGGCAGACGTTGGTGGATGGCACCAGTGACACCGCCCCCGCCTACACGATGGTGGGCGACAGCGAGTACAGCGCCGTCAAGAACCTGCTGGCCCGGATGGAGGGCGTTACGCGGTACGAGCATCACGTCCCGGAGAACTTCACCAACTACTATGAGTACCTGGACTACTTCGCCATGTCCGCCGCCATGCCGGAGAACTACCAAGCGCCTTTTGACTTCATCCAGCCCATCATCACGGAAATGTCGGAGCTGGACACGGACAGCGAAAAGGTGGAGTACCTGAACGACTACCTGTGTACCCTGCTGGCCTACCAAAAGGGCAAGACGGCGGGCGTGACCCGCACCTTTACCCAGCACAGCGGGGAACTTCAAGCGGCCTGCGGCTCCTATGCCAGAGCGTTCAAATTCCTGTGCGGGGCGGCTGGCATCCCCTGCTTCACCATCAGCACCAGCAACCACACCTGGAATATGGTCTATGTGGACGGCCAGTGGCTCCATGTAGACGTGTCCCTGAACGACCTGACAAGCAGCCATTCCATGCTGCTTCGGGAAACCTACCCCAACCATCCAGACCGAGTGCCGGAACAGACGGCTTTCCTGAAAGAGCTGTTCGTCCCCGGCTCGACTAAGTAAGACAACCGAACAAGCGCATCGGATAGGCAGACTGTGAGAGCAGCCTGCCTTTTCTTATGCCCGGAAAGAAAGGAGAAAGGTTGAAACATTGTAATTTAAGCGCCACTGCCCCAAAGGGCGCACAAAACCAAGCCCCCTGAAAGCGGGCAAAAAAAGTTATGCTCGAAGTTTAG
>CAJTGJ010000152.1 GCA_910575695.1 Oscillospiraceae bacterium | reverse complement strand
CCGGGCGGGGAGACGGCATTCACGCTGCGCGCGCATACCGTCTCTCCGCTCGGAACACAGGTGGATAAGCCGAGTTTAGCCGGGTTGTGTCCAGCCTGGGAAATCCTCTGATTTGCTCCTGTTTCCTTGACTACAGCTTGTCTCCTTTTACACAAAATTTTCTGCCGGGCCCCTTTGAACAGCCCCATCGGCCTCACAAACTCCGTATCCTTCGCCTCGCCGCAAGCGGCAAGGCTCACTCACTCCGTTGCTCGTCCTCTCCCCACGCAACCCGCTTCGCTGAGCTTGCGCGGGGACCCCTTTGGGCTGGCTGCGCGTTCCTTCGGAACGCTTTTTTGACGGGCCTGCGGCCCTCTGGAACGGTGGAAAAATCAGCGTTCCTCTTCCCGGCGGTCCGCTTCCTTTTCCTGCTCCTGGGCCTCATAGCCCATGAGCTTCTGCACGTTGGCCCGGACGGTCAGCAGCTCCTTCATATCCTCCCGCGCCCTGCGGAAATCGGCGTAAGCCGCCTTTTTCTCCGCCAGCAGCGCGGCATATTCAGCCTGTAAGCTCCTGACGGTAGGCAGCTTTTTCAGCCCGGATTCATCAAAAAATTTCTTTGCCGCCTGATGCAGCAGGATGTCACTCTCATGCTCGGCCTTGAATTTTTTCGAGTACCCGGCCTTGCGGTAGGCCACATAGACCTCGCGGGTCTTGGCATAGTTGATGATGTGCGTTTTCAGTACGGCGATCTCCGCCATGCGCTGCTCCGCCGCCTTGATTGTGGCAGACAATTCGTGATAGCGCCCGGTAGCTTCGTCCGCTTTGGCGGCGAGGTCGACATAGTCCAACAGGCCATGCTCTGTCAGATAGTTCAGCGTCTGCGCCATCTGCTTGAGATTGAATGTCTTGGCCCACCTTGCATACCCGGCCCCCTTGCCCGCCTGGAGCTTGGCCTGAATATCCACCAGCAGATTCACCTTCGGCGGATCTGCGCGGCGGATATTTTTGGAAAGCGGGGTGTGCTGCTTTTCTCCGGCGAGGACGGCCAGCAGCGAGGGAATGGAGTAGTCCGCGCCCATGCTGTCCCCGTCCAGCCGGACAAACTGTTTTCCACCCGGCGCTTTCAGCCGGATGGATTTGCCACGGGGCGAGACCTCTATGCCAGCATCCCGCAGCAGCTGAAACAGGGCATCCAGGTCGGCGGGCTTCTGTGCGAGGGCGGCATCAATCGCCATGCGGAGCTGGTCCCGGTGACAGGGTGGCTTGCTCCCCAGCCACTTGTTGTAGCTCTTGCCCCGGCGCTTGGGATTTGCCACGATGGAGTAGCCGTTCTGAACGCAGATGGTGTCGTTAAGCCGCCGTACCGCCCGCCCGGAGCCGAGGAAGTCCCGAAATTTCCGGGAATGGTCCAGGGTGGTGGAGTTCCAGATGATGTGATTATGGATGTGGGCTTTGTCCACATGGGTGCAGACGATAAAGGCGTGTTTCCCCTTGGTGAAGCGGCGGGCCAGCTCATAGCCCAGGCGGTTGGCCTCCTCCGGGGTGATCTCGCCGGGGACGAAGGACTGCCGGATGGTGTAGGCGATCACATCATCGGCCCCGCGCTTCCTGCCGGTCCTGGCGAGGTACTGCCGCTTGGCAAACAAAAACTCCGCGTCCGCGATCCGGCTGTCGCATTGGTAGCTGGAAATCAGCCTGCCGCCGTCCGTCTTGTCAGGATTCTCCACATAGTCAATGATGTCGTTGATAGCCTTGGCCACAGTCCGGCCCTTGCCAGTGTGCAGGGACATAATGCGGGTGGTTGCCATTGGCGGTCCCTCCCTTCAAAAGAAACGGTCCGCACTTGGCGGACCGTTTCTGTGTATTCAGTTTTCGCCGCACCGTTCGGCAATCGTCTTGCCCATGAGCCGAATATCCACATCCTCAGAGGGCAGAACCTCCCGCTTGTAGCCTCCGGTGAGCTTGTACCCCTGGTATTCCTCGTACCGGGAGCGCAGCACATCCCGCAGATTCTCCGGGGTCTGGCACAGCCGGGAAGTCACCCACTCGCTGTCACTTTTCCTGCTGTTCCAATCCACCACCAGATAGCCCTGGCTGGTAGTCAGCACCTCACAGGAATCATCTTCGGCCAGATAATCCTTGAATACCTCTAACACTTTTTTATAGGTCAGCATGATGAACACCTCTTGATTTTGATTTGATACCAGCATAACCGCACCAGCAATTTTTTGCAAGGATGCGGTCCCGCCGCTTATTCCCGATGTGTCGGGAATTGAAAAATTACTTTCTGTCTGCGCCGCGCATAGTCCAGAGTTTTCGCCGCCCCACCCCACCCATGTGTGACGCCGGAGATCACCACATCGCTCTCCCGGACCATCCACTCGTTTCTCCTGACAATGGCGTAGCGGGGCGGCACGTTTTCAAGCGGCGGATAGGTGGTACTGTCATAGCGGGAAGTGTCGATTTCCCGGTTGAGGTAGGCCAGCACCAGCACCGCTTCAATATTGGAGTAAGCGGTCTTTTGCCGCCTCACCGCCGCCGCTGCCAGACTGTCAAAATCTCCGTAGCCGCCGAGGTAAAATGTGGCCGCGCCGCCCTCAATCAGCGATGGGAGTATTATATCCAGCCACTTGGAGAAATCGCCGGTCTGATATATTTTGCTGTGTCCACAGAACGTGACAATCATCCGCATCACCCCCATTCCCTGCTCCCTGTATAATAGCACAAAATCCGCAAATAGTACAGTTGCAGGGACTAATTTTCTGAGCTGTCCTGTTACAATTTTTGCGACAGGGTGGTGATGGGGTGAAGCTGAATCAGGCAGTCAGCGAACGGCTGACACAGCTGCTCAACGAAAAGGGCATGACGCAGTACCAGCTTTATATGAAAAGCGGCGTACCAAAATCAACGATAGGAAATGTTATAAATTGCTCCTACGATTCTGTCAAACTGCGGGTGATCCATGAGATGTGCCAAGGGTTGGGCATTGGGCTTGATGCCTTTTTCGCCTCTCCTCTTTTTGACGAAAACAATTTAGAACCATAAACCTCCAGGGAAAGTGTGTCCTGGAGGTTTATATCGTTATTGGAGCTTTGCCAGTGAGGTAAGGATTTTCTGTGCCGCATCCCACAGCCCATCATAGCTCTGCCGCAGTTCCTCCAGGTCTGCATCATAAAACCGGCCCGTCTCATGGACGCGGCGGGTGAGCTGGTTGAGGTTGTTGCTGGACCGGCGCAGCAGGGAGACCATCTCTCGCAGCTCCGGCAATTCCAG
>CAJTGJ010000151.1 GCA_910575695.1 Oscillospiraceae bacterium | reverse complement strand
GTGTGCCTGTTTCCTCAAACCTATTCTAACAAATTTTGACTCGCTGCGTTAGAGCCACCGGTGTTTCATCCCCTTTGGTGCCTTGGAGCGCAGCGGAAAGGTATGGTCATAACTATGAATAACACCGCTGAGCAGATATGGAATACCTGCGGTTATGTGCGCCTGTCCCGCGAGGACGGCGACAAGGAGGAAAGCAACAGCGTCACGGGCCAGAAGGACCTGATCCGTGATTACCTGTCGCGCTGCCCGGAGCTGCGGGAGTGCGGCATGAAGGTGGACGACGGCTACACCGGTTCCAATTTTGTTGAGGTAAGATAACGATACCTTTTTTGCAGAGGGTGTTATCTTACCTCTTTTTGATGTATGTTAGATAGCATAACTCTTTACGTCGGCTCCTATCTGTCTGAAATAGGAGATACTTTCGGTAGGCTTGTCGCCTGTATCAACTCTGCCGACAAAGCTATAAAAGATTTCGATTTTGCGGGTGTTCGTTTCCTTATCCAGTTCGTGAATAAGAATACGGTCAATAAATTCATGGACGTTTTCGTAGGTCAGTTCTTCAATCGCTGTGTATCTGCGTACCAGTGCGACAAACCTTTTTACGTCCGCGCTGCGCTCGGTGGCGTTGTCGATTTCCTGTGACAGCTCCGCAATCCTCCGGGTCAGCGTCTTTTTTTCTTCATCATAGCCGGAAGTCAGAAAAGCAAATTGTTCATCTGAAAGTTTCCCTAAAGCGTTGTCCTCGTAGAGCTTGCGGAATAAGATGTTCAGCTCGTTAATACGGTTCTGCGCCTTGTCAAGTTCTTTCCGCTGCTGTGTCAGCGTCTTTTGTACTGCCTTTGCGCTGCACTCGTTGGCGGTTTCGATAAACTCCTGTTCATGCTCTTTCACATAAGACGTTACGCGCTGCAAGTCTGCAAGGACAAGTTCTTTCAATACGCTTTTGCGGATATAATGCGTAGTGCAGAGCATATCATTTCTTGCCCGGTTGCGGTAGTTGCCGCAAGTGTAGGCGTGTTTCCGTTCAAGCGTCCCGGCTCCGCGTACTGCGTACATTTTATAGCCGCAGTCCCCGCAAAAGAGCAGCCCGGAAAACAGGTCGATTTCATCAACCTTTGTCGGGCGTTGCCGGGTGGCAATCCGCTTCTGTGCAAGTTCAAAGGTTTCTTCATCAATCAAAGGTTCGTGAGTGTTGGGGAAGAAATACCGTTTTTCCTCCGGGTTCTTTTTTGTCTTTTTCGACTTATAAGATACCTTGTAGGTTTTCCCGGTTATGGTATGCCCTAAATACTCTTTCCTTGTCAGAATGTCGTACAGTGTCTTATCCGGCCAGTTGTACCATGCGTTGAGCTGTGGGCGGGGGTGGCGTTTGCTTCCTGTCCTGCGGTAGCGCAGTTCCCCGACGGTCAATATCTCATTGTCCCGCAGCCAGTTCTGGATTTCACACATACGGTCGCCCCGTACATACATTGCAAAAATCTGTTTTACGACGTGTGCCGTTTCCGGGTCGGGTATCAGATGATTGCGGTTATCCGGGTCGATAAGGTAGCCGTAAGGAGCTTCGCCGTTGACGCGCTCCCCTTTCTGCGCCTTTGCCTGTTTGACAGCCCGGATTTTCTTTGAGGTGTCGCGGGCGTAAAACTCGTTGAACACAGGTTATTGGGGAAAGGGAAAGCAAACAGGCAAAAATCCAGTATTCATGCGGGTTTGCGGCGAGATGGCTCTCAAAAGCTAACCTCACAAAAGACAGATTATTGCACAATCACATATCGTTTCTAAGGGAGAATGTTGATTCCGGTCACATTCTCCCTTTTTTCATACCAAGAAACGAGGTGATTATCTTGAACACGCAAATCATCGCCATCGCCAACCAAAAGGGAGGTGTGGGCAAGACCACAACCTGTGCCAACTTAGGGATAGGACTGGCGCAGGCCGGAAAGAAAGTGCTTCTCATTGACGGGGACCCGCAAGGGAGCCTGACCATCAGCCTGGGCAATCCCCAGCCGGATAAGCTGCCCTTTACCCTCTCTGACGCAATGGGCCGTATCCTGACCGATCAGCCGGTCCGCCCCGGCGAGGGGATTCTGAGACACCCGGAGGGCGTGGACCTGATGCCGGCGGATATTCAGCTGTCCGGCATGGAGGTGTCGCTGGTAAACGCTATGAGCCGGGAAACGATTCTGCGGCAATATCTGGACAGTGTAAAGGGGCAGTATTCCCATATCCTCATAGACTGCCAGCCCTCCCTGGGTATGCTCACCGTCAACGCGCTGGCCGCTGCCAAAAGGATTATAATTCCCGTCCAGGCGGAATATCTGCCCGCCAAAGGGCTGGAACAGCTGCTCTCTACGGTGAACAAGGTCAAGCGGCAGATCAACCCGAAACTGCAAATAGACGGTATTCTGCTGACGATGGTGGACAACCGCACCAACTTTGCCAAAGAGATTGCCGCCCTGCTGCGGGAAACCTACGGCAGCAAAATCAAGGTATTCGGCACAGAGATTCCCCATTCTGTCCGGGCAAAGGAAACCAGCGCGGAGGGCAGGAGCATTTTCGCCCATGACCCAGGGGGCAAAGTAGCGGAGGGCTACGCAAATCTGACCAAGGAGGTGTTGAAACTTGAAAAGCAGCGCGAAAAAAGTAGAGCTGGCATCGGTCGATGATCTGTTTACCACCGAGGAAAGCCGCGCCGACGCGGGGCGGGAAAAGGTGGTAGAAATCTCTTTGAGCGAGCTGCACCCGTTCAAGGGACACCCCTTCAAGGTCAAAGATGATGATGCCATGATGGAAACAGCGGACAGCATCCGGCAGTACGGCGTTCTGGTTCCGGCGATTGCCAGACCCGACCCCAGCGGCGGCTATGAGCTGGTAGCCGGACACAGGCGGCATAGAGCCAGTGAACTGGCAGAGAAAGAAACCATGCCGGTGATTGTCCGGGATTTGGACGATGACGCCGCCACGATTATCATGGTTGACAGCAACCTGCAACGAGAAAGTCTGCTCCCAAGCGAGAGGGCCTTTGCCTACAAGATGAAGTTAGACGCTATGAAGCGGCAAGCCGGTCGGCCCTCCAAAGAAAATTGTTCCCAAGTTGGGAACGATTTTGGGAAGAAGTCCAGCGAGGTTCTGGCGGAACAGGTCGGCCAGAGTAAAAACCAGATTTTCCGCTACATTCGCCTGACCGAGTTAATCCCCGAACTGCTGAACATGGTGGACGAAAAGAAAATTGCCCTGAACCCGGCCTATGAGCTGTCCTTTCTCAAAAAAGAAGAACAGAC
>CAJTGJ010000150.1 GCA_910575695.1 Oscillospiraceae bacterium | reverse complement strand
CAATGCCGATGATGATCGGCGTATTGTGATTCAAAATGTTCATAAAATTCCTTTCTGCTGTATAACAGCAAAGGGCGGTCCGCAGACCGCCCAACCTAAAACATTTCTTCTTGTAACCATTTCCGTTATGGATATGTAAAGTGGGAAAAGTTCCTATTTTAGATATCCGCAACGCTATGCGGGGTTAATTTGTTACAGATAAATCAAGTGGTCAAAGTTACCACTTGATTTATCTGTAACGCGGCTGCATCTGCGTTACGAATAATCGTAGGGGAATTTATTTTCACTATGTCCAACCGTAACACCTTAAATCGTGTTCCGTTACGATTCGAGCAAGTGGTCATCATGACCACTTGTTTTATCCGTAACACTCTGACGATACGCCCGCTGGCGGCAGGCGTTGCTGCAATAGAGCGCGTCTGACCGCTTAGGCGTGAATGTGTTCCCGCACACTTTGCAGGCCTGAGTACGGGGCGGCTACGCCAAACGCCGCTGTATCAACTGCTTTTTATAGCCGGTATTGCCGCATTTCTTGTAATAGCAATATTTTTTGGACCAGATTCGCGTATAGAAAACACACCCGCATCCCTCGCAAATAATCTTACGGACGGGGTCGTTTTTCCCATAGGGTCTGCCAGCCATCTTGCGCTCGTAGCAATTCTTCAAAACATCCTGGTGCTGGTACTCCCAATCGCAGTTCCACATGGACTTTCAACCTCCTTCGTGATGGAAAAGAGCGGTCCACAGCATTGCGGACCGCTCCAATACAAATTCATGATACTTTTGACTTCGCTTCTCTCGCCATGCGGCGGTAATCCTTCTGCCTGCAAGCAGGACAGCAGTATTTCGCGTTTGGCCGCAGAGCGGAGAAGGTTTTGGCACAGGTCGCGCAGGGCCGCTCAAAAGGAGGGCTGAGATTCTCTCCGGCCTTCAAACAGCGGTATCTCTCCCGGCTTCGGATACGCTCCTTCTGCAATCGCTCCTGCTCCGCGATCTCCTCCGGGGTAGGCTCCGGCATGGGTGCGTCAAACTTGCCAATGAACTTCAGATAGATGTCCACCTCCTGCACCCGGTCCCCTGTGGACCTATCCGGAGCGTGGACAACAATCTTGTCAATGAACTCGTTGATCATCGGCGTGGTCAGCTCTGAGAAATTGGCGTACTTCCTTGCAAGGTCAAGAAAATGTTCTACATTGGCGGTGTCCTGTTCAAAGATGCCTAATGTGGATTCACCTTCCGCAATGGACTGCCGGAGCGCTGCCTGCTCCTGTTCGTATCCGGCGAGAAGGGTATCAAAGCGTTCCTCTCCAATGCGGCCCACCGCATAGGATTCATACAGCTTCTTGATGATAGTGTCCAGTTCGTCAAAGCGCCGCTTGTCCTTGTTCAGCTTACGCTTCAAGTCCTTTGCCGCCTGTGCTTGCTGAATCTCGGACGCTGCCCGGACCTTTTGAATGAACTCAGCCTCATTGGAGATAGCGTAGGTGCTGGTGACCTTGATGGTTTCCAAAATCAACGCCCGCAGGGCTTTTGTGGAGATATGATGATTGCTGCAAGCAGCCGTCCTTCTTTGCCCTGCGAGTTTATATGAGGAACACTCATAGGCGTCGGATGGATACGGCTTTGTATCGCTGCCCCGTGTCCGCTGGTTGTACATCTTTGCCCCGCAGTCCGCACAGAATACCAGCCCGGTCAGGGGATTGGCTTCGCCAAGGGTGTCGATCCGGCGCGGAGTTCCCCGCAATTTCTGAACAAGTTCCCAGGTGCTCTTGTCCACGATAGCCTCATGGGTATCCTCGAAAATCAGCCAGTCCTCCGGGGCATGATAAACCGGCTGCTTATCTTTATAGGATTCTTTGTGGGAACGGAAGTTGACCGTATGGCCCATGTATTCAGGCTTAGACAGTATCCGTCCCACGATGAAGTCGCTCCAGGCATAGGGACGGTCTATATTTTCCTTGCTTTTCCAAGGGCCGCGCCCTTGCCGTGCCAAGTATGCCGCAGGGGATTCAACCTTGTCCCGATACAGAATGTTGGCAATATCGCTCAGGCCGTGTCCCTCAACGGCCAACTGATAGATGCGCCGCACAACTGCCGCCGCTTCCTCGTCAATGAGCCAGTGGTATTTGTCGTTGGGGTCTTTCTTGTAGCCGTAAATAGCCTGATTGGTAGTCGGCTTGCCGGATTCCCCTTTGGCCCTGATGGCGGTGCGCTGCTTCCGGCTCAGGTCCCGCAAATACCACTCGGACATGATATTGACAAAAGGGGCAAACTCCCCAGAGCTGGGATCGTTGCTGTCAATGCTGTTCCCGATGGCAACAAAGTGGATACCATAGCGTTTGAAAACGACCTCGGTGTAAAAACCGGTCTGGAGATAATCTCTCCCCACCCGACTAAGGTCCTTGACCAGCAGATGTTCTACCTTCCCGGCCTCAATGTCGGTAATCAACCGTTTCCATGCGGGACGGTCAAAATTGCCGCCGGACCATCCGTCATCCGTGTAATGGACGATATTACTGTAACCGTGGTCAGCGGCATAGCCCTCCAGGTATCGTTTTTGATTGATGATCGAATTACTGTCCCCTAAAGATTCATCGTCACGGCTGAGGCGTTCATATAACGCTGTGATTTTTGTCTCCGTCTGTCTGGCGCTCATGATGCGCTCCTTTCAGACTGACGGTTCATTTGTGGCACGTCTATCATACCACAATCTGCCGGTGATGCCAATCCTTCGCGCCGGATTAGCCGTAAAATTTTGTCCTCCATGGTTTCGCTGCCGCCCTCTTTAGTAAAAATGTTCACTTTGAAAACTGTGCTTCCGATTCGCCGGGTCATGGTGGTGCTGGTGTTTTTCGTCATTGTACCTCTCTTTCCTTGTTTGTAGGGGGATTTCCCGCCGGTAGTCCGTTGTCCCTATTCAGTTGCAGGCGCAAAAACGCCGCCCTGACAACTTGGGGCGGCGCTTCCGCAGATATTCGCTATAACATCCTATGCTCCTTTCCGTATGGATTCAGAGGTTTTACCCTCTGATACCAATATACGGAGAAAATGGTGCCGGTCGAAAAAATATGACGTTATTGCAAATTGAGGCCGTTTCAGTCGTGGAAATTGCAAAAATGCAAGACACAAAATTCGACTTAACTTTTTTAGACAGTGTTTACACGAGTTAAGTGCGAATAGCAGCCCAAATAGCGATACAACGGACGTGTACCGCAGCGATAAAAGCATCTGAGGTTTTGGCATAGCGAGTGGCAATCCCTCTCCAGCGTTTCAGAACCAGGAAGCAGTTTTCTACCAAAT
>CAJTGJ010000149.1 GCA_910575695.1 Oscillospiraceae bacterium | reverse complement strand
CCGGGCGGGGAGACGGCATTCACGCTGCGCGCGCATACCGTCTCTCCGCTCGGAACACAGGTGGATAAGCCGAGTTTAGCCGGGTTGTGTCCAGCCTGGGAAATCCTCTGATTTGCTCCTGTTTCCTTGACTACAGCTTGTCTCCTTTTACACAAAATTTTCTGCCGGGCCTGTTGTTCCAGATGTGCTCTGTCAACTCCTCCGCACTGATTACCTGGTTCTGATGAAACATCAGGTACTCCAGAATACCGTACTCCTTGCGTGTCAAAACGACCTCTGTACCACGGAATGTGACTCGCTTGACTTTTGTATCCAGGCTCAGGCCCCCCAGCGACACGATTGATGGCACCTGCAAAAATTCACGGCGCAGCAGGTTCCGGATACGCGCCTCCAGCTCCCCAAAATTAAAGGGCTTGATCAGGTAGTCGTTCGCTCCGTCATCCAGCCCCAGGATCCGGTCGCTCACTTTACTGCGGGCGGACAGGATAATGACTTTGATGCTGCCGTCAGTCTTCCGAATCTCCCGCAGGACATCCAGCCCATCCACTTTGAGAAGGTTCAGGTCCAGAATGATCAGGTCATAGCTGTTTACCCCATACTCATATAGGGCCGCCTCCCCGTCATAAACGGCATCCACCGCGTAGCCGCTGTTTTGCAGGCCCTTTGCAATATAGCCGGAAAGCCGCCGTTCATCTTCAACCAGCAAAATTCTCAAAGCTACACCCCCTTTTTCTTCTTATTGTACCAATCTGAGTGTTAGATTTTTGTTAGAAGCATCTTGCTTATGGAATTTTTGTTCCATCAAATTAAATAAGCCAAAATCTACAAAAAATGCTGTATTTAATTTGTTCGATGTGTTATACTGTATTTGTATCCAACGGAAGGGGTGATGGCATGAATTTGCGAAAAATCAGCTTTGGCAACTTTAAGTGTCTATATAATATAGCTTTTGAGCCTGGGAAAGTCAATGTGTTCATTGGTGCCAACGGTTCTGGGAAGTCTACAATTTTGGAGGCTATTGGACTGCTCAGCGCGGCCATGACAGATCGTGTTGACTCTGCAAGCCTGCAAAGGAGAGGCGTTAGGCTAAGCATCCCCTCACTCTATAAGTCTAATTTTAAGGGGGTTAGCCGTCAGAAACTAACAGTGAATCTCTCTTTGGAGTGGGATGATGATGACTCCTCTGATGTGTGCCAATATGACGTTCACCTCACAACCCCTACAGATAGCGACTATTGGAAATATCACGCAGAAGCATTTTTCCTCAATGGCATAAAAAAGTGGGGGCGCAGCCATGCCTCCCAGCAGCAAACCAACAATCATATTGGCTTCTTTTTAATTGACAACAACGAGGATTTGGCGGCAAGCCGAAAAATCGCACAGGACTTTTCCCCATATGGTATCTTTCAACCAAATACAATGACCCTGCGCGGAACAACTCCCGACCCAAACCAAACTACCCCTATCGGCCTGAATGGCGGTCGTTTGGCTGAAGCAATTGATGCTCTCATTCACGAAAAAGATGGCGATCTTTGTTTTGGTGATCTATACATGGATGATATCCTGGATATGATCGATTGGGCATCTAATATCACCGTAGGCGCACCTAAAAAGAGTACTATCAATTCCAACATCCCTTCTCCACGACAGGTTATTCAATTTGCAGACCGCTATATGAAGGTGTCTGCGCAGTTCACCGGCTACGATGCCAGTGAGGGTGCGCTGTATGTGCTGTTCATGCTGGCTCTGGCCATGCACCCACAGGCCCCTTCTATTTTCGCTGTAGATAGTTTTGACCATGCCTTAAATCCTCGGCTCGCCAAGAAAATGATTCAGGTTTTCTGTGAACAGGTCATTCAGCACAAGAAGCACGTTTTTCTGACAACTCATAACCCGCTGGTCCTGGACGGTCTGGACCTACGCAATGACGACATTCGCCTGTTCGCTTTGGATCGGGACTCCCATGGTTATGCGCAAATCAAGCGGATTCTTGTCTCCCAGGAGCTGATCAACGAAGGCCAGCCTCTGTCCCGGCTTTGGATCAACGGCAGACTGGGAGGTGTCCCCACGCCGCTATGAAAAATATTGGAATTGTCTGCGAGGGTCCAACAGACTTTATCATCCTCCAGGCTGTTGTTGATACAATCACCGGAGAGCGCAACAATTTTTATCCATTGCAGCCAGAACCCGATGTAATTGGCCGGTACGAGAATGGCTGGAAAGGTGTTTGGAAATGGTGCATAGATCATGCCGCCATCAAAAAGCAATTTATGAACAGTATCCAGCCTGCGCTGGATCTCCTGATCATCCAGATGGATGGTGATGTCTCCAGGAAAGAAAAGCCAGCCCATTGCAGCTGTGACCCCACTGTATGTCCTGACAGAGAAAGTCTGAACCCTCTGTATTGCAACACGATAACCTGCCCGGTTACACTGCCCTGCAATAGACATAGCGCCCCTGTAACCGGCTACATAGATCATCTGAAAAGTTTGATTTCCTCTAAACTGATTGACACAGATGACACCTGTATTGTGGTTCCCTGTGACAGTCTGGAAGCCTGGGTCGTAGCAGCATATGACGGCCCAGAAAATGTCGAGTCTATTGAAGACCCCTGGAAGCAAGTCATTCTCAGGGGAGCACCGTACCACGACGTTCGGATTCCACGCCAAAAAAAGAGCGCCAAAGTTTTTAGAGAGTTTGCTCCAGTTGTCTGCCGGAACTGGCAGCAGGTAACGCGGCTCTGTCAGAGTGTAAATGGTAAGATAGGGTATACCAAAATCCGCCACTGAAAGGATACCAAACGTCGCCACAAAAGGGGCCAAATCTCGCCACAAAGTATACCACGGAAGCCGAGGGCAACCATCTGGTAAAATGAGAGGACACTCACCCAGATGGAGGCCAGAAAGGAATGAAGGGGTATCACGTGTACAGCAAGATTCAGCAATTTCGTTCGGCGGGATTCAGCCAGCGGCAAGTGGCGCGGCGGCTTGGAATCAACCGCAAGACAGTAAAGCGGTATTGGGAAATGCCGGTAGACGAGTACGAGGAAATGAGCAGCGCGGTCTGCCGGATGCAGTACCTGGACAAATACCAAGCACAGATCATAGGGTGGCTGCGGGAATTTCCAGACCTGACAGCGGCCCAGGTATGCGACTGGCTGAGGGAGCACTACCGGGAGGATGTGAGCGAGCGGACGGTATCCCGGTATGTGAAGCAGCTCCGGGAAGAATACGGACTGAAAAAGAGCGCGGCGCCTCGGGAATATGAGGCGGTGCCGGAGCTGCCGATGGGGAAACAGATGCAGATGGATTTCGGGCA
>CAJTGJ010000148.1 GCA_910575695.1 Oscillospiraceae bacterium | reverse complement strand
CCATAAAAATACATCCTTTCAATCAAGTTTTTCCTTGCTCCGATTCTTGACTGAATGGATGCCTTTTATTCTCTTTTACACAAATTTTTCGGCGCTCTCGAAATCTGCGCACTTCGGGTACAGGATATTGATTCAAAGCAAATGCGTATTTTCATTCGCGGCAGTAAGGGGAATAAGGATCGCTATACAATTCTCTCTCGACAGTGCCTTGTTTTTTTGCGGGATTACTGGCGTAACTTCCGACCCAATCATCCCGATGGGTTGCTCTTTCCAGGCAGCAAGAATATCTCTCATATCACAGATAAAGCCATAAACCAGGCGTTGAAGAAATGGCTTACCGCAGCCGGTATCTCTAAAAACATCTCCATGCATTCCCTACGTCATGGATTTGCAACGCATCTTCTGGAAGATGGTGTTGACATTTTCACGATCAAGGAATTGCTGGGACACCGAAGCATATCCTCTACTACTGTCTATCTGCATCTGGCAAATGTTGGAGCAAACCTTATCAGTCCCGCTGACCGCATTGGTAACAATGGGCGTTGAAATTCAGGATATCTTTGCCGCCCACATCACTTCCTATATGGAAAGCCATCCTCTGAACCTTGTTCAGCGAAAAGCCGTTCAGAACATTATGGATTGCCGGACAGCCGCTTTGGGCGCACACATAGACACTTGTGACAACTGTGGTTATACAAAAATCTCCTACAATTCCTGCCGGAACCGCCACTGCCCCAAATGCCAGACAGTTGCAAAAGAAAAATGGATTGATAAACAGCGGTAGCATCTTCTGGACATTCCCTATTTCCATGTTGTTTTTACTGTCCCGTCTGAATTGAATCCTGCTTTTCTCAGTCATCAAAACGCCCTGTACTCATTGTTATTTCAAGCTGCTTCCGAAACGATACTGGAGTTGTGTGCGGACCGGAAATATCTTGGCGCGATACCTGGAATAACTGCTGTGCTGCATACTTGGGGACAGAATGGGCATAGGTACGGTATTCCCGCAGATACTCCAAGGTTGCCAGCAACATATCTTCTATGCTCAGCTTTGGCTTCCTCCCGCGACGCCGGTGCTTTTCCGCATAGCCTTTCCGTAAGATTTCTACCATCCTGTCAAATGTTGCCCGCTTTACCCAGGTGATCCTCCGGAATTTTGTATTTGATTATTCTGCTATCGTTTCGTATTTCATGCCCCTATTTTACCACTGTACCTTATTTTCGCAAGAGGTCTATTATACCCTTTTTACGGATTTCAGTATACTATGTATTGTCCCCCAAAACAAAACCATTCTTCATACCAACTTCTCTGCCGGTACACGCGGCATACTTTCCCCATAGTCCCTACGCCTATTTCCGCGTCTTCGTTCAATGGAATTATTCGACATCGCTCCGACTGCCTCTTGCGTCGGGGCTTTTCTCTGTCCGCGATCTCGAATAATTCGCTACTCATTATCAGAAATTTCCGATAACACGTGCAAGCAATGAGTGGGGATATCCTTTTGGATATTCCCACTCGCTTGTTGGGGTCCCCCCAAACCCCGGACTGGACGCTTCCGCGTCCAGTCGAACACGCCTGTCGGCGTGGCTTTGCGCTCCCGTTGGTCGCTTCTTCCTGCACATCCGCGCAGGAAGTACGGGATGCGTCCCGCGCCGTTTAGGGTTGCATAGTAAGCGGTGCAATCTTCTCATAAGTGATGTGCCGGGTACGAGGGTCGATCACGATAATCTTCCGGCCTGTTTTCCGGGCATAGTTTACCGTTGCGCCGGTGCCGCTGCGCCGTACTCCGTTGTAAACAGCCAATAGCAGGCCAGCCGATTCCACCAGCCGATGGTTCCGGTCAATCATGCAGCCGTTGTAATATTGGCGGCTCACATATTCCACAGAATTGGCCCGTTTCAGAATAGAGTGATACCGCTCCCGCGCTGAATCGCTCCAACTGTCCGCCTGTCCCTCATGGGGCAGAATACAGTGGAGTTTCAGCGCGGGATTTTTTTCGCGGAGGGTCAGGACGATCAGCGAGGCCCAGCAGTCTGTCCCGTCCGCTCCACCACTATAATACTCGGTTACTCCGGCTTTGGTCAGAGCCGTGATCTGTTCTGTCATTGCCTTTTTCAGCGCAATGCACCGGGGGTCGTCCTCATTATCCCTCCATGGAAATTTGTGTGGACGGTGGCCCGTGAATGCGCAGGTCGTTTCCATTTTTCAAAAGCCTCCTATTTTGTGATAGCTTCTCGAATATTTTATAATGCTTTTGGGAAACTATCAATTACAAATGTCTTAATTTCTTAAATTTTGTAAAGTTAGAATTGCCAACCGTCTTGTAAAATGTAGAAAAAGATGGGGTGAGCGAATGGCGGTTTATGATTTTGGCTTGCGGCTGAAAGAATTGCGGGAGGGCAAACGGCTTTCACAGTCAGATGTTGCGGATCGGCTGGATGTGACACGCGCTACAATCAGCGGCTATGAGTGCAATACCATTACCCCCAGCGTGGAACAGCTCGTTAAGCTGGCAGTGCTTTACAATACTTCTCTGGACTATATGATGGGAATGGAGAACCGCTCATATCTCTATCTGGATGATCTGAGTGAAAGCCAGCAAAAGACAGTTTTGGATGTGGTTGACCGTCTAAAGAAAGAATTTCTTAATACGCTCTGATTCTTATGGGCTGGATAATTGACAGGCTCCCGCTGGCAGCATATAATTTCAGCATAGATTACCAGCAGGAACGGAGAAAAGGTTGAAACATTGTAATTTAAGCGCCACTGCCCCAAAGGGCGCACAAAACCAAGCCCCCTGAAAGCGGGCAAAAAAAGTTATGCTCGAAGTTTAGGGGGTTGGGGGCGCAGTCACCAAATATCCTTGCCGTTGGATGATGTAGATGGCCTCCTCAAGAGAAACCTCACGATGCACAGGAGGGCGGTCAGCTTTGCGATAAAGCTCAGGATCGTAGGGCTCATTTTTCTTGAGCATATTGTAAATGGCAGTCAGGAGCATCCTGGCAATGGCGATGATTGCCTTCTTATGTCCCCGCCGCTTTTTCAAAGCAAGATAACGGCGGCGGACTTCAGGAAACTGCTTGGCCCGGATGGCGCACAAAGCGCACTGAACAAGCAGGGGCTTGATATAGGATCCGGCACGGCTGATCCTGGTAGTTTTTTTCTTCCCGGCACTTTCGTTGTTCTGCGGCGTAAGCCCAGCCCAGGAGCAAAGGTGCTTTGAGGTGGGGAACACGGCCATATCCACGCCAATTTCAGAGATAATGCCAATAGCGGAAAAGGCTTGGATACCCGGAGCCGTTGCAACAAGATTAAGTTGAGGAAGGTATTTCTCAGCG
>CAJTGJ010000147.1 GCA_910575695.1 Oscillospiraceae bacterium | reverse complement strand
GGCGTTTCCTCCGGCTGCTCCACCTGTACGTTGGAATCGTTGGTTTCATCAGCCGGTTCCCCGCCGCCGCCCGCGTAGGCGGGGACAGAAAAACCGCCCATAAGAACCAGGGCGGTGCAAAGCGCGGCCAGTGTCCGCAATAGTTTTTTAGATTTCATCGTGATTTTCCTCCTTTTCCTGGGCGTCTGGCGCAGGCGTTCCCACGCCGGGAATCCCGCCGCCGGACAGCAGCGCGTTCAGTTCCTGCGGGGTCATGCGGACCGCCCGCACCAGCTGGACGATTTGCAGGTTCTCCGCCTCGGTTTTCTGCGCCTCCAATTCCCGCAGCTTGTTCTGGTATTCCGCCAGCTTTTCGCGGGTCTTTGCGATCTCCCGGTCAATCCGGTCGATTTTGTTCGTTGCCATCTGTAACACTCCTTCCCACATGGTTTAGTTCCAGTTCATCAGGCCGTAGCCCTTGATGCACTGGTAATTCAGGTCATAGCTTTTGATTTTGCAGGCGTCGCCGGAATTGCCCTCCACCGTATAGACCCGGCTCCCGTCTGTGCCGATCACAATGCCGACATGGTCGGCGGAACCGTCCAAATCCCAGTCAAAGAAAATGGCGTCGCCGGGGGCGATGTTGGCATATCCGCGTCCGCCCCATTGCCCATGCGACTGGAACCAGGGTACGCCCTGGGACTGACAGCCCGCAAAGCGCGGTTCGCTTTTCCCTGCCTGGTTATAGCACCAGCTCACAAAGCAGGCGCACCATTCCACCCGGCTGTTAAAGCCGTACCAGCTCCAATACGGATAGCCGCCCACGTTTCCCACCTGACGCTTCGCCAGATCGACCAGTCCCGGATTGCCGGGGCGGGTCCCGTTTATAAACTCCACGCCGCTCAAATCCTCAGAATTTCCCATATCCGGGGAACCGCCGCCAAACAGCAGCGGCTTGTTGCCCCTGGTGGCGATGTAGACCTGGTACATCTCATATTCATCCGGGGTGAGAAGCTCCGGCGCAAGGGCGGCAATCTGTGTGTTCACAAGCTCCACATGGAGGATGTAGTATTCATAGGGGACTTCCTCGCTGGTCGTTTCCCCGGTTTCCGGGTCGGTGCTGGTTTCGGTGCGGTAGCGGATTTCCACCTCCTCGGTCAGTGTCAGGACATATTGGAGGTCAAAGACCCGCTGTAACTGTGCCGCCGCGCTCTGGGGCGTGTATTCATGGAGCA
This sequence comes from Oscillospiraceae bacterium, assembly GCA_910575695.1. GTDB lineage: Bacteria > Bacillota > Clostridia > Oscillospirales > Oscillospiraceae > Enterenecus. The sequence goes on along the minus strand of CAJTGJ010000147.1, from coordinate 2,161 downwards.
GGGCGCTTAAATAAGCCGCCAACTCATGGGGGTTATGGCCGATGGGGTCTAAATTGTACCGGTACTCGTCATAGCCGGGGTGCAGGCTCTCCATGTTGTCCAGTTCGGCTTGCAGTTCCGCCTCCTTTGCGGCATAGTCCGCTTCCGTCCCCAGCATATCCTCGTCTTTGGAGGGATAGGTGGAGCCGGACACCGCCGAGCCGATGCTCTGGGCCAGCATGGAGCAGGAGGACAGGGTATTCATCAGCAGGCAGACCAGCAGAAACAGCGCCAGCGCAATCAGGAATCCCTTCTTGTGCCGCATGACAAACCGGCCTGCCTGTTCCGCTTTTTCTTTGACGGACTTTGCCGCCTTGCCGGTCTTGGCAGTATGGCCTGCGGCCTGTGCCGTATGCCCAGCCGTTTGACTGGCGCGTTTGGCGGCGGCATATTCCTTTTTGATGGCCTGCTTTTGCTGCCAGCGGGAAAGGGGATTGCTGGCAAGCTGGGGGTTCTCCGCCAGTGACTTTTGGTACAGGGCGTTGATGTTTGCTTTTTCCAGCTTTTGCTCCGCCTTTGCCGCTTCGCGGTAGGGTTTCAGCTTATGGCTGCGGTATCCCTCCCGCACCAGCCGCGCGCTGACTTCAACAGCCTGCTCGGTCTTGTGCGCCCCTTCCACGCCCACATTGTCCTGTTCGGACTTGCGGATTTCCTTATGCGCCCCGGCAAGCAGCGCGTTGGCCGGAGCGCCCCGTACCGCATGGGACAGCTTGGAGGGCGGCTTTGCCTGTTCCTCAAAGGTCAGTTTCGTTGTTTTCTTTCCGGTATCGGGGTCAATAACGGTCTGCCGGACCTTCTTTTTGGGTATCCTGGCCTGCGCCTTGTCTGCCCGGACAGCCGCTTTCTCCGCGCGGCGGATCGGCTTTTCCAGCGCCGGGTCGGTCTGTTCCTCCCTCGTAAAGCGCAGGCGCGGCTCCTTAATCAAACCATTCCCCCAGCATCAGCGCCTCCATCATATAGAGCAGTTCCACATAGAGGCCCATGCCAGCCGGGGTGTGCAGGGGGCGGAGGACCAGGCAGGCATAGACCTGTGCCAGCACATCGGCCAGAAGCTCCGCGCCCCGGCCCTCCAAAACCCTGCCGCCGGTGCCGGGGGAGAGGCAGCACCAGATTTCCGCAAGGCGGAGCAGGCCCGTTTCCCCGTCACGGTTCAGTTCTGCCGCCATGCTCTCCGCAGTACGGCACTCGCTTACCGCGTCCGCCATCGCCAGAAGCAGCTGGCGGCGCTGAATCTCCATCGCCCGCTGCAAAAACAGCCGGGGATTGTGTTTGATTTTCTGTGCAGTCATGATTGCTTTCCCTCCTTTAATTCCTGTAATTTGGTGGTCATAATGCGGTACAGCTCGGTGTCCTTTGGGAACCGGTCGATAAAGGGCAGGATGATGTTGCCGTAGAACAGCAGCCCTTCGCCTTCGCCGGAGTGGGTCACATAGGACAGCTGGTGCGGGGAGATGCCCAGCTGTCTGGCTAAAATCTGCCGGTCGCCGCTTGCCTGGTTGAGCATATACACAAAGTCCGAGTTCTCAAAGATGTTCTCGATCTCCCGGCTGGCAAGCAGGTCCTTGATGTTCTGTGTGATGCCGGTGGGAATCCCGCCCCATTTCCGAAAGCGTTTCCAGATTTCAATGGTATAGGCGGCGGTCTGGTCCTCTTTGAGCAGCAGGTGCATCTCGTCAATGTAGTAACGGGTGGACTTGTGGGCGGCGCGGTTGATGGTGACGCGGTTCCATACCTGGTCCTGTACCACCAGCATACCGATTTTTTTCAGCTGCTTGCCTAACTCCTTGATGTCATAGCAGACAATGCGGTTGTCGATGTTTACATTGGTCCGGTGGTTGAACACATTCAGGGAGCCGGAAACATAGATTTCCAGTGCCGTAGCGATGTACTGCGCCTCTTTTTCCTCTTGGGTCAGCAGGAGGTTATACAAATCCTCCAATACCGGCATATTCTCCGGCCTGGGGTCGTTCAGGTAATCATGGTAGACCAGCCGTACACAACGGTCGATGATGGTTTTCTGGACTGGCTGCAAGCCCTCCTTGCCGCCCACGATCAGCTCGCACAGCGACAGAATGAAGTCGGATTTCAAAGACAGCGGGCTTTCATCGTCCGAGTAGTCCAG
>CAJTGJ010000146.1 GCA_910575695.1 Oscillospiraceae bacterium | reverse complement strand
AATGCGGCTCCAGCAATGCCCATACTTCGTCACTTATATCATGGCGGTGATACGATGCTTCCATTTTTTATTCCTCTTCTTTCTTTTGTTTGCTTCTATTTTACCACCTATGTCAAACTTGTGTAGACACTATCTAGGGAAACGGAGAAAACGATCATCGGAGCTTTCAATCAATTCTTCAAGTTCCTCGTATGATTCGCCGGTAATCATGGGGTCGGACAGGAATACTGTTTCACCAGTCAGTGTGTCAACAAAATAGGTAAACGCATCATCAGCGGTTTCAATCGCATCAAGCACCTGTTCCAGCCTAATTATCGTAATATAACCCCCTAACCGCATTATCGTCCGCAGCACTTTTTGTATTTTTTTCCGCTGCCGCAGGGACAGGGATCATTTCTGCCAACTTTAGGTATCTTAACGGCGGATTCGGCCTCCTCCAGAGCCTGAAGCATAAGCGGTCTTAATCGTTTGTCCGGAAGTTCCATCGTCAAAATGCTCTGCCGTAGTTCTCTGGCATCCATTGTTCCATCCGCTAAGGACTTCCGAATGTTGGGTCCAAAAGAAAACGATTTTGGAATCCGATCTTCCGGTTTACTCATGGCATTTATTTCGTTAGGCGTATACCCGCGATTGTGTTGCATACGGGTGTTATTATTGAAATCCTGATGAATAGACGCAAATTCGGATAGTGTCTTGTCATTGAAAACAGCGCCGGCTCGCTCAACTATATCTACCGCTTTTTGAAGTCCGCCGTTCAGACAACGTGTATATAAAAGAATATCCTCAAACGCAATGCCAGCCTTGCGCTCATCCAGGCGGAGTGTTTTTGACAGAAAAATCCACATTCTATTTGACTGCGGTGTGGATTCACAATAGGCGGAATCATTGTAGCGAAGCAATTCCGCCTTTGGAGGAATGAAGTAATCCTTGCCCTGTTGGCAAACCTCTACTTCATGCAGCGCATCGTCCTCGTCATAGAGCAGAGATATATCAATAATTTTCCAATCAAGCCGTCCGGTCGGCTTGCCGTCCAGATAAAGCTCGTCGTCTTTCATGATGCAGTAGTCCTCGCATTCATGGCGAGCAATCTCCGCAAAAGTGAAAAATTCTTCCTTGCTGACCAAATCCGTGTTTTGATCGCTGACAATTTCCCACGCCTTCCGCAAGGGAATGACCCCATAAAGATTAGCCATCGCGTTGAAATATTTTCGGAGTAGGCGCGAAGTCGTATCCTTCAATGGGATCTCCCTGTACATAGCATTCAGTTTGCGCCGGGAATAGGTTTCCGGAATATCAATATACGTATCATCAGTGTTTTTCTTCATGGCTCATTCTCCACAAAAATAATTTACATTTGCTGCGTCTTCGCTGCCTGATCCGGCCCAATAAATGTCAGCATGATTCTATCTGGCAACTTGTCATTTCGATAAGTTCTGAAATGCTCAATGGCCCTCATAGCAAACCTGTGACTAATCGTTGTATCCCAATCAGCCAGCAGAAGGACCTCCGCCGTATCATCCTTGAAATTGTATCGAAGCTCGCCCCATTTACCGTCACAGTCTGCGAGGTATTCGTAGACTACGGCGGTTATTTTTCTGCCACGCTTCTGCTGGGATTTCAGCCGGAGTTCCACAGCATGAAGTTCGCCTGCCGCAACCAGCACTTTTGTCAGCCTGTCCTCCGCTCTGGCATAGGCCCGCTCTGGAATTTCAATCAGCAGTTCATGCCGTAACAGCTTCAGTGCAGAATGTTCTACGCTTTTCGTACGGCTCTCCGTCAAATGGAAATACCGCGCCGTTTCGGTGAGCGGGTGGTCTTTGCCGTCCGCAAACCCAAAGCGGTACTGAACATAAACATTTTCCCGATCCGGCAGCGCATCCATCGCCTCGTGAAGTTCAGCCGCCGTCTCCTGTTCAATATAAATCTGCTCTGGCAATTTGGCGCAGGGAGAAGAAATCAGAGTTTCAACGGTATCATCCTCTGTATCATCTAAATCCTCGTCCAGATATATGATTTTCCAGGCGTTTGCCTTATCGTGCCGCAACTGCCACACCGTGTCCCGGCTATACTGGCGGATTAGGTCACTCATGGAGCGTTTGACAGCGGGAGCGGCATAAGTCAGAAATTGGACTTCTTCAAACTGCCTATATCCATCGATTGCCCTCCACAACCCAATAGAACCGGCCTGCACAAGATCGTCAAAACCTACACCGCAGGCGGATAGATGCTCCTGCCGTACCGGGTTCCCTACAATTTGATTTGCGACTTTCCGAACAAACGGGAGATTGGCCTCAATAAGTAAGGACACAGCCTGTTTGTCTCCGGCCTGCGCCAATTTGCAAAGCTGTTCATTCGTCAGGTCTTTCATTTGTCAGACCCTGCTTCTGTGCAATATCCATGAAATCTCTGATAAAGTTCTTGATAAGCTCGGAAAACTGCCCGCCCAGTTCCGGTGTTGCACCTGGCAGTGTTGAGTAGGCCCCAGCAAGCTGTTCCAGCGAGATAGATTGCAACGCTGGAACAGCGTTTTCACCTCTGACCATGCTTTGCATCATAGATTGAGTGATCTGCTTTGTAGCCAGTTCCGTCGTTGGTGTCTGCGTCTGGATACCGGCCTTGACGTCCCTAAGCATTGTCATTAGAGCGAATTGGATACTCTCAATATCCTTTTCATGGGGAGCGGTTTTCATCATACCGAGAATCTGCATCGCGGCCTCTGCGCCCTCCTGCGGGTTTGTCAAATGGCTGGTGTCTACTGTTCCGGTAAGCTGTTGCAAAGTACTCCACATGGCGTTTTGGACAGCAAGGCCTTCCGCAATCGCATCCTTGAAATAGCGAGAGATCATTCGTGTAATCTCCGGGAATTGTGGATTCTCCAAAATACGGTTGACAACATCGGTGTCCACTTCTCTGGTATACAACGCCATCGCCGCCTTGTAGGACAGCCCCAATTCCTCAATATCATAGTTACGGCGCTCCGGGAAATCCGTCTGCCCCAAAATGAAGTCGGTGGACACCCCCAGAAAGTCCGCAATTTTGATGATGTACTCGTCCCCAATTTTATCTGTTTTCTCACTCAGGAATCGGCTGAGAGAGCTTTCTGCCATTCCAATTTCCGCAGCGAGTTCAGCCTGAGTGATTTTCCGCTCCTTGATAAGCTCCTGTATCCTCTGCCGGACAGTTCCCGGCAAATATGCCTGCTCCATATTCGACACCCTCCCCAATTATTTCCGAGTATACTACATTTCCCTAGATAGTGTCTACACAAGTTTGACATAGGTGGTAAAATAGAAGCAAACAAAAGAAAGAAGAGGAATAAAAAATGGAAGCATCGTATCACCGCCATGATATAAGTGACGAAGTATGGGCATTGCTGGAGCCGCATT
>CAJTGJ010000145.1 GCA_910575695.1 Oscillospiraceae bacterium | reverse complement strand
TGTAAAACTCCCTGCTATTAGGTTCCACATTCTCACCTCCTTTCTCGTTGGAAAGTTGGTGGTGCTTCCCCCTTTTCGCGGGGCAATACGGCGTTTTTGAAAAACGCCGAAGATTTTTTGAAATTTTTTCAAAAAATTTTTTGAGCAGCAAAATACGCCTGTCCGAAAAGCCCGGACAGGCGTATAGGTATTGTAAGCAGTATTTAGATGATTAGACAGTTCATAGTCAAGGGTAGAGAGGTTCCCGGCGGTGGTCGGGCTTTTTTTGATATGTCAATGACCGTCGGATTTTGTCGATAGGGTATGTGCTTCATGGCGGCTACCTCCTTTAGCCGCCGCTTTTAACAGTGATACCGCGTCATTTCATTAGAAGATAAAAAGAAACGGCGGCTTTGATTTTTCAAAGCTGCTGCGGAAATCAAAGAACGACAAGCAACAGTTCTGATTTTGCTCCAATATGGTTATTAGGGGCACAAATTAAAATCAAAAAAGAGCCGATAACAGCAGTATTTCAAACTGCATATTATCGGCTCTGCGTCTGTGCGTCTGGCTCTTTTAATTAAATTATTTCTGTTGTTTTTTGGCTTTATTATATGTATTAGCTAACTGTCCACAAGCTGCTTTAATCTCTCTACCATGAGAAACTCTCATGGTAACTTCAAGTCCTGTTTGCTCTAATTGATGTTTGAACGCAACCATTTCTTGTTTTTGTGGTGCTCTAATTTTTGAATTACTCGTCGGGTTGTATTGCAGCACGTTAATCATAACATTTTTGCCCTTAAACCATTTTGCAAGTTGCCTTATATCTGAGGAACGGTCATTTATACCTGGTAAAAGCAAATACGCAAATACCACTTTTCGATTATGCCTTTGAGAATAGGACAATGCTTGCTTAACAACATCTTCAATAGCGTACATGTGCATATGAGGAATGATACAGTTTCTCGCAGCCTGTGTTGCTGCATGTAAAGATATTGTCAACTGAATTTTTAGATGTTCTTCGCGCAATTTTTTTAATTGATTAACTGGACCAACTGTTGATACGGTAATGCCGTCGGTTGGAAAGTTAAGTCCATTTCTATCTCGAAGAATATGGATTGCTGCAATCAAGTTGTCGTAATTGAATAAAGGTTCTCCCATTCCCATAAAAACGATACGATTTACTTTTTGACGTATCAATACAACCTGCTGCACAATTTCAGACGGTGTTAGATTACGAACAAAACCATTGCGTCCGGACTCACAAAAAATACAGCCAACAGAACAACCAACTTGCGTACTTACGCAAACAGTCCCACCATCTCGCCGTTTAATAAAAACCGTTTCAATATACCTGTTATCTTTCAATTCATAAACATACTTTTCAGTATCGCTACTTTTATAGACTTTTTTTGTTGATATTGATAGATTTTCTTTGTGAAATGGCTGTTTATACAATTCCGTATATAAGGCTCTTGCTTTATCCTCTCCAATTACTTCCGACATTTCTTTGTAAGTAAATCCGTATGGGTCATTCAATATTTCCGTAGGTGTACTTTTAGGTAAGTGTTTCATTTAAATATCCTTCCTTTTCAAAATTAAAAAGTTTGTTTTTCAGAGTTTTTGATTATGATTTCTAGTTTTTCAACATCAACGATATGCGTTAATTTACATTTAGGGCAGAAAAGAGGAAAATTTCTTAATACCGTATTATAAAATACTTGAACCCTCGTCTTTCCGTTACAAATTGGACATTTTATCCAATATTTTTCAAGCATAATATTTCTCCTTTTGCGCAAAAAAATGCAGGTCAATTCTCAACATGAGCATTGACCTGCATTTATACATATAATACTACAACAAAATTAAGGCATAGTTTTTATACTATGTCTATACGTCGTTAGTTTTGTTGTATAGCATACGCAAAATAAGCATGACAAAAAAGCCCATATTGAAAATGGGAAAAATCTTTTTTGATTTCAATGCTTATCGAATACGCATGCTATGTAACATAAACATTCCCCCCCTTTTATATAATATTATATACAAAAGCAGCTTGTTGTCAACATATATATATATGAATTATTTTGGCTAACTGATAGAACTATGTAGACATATCCAAGAAGAAAGGGGAACAGTAAAATGTAAGAGGGTGAATAACTATGGCAAAAAGACCAGTACCAAAATACGACTTCAAGGCTTTTGGGGCAGCGATAAAGGCAGCGCGTGAAGGACGCAAGGAAAGCCGCAAGAAAGTAGGCGACGAAATGTTTATCTCGCCGCGCTACCTTGCGAACATTGAGAACAAGGGGCAGCACCCAAGTTTACAGATATTCTTTGAGCTGATACAGCGTTACCATATATCCGTAGACCAATTCCTGTTAGACACGCCCGCTGCAAAGGACACAAAGCGGCGGCAGCTTGACGCGCTCCTTGACGGTATGAGCGATACAGGCATACGGATTGTGACCGCAACGGCAAAAGAGATTTCCGAAGTCGAAAAAGAGGGCGAATAGGAATGTCCGGCTTAAAACTGAACAGGATTTAGAGAGCGTTGTAATCTTTTTTGAGATTGCAGCGTTTTTCTTTTGCGGAAGTTTGGCAAAATCGCTTTTTCTCCGTAGTAAGGGATAAGAGCCTAAAGGATAAAAACATTCGTAGCAAGCATAGGAAGCGGGTACCCACTTCCGTATTTTCGCCCTCCCGCGCTGCGGCGCGTCGGTTGAAAATGGCTTGTTGGGAAGTGTCCCAAACCCTCGGAACGGAAAGGAAAGGAGTGAACACATGGACGGACGGAAAAGGACGGTGCAAATCAAATTCAGAGTGACGGAAGCGGAACGGGATTTAATACTGGAAAAAATGAAGCTCGTACCCACCCGGAACATGGCGGCGTATCTGCGGAAGATTGCCATTGACGGGTATATCATTCAGATAGACCACGCCGATATAAAGGCAATGACAGCAGAGATACAGAAAATCGGTGTCAACGTCAACCAGATAGCACGCCGCGTAAACGCGACGGGGAACGCATACCAAGAGGACATAGAGGAAATAAAGGGGGTGCTTGCAGAGATATGGCGGTTACAAAGATTAAGCCTATTAAAAGCACTCTAAGCAAAGCCCTTGACTATATCGAAAACCCGGACAAGACGGACGGAAAAATGCTTGTGTCCTCTTTCGGCTGCTCCTATGAAACGGCAGATATTGAGTTTGAATATACATTGTCCCAAGCACTCCAAAAGGTCACTTCCTTTGCCTTGTGTCTGCGAAGCTCTCTATGAGTGTCGCACGCTTCATTGTGCAGTACCGTATTACAAAACTTCTGAAAAGCACACTGTTTGTAAAACTCCCTGCTATTAGGTTCCACATTCTCACCTCCTTTCTCGTTGGAAAGTTGGTGGTGCTTCCCCCTTTTCGCGGGGCAATACGGCGTTTTTCAAAAA
>CAJTGJ010000144.1 GCA_910575695.1 Oscillospiraceae bacterium | reverse complement strand
ATGAAAACACAATACGGAAGCCCTGCAATGAAAAGATTCCTGACCGCCGCGATGGCGCTGTGCCTGCTGTTGTCCTGCTTGGTCCCCGCCTGCGCCCAGGGCGGTTACCGCCCGCAGACGCCGCCCTCCGGCATCTGCGGCCCCTGTGCCAGCTACAACGTTGAGGAGGGCGTACTGACCATTTCTGGTGCCGGTCCTGTGACCAGCCTCCCCAGCTTTGACTACTTGTCTTTCCTCGATCACAGCCCTATACACACCGTAATTGTGGAGGAAGGGATTACCGCCCTGCCGCACGACACCACCCTGTGCTTCCTGCCCAATATCACCCATGTGGAGCTGCCGGACAGCCTGCGCTATGTGGGCCGGATGGCCTTCGTAGACACTGCATGGCTGGACGGCCTGACTGACGAGTTCTGCATCGTGGGCGACGGCATTCTGCTGGACTACAATGGCCCCGGCGGGAAAGTGGTTGTCCCGGACACTGTGCGCTATATCAGCAGCCAGGCGTTCAGCGGGACGGACGTCACCGAGCTGGTCCTTGGCGAATCCGTCAAGTACATTGGGGACGGCACCTGGGGCCTGGAGAACACCGCCAAGCTGGAAACGGTGACGTTCGTCAACAAAGCCTATGACAAATATGCCTATCCCACCATGATCCAAAACAATTACAATCCCTGGATCGATGTCAAGAGCGGTGTGGATCAGAACGGCACGGTTTATTTCAACAGATTTTTAGTGATGGACGGCGTTCTTCTGTATTATGGAGGCGGTCCCGGCTCTGTCACCGTACCGGATGCGGTAACGTTCATTGCCACTGGCGGGATCTATGGCAGTCCGGACAAGTTCACCGAGATCATCATTCCCGATACTGTGACGGAGATCGCGGAGAATGCCATCCAGGGCGGCAGTCTGGACGGCAACAAGCCCACCTTTGTGTTTGCGGCGGCAGATTCCGCAGCTCAGAAATTCGTGGAAAACAACACCGAGTGGCTGTTCCGCTTCATGGCCAACGGCCAGGACAACAGCAGCCTGCTCAACTTCACAGCCAAGGAAATATATTACTCCGATATGTTCAAAGATGTCCATGAGGAGGACTGGTTCCACGAGACGGTGGCCATTGCATTTGAGCTGGGCCTGATGAACGGGCGCGACAGGGATCAATACGCCTTCTATACGTTTGTTCCCGCTGGCGATATCAAGCTGAGCGAAGCCATCACGGTAGCTGCCCGTGTACGGGACACCTACTACTATGAAAAGACGGACTTCACCGCCGCCGAGGGAGCAATGTGGTATCAGCCCTATGTAGACTATGCTCTGGCCAACAAGATCATCGCGGAGGTGCCTAAAGATCTGAACCGTCCCGCTACCCGCGCCGAATTTGCCTCCATGCTGGCGGCGGCTCTGCCGGAGCGGGAGCTAACGGCCATCCACGAGGAGGTCCACTTTGCGGACATCGACGAAGCCCATCCCGCTTATGCCGCTATTATGCTGTTGTCCAGGGCCGGCGTTATGGAGGGCAAGGGCGAGGACCGCTTCGACCCGGACACCCAGGTGAAGCGCTGCGAGGCCGCCGCTATGTTAGCCCGGTGTGTGCGGACGGAACAGAGGATACAGCCCGATTTGACGTAACCTGACCATCTGTATAATATAATGGAGAAGCCCCCGCTGAACCAGCGGGGGCTTCTCTCATTTCCGGGTCTGGCGTGCATCCGCTAAAATTTCACCGAATACCGGCATAGCTGCCACATCCAATCGTTTTTGGCCTATTATACAAGCTCTAACCTCTTCTAACTTGAAAAATCTGCATTTGCATGATATTTTCTTATTGAACAGCAAACATCGTGCAAATAGCATACTTTAAAAAATTCATGAAAAACCTGTTGCGTTTTCCCGGCTTCTGGGTTTATATATAAAAGGAGATGGTGACCGTGTTCGTTTTATTTGGTAGAAAATTTTTTGACAGCGAAAACGCTCCACGTTGCCAGTCTTGCGATGAAACTTCTTACATAGGCGGCCTTTATGAGCGGTATAAAGTGTTTCTGTTTCAAAAAGCGGCAGTCTATACGACTAACCCTCACGCAAAGGAGGATATCGTACAGAATGCCGTCCTGCGCCTGATGCGCAACGAGGACACGCTGCGCGCCCTGGATTCCGCCGCGCTGACCGCGTATCTGGCGCTCACCGTCCGCAGCGCCGCGCTGAACTATCTGCGGGAGGAACGCCGGGACAGCCTGAACGCGCTGCCGCTGGACGAAAACCTTGAGGAAGACTGCCTGCCAATTGACGGCAGCGTCCAGCTCACCCTGGAGGAGCAGATGCTCCTGGGGCACCGTGACGGCGAAATACGCGCCGCCATCGGCCACCTGTCGGAGCGGGACCGGACGGCGTTGATGGGGAAGTATTTTCTGGACCTGGACAACCAGGCGCTGGCGGAGCTGCTGGAGGTAACGCCGGGCACGCTGCGCACGGTGCTGTGCCGGGCAAGGGGCCGCGCGCTGGAGGAATTGAAAAAGGAGGGTATCCTGCATGAGTAAGGAGTTTGACAAGGATTACGAGGCGTTGGTGGAGAACTACGAGGACGCGCTGATGCGCCTGGTGATGTACCGGGTGGCACAGGAGGACGGCAGGCGGCTGCTGAAGGAAGCGGAGGAGCTGGAGAACTCCGGTCTGGAGGTGCCCAAAGAGCTGGACGAAAAGTGCAGAAAGCTCATTCAGGCCGGTTGTGCTCCTGTGAAGCACAACCGGCCCCCAGCCATGGCTGGGGGCCGGAACAATAAACCTTCCCGGCGTCTCAGCCTGGAGAGGGTCGGGCAGATATTTGTGGCGGCGATCCTGGCGGCTGTGCTGCTGTTTTGCGTGGCCTACGCGGCGAATGAACAGTTCCGGGTGGATGTGCTGAACTTTTTCCTGGAATTGCAGGAAAATGGGACGTGGTTTTCCTTTGGCTCTGGGGAGTCCGGAGATGTGCAGCCCAATCAGCCTGGGGCTTCTGTTGCAGATGGGGAGTTTCCGTTCGAGTTTACTTACATCCCTGAAGACTACGAGCTACTTGTGCATGAAATCTATGATGTACAAACGAACAAAGCTAATTATCTTGAAGTATATTGTAATCCAAATCGCAAAAACTTTTCTTTTGATGTTTTCACAATTTCAAAAGGGCTGGGTTCTTTAGTAGATACTGAAGATGCGGAGGTAAAAGATGTAAAAATCCATGGCTGTGATGGTCAAATGATCCAAAAAACAGATACTCTCTCAGGAGAAACAGAAATTATATATATATGGTTTAACTTAGACAGTGTTTACACGAGTTAAGTGCGAATAGCAGCCCAAATAGCGATACAACGGACGTGTACCGCAGCGATAAAAGCATCTGAGGTTTTGGCATAGCGAGTGGCAATCCCTCTCCAGCGTTTCAGAACCAGGAAGCAGTTTTCTACCAAAT
>CAJTGJ010000143.1 GCA_910575695.1 Oscillospiraceae bacterium | reverse complement strand
CGGGTGTTTCTTTCCGGCGGGTGTGCAAGGGGTTTGGGGAGTGCAGCTCCCCATCGCGTCCGAAGGACGCAACGCCCCCGGCAGGGCGCACGACACCGGAACGGTGTATAAGTGCGCTGTTGGAAACAGACAGGGTTTCTGGCACGAAAAATCATGGTATTCACTGTGACCTCCTTGGCATAGGAGGGACAAGCCGCCGAAGCAGCTTGTCCCTCCCGGTGATAGGGTGATTGCTCCTCACCTGGTAGCCATCATGCTGGGGTGATCGTCAGGGCGGTCAGCGGTAAAATTTGAAAAACTTTTTCCGAACGCCCTCGATGCTGTCATAGACTGCGGCCTTGGAGCAGCCGCACATCCGCCCAATTTCTGCATAGCTGTAATCGTACAGCGCATAGAGCAAAAACCGCTCCCGCTGGGTAGGCGTGCAGAGAGCCAGCACCGCCAGAATTTCATCCAACGTCTCCTGCTGGCAGACCAGTTCCTCCGGGGTGGCGCAGTAGGGCAAAACGCCCTGGGCGGCGATTATGTACTCGTCACACTCGCGCCCGTCCCAATGCCGCTGCTGTTCCCGGTCAAGGCTCCGTTCGGTGCGCTTGGCCAGCTCCCAGAACTCGTCCAGGGTGGCGGCGTCCTCATAGGTCAGTTTGCGGCTGTATCTCTTGATGGTGATCTCCATCTTGTTGTCCTCCTGTTCAGATTTGGGGTAAGCGAAATCTGAACAGGAGGGGCGGGCCGCGACATCGGGGCCTGATAGAGCGGCCCGCAGGAAAATCAAAAGCGCCCGAACAGCACAAGGCTATTCGGGCGCTGAGGGTAACGGTATGGGCAGACTGGAAACGACTATTTTCGCAACCTTGGGTGAGGTGCGCCGCTGCGGGGGTCAGGCTTTTTTTGACAAGTGCCTATCTATTCGCAATCGCATGGCGGCATCCTCCTAATTGCCGCCAAAACGGAAAAAAGCGGCGGCTCTGATTTCTCAAAGCCGCCGCTCTTTATCGGACATAGCCACGACTTTTCAAATGCAAAGCCGATAACCATAGGGAAAACTTCCATATGTTATCGGCTCTGCGTCTGTGCGTCTGGCTCTATGATTGACGTATTCAGTTGTCGGACACTGATTAACATTTCCTGCTTGCATTTGGGGCAATATAGCGGAAATCGTTCAAGCACTGTATCTTTGTATACCTTTATCCGGGTTTTCCCGCCACAGGCAGGGCAGCATATCCAGTGAGAAGTATTTTGCGTTGCGTTCATTCACACCACCTTACTTCATCAATGTTCCTGGGGTAGAGTGGAAATATGATTTTCCGCTGTCCGCAATTCTCTGTGCAGCCGAACCGCCATAAGTGCTGTGACAATAGCCGAAATGACATCTGCAATCGGCTGTGCGTAGAGAACACCACTCAATCCCAAAACCAACGGAAGTATCAAAATGACGGGGACAAAGCAAATTCCCTGGCGGCAAGCGCCCAGGACACAGCCCTCTGCGGCTTTCCCCATCACAAGGAACAGGAAGGAGTACACTGTGTAAAAGCCAAAGAGGACAAAAGAAAGTCCATTTCCCCGTAGAGCAATCGAACCGATACGAACCATCTCTGCATCTTCCTTTGTGAACAGGGACACTATTTGCGTAGAGAATACGGCAGCAACAAAACCAAAAATCACGCAAAAAATGGTAGACCAAAGGACAGCGGTTCTAATTGCCTCCCGCAGTCGGTCAAACTTTTTCGCTCCATAGCTAAATCCAGCGATAGGCTGAAATCCTTTCAGAAAACCAAAAACGATCAGCGTCCCCATTGACATGATTTTTGTAACCGGCCCCATAGCGGCTAGGGCGGAGCCTCCATATTCTTTTGCCGCACTGTTTATCATGCCAATGGAAAGGCTGGTCAGAAGTTGAAATATCAGTGTAGGAATACCAATTTTCAAAATTTCGGATATAATTTCTTTTGCAAAACAGCACTCTTTGATGCTGAAATTGAACACGCTCTTTTTCCGAAGAATGTAGCACAAATAAACCAATGTGGAGATGACTTGAGAAATTGCCGTTGCAATCGCCGCACCAACTACGCCGAGGTTCAGCGCATAGATGAAAACAGGGTCTAAAATTACATTCAGTACCGCGCCAGCCATCAGCGCACACATAGCCGTTTTTGCCGCGCCTTCACTGGAAACGATGTTGTTCATGGTGACATTGAACACGTTGAAAATAGAGAACACGATATAGATGCGGCTGTAGGTGACTGCATAGGGTATAACGCTTTCGATTGCTCCGGCCTGTTTCAAAATCGGTTCCAGGAAGATGATAGAGAATAAGATCACGATTGCCCCAATCGAAACGCCGCTGTATATGGCTGTACTCGCTACCTTGTTCGCCGTGTCTTTGTCGCCACGGCCTAACAGCCTGGACAGATAGGCGGCAGCACCGTTCCCAAACAACAGGCCCAGCCCTACAACGATCTGCCCCAGAGGGAAGGCCACTGTAACGGCCCCCATCTGATCGGTTCCCAGCCCACCCACAAAGTAGGTATCTACCAGGTTGTAGAGCGCGTTAATGAGCATACCAATCATTGTTGGGATGCCCAGTGCCAGGAGAGCTTTGGGAATGGGCGCGCTCCCCAAAAGCGCCATTTTTTTGTTTCCGTCCATATTGTACTCCTTTCTCTTGACAGCCAGAGTCATGTGAAGTAGTATATTTTATAGTAGCTGTCAGTCAACACATACTACTATAAATTATAGTAGTTGTCAAGTGCGAAAGGAGAACTCTGCATGGCAACGATAGATTTGATTGTCCTTGGGATGCTCAAAAAGCAATCGTTGAGCGCTTACGACATTCAAAAGCTGGTGGAATACCGCAACATTTCAAAATGGGTAAAAATCAGCACACCATCCATCTACAAAAAGGTCATTCAGTTAGAAGAAAAAGGTCTGCTCCAGAGTGTCCCTGTGCGGGAGAACAATATGCCGGAAAAGGCGGTTTACTCGCTGACGGACAGCGGTGAACAGGAATTTGAACGGCTCATGGGAGAACTTTCCGCCCAGCCTATCCGTATGTTTCTGGACTTCAATGCTGTGATTGTAAATTTGGACAGTGTACCTTTGAGAATGCAAAAATCCTGCGTTGCCAATATTGAAAAAAATGTGCAGGACTTGAAATCATATCTGGAAGAAAATCTCCGGGAAAAAGAAAATGCGCCAGAGGTTCCTGAAATCGGTATGGCTGTTTTACGACAGCAATTTGTTTTGGCTGAAACGATTGAAACCTGGATTGCAGAATTGAAAAAGCGATTTTAGCGGCTAATTTTCAGGCAAGCAAAAAAGAAAAAAGGGGCAAGGAAATCACAGATCAATGTGGTTTCCCCGCCTCTTTTTGTAACTATTCTGCGAAATAAGTGTAAATTGTCAGCAGTCCGTTTCGCAATTTGATTTTGTGGTCTTGTCCATATCAGTGAG
>CAJTGJ010000142.1 GCA_910575695.1 Oscillospiraceae bacterium | reverse complement strand
GCCAGTAGTCTTGTTGGCCGCGCCCACGCCATGGCCGTCATGCACGTCCAGATACAGGTAAGCGGGGACGATCTCATGACCGGCGGGATCCACCACGCGCTCGGTGACGCGGGTGACGGTGGCCAGGTAGGTGTCGATCATGACCACGCTCTTGGACCAGGTGGAGCCGTTGTGTTCATTGGTCAGATTGCCGTAGAACTCGGTGATCCGGCCCTGGCCGCCCACCTTGGTGACGGTATCGGTGGCCTCGATCCGATAGCTGTCAGTGATAGCGGTATTGCGGTTGACGTAGAGGCTGTAGGTGGCGTTGGTGGCGATGCCCAGGTCGTGGGCCACGTCGCACTCACGCACGGTGGTGTCGTAGGTCTTGACGGGCTGGGCCTTGATGGTGGCGATGGCGGAGCTGCCCTTGAACCACTGGTAGCCGGGACGGCCCCACTTGTCGATCACGGTGTAGTTGCCGCAGTTCAGATTGAACTTCTCCACACCCAGGGACTTAAGCTCCAAGCCGGTGATCTGGTTCTTGGAGACGTAGCCGAAGGCATCGTTCCAGATCACCTGCTTCAGCAGGGCAGCCTGGAACACGATCTCAGCCACCAGCTCACGGGTAGCGGGAGCGCTGAGGGTACCGGCATAGTTGGTGTCGTCGATGTTCTTCAGCATACCCAGCTGGGTGGCGGTGGTAGCCACCCGGGTCTGCCAGCCGTCGCCCTCATACTCGCCGCGCTGGCCGTAGCCGATGGCGCGCAGGACCATAGCCAGCATCTGGTAGCCGGTCACGTTGCCGGTGGGGTTGAAGCGGTCGCGGCTGGCGTTGACGCCCTTGATGATCTCCTGGTTGGCGCAGTAGCCGATGTAGCCCGCGGACCACTGCTGAGCGCCGTTGGGATCGACGTCCTTGAACTTGGCGATGTTGTCAGCGGTGGAGTACAGGTCCTTCTTGACGTTGTCCGCGTCCCCGGAGTGCAGGCGGTACACCAGAGCGGCGGCCTCCTGACGGGAGATGGATTTGTCGGGACGGAAGGTGCTGTCCTCATAGCCGGTGATGATCTTCAGGCCGTTCAGCACCGCGACGGCTTCTTTGAACTCTTCGGTGATCGAGTCCTTATCCGTCACTGCTGCATTGGTGTCGATCGCGGCATTGGCGGTGACCATCAGGCTGAAGGTCATCATCAAAGCCAGCACCAGCGCGAGAAACTTCTTTAAATTTCTCATTGGATTTGTTTCCTCCTTGTTTATTTTTGCCGCTGGGAGGAACTTTCCAAGGGGAAAAGAGGGGATAAGCCATCCTATCAGCTGAATGAAGCGAGGTGGTCAGGATGGCAGATGGCGGAAATCATAAAATGATGGAAATCACGCTCCGCAAAAGGTAGATTAAATTATGTCAGAAATTCTCAGTAAATCATGCAGACTGACCCAATTTATGTGGAATATTCTTTGTTTTGCTGCCATAGTAGGAAATACCGGCCTAACTTAGCACATGGCGGTGTACCAAAACTTCTTCACCGCCAGCGGCCAGACAAGCGTGAATCCGGGACCGACTTGTCATAGCAGCCGCATCAGTTTTGCACAAGGAGGGACCCAGCAATGGCAATACGGCGTTGGGATAACAGCATCCTGAATATCTCCCGCCTAAGCCCTAAAGCAACGCGGCACAGGCACAGTTCTCAGCCAGGCGGAAGATGGGCCTGTCCTGATACCGTCAACGCAGAACTGGATACAGGGAGGCCGGACAGGACACAAACCTGGCAGAAAATGCGGCAGGAGGTGATTGCAATGCTGTGTAAATGGCAGGGGCACCTGGTTCGCTGGCTGTGCGGCGGTTTGCTGTACGGCCTGCTGGAGACGTTCTGGCGGGGACATACCCACTGGACTATGATATTGCTGGCTGCGGTGCTGTGTGTGCCGCTGGATGTGGCGAATGAGCATTTTTCCTGGGCGATGCCTTTATGGGTGCAGGCCATCCTGGGTGGGCTGGTCATCACTGCTGGAGAGCTGCTGGCGGGGCTGGTGCTGAATGTCTGGCTTGAGCTGGGTATTTGGGACTACTCTGATCAGTGGGGGAGTGTTTTGGGGCAGATCTGTCCGCTGTATGGACTGCTGTGGTGTCTGCTGGCCGGGCCGGTGATTGTGGGATTTGACTGGCTGGACTACTGGCTGTGCGGCGGGGAAAAGCCAAAATATCAGATGCGTTGATGAAAACGCATACTATCTATGGTCAAAACACTTGAAGATCGGTAACCGATTTTCAAGGCGGGCAAAGCCGCCAGCCCGTTTCATGGACTGTGTTTTGATGATAAAAATCTATCGCTTCAACGGAACATTCCCTTTGGCTGTCATTCTTGAAATGCGGCACAATCTGTGGTATAATAATCACAGGCAGAATTACAGAAAGTTGGTGACGTTTTTGACAGCGGAAGAACAGAGACATCAGGAAGATTTACAACGTCTGCGCAGTCTGCGGCCAATCGACGATGATTTCATGCGCTGTCTGTTCAAAGACAATATTCCGCTGGCTGAGCTGGTGCTGCGGATCATTACGGGCAAGCCGGATTTGATTATCACCGGCTGTCAGACGCAAAAGGATATGAAACGGCTGGCTGGAGCGCGTTCGATCTGCCTGGATGCATATGGAACGGATGCTTTTGGGAAAAAATATGATTTAGAGATCCAGCGTGCAGACAAGGGCGCAGGCCCGCACCGGGCCAGATACCATTCCAGTGTGATGGACGTGGAAAATCTGGACGCCGGGCAGGAATTTTCCCAGCTGCCGGATACCTACACGATTTTCATTATTGAGAAAGATTTTTATCACATGGGCAAGCCGGTATATTCAATTGAGCGGATCAATCTTGATACGGGCAAACTGTTTGACGATGGGGAACATATTCTCTATGTGAATGGCGCGTATCGGGGAGCTTCCGATATTGGAAAGCTGATGCACGACTTCAACTGTACCGATGCCAGTGATATGAACTTTGAACTGATGGCAGACCGCACAAGATATTTGAAGGAAAATCCGAAAGGAGTGAGCGAAATGTGTAAGGTGATTGAGGATATGCGTACCCAGGAACGGAAAGAGGCGATGATCGATACAGCGAAACGAATGATTGCTGATGGGATTTTGACCCTGGAAAAGATTGCTGAATATGTTGGCCTCTCTCTTGATGAGGTGAAAAACTTGCAGGCCGGGCATAATGCCTGAGCTGTCGCGAATCAAAGCCGGGAACTTGTAATCAGGTTCTCGGCTTTTCTGATTAAAATGGCCTTTGTTTTCATTGGCATTGCATCCATCCGTTTTGTGCAGCAGATTTTAGATGTTTGTGCTTTTTTGCTGATAGGATGGCTTATCCCCTCTTTTCCCCTTGGAAAGTTCCTCCCAGCGGCAAAAATAAACAAGGAGGAAACAAATCCAATGAGAAATTTAAAGAAGTTTCTCGCGCTGGTGCTGGCTTTG
>CAJTGJ010000141.1 GCA_910575695.1 Oscillospiraceae bacterium | reverse complement strand
GGCAAGCAATGCCCCAGGATAGCCATCCGGCTCCTGGCGCTGCTTGTTGGGGATTCCCCAAGCCCCTTTTGAACACAGAATTTCATTCTGTGGCTGCGCGTTCCTGCGGAACGCTTTTCACCTGCCTGCGGCGGTGAGAAAATACGAAAAAACGGGCGCGTCAGCGATCCTGCTCCGGTTCTTTTTCCCGGTCATTCTGGCGTTCCTCCCCATATCCCATTAGCCGGTCCACGTTGGCTTTCGCGGCCAGCAGTTCCCGCATTTCCTCGCGGGAACGCCGGTACTCGGCATAGTCTTTTTTCTTTCCTTCCAACAATGTTGCGTACTCGGCCTGCAAGCTCTTGACGGTGGGCAGCTTCTTGATACCCAGATCGTCAAATGCCTGCTTTGCCGCCTTGTGGAGCAGAATATCCGCTTCATGTTCCGCTAAAAATTTCTTGGAATATCCCGCCTTGCGGTAGGCCGCATAGACCTCGCGGGTTTTCACATAATTGATGATGTGGGTCCGCAGTACGGCGATCTCCGCCATGCGGGTTTCCGCCGCCTTGATCTGGGCCGACAGCTCATTGTGGCGGGTCGTAACTGCCGCCGCTTTTTCCTCCAATGCCGCGTATTCCAGCAGGCCATGCTCGGTGAGATAGTTCATCGTCTGCGCCATCTGTTTCAGATTGAATACCTTCGCCCAGCGCGCATAGCCAGCGCCTTTTCCCGCCTGCAATTTTGCCTGAATATCCACCAGAAGATTGACCTTGGGCGGCTCTGTCTGGACAGCCGGTTTCTTTTTTGGGGTATGCTCTTTTTCCCCAGCCAGTACCGCCCGGATTTCTGCCTCGCTGTACCCTTGTCTCAGCTTTTCATCCATGCGGGCAACATTTTTCCAGCCGGGGGCTTTGAGCCGGATTGCCTGTCCCCGGCGCGACACTTCACATCCCATTTCTGTAAGCAGTTTTAACAGCCCGTCAAAGTCTGCCGGTTTCTGTTCTAATGCCTGGTCAATCATCACGCGGAGCTGTTCCCGGTGGGAGGGCTTCGCCTGATCCCCCAGCCATTTGTTGTAGCTTTTTCCATGCGGTTTTGGGTCCTCTACAATGGAATAGTCGTTCTCAACGCAGATGGTATCATTCAGCCGCCGGACCGCGCGGGTGCTGCCCCAGAAGTTTCGGAATTTCCGGTCACAGTTCAGATTGACCGCGTTCCAGATGATGTGGTTATGGATATGGGATTTGTCGATATGGGTGCAGACCACAAAGGCATGATTGCCCTTGGTGAACCGCTTTGCAAACTCCACGCCCAGCCGGTTGGCTTCTTCCGGGGTGATCTCGCCGGGGACAAAGGACTGCCGGACATGGTAGGCAAGTACATCGTCCGCGCCGCGTACCCGGCCAGTGGTGGAAATGTACTCCCGTTTCGCCAGCAGAAACTCGGCGTCGGCTACCCGGCTGTCACACGCAAAGCCGGTGACGAGCCTGCCGTTATCTGTCTTTTGTGGGTTGGATACATAGTCGATAATGTCACTGACTGCCTGACTTTCGGTGCGGCCCTTGCCAATGTGCAGCGGCATGATGCGTGTGGTTGCCATGATGGAATCCTCCCTTCATAACAAAACGGCCTGCATACGCAGACCGCCTGTTTCTTTTATTCACCATTTTTATATCGGATTACCGGAATCTGTCTGACCTTTTTTCCAATGGTCCGGCGTTCTAACGCAAAGACCATATCGCTGGTGCGCTCAAAAAATCCGATGTCCTTTTTCCAGCTTATCCCGCATTTACAATGCTGTAAGCCGATAAACTGCTGTTTCATTTTCCTGCCGCAGCCGGGGCAGACTTTATTACTGGTTCCCATCGTTTTTGTCATGCCATTTTTTCAGGACTGCCTCTACCTGTGCGACCAGCTGCTCCTTGTCTGGCATATAGAGGACATAGCGGGATGCAAAGATATTGTTGGACAGACCGCCCAGCGCATACTCCGCCGCAACACCGTCTTTATCGGTACAGAGGATAATGCCGATAGGCGGGTTATCATCATGGTCATTGACTTCCGCCGCATAGTAGTTGAGGTACATATTCAGCTGTCCGGCAGCCTCCGGCGTCAGCTTTTTTGCTTTTAGTTCAATCAGCACATAGGCCCGCAGGATTTTATTATAAAAAACCATATCCACATAGTAGTGGGTATTATTTAAGGTGATCCGCTGCTGGGTTCCTACAAACATGAATCCCCGGCCAAGTTCCAGCAGGAATTTTTCAATCTGCATCACAAGCGCCTGTTCCAGATCGCTTTCCAGATAAGGCTTATTTTCTGGAATCCCTAAAAACTCGAATACATAGGGATCGCGAATAATATCGGCTGGCTGTGCGATTTCAATTCCCTTTTGAGCCAGCGAGAGAACCTTTTCTTTGTTGGCGTCGCCACTGGATAATAAGAGGCGTTCATACAAGGAGCTTTCAATCTGCCGTTTCAGCTCCCGTACCGACCAGCCGGAATTGACAGCCTCTTTTTCATAAAAACTGCGCTTGCACTCATCGGAGATTGTCAAAAGCTCGCAATAATGGGACCAGGCCAATTTGCCAGACGGTGTCTGGCATTTCTCATAGGCCAGATAGAATGCCCTCATATTTTGAAGATTGGAGCGCGAAAAGCCTTTTCCAAACTCCCTTGTCAGTTCTTTGGAAAGTTCTTTTAAGGTCTGCTTTCCATACTCTGCGCGAAGCTGGCTTTGCTGCTCATACTCCACAATAATCCGACCAATGTTCCAGTAGGTTGTAAGCAGCTCGGTGTTGACCTGCTGTGCGATATTTTTTCTTGACTTTTCCAGCAATTCTCTGATTTCCAAAATCATCGGATTGTCCGATGATAGCTGATGATTTTCCATATACTCACTCCTCTATGAAAAGACCCGCCCGTTTGCGGGACTGTCTGCGCTTTGACCTTTATCAGTATATCCTATTTCATGCCGAAAGTAAATCGCCAAAGCTATATGGCGTTTCCTTTTTCCCACTTCTCCAAACGGGATTGGCACAGTGCGGCAATTTCGTTTTTATCTTCTTCCGTCACATTCCTGCGTCCCTTTGTCCGCTGGATTTCCAGATAGCTTTCATAATCGGAAAGCAGAAGGTCAAAAAGCTCCTTTGGGGTACGGCAGACCATGCCGCTGCAATAGCCGGGTAATTCCCCTGTCCCATGAAACTCCACCCGGATATACCCATACCGGCTTTTGCAGACTTCCATTTCTGTATCCAATGCCAGATAGTCCCCAAAAATGTCTATCACCTGTTCAAATGACATCATAGCAGTCCACTCCTTTCGTAAAACCCTGTTCTGCCGCTATTATCCATGATTCCGGCACATTCGGCAAGTTTACCGTCAAAAAGAAAAAGCGGAGGAAGGCGCGGCGAAGAACGCCGTTCCTCCCTCCGCAGATGGGGTAAACTCTCCGGTCAGGAGAGCTTAGAAAGCTGGGCC
>CAJTGJ010000140.1 GCA_910575695.1 Oscillospiraceae bacterium | reverse complement strand
CCGGGCGGGGAGACGGCATTCACGCTGCGCGCGCATACCGTCTCTCCGCTCGGAACACAGGTGGATAAGCCGAGTTTAGCCGGGTTGTGTCCAGCCTGGGAAATCCTCTGATTTGCTCCTGTTTCCTTGACTACAGCTTGTCTCCTTTTACACAAAATTTTCTGCCGGGCCGCGAGTGCCGGTATATACCGGCGCATTGCTTGCCGCTACTTGCTACCGCTATGTTTTCATGCCTCAAACATCAAACGGTTTGTATATCTTGAATCTGTTGCGGTCTGCTTCAATGATCCCTTGCCGACGCAGTTTTCCGATTTCCGCCGACAACCCACTGCGCTCTACTTCCAGATAATCTGCCAACTCCTGGCGATCATATGGTATTTCAAATTCCAGACTGCCAAATTGTTTAGCTTGAAGCATCAGATACGCCATCAGCTTTTCACGTGTCGTGCGCTTGGATGTGACCTCGATTTTTTGGTGAAGCACCAAATTCTTTGCCGCAACAATTTGAAGAAGATTGTCAATCATCTGTTGATGGAATTGACAAGCATTACTGCATGAATGACTAATTTTCAAACAGTCAATCAACATAACCTCCGCAGCCTCCAATGCCAGCACAGAAACTGGGACTACCTCTACCCCTGCACAAGCGAAGGATTCCCCAAATAATTCACCAGGAATAAGGTTGGCAATCATGCTTCGATTACCAAAGAAATCCGTCCGAACAATTTGGAAACTGCCCGTTAGGACAATTCCCACATATTTTGCTGGTTCACTTTCATTCATCACGGCTTCTCCCTTTTCAAAGGAAAATACCCTGGCGTTGAGGCAACGTAGAGCCTTGGTCAGTTCCCAATGCGCAATATCCCGAAACAGCGGACACATGCACAATACTTCAAAATATTTTTCCACAGATTTGTCCCCTCTGTTGAAATTTCAACATACAAAACAAGTGAATCATACTATACTGATCCCAAGATGTCAACAGGGATTCAAAAATATAGTTGACCGGAAAGGACAATTTTATGGTTCGCAAAATAATTCATATTGATGAAGAAAAGTGTAACGGATGCGGAGCCTGTGCCGCTGCCTGTCATGAGGGAGCTATTGAGATGG
Organism: Oscillospiraceae bacterium; assembly: GCA_910575695.1. GTDB lineage: Bacteria > Bacillota > Clostridia > Oscillospirales > Oscillospiraceae > Enterenecus. The sequence goes on along the minus strand of CAJTGJ010000140.1, from coordinate 2,436 downwards.
TAGACGGTAAGGCGAGGCTCACTCGTGAGGACTACTGCGATGGTCTGGGTGACTGCCTGCCCGCCTGCCCCACGGAGGCGATCAGCTTTGAGATACGAGAAGCGCCCGCCTATGACCATGCGGCTGTGATGGCCGCTAAACAGAAGAGCGCGCCTCTGCCTTGCGGTTGTCCCGGAACAAACGCAAAGACGATTCACCGAGATTCTTACGTTGCCCCTGCCGCACAGACACCTGCCGCCAGCCAGCTGATCCAATGGCCGGTACAGATTAAGCTGGTGCCAGTGAACGCCCCATACTTTAGCGGTGCGAAGCTGCTCATTGCCGCAGACTGTACCGCCTATGCCTATGGCAATTTCCACGATATGTTCATCCGCGGCCATGTGACGCTCATCGGCTGCCCCAAGCTGGACGAGGGGGACTATGCTGAAAAGCTGACGCAAATCATTTCTGGAAATGACATCAAGAGCGTAACCATAGTACGAATGGAAGTTCCCTGTTGCGGCGGAATTGAAAACGCGGTCAAACAGGCCTTGCAGGAGAGCGGGAAGTTTATTCCGTGGAATGTGGTGACTATTTCTACGGACGGAAAAATTTTAGAATAATTACAAGGTGGAAACTGTGATGGAACAGAAAATGTTTTGCTTCCAGTGTGAACAGACAGCGGGATGCAAAGGCTGTACTGGAAATTCTGGCGTATGTGGTAAGCAGGCCGGTATTGCTGAAATGCAGGATCGACTTACTGGGAAATTGATTGGCCTCGCAAGGACTATAGACGGAAATGAGCATCTGATTAGCCATGCCGCCAATCAGGTTGTGCGGGAAGGGTTGTTTGCGACAATTACGAATGTGAATTTTGACAAGGAGGCCCTTTCTGCTCTGCTCCGGCGTGTGGATGAGGTAAAGCGGCAGATTGTTCCTCTCTGCTATAAGTGTACCTCAGCCTGCGGGAAAAACGATGATTATAGCATGGAGCATCTGTGGACTGCCGAGGAGGATATTCGCTCTCTGAAGTCGCTGATTCTGTTTGGCATCCGGGGTATGGCCGCCTATGCGTATCACGCCGCTGTCCTGGGCTATACGGACCCGGAAATAGACCACTTCTTTTATAAGGCCCTCTTTGCTGTCGGTATGGAGGACTGGGGGATGGATGAACTTCTCCCTATCGTCCTGGAAGTCGGAGCGGTTAATCTGAAATGCATGGAGCTGCTGGATAAGGCTAATACGGAAACCTATGGTAATCCCGTTCCAACAGAAGTGAGTTTGACTGTAGAGAAAGGGCCGTTTATTGTCATTTCCGGACATGATCTCTTTGATTTGAAACAACTCTTGGAGCAGACCAAGGACAAGGGCATCAATATTTATACCCACGGTGAAATGCTCCCGGCTCACGGTTATCCCGAGCTGAAAAAGCACCCCCATCTCAAAGGAAATTTCGGCACTGCTTGGCAGAATCAGCAAAAGGAATTTGCTTCTATCCCCGCTCCGGTCCTTTTTACAACAAACTGTCTCATGCCGCCGAAAACAAGCTACGCGGACCGGGTGTTTACGACGGAAGCCGTCTCATATCCGGGGCTGGTTCACATTGGGCCGGAAAAGGACTTCTCGCCGGTAATCCAAAAAGCCTTGGAACTGGGCGGCTACCCCACAGCCATGCAGTTTACTGGTATCAATGGCGGAAGAACCGTCACAACCGGCTTTGGACGCCACGCGGTCTTGTCCAATGCGGACAAAGTGGTCGAAGCAGTCAAGCGCGGAGCGGTCAGACATTTCTTCCTGGTTGGCGGCTGCGATGGAGCAAAGCCAGGGCGCAGCTACTATACTGAGTTTGTAAAGCAGACACCTCCTGACAGTATCGTACTTACTCTTGCCTGTGGCAAGTACCGGTTCAATGACCTGGATCTTGGCACCGTTGCCGGACTTCCCCGCCTGATGGATATGGGACAATGCAATGACGCATACAGTGCCATCCAAGTGGCTGTGGCCCTGGCAGAGACTTTTTCATGTGGTGTAAATGATCTGCCGCTGTCAATGGTTCTCTCCTGGTATGAGCAGAAGGCTGTGTGCATCCTGCTGACGCTTTTACACCTGGGAATCCAAAATATCCGCTTGGGGCCTACACTTCCGGCGTTCCTGTCGTCCAATGTGTTACAGTATCTGGTAGAGCATTATCACATTGCGCCGATCACAACACCGAAGAGTGACCTGGAGGTAATGCTAAAATAATGCTGGTTATAACCGCCGCCTCTCTGTATGAGTGGCGGCGGTTGCCTTTGAAAGAATAAAGAAAACTAAAAAGGTAAAAATTCAATCTTACATTCCCCCTTGACAATATCTTTAGAAATATCCCTTCCCGGAGCAGCTGATGATCTATACCCAGCGGCCCGAAGCCACCGCCTGCGCGGAGTGGGACTTCTGGAATCAGCGGATGCGCCGCCA
>CAJTGJ010000139.1 GCA_910575695.1 Oscillospiraceae bacterium | reverse complement strand
GGGGGCATCTGCCTACTGCTTCGCGGGGCGGGGAGAACAGGTACTCGGTCCCCTTAACCACCTGATAGGTTGCCGCCAGCTCCCGCAGCATGGCGTAAATCCCGGACAGAAACTCCTCCGGGGAAAGCTCGCCGCGCTCAATCTCGCCCAGCCGGTACTCCCACTCGGCGGTGAGCAGCGGGGATTGCAGCTGCTCCGGCAGAACCGTAATGAGGGAACGCGCGTCGCGGGAGGGCATCAGCTGGACCGTTTTTTTGCTCTTTTTCCGTTCCAGAAACCCGGTGGAGGCCAGCTTTTCCAGAATCCCGGCGCGGGTGGCAGGCGTACCCAATCCCTTGCGCTCGGCAGTATCCGGCATATCTTCTTTACCGGCGTTCTCCATAGCCGACAGCAGGGTATCTTCGGTGAAATGTTTTGGCGGGCTGGTTTTCCCCTCCTTGACGGAGGCATTGGAAACGGACAAAGATTGTCCCTCGGAGAGTTCCGGCAGCGTCTTTTCCTCTGGTCTTTCCTCCGGCTCCGGGTCATTTTTCAGACCGGCGTGATAAGCGGCATCCAGCCTGCGCCAGCCGGGGCGCTGAATGGTTTTCCCTTTTGCGGCAAACTCCTGACCGGCGCAGACCAGCGTGGCGGCGGTTTCCTCGTAGAGATGGGGTTCCGCCACCGCGCACAGCAGCCTTGCGGCCACCAGCTCCAACACCGCTTTTTCCCCCACAGGGAGGGCGGACAAATCCGCATCCCGAAGATTGCGGGTGGGGATCACCGCATGGTGGTCGGTCACTTTCTTATCGTTGATGACCGCCTCCGGGTTGCAGGTAATGCCGATCCCCTTTCGGAACGGCATGGCATTGGCGGTGAGGTTGACCAGCACCGGCAGGCCCTCCGCCATATCCGAGGTCAGATACCGACTGTCCGTCCGGGGATAAGTACACAGCTTTTTCTCATAGAGGTTTTGCAGATAGTCCAGCGTTTGCTGGGCGGTAAACCCCAGCAGGCGGTTGGCGTCCCGCTGTAAGGTGGTCAGGTCATAAAGGGCGGGCGGCTTTTCGGACTTCTCTTTCCGCTGCGCCTGTTTCACCACCGCAGAACCGCCCCGGCAGGCGGTTTGCAGCTCTTTCGCGGCGGTTTTGTCTTTCATCCGCGCCCCCACAGCGGTAAATCCGGGCAGTTCCAGCGCCACCGTATAGAACGGCTCCGGCTGGAAGGCTTCAATCTCTGCTTCCCGCTGGACGATAAGGGCCAGTGTAGGGGACATAACCCGCCCGATGTTGAGGGTCCGGCGGTACAGCACCGAAAACAGCCGGGTAGCGTTGATGCCCACCAGCCAGTCGGCTTTGGCGCGGCAGAGCGCCGCCTGATGCAGACCGTCATAGTCCGCGCCGGGGCGGAGGTTTTCAAAGCCCTCCCGGATTGCCGAATCCTCCATGCTGGAAATCCAGAGCCGCTTCATGGGCTTTTTGCAGCCCGCCAGCTCATAGACGTTGCGGAAAATCAGTTCGCCCTCCCGTCCCGCGTCACAGGCGTTTACCACCTCCGTCACATCCGGGGCGCACAGCAGCTTTTTGAGAATATCAAACTGTTTCTTCTTGTCCTGGCCCACACTCATTTTCCAGTCCGAGGGCAGGATCGGCAGATCGTCATAGCGCCACTTGGCGTACTTGGGGTCATAGCTGTCCGCATCGGCAAGCCCGGCCAGATGGCCCACACACCAGCTGACCCGCCAGCCGTTCCCTTCCAGATACCCGTCCTTGCGGGCATTGGCTCCGATCACAGCAGCCAGGCTTTGGGCCACCGACGGTTTTTCAGCAATCACAAGGCGCATAATCTTCATCCTCCCATTCTTCCCGCATAGATGTACGCAGCTTTTCCTCAATGCTGTTGTCCTCTGTCAGCATCAGGTCATAGCCGAACCGGTAATCATATCGGTACAGTTTTCCTACCAGATCATTGATGAGGATACGGCAGGCCAGAATGACACGTTTTTTATCCACCTGCATCAGCTGGTAGCGTTGATAATCGCTGTAATAGGACTCCTGCCGGTGCGCGCGGCTGTTGGCGTCCTCCAGCAGCCAGTCCACCGGGTCCTGGCAGCCTTCCTCTTTTTCCCCCTCCATATATTTCAGCAGTTCCATCACCATCGGAAAGCTCTGCTCGTCCATGCGGGCTTCTTCTTTCAGATAGCCGATCAGGGCGCATAAAAGCAGGCGGGCCGCTGTCTGTTCCCGTTCCGTTAAAGCCTCCATCGTCTTTGCGGCGTCCGGCAGAAGCCTTTCCCCTACAAAAGTTTCCACATCGCCGGAGTACAGCTGGCGGATGGAATCTATGGACAGCGGGGCAGTTGTGTCGCCATCCATAGAAAAGTCATAGAAGTCATCGCTCTGTGCAGGCTTTGTCCGAAGTTTGCGTATCAGGGCAGAAACAATGTCGCCGCCCAGATACACCGCCAGACAGCACAGGTCAAAAACAGCGATGCCTTTTATCAATAAAATAAGATACTTCATTTCCGATCTCTCCTTTCTTTCAGCTGCTTTTCCAGTTCCCGGTGGCAGAATCCCACACAGGGCCTCCCGTAGTTGCCGCAGCCATAGCAGGGGTGGCTTTTGGGTAAAGAAGGAGGGCGGGAAGTTTTCTTCCTGCCCTCCGGTTTCTGTGTCATCATGCGCTCAAAGGGGCTGTCAGTGAAGCGGGTCATTCCGGTTCTTCCTCACTTTCCTCCGGTTCCTCCTCCGCGCCCTCCTCGGATTCCCACAGCTCATCTTCTTCATCGCCGTAGTCATAATCGTCCAGATTGTCCGGGCCTTTGGTTTTCGGCTTGTTCTTCATAAACTTGAAGTAGTAGAGCGCGCCCCCGCCGCCTAACAGGGCCACAACCAAAAGCAGGACAGCCGGATTCATGCCGGACTTTTTCTCCGGTTCCGGCTCCGTTGCAGGCGGCTTCTCCGGTTCCGCCGCCTTGCCGGTGCAGCTTGTCATGGTAAAGGCGCAGACCGGGCAGTTCCGGTTGATTGCGCCTGCCTGACATTTCTCGGTGCAGCTGCAAACGGTAGGAGGTTCCTCGCTGTTTTCGTCCTCCATCAGCGCCATCAGATCGGCCTCGTCCACCTGGTTCAGAAAATGGACGGTGTTTTCCCCCTCGTCATCCCGGTCCACCAGGATGTAAAAGTAGTTGCCGTTTTTGGTGGTAACGGTAATCAGCTGCTTGTTCCCGCCGTAATCGTCCACCAGGGTGGCGTTGCCATCCGGGGTGAGGGGCGGCGTTTCCTCCGGCTGCTCCACCTGTACGTTGGAATCGTTGGTTCCATCAGCCGGTTCCTCGCCGCCGCCCGCGTAGGCGGGGACAGAAAAACCGCCCATGAGGACCAGGGCGGTACAAAATGCGGCCAGTGTCCGCAATAACTGTTTAGATTTCATCGTGAATTTCCTCCTTTTCCTGGGTGTCGGGTGCAGGCGTTCCCACGCCGGGAATCCCGCCGCCGGACAGCAGCGCGTTCAGCTCCTGCGGGGTCATGCGGACCGCCCGCACCAGCTGGACGATTTGCAGGTTCTCCGCCTCGGTTTTCTGCGCCTCCAATTCCCGCAGC
>CAJTGJ010000138.1 GCA_910575695.1 Oscillospiraceae bacterium | reverse complement strand
AATCAAACTCATCATCCGTACCGCTTTTGGCTTTCGCAACGTGGATAATCTTCTCGCTATGGTTATGCTCTCCTGCTCCAATCTTCATCCCACTCTCCCTAACCGCTGACCCGCCCACTCTTTCTACCGAAGCCTCTACTTTAGAGAGCTTTCTACGCTATCATTTACAATAGGTCCACGATAGAGTGATAAACGGAAACGTAGGGGCCTGCTATTGTAGGCCTAATGTAATTTGCGGGGGTGAAGCTTTGCACTTCACCCCCGCATTTTTCGGTTTGTTCCAGATCAGTTTTCAATAGGCTGTTTCGCCTGCAGTAGCTGCTCCCCGGTCACACCAAGCTGTGCGTTCAGGGTGGCGAAGGGGATGTTCAGCGTATATGCGCCGTCCACCCGGTAACACAGGATGAAAAGGCCGGAGCCAACGTCCTGGGTGTCACCCAGCAGTTCGATTACATCCTTTGCCGTCATGGTCGGCGTCAGCAGCATAACTTGTTCCGAAGTCACATCGGTGAAATCTGTGGGCCGAGCCGGTGGCAGGCTGTTTTCGGGCAGAAGCCGATTCAACAGGTCATTCTCCTCGCCTGCGGGCGAATCGATAACTTCCACCACCTCAATGACCTCGCGGCGGGAATAGTCGCTCAGGTCTTTTGCATCAATGCCCAGCGAGGTCAAGTAGTCCACTGCGGCGTTATAGTGATAGATCTCCAGCGCGAATGCGGTGAGTGGGATGGCCGCTATGAGCAGAACTGCGACCGCGACCGCGATGCAGGACCTGGAAAACCGCCGCCTGATGGGATGCACTTTGGCTTTGGGTGCAGCCTCTTCGATGTAGGCATCTTCAATACCACCTACAGCACGAAATAACGGATTGCGATTACTCATACAAAGAACCCTTCTTTCTCCAAGTGGGCTTTTAGCTGCTTTCGCAGCCGGAACAGCATAGATTTTACTTTGCTTTCGCTCATATCATACTGCTTTGCGATATCGGATATAGAACTGACATACCAATACCGGCGGACAAATATCTGGCGGTTAATTGCTGGGAGCGTAGCCAGGAACGTATTGATTGCGGCGGTCAGAAGGGCTTCATCCAGAAAATCCTCAACGCTGCTGTTTGAGCTGATACACTCGTCCAACTCGGCCAGCGCCAGTTCAGCCTGTCCACCGCCCCGCTTTTCTGCTTGCTTCTTTTCTAATGCCTTGATAGCAAGATTTCTTGTGAGTTTTCCGAGGAAGGCCTTGAGATTCTGCGGCGCATGGGGTGGGATGGCCCGCCAAGCGTCCAAATAAGCGTCATTCACACATTCCTCGGCATCTTCCCGATTGCACAGGATATTTTGGGATATATACTTGCAGTAGCGACCATACTTTAAGTCAGTTTCAGAAATGGCGTACTCCGAACGTGAGAAAAACAGTTCGACTATCTTTTGATCCTCCATTGAATCCCTCCCTTATTTTAGAATAGATCGAAAGCGGCTTTCACTCCTATACACCGGAAACGAGGAGTGAGGTTGCACGTTAGAAAAAATTATCCGATTGTTCCGATTGCCGCAATACCGGGACGCAAAATTTTTTCATTTCCCATTGTCCGATACTGTAGATATTATATCACTCCAATCCATATCCAGAGCGTGTACCACTGGTTCGTCCAGCAACGCACCGGCCACCAGCGGCAGACGGCGACCATAATCCGTGCGCAGCCGTCTGTAGTCTAGGCCGTTGAACCGCACGCGGTCCAGCCCATCCATATCTTTGCAAATTTGATATAGGTGTATGGTATGGGCTTTCTCCTTCTGGCTCAGGCCGGGAGCGGACAAGATTGCCTTCTCTCCTATACTGTCATCGCGGCAGTGGTATCGGATCAGCAGTTCCGCAATACGATATTCCTTCTTGTCCATCGGCAGGTCTTTGATCCGCAGGCCCTTGGAGTGGATCAGGGAGACAGACTTTTCCCCATGGGTGTCATCCTTATCATCGTTCACCCGTCCAATATCGTGCAGCAAGCTGAAGTAGATCAGGACCCGCTTATCTGCGGTGCTCAGGGGATCGCCAGCGTTATAGAAGTAGATAAGGGAGAGCAGCAGAACCCGGAGAATATGCTTCAGCCCGTGGAAGTGGAAGATATTCTCCTCCTGGTAACCTAATTTTTGCGCCTGACGCCCATACTGGATAAATTCCGGCAGGGCAGGGGCCAGTATGGCAGGCACATGCCGCTTTGTCGCGGGAATCATGTCCTCATAGCGATATTCCGTAATGGTACCAGGACGGACAATGACCTCGTTCTCGTTATAGAATTTATCTGCATACCACACAATTTGTTCTGGCCGGATACGGGCAACGGCCACATGGGTGCCGCAGCCGGTGTGGACAGCAAACCAGAGTGCGTTGCCTGGGTGGGTGCTCCAGGAGATAGCCTGGTCAGGGGGCGCAGAAAGCGTTCCCATACCGCGATAGAGTGTGATCAGGCCGTCCGGGCCTGGCACCGGATACTCCGGCACAGGCGCATGAGAGAACACATAGTCCAGCACCTCCGGCCGCCACATCCCATTGGAGTAGTCAATCCGTTTATAGATGCTGTGCCAGACCTGGAACACCTCCTCTGTAGGGATGTCCAGATATCGCCGCTGAAAATCATAGATCAGCATGGGTAGCGGAACACACTTCGTATAGTAGCTTACCCACTGCCGCGATACCAACTGCGGCACCGTCCCGCCGTTGAGCCGGGACGCCACCGCATAGAGCGGCAGCGTCCCTTCAAGCAAATTGCGCTGGAGGAATATTTCACCATAGAGGCCGTGGTCGAAGTCGGCATAGTAGGTGCTAAACAAGGCCCGGGAAGGGTCATGAACAACGTGTTTGGCATCAAGCCCATGCCTCTCCAATGCGCTTTTGATCTCCGAGACCGTCAGGCCATCCTCAGCGGTAGCTTGCAGCGCGGCATCAGTCAGCGGCTCGAAACGGGTCATGATGTCAACGCCAATCTGAAATTGTAAGAAAACGCCGAAGAAATTTTGTAGTTTTTCGGCGGAAAGGGGGGTAACAAAATCAAGCGTTTCCTTGGTCAAATAGGGTATTTACAATTTGCTGTTTCTGACGCATAAATTCCTTGCGTTCTTTCAGACGGTAAGACTCGCCCTTGATGTTAATGACAGTGCAGTGATGCAGGACGCGGTCCAGGATGGCGGAGGCGATGGTGACATCGGCAAAGACCTCGTTCCACTGGGAGAAGGTCTTGTTGGAGGTAAAGACGGTGGACGTCTTCTCATATCGCCTGGCAATCAACTGGAAGAACAGGTTTGCGCCCTGGATGTCCATGGGGAGGTAGCCGATCTCGTCGATGATAAGCATCCTGTACTTGGCCAGAACCTTGAGCTTGTCCGGCAGGCGGTTCTCAAAGTGGGCCTTCTTGAGCTGCTCAATAAGCTGATGGCAGTTGATGTAGTAGGTAGAGAAACGGTGCTGTGCTGCCACCAGGGGCCCGGCAGAAAATTTTGTGTAAAAGGAGACAAGCTGTAGTCAAGGAAACAGGAGCAAATCAGAGGATTTCCCAGGCTGGACACAACCCGGCTAAACTCGGCTTATCCACCTGTGTTCCGAGCGGAGAGACGGTATGCGCGCGCAGCGTGAATGCCGTCTCCCCGCCCGG
>CAJTGJ010000137.1 GCA_910575695.1 Oscillospiraceae bacterium | reverse complement strand
CTGGGAGGAAAACTGGGATATTCTGAGCACCTTTTTCGCATATCCCCCCGAGATTCGGAAAATCATATACACGACGAATATCATTGAGGGCTTGAACCGTCAGTTCCGCCAAATCACAAAAAACAAGCCCAGCTCCAGCTCATGTTCCAGGACCGCCTGACTGCCTGAACCCGGCTTCCTCTTAGCGTTTCCGGGCGGGGAGACGGCATTCACGCTGCGCGCGCATACCGTCTCTCCGCTCGGAACACAGGTGGATAAGCCGAGTTTAGCCGGGTTGTGTCCAGCCTGGGAAATCCTCTGATTTGCTCCTGTTTCCTTGACTACAGCTTGTCTCCTTTTACACAAAATTTTCTGCCGGGCCGATGTGAACGATACCTCTGACTGATATTTTGAAAATCTCCGTTGTGATTTGCCTGGAACGCATCCCATAGAGCAGGCTGCTTCTGGATTACAGATGCAATGATCTCATAGGTCTGGGAGAAGTTGTTATTCAAATGAATATGTTTGAACCGTTCCGAGACACCTCGCCAACCATCCACCTTCTGCTTGGGGAGCTTATCGATGTAGTTAGCGACTTCTTTGTGGCAAATCAGCATCAAGTGCAGTTGGAGTGCGCCGCTGCGATTGCACTTTTCGGCAAAGTCCTGGAGCATTTTCGTATCACTGACAGATGCCTCTGTTATGTTGGCCTCCAAGTACTTACTAAACTCATCATAAACTACATAAAGTCCCGTATATCCCTTTTCTTGAAGGCTTTTGGCCACGCTTTCATAGAGGTCAATTACATCAAAACCTAGAAAAGGATTGAAAATACTCCCTGCTGTGAGGGATGGATAGATGCGCTCAAATTTTTCATAGGCGGAAATGTCAAAGTTCTTGAGCTTATTGATCAGCTCTGAGACAGGCTCATCCAAGGCAGACTCCAACTGTCTATATGTATCCGGAAAGTTCACTTGCCACCGTTCAATTACAGCAATAGCAGCGCGATAATTGGTTTCCGGCATCACATCAAGGAGATTGTTCTCGGACAACACACGCTGGAGTGCCAGCAGAAAAGCTTGGGTAAGGCTGGTGTTGCTGCCCATGATAACCACTGGAAGAATTTTATTATCGCTTTCATAATAGTTCTGAACAAGCTGAAATAGTCTCGGATTTTCATTCAGCTTGAGTAGCAATTTTTCAAATAGAGCCAGATTTTTTTTAAGAGGATGGAAAGAATCGTCAGAATAATATGAGATTTTCCCTTGCCATATGCGCCAATCAGGATTCGCGCCCGCTCTGAGGATGAGGCAACCGTGCTCAGAAGGACCTCTTCCAAGAGGCTCAACGCAGATTGGGTCGGGATGAAATTTTTTAGTTTGATATCATTATTGAGATCATATCCGATATTGACGGAATATTGAAATCCCGTTGCGACAGAAATCATCTCGCTCATTGTTCTATCCCCCGGTTGGTCTTACTTGTTAATGTTGCATAGTAATAATCGACACACTCCTCAAAGGTGCGTTCGTAATTGATCTTGATGACGTCTAGGCCAGCTGTGCGGTTGATTTTGATCTCACCGAGTTGTTAATCGTGTAGAGAATATCCAGCATAGTGATAGCGTCCAGATTAAATACCCGGCCAATATTTTTCGGGGCTGTGAGAAGTTCATTCAAACTGATTTCAGTTTTGCCCTGCGCTTGATGTTGGATAACCGCTAAAGCCACCCAAGGGTTAATTGTACTTGCCATAGGAATGGCCTTTCGGTAGGTTTTCTTTTCTTTGCTCAAAATATCAACCAGACCCAACTCTCCGAGTGGGCAGTCAATGTTGCTCTCAGGGTTGATGCGGTTTGGATTGGTCTTGAATCGGGGAACGTAGGTGTTAATGATACAGGTGAAGTCATCATTCAGAGAACGAATGGCAACATTCTCTGAATGATTCATCATTTTGATATATCGCTGTAGCGCTGCAACAAAATCATCCCGGCTGAACTCGGACATATTGAACTCATTGAAGAAAAAATACCATGCGGTGGCATCTTCTTGATTGCAGGCTAGCTTGTACTGAAGGAGGTAAAGAGTGCCGTTTTCCTCAATAAAACGGTCATTATCGAAAACTTTTTGTCCGAAATCTGTAAAACTTTGAACTCTCCGTCCGGTTGATGGTTCTTTTGTCAGGCCAACTGCCTGGAGCCAGTAGCGGAGTGCTTTGACCATGTTGGCACCGATCCCGAGCACATCCATAGGATTTTCTGTCTTGGAGATAAAGATGTCCCCGTTGATATTCACACACTTCATACCCTTGCTTAGCCAGCCTTTGCGGATGAAGAATGTATCATGGGCACGGAATTTCATCCCTACACACCTCTCTGTCACTTTGTTCGTAGGTACTTATCCATTGTACAGCCACCGTCTAGGTACTTGGCTTTCATACACGCCTTACAGTGTACACATTTGTCTGGGTCAATGTAGTAGCCAGCAGAACTGATAGAGATAGCTCCAGCGCGGCAAATCGACTCACATTTCAAACACTTTCGGCAGGCGTTAAATTTCCTGATCTGGTAGCCCACCATACGCTGGAGGTCATCATGGTCTGCTACATTCATTGTCCGAACTTTTACAGCATAATCATAGCCATCCTGGAAAAAGGGTTGTAGGGACAGAATCGGTACATTTGTGCGACTGTCCAGTACAATAACCTCTTTAAGCAGTTTCTTTCCAAGTTCTGGAGCCACTCTACCAAACGGGGTAAACATACCTACTAGCTCATCATCAAAGGAACGGACTAATCGATAGATTTTGGCGTGGTCTTCTGCTGTACAGTTGGTAAATCTGATTTTCACATCATTTGCGGAGGGAAGGCCATTCCCTCCCTGGCGTGCTTTCCACTTGCCAGTGTCCACATAGACCTCTGGATCCAGCTTACCGATTCGACTGGCAAAATCCAAGAGAAAACTGCGCCATGCCTTGGCTTTTTCCGGCATATAAATACGGGACAAGAACTGTGCACGGATATTATTGTTAGGGCAGCACCAGCAGCCAACACGATCGTAACCAAGACGATAGGCATTGTTAAAATCAATACCTTCGGCCAGAATATAGAGCCAAATTTCGATGTCCTTCCAAAAAAAGATGGGAGAGGCCACAGTCTGTTGCTTGATTTTGACGGCATCGGCACTATCTTCAATACGGTTATATTTACTACGGCTAACTGACTCAGACTTTCTGATACCATAAAAAGTCAGTATTTGCTCACTGCCATAGAGACTATTGATGATACGAGTGATAGGGCCTGTCTTAAACATGGAGCAACACCAACGCATCATTCTAGCTGGTGGACCAATATCATCACAGACATCGTAAAAATTTTGGTCATCGTTACGTGCAATCTGAAAAATCGCTTCTGGGTGAAAAAGGCGATATCGCTCGGCATATTCCGAGGTCGAAGGAAACTCCAGCGTGGTGTCGCCAAAGATATGAACAAGACTGGGATTGCTGAGTGCTTTGATTGCTAGGTCAGCGGTCACGGTGGAGTCTTTCCCACCGGAGAAAGAAACAACAATTTGTTCCGGATCGAAGCTGTCGGCGGCATGTTGAATAAACTGATAAGCTTCGTCTTTCAAAAAGGCCAGTCGGCGGCGGTTAGCCTGTACAAATAGGCCAATATATCTAGATGGTGTCGTCAATAAACGAGGAGCCAAATGGCAATACAACGAATTTGGACAGCAGCGACGAAGGAAGCGACATTTTTGGCGTAGCGCGCAGCAATGCCGCGCCAGCGCTTGAGAAGAAGAAAAGCGTTCTCAACGAGATGGCGA
>CAJTGJ010000136.1 GCA_910575695.1 Oscillospiraceae bacterium | reverse complement strand
ACGCCGGGAAGCGGGAAATCCTTTGCCGCCAAACGGGAAATGACAAACGCTTTCCTCATTACAGACGACGATATTATCATCTGCGACCCGGAAGCCGAGTATTTTTCCCTTGTGCAGCGGCTTGACGGGCAAGTGATACGCTTGTCGCCTACGGGCAAGGGCATTGACGGGAAGCTCCAGTATGTGAACCCTATGGATATTAACCTCAATTACAGCGAGGACGACAGCCCCCTTGCGCTGAAATCCGACTTTATCCTCTCCCTCTGCGAGCTTGTCATAGGCGGCAAGGAGGGCTTGCAGCCCGTCGATAAGACCGTCATTGACCGCGCCGTTAGGAACGTGTACCGCCCTTTCCTTGCAGACCCCGACCCGGAGAAAATGCCGATTTTGGGCGACCTCTACGACGAGCTTTTGAAGCAGCCGGAGCCGGAAGCGGCGCGTATCGCGGCGGCGTTGGAGCTTTATGTTTCCGGGAGCCTTAACGTCTTTAACCACAGGACGAATGTAGAGCTTTCAAACCGCCTTGTCTGCGTTGACATCAAGCAGCTTGGGAAGCAGCTCAAAAAATTAGGTATGCTCATTGTGCAGGACCAGGTATGGAACCGCGTCACCGTCAACCGGGCAGAAAGGAAATCCACCCGGTATTTTATGGACGAATTTCATCTTCTCTTGAAAGAGGAACAGACCGCCGCCTATTCCGTTGAAATCTGGAAGCGTTTCAGAAAATGGGGCGGCATACCCACAGCCATTACGCAGAACGTCAAGGATTTGCTTGCTTCCCGCGAAGTGGAGAATATCTTTGAAAACTCTGATTTTGTCCTCATGCTCAATCAGGCGGCGGGCGACCGGGCTATCCTTGCAAAGCAGCTCAACATCTCCCCGCAGCAGATGAAGTATGTCACCCACACCGAAGCGGGCGAGGGGCTTATCTTCTACGGAAACGTGGTGCTGCCCTTTGTAGACCGCTTCCCGAAAGACACCGAGCTTTACCGGGTAATGACGACGAAGCCGGAGGAAGTGGGCGAAGCATGAACGGGCTGAAAACTGACACCATCATCAACCGGGACGCGCTCTATGCCTTGCGGGAGCTTCCAGAGGAAAGCGTACACTGTTGCGTCACAAGCCCGCCCTACTATGCACTTAGGGATTACGGGCTTGATATGCAGATTGGGCGGGAGGACACGCCGGAGCAGTACATTGACAGGCTGACCGAGGTTTTCCGCGAGCTGCGCCGGGTACTGCGTTCTGACGGTACGCTCTGGCTGAATATCGCGGACACCTACTGCGGCACAGGGAACAAGGGCTACCATGCAGACCCGAAGAACCCGAAAGGCAGAAACGGACAGCAGATTGCAAGAAACAACCGCGTTTCCGGCTGCAAACAAAAGGACTTAATCGGTATTCCCTGGCTTTTAGCTTTTGCCCTACGCGCTGACGGGTGGTATTTACGGAGCGACATTATCTGGCAGAAAGAAAACCCCATGCCGGAGAGCGTGAAAGACCGCCCTACCCGCTGCTATGAACATATCTTTCTGCTTACGAAGTCAAAGAAGTATTTTTATGACGCAGCCGCCATAGCCGAGCCGTTAGCCCCCACAACGGCGGCGCGGTACCGCACCGGGCGCAGCGCGGGACAGAAATATGCGGACGAAATACCCGGACAGGGGAAAGTGCAGGGGCTTAACCGGGCGCGAAGCGGCAGCTACTACGACGAAGCCCTCATGCCGACCATGCGGAACAGGCGGGACGTGTGGCTTATCAATACCGTTCCCTACAAGGGCGGGCATTTCGCCGCGTTCCCGCCAAAACTTGCCGAAACCTGTATCAAGGCGGGCTGTCCGAAAGGCGGCGTTGTGCTTGACCCCTTTTTCGGCAGCGGCACGACGGGGGCAGCCGCAAGGCAGCTTGACAGGCATTATATAGGCATTGAGATAAACGCCGAGTATTGCGCCCTTGCAAGGGCGCGGATTGGAGGGACAGAAAAATAAAACAGTATCGAGCGCGTGAGAAAGTCACGCAGAAAATGACCCGCGAGGGGGCTGTCGAGGTAAACGCCGCCACCGGGAAAAAGAAACGTATCAGCAAGCGGATAAGGGACGCGGACTTTGCAAAGACCGAAGCACCGCAGCCGCCGGAACAGGCAGCGCAGACCATACCGGGCGGCGCAGCTCCCGCGCCCACAGCCGACGCGCCGCCGCTTCCCCATGCGACGGGGGCAGAACGGGAACAGGACACCGCAGCAGCCGAGCGCGTCTTGGAACGTATCGACGGGGCGCGTACCAGAAAGGCGAGCAAAAAGGCGGCGAGGAAAGCACAGGCAGAAGCCACAGCAAAAGAAAAATCTTCCCGCTTGCAGTTTACCGACGAGGAACGGGCAACGCCGGAGCTTGAAAAGTATATCCGAAAATCGGACAAAGCAGCCGACCGTCTGGACGCGGCAAAGGCGGCTATCCCCAAAGAAAAGAAACTTGTACGGGAGCGCACCTTTGATGAAGCCACCGGGAAAGGCAAGACCCGCCTACATTTTGAGGAACAGGAAAAGCCCATAGGAAAGAATAAGCCCCACAATAACCCACTATCCCGCCCCGCACAGGAAGCGGGTATTTTCGTCCACAACAAGATACATTCCGTTGAAAAGGACAATTCCGGCGTTGAGGGGGCGCACAAATCCGAAGAACTGGCAGAGCGCGGCGTAAAGTACGGGGCGCGGAAAGTCAAGGAGGGCTACCGCAGCCACAAGCTGAAACCTTACCGGGCGGCGGCAAAGGCAGAGAAAGCGGCGTTCAAGGCGAATGTGGATTTCCAGTACCACAAAGCCCTGCATGACAATCCGCAGATTGCGGGCAATCCCCTTTCCCGCTTTATGCAGAAGCAGCAAATCAAGCGGCAGTATGCAAAGGCGGCAAGGAAAGGCGGCGTAAAAACGGCGCAGAAAGCCGCAGAGAACACCCGCAAGGCGGCAAAAAAGACCGCCGAGGAAACAAAAAAGGCAATCGCTTTTGTAGGGCGGCACCCGGCGGGCGTATGTATCGCCATTGCCGCGCTGCTCTTATTCATCATGGTATCGGCGGGGCTTTCCTCTTGCGGCTCTATGTTCTCCGGCTTGATGAACGGCATACTTGGGACTTCCTACACGTCGGAGGACAGCGACCTTGTGGCGACGGAAAATAATTATGCCGCAAAGGAAAACGAGCTTCAGCAGCAGATTGACAATATCGAAAGCACCCACCCCGGCTATGACGAATACCGCTATGACCTTGACAGTATCGGGCATAACCCCCATGAGTTAGCGTCCTACCTCACCGCACTTTTACAGACCTATACCCCGCAGAGCGCACAGGCAGAGCTAAACCGCGTCTTTGCCATGCAGTACACTTTGACGCTGACGGAAGAAACGGAAATCCGCTACCGCACAGAAACAAGCACAGACCCGGAAACCGGGGAAACGACCACCGAGGAAGTACCCTACGAGTACCATATCCTCAACGTGAAGCTGACGAACAAGCCCATTTCCGAGATTGCGGAGGAACTTCTAACGCCACAGCAGCTTGAAATGTACCGCGTCTATCTGGAAACAAGCGGCAACAAACCGCTGATTTTCGGCGGCGGCTCCCCCGATATGGGCGCGTCCGAGGATTTAAGCGGCGTACAGCTTGTAAACGGCACACGCCCCGGCAACACCGCCGTTGTAGACCTTGCGAAGCGGCAAGTCGGCAACGTAGGCGGGCGACCCTTTTGGAGCTGGTACGGATTTAACAGCCGCGTGGAATGGTGCGCCTGTTTCGTTTCATGGTGCTACAATCAAGCCGGGAAAAGCGAGCCGCGCTTTGCCGGGTGCCAGTCACAGGGCGTACCCTGGTTCCAGTCACGCGGGCAATGGGGCGCGAGGGGCTATGAGAATATCGCCCCCGGCGACGCTATCTTTTTCGACTGGGACGGGGACGGGAGCGCAGACCATGT
>CAJTGJ010000135.1 GCA_910575695.1 Oscillospiraceae bacterium | reverse complement strand
GTGCCTGTTTCCTCAAACCTATTCTAACAAATTTTGACTCGCTGCGTTAGAGCCACCGGTGTTTCATCCCCTTTGGTGCCTTGGAGCGCAGCGGAAAGGTATGGTCATAACCATGAACGACAACAAGCTGACTATCCTTTACGAGAGATTAAGCCATGAGGACGGGAGGGAAAATGAATCCCTGTCCATTGAGCATCAAAAGGAGTACCTGGAGGAATACGCGGCCCGGAACGGCTTTACCAATGTTGTTCACCGGACGGATGACGGCTGGAGCGGCACACGCTGGGACAGGCCCGGATTTTTGCAGATTATGGATGACATCGAGCGCGGCAGCGTGGGCCAAATCCTGATTAAAGACATGAGCAGATTGGGCCGCGACCACTTGCGCGTAGGGCTGTTTCTGGAGCAGTTACGGGAGCGGGGCGTCAGGCTGATCGCCGTGGCCGAGGGCATCGACACCGCCAAGGGCGAGGACGATTTCATGCCCTTCCGAAACATCTTTGCGGAGTGGCACGCCAGGGACACCAGCCGCAAGATACGGGCGATTTTCGGCGCGAGGACGGCGGCGGGGAAGCACGTCACCGGCGCACTCCCCTACGGCTATCTGCACGACCCGGACGACCGCCAGAAATGGATTTTGGACGAGGAAGCCGCCCCTGTTGTCAGGCGCATCTTCCAGGGCGTTATCGAGGGCAAGCCCATCGCCAGAATTGCGGAGGAATTGACCGCCGAGCGGATACTCACCCCCGCCGCCCATTGGAGGGCCATCGGGGAACGGGTGAGCATGGGCGCAGCGGGAGCAGACCCCTATAAATGGGCCACCGCCACGCTTATCCAAATCCTCAAAAAAGAGGAATATATGGGCTGGACAGTTCTCAACAAGACCGCCACGGAAAGCTACAAATCCAAGAAGCGGGAGGCCACCCCGCAGGAAAACCGGCTGATTTTCAAGGACACCCACCCCGCCATCGTTGACGAGGAAACATGGAATGTCGTTCAGCGTCTGCGGGAAACCAAGCGCGTCCGGGAGCGCATCGGCGGCGAGCCGAACCCGCTGACCGGCGTTCTGTACTGCGCCGACTGCGGACAGAAGATGTACCACAAGCAGGGCAGCACCGGTAGGCCGAACCATCCCCACCATGAATATGTCTGCTCCAGCTACCGCCACTATTCCCGAAGCTGCACCTGCCACTATATCCGCGTCAGCGTTGTGGAAAGTCTGGTGCTGGAAGCCATACGGCGGGTCAGCGGATATGTGCGGGAGAACGAAGCGGAGTTTATCGAGCGTGTCCGGGAAAAATCCTCATTACAGCAGGAGGCGGCGGTAAAGGAGAGCCGCAAAAAACTGTCAAAAGCTAAACGGCGGCGGGAGGAAATCAGCGGCTTAATCAAGAAACTTTACGAAACCTACGCCACGGGGAAGATACCCGAAAACCACTTTTCCGAACTGCTGACCGGCTACGACAACGAGCAGAAAACCCTTGACGGGGAAATCGAGAGGTTACAGGCCGAAATCGACCGCTACAACACCGACAGCGTGAGGGCTGACAAGTTTATCGAACTGGTAAAGCGGCACACCGAGTTTAACGAGTTTTCCGCGTCCCTGCTGAATGAGTTTGTGGAGAAAATCATCGTCCACGAGGCCACCAAAGTAAACGGGGTGCGGGAGCAGGAGGTGGAAATCTATCTGAACTTTATCGGCAAATTTGACCTGCCCGAACAGGAGGAACAGCCGGAGGAACCGCCGGTAAGAAAGAGCAAGAAAAAGCGCCGCCACGAAATGACGGAGGAACAGCGGGCGGCTTTACGGGAGCGGGACAAGGTACGCTATGCCCGAAAGGTAGCCGCCAGGAAAGCCGCCGAGGAAGCACAGCGGGCGGCAATTCTGAAAGGCACAGCCTACGAAATCAGGCCGCAGGAAGCAGGAGCCGCCCATGCCGCCATCTGAACCCCACCGAGCCGCCATGCTGAAAAAGAGCGTGGCGGCTTCTCCATTCCTATCCATTCCAGACCGAAAAACCGAAAGGAGATTTTGACAAATGGCAAAGACCAAAATTGAGAAAATCGCAAGCATCGAGGAAGAAATCAAGCAGCTTGAAAACAAGAAAAAGCGGCTTATCCAGGAGCAGAAAGAGCAGGAGCGCAAGGACAGGACGAACCGCCTCTGCAAGCGCATGGGGTTTATCGAGAAGCTGCTGCCAGACACCATCCCGCTGACCGAGGAGCAGTTCAAGACCTTTGTGGAGCAGACCATCGCCACCGACCACAGCCGCCGCATACTGGACGGATTGACCGCCCAGAACGCCGCCACAGCCCCCGTACAGGGCGCAGGAACGGCGGGGAGGGATAACACCCAGCCCGCCGTCAAAACCGCCCAGACAGCGCAGGAGGGCGGCGCAGGCGGGGGCGCAGAGCAAGGGTAACGGGTTTGCAGAGGGGTGTCAATGAGGGATTACTCAGCATCAGTAGAAATCTTCTCCTGTGTATGCTATAATGAGGTTACGATACCACACAGATAGGAGGGTACACAATGGGTCAGCAGAAACCCGTCGTTATGAAAGAACTATCGGATTTGTCAGACGAAGAATGGATTTTAATCAAAGGCTTCTTTTCTGCCTTTGACTTTTTGCACAGAAACCTCAAAGAGTGTCTTAGAAATTTTATTGATGACAAGGGAATTTTTCTATATGAACACCAAGGTTGTTTATTTCCAAAAGAATTTGGTGAATTTAACGATGAAAGTTTAGGTTCCGATGGTGTTCTGTTTGTATTTGAATTTCCACTATGTTCAGAAGAAGAAAAAGAAATACTAATTTCATACAATGCCTTTTTATCTTTTGTTTCAACAGCTTGTAATGATTTCATCAAAAAGTACCCAAAAGAACAGGCAGATATATTATATCTTTTGCGGCAACTGGAAGAAGAATTTCACAACAAATTACAGATACATTGAGGTTGATAAATCAAATGCAAAAACGAATTGTGATGTTCATAATAACCGCACTCCTACTGCTGACCACCGGCTGTCAGCACACAGAAGATAAGCCATTGTGGGAACGGCTGGACGAAGCGCAGTACAACAGCTACAAACCCCGTTTAGACCACATGGTGGAAAAATACGGGGATATGTTTGAGATGAATGTTTACGGGGACGTCTACTGCACAGAGCCAGAATATCACAGTTGGCGAATCAGGTTAGGCGGCGACGCTGATGGTTCCACTACCGATAATTTTTCAGTCAGGCTACGGAGGGACGACATTGAAGTTTTTATACAAGAAATTGCGGAACCAATTCTGGGGGAATGTAAGGTCTATGTATGTGACGGGTTTCCTTCAAAATTAAATGCAGATGCAGACACGGAGGATTTTTTTACTTATGAGCAGGCACTTGTCTATTGCTGGATTTATGTCCCCTACAACGAGGATTATCAGGAACATGGGGAAACATTTTTGACAACGATGCTGGAACGCAATTACAAACTTTGGATGTTGGATGTTTTGTATTATGACGAGGAACAGTACGAACAGGCGGGCAGAGATTGGATAAACCTGGGGGTTGGGCCAAAAGGCTATACAGTTAGGTTGGATGCGCGTTTTCATGATAGTACAGGGAAGTTTTCATTCAAATGGAGGGAAACCGAGGGATGAACTTAATTCCGTGTTTGAGTATTGAAAGCCTTATCTGATTTACTATCAAAGGCAATTAAAAATTTAATCAACAGCAACAGTCGCTCGAAATCGAAGCGTCATTTTGACGCTCTGATTTTCGGGCGGCTTTCTATTTCCCGAAATCTAACAGGGGGCGGGGTGCAAGGGTAACAGGCTTGCGCCCCGTCCCCTGCCCCCGGCAAGGGCGCACTTATATACCACATGAATGTGGTATGTGCGGTCTTGCAGACGGCGTTTTGTGCCTCTCGGCACAAAAGGACGGGGGAACGACCCGCAGAAAGGAGGACAGCCC
>CAJTGJ010000134.1 GCA_910575695.1 Oscillospiraceae bacterium | reverse complement strand
TAAACTTCGAGCATAACTTTTTTTGCCCGCTTTCAGGGGGCTTGGTTTTGTGCGCCCTTTGGGGCAGTGGCGCTTAAATTACAATGTTTCAACCTTTCCTCTCCTAATTGCAAAAGTTAATCAGCAAAACACTTTAGCAATCAGGGGAGCGCTGGGTCGTCCTGTTGCCGCCATGTTAACATAACTTTCCGGGAATGTCCAGAGTGTTTCGCAAAAAAGTTTTCCTCAGCATTTTGAGCGAAGGTATGAGAGCATCCTGTCCTCCAGTGTCACGTCGGTGTCGGTGAAGCTGACCTTCACCACGTATTTTCCGTGCCGGTAGCAGTAGGGATTGCCGATCTGCCGGATGAAGTCCAGGATCCGCTCCGGTTTCGGCAGATCGGTGTTGACCTTCACGTCCCGAATATCCCGCAGGGTGTCCGGGTCCACAGACCGGATATCCACATTCTGCATGGCCTCGACCTGTTCCTGGGTATAAGTACAAGGTTCCATTTGCTATCTCCCTTCATGTATGCCAGGGAAAATCCCGGACAATATTGGATCAATGTCCAGCGAAATCTCCCCGTTTGTTACTGTGCAGAGACGGACATTATGCTCCCGCAGCACCTGCCAATACTGAAAGATCGCATCCAGGTCCTGGCCCAGACGGAAAAGATTCTGGAGCAGGAGTATGTCCACCTGTCCCTCCTCCATAGCGATGTGGAACTCCAGCAGGCCCTGTCGGTCCAGGGTCAGGCCACCGCCGATGTCGCTGGAGCAGCCGACGATTTTGAAGTTATGCCGTTTGGCACAGCGCTCCAATTTCCGCTTTTGTGTCCATAAAATTTCCTTGCTTTTTTCCTTGCTGGCCGCGCGGCAGTACAGCCACACCCGGTTGCCATCCATTCAAAAGCCTCCTCGTAAATTGAAATCGCCGCAGGCTGTTTCCAGACTGCGGCGTATGTAAATGGGATCAGCCCTTAAAGCGGTAGGGGAGCTTCCGTCCCCCGCGCTGCTGGCCGTTGTATTTGTCCCAAATGACGCGGGCAAAGCGCAGGGCGGCTTTGTTGGTGGAAAAGTCTGTTTTACCCCGCCGGATGATCTCCTCCGGGCCCACGGCGGACAGCCGGTTGATAAAAACATTGTCGTCCACTTCTGTTTCGTAGGTCTTGAGGAACAGCGCCATACCGGACAGGATGGAAGCATTGAGCGACGTCGGCGTACCGCGCCACGCTTTCGCCAAAAGCTCCAGCATCCGGGAAAACGCCGCGCCGCCCAGCAGGCGGTAGGCGTTGATAACGGCGCGGGTGGCCTCAATCTCGAACGGCTCCCTGGAGGACTTGTCCAGCGCCCAGATAAAGCCCGCGTTTTCCAGCAGCCGCTTGATCTCGACCACTTCCGCGTTGCTGCCGGATTCCACCAGAGCCTTGGTGGCGTGGGACAGCCGCAGATGGCCCTTGGCCTGGTCCAGCTTATAATACAGCTCGGCCTCATCCTCATACGTCAGGCCGTAGTAAACCTGACAGAGCATATCCACGTCCTTCCCGTTGTTCTTTTTCCGTTTGCCGCAGACACGGTGCTGGCCGTCCACCAGATAATAGCGCCCATCCCGATAGCTGACCACCAGCGGGGTGAGCAGGCGGGGGTCCCACTCCCGCACCAGCTTGTCCACATCCCGGTCCAAAACCGGACGCTGGTAGGGCTGGCCGGAATAGAGACCGGCAGGGGAAAGGATCTTTTCCTCCCAATGCACACCGTTTTCCATGCCTCCAATCGTGGTCTGCTGGGAGGCTTCCTGCGTCTGCCGCTCCGCAGCGGCGGATGTTTTCTTATGTTCCTTCATTGTTTACCTTCCTTTCGATTTGGTTGTACATTTCATCTAAAGCATTGTGAACTGACTGTATCTTCTGCTGAATCTGATCCAGATACGTTTGTGTTAAACCCGGCCAAACCGTGTCATACTCAGGACCGGTGTAGCTTTCCATGCTCTGGCAGAACCGTTGCAGGAAATAGGAGAGTGTCACGAGGTAACTGTCCGGGGTCTGCCGGCGGTCCTTGTCTGGATTCTTTAGGTCTGCGACGGAATCCTTGATCGTGGGGTAATAGCCTGCTTCCGGTACAGAAGTGGCGGCGGGCGGTTCGGGGGCCTCTGGTGGCTCTGGGGGTATCTCTGGGGCCTGTTTCTCTGCGGGCTCTGGCTCTGCTGGAACGGGGCAGTATTCGTCTACCGACTGAATAGCGCCCGTTGCCAGTTGGCTGACCGCTTCTTCCTGTTGTCCTGGCGGCAAACGTGAAATCTTTATGGCTGTTTGGTTCGTTAACTTTTTGCCCGCATTGCGAATAATCTGCTTTGCTTCCGGCGTCAAATTCCTTGCCGCTTGAACCTGAAGCTCCACTGTACGGGGCGTTACACCTAATTTTTCAGCGGTATCTTGGACAAAGGATTTCGCTGAATCAGAACGAAAATTTTTCGTTCTGAAATCTTTGCTTCGGCGATCACCGCCATTTTTGGCCTCTGGATGAAGGGCCTCATAGATTTCTTTCCGACGCAGTAGTAACTCGCCATACTCAATTTTTGACAGACCCTTTCGGACAAAGTTTTCGTCAATCTCTGCCAGCTCTGCTTGAAGTCCCTCTAAACTGCTGACCATACACTCGACCTCAGCCCAGCCCAGCAGCTTTGCCGCTTCCAGCCGGTGCAGTCCGGCAATCAGGGTGTACTCCTGGTCAACAGTGATGGGGTTCAGCAGGCCAACCTTGGAAATACTGTCCGCCAGCTCATGAACTGCCTCCGGGTCAGCTTCCCTCCGCCCATCGTTGACCTTGATTTGAAAAATGTGGATCTTCACATAAACACCTCCTTGGCCTATGGCCGCTTTATTGTTCCTGCCGGATGGAACACCCAGCGCCGCAGAAGCCATATCCTGCGGCGGCGGGTCTTGCATCCCGCAAGCGGGGCGGGGAGGGCCGCGCCGGTCCTGTTTGCGCCCTCATTCTGTGAGGAAAATAGACCGGCGCGGGTGTCCCTCCAATGCCCTTAATTGGAAGTGTGCCGTATTATCAGGCGGCATGACCGCCTTACTGCTCTCCCCCGGCACGGGAGTATGCAAGCCCGCCTTTGGCTTGGCGGCGCGATACCGGCAGACGGTGGCGGCAGGTGACTAAGCTGCCCAGGCCGTTCCCCCAGTAACTCCCTTTTACCCTGCGATACGGGTTTTTGCGGTACACTCCGCGTCTGCGGCGCTGCCAGCGCCGGACAGCCATCCAGGTGTCGCTCGTACCTTTGATGCGATCGGTTTGACGGACAGGGAGCGGATGGGGTCACCTCCTTTTCTCCGGCCCTGGTCCGCAGGCAGTCTTGGCGATTGAATGGCTGATGCAGGATGTATCACTTGCATACTGAATATGAACGGGAGCTTGTCCCGTTATTTTTTAAGGTGCGGGTTGCGAGTGGTTAGGGAGCGAACTGGAAGATAATGCTGCTAATCGTAGCCAAATCATCGCCGTCAAGCTGGGCGCTCAGCCGAATGAGCAGCCCCACTTGCTTGTCGTTGAGGGTCTTACGGTAGGGCAGATAATCGGCCTTAACTTGGACACCTCCACCATATCGGCCACGAACAGTCTCAATAGGGTAAGAGCAAGTGAGCGCCATAACGTCACGCCGGATTGTCATTTTGGAAACATTGAACTCTTGCGCCAGATTGTCGTATGTATCGTGCCTTCTCAGGCACAGCACTTCCAACAGGCGTTGGCGGCGTTCGGATAGGCTCATGCTCTCACCGCCCTTCCATTGCTCTCTGCCTCCAATGGTAAACTGTAAAGTGTTCTCTCCGGGAACACATAAGAAAAATTTTTGCGAAATTTTTTTAGATGGTGTCGTCAATAAAGGTGTGTTATAATAGTCCCCAAAAGAAGCGGGGGGCAGAAAAATGGCAAGAGAACAGCATCGACATGATATAAGCGACAGAGCTTGGGAGAAAATCAGAC
>CAJTGJ010000133.1 GCA_910575695.1 Oscillospiraceae bacterium | reverse complement strand
CAGTCACGCGGGCAATGGGGCGCGAGGGGCTATGAGAATATCGCCCCCGGCGACGCTATCTTTTTCGACTGGGACGGGGACGGGAGCGCAGACCATGTGGGGCTTGTTATCGGAACGGACGGGGAGCGCGTCTATACCGTCGAGGGCAATTCCGGCGACGCCTGCAAGATAAAGAGCTACCCCGCCAATTATGGCTGTATCAAGGGCTACGGCTTAATGAATTGGAACTGACAACAAAAAAATGAAAATCTGAAAGGAGAAATTGATTTATGGCTATGAACAAAATTGAACGTATCGACAAGGAGATTGCAAAGACCCGCGAGAAAATCACCGAGTACCAGAACAGATTAAGGGGGCTTGAAGCGCAGAAAACCGAAGCGGAAAACCTGCAAATCGTACAGCTTGTGCGCTCCATGCGCCTTTCCCCGCATGAGCTTTCCGCTATGCTTTCCGGGGGCGGTATTCCGGGCATGGAAGCCGCGCCGGGTTACCCCGCAGAACCCGCAGACCATGACAACGAAGAAATGGAGGACACCGAGAATGAATAAGAAAATCCTTAGAACCTTGACCGCACTTTGCGCCGCCCTTGTACTTATGGGCGGCTTTTCCGTCACCGCTTTTGCACAGACCCCGGAGGGAGAGGACGACACCAACGACAGCGGCGTTGTCTACGAGGAACCCCAAAAGGAAGAACCCCTTACCCCGGACGGGAACGCGACCCTTGTAGACGATTTCGGCGGCAACAAGCAGCTTATCACCGTAACGACCAAAAACGGCAATTACTTTTATATCCTCATTGACCGGGACGACGAGGGCGAAAATACTGTACATTTCCTTAATCAAGTAGACGAAGCCGACCTCTTAGCACTTATGGAGGACGGAAGCACCGAAGCAGCCCCGCCCGCCGTTTGCAGTTGCACCGAGAAATGCGAAGCCGGGAAAGTAAATGTGAGCTGCCCCGTCTGCAAGGAGAACATGACCGCTTGCAGCGGCAAGGAAGCGGGGCCGGAAACCGAGAAACCAACAGAGCAGCCCAAAGAGAAAGGCAATACAGGCGGGCTTGTGCTTTTCCTTGTCGTGGCACTTCTTGGCGGCGGGGGCGCGTTCTATTATTTTAAGTTTATGAAGCCAAAGCAGAACGTCAAGGGCGACACCGACCTTGAAGATTTCGATTTTGACGATTACGACGAGGACGAGGGGGACGGGCTTTCTGATGAAGAACAGGAGGACGAGGAAGCATGACGCTTTTCACCGAAAACCCTTTAGAAAAAATGATGGTACAAAGACCCACCGGGCGGCGTGACAGTGCGCCGCCCGTTCCAAAATCCCCGGCGTGTATGCGTTGCCCTTATAAGGCGCAATCCCCCTGTATCGGCTATTGTCTGAAACAGGCACAGGAGAAGAAGCACACCGCGCCGGAACGCTGAAAGGAGGATTTTTTCATGGCATTTAGACTTGTGATTGCAGAAAAGCCGAGCGTGGCGCAGACTATCGCCGCCGCGCTTGGCATTAAGGGGAAACAGGACGGGTATATCGAGGGCGGCGGCTACCTCATTTCATGGTGCGTCGGGCATTTGGTACAGCTTGCGGAAGCTGCCGCCTACGGGGAGCAATATAAAAAATGGAGTTTTGACAGCTTACCCATTCTGCCGGAGGAATGGCAGTACGCCGTTGACCCGGACAAGGGGAAGCAATTCAAAACCATTAAAGAGCTTATGCACCGCGCCGACGTTTCCGAAGTGATAAATGCGTGTGACGCTGGGCGCGAGGGAGAATTGATTTTCCGCTTTGTCTACGAAGCGGCGGGCTGCAAGAAGCCCATGCGCCGCTTGTGGATTTCCTCAATGGAGGACGGGGCAATCAAGGCGGGCTTTGCTTCCCTCAAAGACGGGCGGGACTATGACGCGCTCTTTGCGTCTGCCCTCTGCCGCGCAAAGGCTGACTGGCTTATCGGCATTAACGCCACCCGGCTTTTCTCCTGCCTGTATGGAAAGACCTTGAACGTGGGGCGCGTCCAGACCCCGACCTTAAAAATGCTCACCGACCGGGACGCGGCTATCTCCCATTTCCAGAAAGAAAAATATTATCATGTTCGCCTTGATTTATCCGGCGCGGACGCGGCAAGCGAAAGGATTTCGGACAAGGCAGAAGCCGACGCGCTGAAAGGGGCTTGCGAAGCGGGAAAGGCGGTATGCGTTTCCCTTACCAGAGAGAAGAAAACCGCAGCCCCGCCAAAGCTCTTTGACCTTACCTCTTTGCAGCGGGAAACGAACCGCATTTTCGGTTACACCGCAAAGCAGACCCTTGACCTTGCACAATCCCTTTATGAAAAGCGGCTCCTTACTTATCCGAGGACGGACAGCAGCTTTCTTACTGACGACATGGGCGGCACCGCAGCGGACATTATCGCGCTGCTTTGCGAAAAGCTCCCCTTTATGGCGGGCGCGGACTTCACGCCGGAGATTGCAAAGGTATTAGACAGCAAGAAAGTATCAGACCACCACGCAATCATTCCCACTATGGAGCTTGCAAAGGCTGACCCGGACGCGCTGCCGGAAAGCGAGAAGAATATCCTTACCCTTGCGGGGGCGCGTCTGCTTTTTGCCACCGCCGAGCCGCATATTTATGAAGCGGTTACGGCGGTTTTCTCATGCGCCGGGACAGACTTCACCGCAAGGGGAAAGACCGTACTTGCGGAGGGTTGGAAAGAGCTTGAACGCAGATACCGGGCGACGCTGAAAGATAAGCCCGAAGCAGAGGACGGGGAAAATGAGGGCGTGACGCTGCCGGAGCTTTCCGAGGGACAGAACTTTCCTAACCCCGCCGCAAAAGTAACGGAGCATACCACAACGCCGCCGAAGCCCCACAGCGAAGCGTCGCTTCTCTCTGCTATGGAGCGAGCCGGGAACGGGGACACCGACCCGGACGCGGAACGCCGGGGGCTTGGCACTCCCGCCACCCGCGCCGCCGTCATTGAAAAACTGGTAAAGGGCGGCTTTGCAGAGCGCAAGGGGAAGCAGCTTATCCCCACGCAGAACGGAGCCGCCCTTATATCAGTCTTGCCGGATATGCTCACTTCCCCGCAGCTTACCGCAGAATGGGAAAACAATCTGACGCAGATAGCAAAGGGAGCCGCAGACCCCGGCGAATTTCTGTCCGGCATTGAAGCTATGGCGCGGGAGCTTGTGCAGACACACGCCGCAGCACTGGACGGGAAAAAGGATTTGTTCCGGGAGGAAAAGCCCTCTGTCGGCAAATGCCCCCGTTGCGGTTCCCCCGTCCATGAGGGGAAGAAAAACTATTATTGCAGCAACAAAGAATGTGCCTTTGTCATGTGGAAGAATGACCGCTTTTTCGAGGAACGCAAGACCGCTTTTTCCGCGAAGATTGCCGCCGCGCTCCTTAAATCCGGCAAAGTGAATGTGAAGAAGCTCTATTCCCCGAAAACAGGCAAGACCTATGACGGAACTATCGTTCTGGCTGACACTGGCGGGAAATACGTCAACTACCGTATCGAAGTACAGAAGAACTAAAAACTTGAATAGCAAGCATAGGAAGCGGGTACCCACTTCCGTAAATCCCTGTCCTGCCGCTGACGCGCCGGACGGGGATTTTGCTTGTTGGGAAGTTTCCCAAACCCTCTAAAAAATCAAAAAATTTTTGGCAAAACGCACAGCCCCGCCGTAATAGGAAGCGTACCCAAAAAGCGCGGCGGTGCGCCGCCACTTCAGAAAGGAGCGAATAAATGGAAAAGAAAAAAGGCTACTCCATGTTTGAGCGTGACAAGTTAGACCCGGCTGACAGTATGAGGATAGAGCGAAAAATTTATTTTGAGGAACAGACCGCCGACCTTTCCGGGCTTACCGCCCTGCCCTTAGAACAGTTACAGGCATTACGGGAAGAATACGCGGCGGCTGAACAGGCAGCTTTTGAAGCCTTGCAGGAACAGGCGACGGCATGGGACGAACAGGCGGGAAAGACCCTTGCCATTGA
>CAJTGJ010000132.1 GCA_910575695.1 Oscillospiraceae bacterium | reverse complement strand
TCAATGGCAAGGGTCTTTCCCGCCTGTTCGTCCCATGCCGTCGCCTGTTCCTGCAAGGCTTCAAAAGCTGCCTGTTCAGCCGCCGCGTATTCTTCCCGCAATGCCTGTAACTGTTCTAAGGGCAGGGCGGTAAGCCCGGAAAGGTCAGCGGTCTGTTCCTCAAAATAAATATTTCGCTCTATCCGCATACTGTCAGCCGGGTCTAACTTGTCACGCTCAAACATGGAGTAACCTTTTTTCTTTTCCATTCATTCGCTCCTTTCTGAAATGGCGGCGCACCGCCGCGCTTTTGGGGTTCGCCCCGTACTACGGTGGGCTGTGCGTTATGCCAACAATTTTTTCATTTTTTTAGAGGGTTTGGGAAACTTCCCAACAAGCAAAATCCCCGTCCGGCGCGTCAGCGGCAGGACAGGGATTTACGGAAGTGGGTACCCGCTTCCTATGCTTGCTATTCAAGTTTTTAGTTCTTCTGTACTTCGATACGGTAGTTGACGTATTTCCCGCCAGTGTCAGCCAGAACGATAGTTCCGTCGTAGGTCTTGCCTGTTTTTGGGGAGTAGAGCTTCTTCACATTCGCCTTGCCGGATTTAAGGAGCGCGGCGGCAATCTTCGCGGAAAAAGCGGTCTTGCGTTCCTCGAAAAAGCGGTCGTTCTTCCACATGACAAAGGCACATTCTTTGTTGCTGCAATAATAGTTTTTCTTCCCCTCATGGACGGGAGAGCCGCAACGGGGGCATTTGCCGACAGAGGGCTTTTCCTCCCGGAACAAATCCTTTTTCCCGTCCAGTGCTGCGGCGTGTGTCTGCACAAGCTCCCGCGCCATAGCTTCAATGCCGGACAGAAATTCGCCGGGGTCTGCGGCTCCCTTTGCCATCTGCGTCAGATTGTTTTCCCATTCTGCGGTAAGCTGCGGGGAAGTGAGCATATCCGGCAAGACTGATATAAGGGCGGCTCCGTTTTGCGTGGGGATAAGCTGCTTCCCCTTGCGCTCCGCAAAGCCGCCCTTTACCAGTTTTTCAATGACGGCGGCGCGGGTGGCGGGAGTGCCAAGCCCCCGGCGTTCCGCGTCCGGGTCGGTGTCCCCGTTCCCGGCGCGCTCCATAGCCGACAAAAGGCTTGCTTCGCTGTGGGGCTTCGGCGGCGTTGTGGTATGCTCCGTTACTTTTGCGGCGGGGTTAGGAAAGTTCTGTCCCTCGGAAAGCTCCGGCAGCGTCACGTCTGCATTTTCCCCGTCCTCTGCTTCGGGCTTATCTTTCAGCGTCGCCCGGTATCTGCGTTGAAGCTCTTTCCAACCCTCCGCAAGTACGGTCTTTCCCCTTGCGGTGAAGTCTGTCCCGGCGCATGAGAAAACCGCCGTAACCGCTTCATAAATATGCGGCTCGGCGGTGGCAAAAAGCAGACGCGCCCCCGCAAGGGTAAGGATATTCTTCTCGCTTTCCGGCAGCGCGTCCGGGTCAGCCTTTGCAAGCTCCATAGTGGGAATGATTGCGTGGTGGTCTGATACTTTCTTGCTGTCTAATACCTTTGCAACCTCCGGCGTGAAGTCTGCGCCCGCCATAAAGGGGAGCTTTTCGCAGAGCAGCGCGATAATGCCCGCTGCGGTGCCGCCCATGTCGTCAGTAAGAAAGCTGCTGTCCGTCCTCGGATAAGTCAAGAGCCGCTTTTCATAAAGGGATTGTGCAAGGTCAAGGGTCTGCTTCGCGGTGTAGCCGAAAATGCGGTTCGCTTCCCGCTGCAAAGAGGTAAGGTCAGAGAGCTTCGGCGGGGCTGCGGTTTTCTTCTCTCTGGTGAGGGAAACGCATACCGCCGTTTCCGCTTCGCAAGCCCCTTTCAGCGTGTCGGCTTCTGCCTTGTCGGAAATCCTCCCGCTTGCCGCTTCCGCGCCGGATAAATCAAGGCGCACATGATAATATTTTTCTTTCTGGAAATGGGAGATAGCCGCGTCCCGGTCGGTGAGCATTTTTAAGGTCGGGGTCTGGACGCGCCCCACGTTCAAGGTCTTTCCATACAGGCAGGAGAAAAGCCGGGTGGCGTTAATGCCGATAAGCCAGTCAGCCTTTGCGCGGCAGAGGGCAGACGCAAAGAGCGCGTCGTATTCCCGCCCGTCTTTGAGGGAAGCAAAGCCCGCCTTAATCGCCCCGTCCTCCATTGAGGAAATCCACAAGCGGCGCATGGGCTTCTTGCAGCCCGCCGCTTCGTAGACAAAGCGGAAAATCAATTCACCCTCGCGCCCCGCGTCACACGCATTTACCACTTCGGAAACGTCGGCGCGGTGCATAAGCTCTTTTAGGGTTTTGAATTGCTTCCCCTTGTCCGGGTCAACGGCGTACTGCCATTCCTCCGGCAGAATGGGTAAGCTCTCAAAACTCCATTTTTTATATTGCTCCCCGTAGGCGGCAGCTTCCGCAAGCTGTACCAAATGCCCGACGCACCATGAAATGAGGTAGCCGCCGCCCTCGATAAATCCGTCTTTCTTTTCCTTAACGCCAAGCGCGGCGGCGATAGTCTGCGCCACGCTCGGCTTTTCTGCAATCACAAGTCTAAATGCCATGAAAAAATCCTCCTTTCAGCGTTCCGGCGCGGTGTGCTTCTTCTCCTGTGCCTGTTTCAGACAATAGCCGATACAGGGGGATTGCGCCTTATAAGGGCAGCGCACACACGCCGGGGATTTTGGAACGGGCAGCGCATTGTCACGCCGCCCGCCCGGTCTTTGTATCATCATCTTTTCAAAGGGATTGTCGGTAAACAGGGTCATGCTTCCTCGTCCTCCTGTTCTTCATCAGAAAGCCCGTCCCCCTCGTCCGGCTCCGGCTCGTCCTCGTCGTAGTCGTCAAAATCGAAATCTTCAAGGTCGGTGTCGCCCTTGACGCTCTGCTTCGGCTTCATAAACTTAAAATAATAGAACGCGCCCCCGCCGCCAAGAAGTGCCACGACAAGGAAAAGCACAAGCCCGCCCGCATTGCCTTTTTCTTTGGGCTGCTCCGGCGGTTCTTCGGTTTCCGGCTCCGCTTCCTTGCCGCTGCAAGCGGTCATGTTGTCCTTGCAGACGGGGCAGCTCACATTTACTTTCCCGGCTTCGCATTTCCCGGTGCAACTGCAAACGGCGGGCGGGGCTGCTTCGGTGCTTCCGTCCTCCATAAGTGCTAAGAGGTCGGCTTCGTCTACTTGATTAAGGAAATGTACGGTGTCCTCGCCCTCGTCGTCCCGGTCAATGAGGATATAAAAGTAATTGCCGTTTTTGGTCGTTACGGTGATAAGCTGCTTGTTGCCGCCGAAATCGTCTACAAGGGTCGCGTTCCCGTCCGGGGTAAGGGGTTCTTCCTTTTGGGGTTCCTCGTAGACAACGCCGCTGTCGTTGGTGTCGTCCTCTCCCTCCGGGGTCTGTGCAAAAGCGGTGACGGAAAAGCCGCCCATAAGTACAAGGGCGGCGCAAAGTGCGGTCAAGGTTCTAAGGATTTTCTTATTCATTCTCGGTGTCCTCCATTTCTTCGGTGTCATGGTCTGCGGGTTCTGCGGGGTAGCCCGGCGCGGCTTCCATACCCGGAATACCGCCCCCGGAAAGCATAGCGGAAAGCTCATGCGGGGAAAGGCGCATGGAGCGCACAAGCTGTACGATTTGCAGGTTTTCCGCTTCGGTTTTCTGCGCTTCAAGCCCCCTTAATTTGTTCTGGTACTCGGTGATTTTCTCGCGGGTCTTTGCAATCTCCTTGTCGATACGTTCAATTTTGTTCATAGCCATCAATAAATTTCTCCTTTCAGATTTTCATTTTTTTGTTGTCAGTTCCAATTCATTAAGCCGTAGCCCTTGATACAGCCATAATTGACGGGGTAGCTCTTTATCTTGCAGGCGTCGCCGGAATTGCCCTCGACGGTATAGACGCGCTCCCCGTCCGTCCCGATAACAAGCCCTACATGGTCTGCGCTCCCGTCCCCGTCCCAGTCGAAAAAGATAGCGTCGCCGGGGGCGATATTCTCATAGCCCCTCGCGCCCCATTGCCCGCGTGACTG
>CAJTGJ010000131.1 GCA_910575695.1 Oscillospiraceae bacterium | reverse complement strand
TGTCGTGCTGCTGAATTTCTGGCTGTCCACGTAGGCCTTCAGCATTTCCTTCGGTGTGCTTTCCATTAAAATACATCCTTTCAATCAAGTTTTTCCTTGCTCCGATTCTTGACCGAATGGATGCCTTTTATTCTCTTTTACACAAATTTTTCGGCGCTCTCTCTGGATCTGCTTCTCATAGGCCTGTTTCCGCTTGGATTTTGCCTCTTCTGAGAAGATATGATCCAAAACGTCCACAATGTTGAGATTCTCCGCCACCGCCCGTTCCAGGTAATTGTCCAGGATTCCCAGGGTGTTCTTCATCTTAAGGCTTTCCAGATTTTCCCGCAGCCTGTCCATAGTAAATTCACTCATACAGCACCTCGTCATATCTGGACAAATCGGATGGCTTTAGAGGAAAATCAATCACCTTGTCCTGTTCCAGCAGAACATTTTCCGCGTCCATCGTCTGTTTCAGCGTAAGCCTTCGGTAATGCTGAGGATTGACAACCATGTCCTTCCTTTGATACGATATCCGATGCAGAGCGATCTGCTTCCCCTCATAATACGCTGCCAGCATGTTATCGAGGGCCACGACTGCCACATCTTTGCCGATGTACTCCGCCGGTACGGAGTACTGATTTCCGGCGTACGAGATGAGGCAGTCTTTTTGTACCCGCCTGAGGTTGATTTTGTCGATGATGTACTCACGGGAGAGAGGGCTCAGGCCCTCCTTTTTCAGCCGCTCAAAGGGAATCTCATTGGTGGTGGCGTGAACCTTACCATTGACCTTGTTGCACCAGGCCAGGGCCTGTCCATTGAGATCCGCCAGGCTGTTGTACTTGATTCCCACCATGAAGTTGTCCCGCACAAACTGCACCGTCCGCTCCACTTTTCCTTTCGTCTGGCCCCGGTATGGACGGCACAGGATGGGCTTGAAACCGTAAAACCCCGCGAAGTCCTCAAACTGCCGGTTCAGTGTGGAGTCCTCCTGTTTCAAAAGCCGCTTGATGACTACCTGCTTCATGTTGTCATACAGAATTTCTTCCGGGTAGCCGCCAAAGTACCGAAACGCGTTCTGATGGCACCGAATCAGCGTGTTTGTGCTCATATCTGTGACAAATTCGATGTAACGCATCCTTGAGTACCCCAGTATCATGAGAAAACAGTACAGCTTTTTCCACTTCCCATCCTCGTACACCAGGTGGTCCTCGAAGAATCCCCAGTCCATCTGCCCCTGTTTCCCGGGCATCGTCTCAAACCGTACCGTCGCTTTCTCATTCAAATCCATCTTCCGGCTGCTCACATACGCCTTGACGATGCTGTAGCCCCCGTCAAACCCCATCTCCCGCAGCTTCTCCAGTATCCGCAGTGCCGAATACGGCGCTTCCTCCAGCCACTCGTCCACGATCTGCTTGTACGGGTCCATCTTCGTGGGCTTCGGTTCGCTCAATGTGTACTCCGGCTTCTGCGGCGATTCCGCGTACCGCTTTGCCGTCCGGGGATCCATGTGGTATTTCCGTCCCAGCTCCACATAGCTCAGCCCTTTCTGTCTGTCACTTCGGATGTCCATCCACTGTGCTCCTTTCATTTCCTGACTCCCTTTCCGGGCTCTTTTTCGCCCTGTTGGGAGTCTATCTTTTTTTCGCCTCCTCCGCCACTAATCTACATTTTTTCCTCGGCGTTTTCTTACATTTTATCACTGGCGCTGACACTTGAAGGAGGCGCTATGCCTCGTCGGAGCTACGCAGCAAACCGCTGTGCCGCTCCTTCTCTCCGAATGGAGCCCTACGCTGGGTTCCATTTGTCTGAGGACGGACTATGTCCGGGCGATGGCGTGGCGCCTCCTTTTTTGTTTTCCGACAAAAATTGAAAGGTGGCAAACGAAATGAAACCGAAAGTCTCCCTCGCCTCCAGCACCTCCATCCTGATCGGCGCGGTCATCGCCATCCTGGCCTTGCTGCGCGGTACAACCCAGACCGTCGTTTTGCTCCTCACCTTCGCCCTGTGGGGCCTGTGGGTGGTGCTCACCCTTCTCCGCCCCGCGTGGCGGGCCAACAGCGCCTACCGCTATCAGGAGGAGCGGGCGGCCAGAGAACAGGGCGAGTTCGTCGGCCGGAATCTGGCGGCACTCCTGCTCCGGCACGTCAACTGCCGGGTATCGGAGGCCCTGCAAAGCGTCTACCCCGATGTGAGCTGGGAGTGGACCATGGAGAACCCCGCTATCTTTGTTGTGCGGGGCGGCACCGGACGCATCCAGGTCTACAACGTGCCCGACTATGAGTACGCCGACGTCACCATTGACCAGAGCGGTGATCTCAAATGCGCCATGGTCAAGGTCGCGCCGCTGGGAAGCGCACCGTCCGGGCAAACTTCCCTGGACCCCCAGGCGTGGTATGAGCTGGAGGGACGCCAGCTGCTGGAAGCTGTGGTCGCCGACCTGAAGACCAGGGGCCACCACAAGCTGACGGTGAACGAGGACGGCTCCATCTGCATCCGGCCCAAGTCCGGCAAGAACGTGATCAAGAAGGGGACGTTTACCAATTTCCCCGATAAGGTCTATTGGCCCCGGCTGGCGGACGTGCTGAATCAGGAAGGGCTGACCACTGACGTCCAGGCCGACCACATCGCCGTGTCCTGGTAAGGGGGTGCGGTAAATGAAAGCCGGACTGACCATCACTGAGATGGCACAGGAGATTGAGCGCCAGTCCGCCGTCAAGGAGGACTTCCTGGTGAACCCCCGCGCGCTGGAGATGGACGCCACAGGCGGCAAGCCCATGCTTCGGGTGCTGGACGGCGGCGTGGATCAGACGGAGCCGCTGGACATCCAGGAGACGGCCCACCGCCAGATGGGGGCCCACCTGGGCATCCCCTGGAGGTACTACGAGAAGATGCTCCAGGAGGAACCCGGCCTGCTGGCCCACAACGTCAACCACTGGCTCCGCCGGGGCGAACCCGCCCAGCGGATGCTGCGCACCCTGGACGGCAAGGCCAGGGCATTTCTCAGCAACCGATACTGGCCCATTGACAACCTTGAGATCGTCGCGACTGTGCTGCCCATCATCATGGATATGCAGGGCGCGCGGTTTGAGAGCTGTCAGATCACTGAGGACAATATGTACATCAAGGTGGTCAACCCCAGGCTCACCGGGGAGGTGCGCGTGGGCGATATTGTGCAGTCGGGAGTGGCCATCTCCAACAGCGAGACCGGCCAGGGCTCAGTGAACGTCCAGCCCCTGGTGTACCGCCTTGTCTGTCTCAACGGCATGGTGGTCAACGATTCCCGCGCCGGCACCCGGCGCAACCATGTGAACCGGGCCAACAACACCGATGAGAATTTCGCCCTGTACTCGAAAGAGACGCTGGAGGCGGACAGCAAGGCGTTCATGCTGAAGCTCCAGGACCCGGTGAAAGCGGCGGTGGATGAGGCCCGGTTTGCCAAGGTGCTGGACACCATGCGAAAGAGCACCGAAGCCAAGCTGGACACCACCGACATCCCGGCCCTGGTGAAGCTCACCAGCTCCAACTTCAGCCTCACCGACGCGGAGGGCAAGGGCGTACTCCAGCACCTGTTGGAGGGCGCGGACTACACCCTCTACGGGCTGGCCAACGCCGTCACCCGGTACAGCCAGGACGTGGAGAGCTATGAACGGGCCACAGAGCTGGAGACCATCGGCTACAGCGTCATGACCATGAGCCCGGCTATGCTCCGGCAGATCAACCAGGCATCCGCAATGGCCGCGTAATGCGGGCCATGCTGATGATATACAACAACATGACAGGAGGAAAAATTCATGAGTAACCAGCAGAATGTCACCACGATAGTGGAGTACAAGCCCTTTAACCTTCCCGCCCCCATGGACGCCAGCTTTGACGCCGCCGACGTGGCGGAGGATCTGGAGGGCCTGGAGCTCTCCTTCCCCCGGGTGAAGATCCCCGGCGGCGGCGTG
This sequence comes from Oscillospiraceae bacterium, assembly GCA_910575695.1. GTDB lineage: Bacteria > Bacillota > Clostridia > Oscillospirales > Oscillospiraceae > Enterenecus. The sequence continues at coordinate 190 of CAJTGJ010000131.1, read as the reverse complement.
CCCCAGTTCAAGATGCCGGGCGAGGACCCGGACCACCCCACCTACGTGGGCGAGATCGAGGGGATCATTGTAAATGGTAAGATAAAGTATACCAATTTTCGCCATTGAAAGGATACCAATCCTCGCCACAAAAGGGGCCAAATCTCGCCACGAAGTATACCAGGTCAATCGGAGGCAGCCATCTGGTAAA
>CAJTGJ010000130.1 GCA_910575695.1 Oscillospiraceae bacterium | reverse complement strand
GGCAAATCCCGCCAGGGTGCTCCGGTGCGTAAGATCCAGAATACACCGTTGATAAACTGCCGTGTATCTCGGGCATTGCCTCCGCGCGTCCCCTTTTCGCCTATCGTGTATGGTCTGATTTTCTCCCAAGCTCTGTCGCTTATATCATGTCGATGCTGTTCTCCTGCCATTTTTCTGCCCCCCGCTTCTTTTGGGGACTATTATAACACACCTTTATTGACGACACCATCTAAGTTTCTTAATCAGTTCTTTGTAATCCATGTCATGCCCCCTCCAGTTTCTCGCACCGCTCGAACTCAATGACCCAAACCCAGGGGTTGGCCTGCCAGCCGTAGAGGTCGCGGTCTGCGGGCTTGATGGTGCTGTCCCATGTCTCCACAAATCCAAGCGTCGCTGGCTCGTAATATCCAGAATCAGAATGGTATGCCTCGAACCCTTCCAAAATCGCCTGTTCCTCTGTGATCTCCTGCAATCTCTCCACCCGCACATCCGTCACCCGCAGGAAGATCCGCGCGGCCTCGCGGGGCATGTGGATGGAGGGGCACCACTTCCTATTTTGGTCGTAGAACCCGGCTTTGTACCGGTAAACATCTCCGTCTTGTGTCCACGTCTCCCGTACATACAGGATGTCGCCGGGGCGGTAGGGGACACACGCCGCCACAAGCAGCTCTAGCGTATTCCCGCCAGCAGTAATGCGCTCATCTGGCTGTGGCTTCACCACCCGCCGTGTCACCGTCTTGCGGCCCTCCAGGATAGCGCGGGCCATTTCCGTGTTGAATAGGATTGGTTTCAAAGCAACCACCCCTCCCATCCTGCACATACAGCATCTTTATCCACGGGGGTTTCATATGCAGGCGAATCCGGATTACAGCAAAGTTCGTTCACCTCGTCATAGAATTGACACGATTCGCAATTCACGTTGCCCCCTCCTCCGGCTTGCGGCGGTAGATTTTTCCACCATCATTCAGCACAAATCCAAGCAAATCCGTATTCCCGTTGTGGTATGTCAGATAGACGACATTACTCACTTTCGACCATACCCTAACCAACGCCCACCCCGCTTGCGGGTGTCCTCCCCACTCAATCCATACCGGCTCCCCGTCCATCTCCCGCAGCTCCTCCAGGGTCAGTGGGTCGTTGGGCGGCAACGGTTCAGCTTCGACCTCCGGGGCGCTATCAAATGCGTCAATGATTTGATTTGCGCGGTAATTGTCCCCGTCGCCATGAAGCAGGCTATAAACCAGCTCCATGAAATCATCCCGATATTCGTCGTTATCGTACAGTTTCATCGTTTCCTCCAATCCTCCGTTCCAGCTCCGCCCAGGCTTCCTCTGTGAGGGGCCTCCCGCAGTAAGGACAAAATTTTTCCTTTTTAGCGAGCAAAAAGTTAACGACTTCTTCATCTCCACAAAACCGGCACCCTTCCCACCGGCTCCTGTCCAGCTTAACGGACTGCTGTGCTCGGAGTGCGGCAGCGGTCACGCGGCAAGCCTCCTTCAGCTCGCGCACAGTTGTATCCTCCCTGCGTTCCCCCGGATCATAGGTTAAAACAATGGATTCCACATGCTCCATCAAGCCAATGGCTTTGATCGCTTCTTCTCTGGTCATAAGTCAACCCCCAAAATGATATTTTGTCACCGCAATTGGAAATTCTTCAATCTCGCTGGCCCACAGGCAGGACCCCGGCCCGTTCAGCTTCGTAATGTCTCCTAAATGCTTCACCTAAATCACCTCCGTTTCGGGTCAAACTTGTAAAAATCCGGCTCCGCCCGGAAAACAAGGCGGTTGTTGCACCACCTCTGGAGCAGGCGTATTTCACGGGGCGCGTGTGGCTTGTCGTAGATCATCACATATGGGTCAAACCCCATATCGCGCAGGGTGTAGATACGGTATAGGTTTTCCTCCATGGTGGTGTTGTAATTGGTCAGGACGTAAACCGACCCAAACTTCCCGTGCCGGTTCTTCTTACCGTGTTCCACATACCGCCGCAGGCCCCGCAGCACGGCGGCACTCTCCGCCATGTAGTCCCAGGCGAAATGAATTTCTTTCAACCTCACCGCGCCGATTGCCCCGATGTTCTCCGCCGTCAGCAGGCGGCAGTCCAGCCCTTGTGTGAAGTCCACCCATGCGCCGCTGTCTGCAAGCTGTCCCAGCAGGTCCATGTGTTCCCGGCAGGCCAACAGGTTGGGATCCAACAGTTTGATTCCCTTCTGCCCCCGCCACCACTCAGACAGGTCCGCTACCTTCCGGGCGGCGCGGCCCTCCTTTTCTGCCACGATGCAGAACGAACAGCCGCGCGGGCATCCCCTCGTCAGGAATCCGTAAGCGGTTTCGTGGGTCAGCTCCGGGTACAGGGAATAGTCCGGGTAAATGTGCTCCACTTCATCCGGCAGGCGGTTGTCCAGGCCGTATCCCGTCCCGCCCTTGATGATCTCGCGGGCGTTCAGCGGCTCCCAGATGTCCGGGGAGTATGTGCTGTCAAAGACTTTGCTCATGTACACCCGGTCATACTGCCCGAATCCCCACCACCATTCCACCGTGTCGCCTTGCGCCTTGTGCCAGGCGGACAGCTTCATCAGCGCCAGGTTCGGGAAATTGTGTCCATCCACATCAATCAGACCGATGATCATATCTCTCCCCAGCAATCAAACAAAGATTCCTGCCCCATCTCGGCGGCCTCTACGGCCTCCATGTCTACCAGCATTTCGGTTTTTGCCCTCTGGCAGCACTCCTTCAATATCTCAAACCCATAGCTTGGCCTTCCAATCTCGAACGCGGCACGCAGGGTAGATCCGCTTCCGGCACAGGGGTCAATCACCACATCACCCGGATCCGTAAAAAGCTCAATCAGCCTTTTCAACAGCCTCACAGGCTTCTGTGTGTCATGGATCTTTGGCACATTCGCTCCGTCCCGCTCCTGTCAGCGCCAGTGATAAAATGCAAGAAAACGCCGAGGAAAAAATGTAGATTTATGGCGGAGGAGGCGAAAAAAAGATAGACTCCTAATCAGGGCAGGAAGGTGCCCGGAAAGGGAGTCAGGAAATGAAAGGAGCACAGTGGATGGACATCCGAAGTGACAGACAAAAAGGGCTGAGCTATGTGGAGTTGGGACGGAAGTACCACATGGATCCGCGAACAGCAAAGCGGTACGCAGAATCGCCGCAGAAGCCGGAGTACACATTGAGCGAACCAAAGCCAACAAAGATGGATCCATACAAGCAGATCGTGGACGAGTGGCTGGAGGAAGCGCCGTATTCGGCACTGCGGATACTGGAGAAGCTGCGGGAGATGGGATTTGACGGGGGCTACAGTATCGTCAAGGCGTATGTGAGCAGCCGGAAGATGGATTTGAATGAGAAAGCGACGGTACGGTTTGAGACGATGCCCGGGAAACAGGGGCAGATGGACTGGGGATTCTTCGAGGACCACCTGGTGTACGAGGATGGGAAGTGGAAAAAGCTGTACTGTTTTCTCATGATACTGGGGTACTCAAGGATGCGTTACATCGAATTTGTCACAGATATGAGCACAAACACGCTGATTCGGTGCCATCAGAACGCGTTTCGGTACTTTGGCGGCTACCCGGAAGAAATTCTGTATGACAACATGAAGCAGGTAGTCATCAAGCGGCTTTTGAAGCAGGAGGACTCTACGCTGAACCGGCAGTTTGAGGACTTCGCGGGATTCTATGGGTTCAAGCCAATTCTGTGCCGTCCATACCGAGGCCAGACGAAGGGGAAAGTAGAGCGGACGGTGCAGTTTGTGCGGGACAATTTCATGGTCGGGATCAAGTACAACAGCCTGGCGGATCTCAATGGACAGGCCCTGACCTGGTGCAACAAGGTCAATAGTAAGGTTCACGTCACCACCAATGAGATTCCCTTTGAGCGGTTGAAAAAGGAGGGCCTGAGCCCTCTCACCCGTGAGTACATCATCGACAAAATTAACCTGAGGCGGGTACAAAAAGACTGCCTCATCTCCTGCGCCGGAAATCAGTACTCCGTACCGGCGGAGTACATCGGCAAAGATGTGGCAGTCGTGGCCCTCGATAACATGCTGGCAGCGTATTATGAGGGGAAGCAGATCGCTCTGCATCGGATATCGTATCAAAGGAAGGACATGGTTGTCAATCCTCAGCATTACCGAAGGCTTACGTTAAAG
>CAJTGJ010000129.1 GCA_910575695.1 Oscillospiraceae bacterium | reverse complement strand
AGGGAACGCAGGTAATTCTGCCCCATGCCGCCCCATTCCCTGCCCATCATAGCGGCCATCGGGACCGGCGCGACCGAGGTGACGAGATATATTTCCAGCATACGGCCATAAATGACGATAAAAATACAGATGGTCAGCGCCCACATGGTAAGGCCGATAAACAGGGACTGGAACCACAGCCCGAACAGCGGCCCCAAATCCATCTCCATGAGCCTTGGCTCCAAATCCGCCATCGCGGAGGAAATGTCGATGGAAGCGTCCGCGCCGATGACGCCGGAAGCCTGGGCCACGATGCCCTGGGCCACATCAAATACGCCCATCACGATATTCCAGGTGTTGGTGACAATGAGGATGGCACAGGCGGTCTTGAAAATCCACTTGAAAAACACAGCGGTTTCAATATCGTGGAAGTTGTTCTTGTCGGTGATGATCTGAATCAGCTCCAGCGTCATCACAAAGGCCAGGATCACGCCTGCTATGGGGAGAATGACCGTTTCCGAAAGGCTTTGGACCATGCTGAAAATACCCGCGTTCCAGCCCTGGGGCGTCTGCCCGATCTGCCCCGATATGTCCGCCACCTGGTTGTTGACCGAATCGAACATACTGGAAAGGTTGCTCATTATGCCGCCCACCAGCATTTCTTTCAGCCAGGTGGTGATTGCATCCAGCAGAAAATCCATACGGTGCTACCTCCTTTCCGCCCCTCCCGCGTTTGCGGGAGGGGCAAAGGTATGGGTGTTTCTGGTGCGGGGATTAGCCGAACAGACCGGAGAGCAGGGGTACAAGCACCATGCCGATCAGGGCAACGCCGCCGCCCGCCATGAGCTGTTTCATGCCCTGGCTTTTGGCCCCAGGGTTGTCATTGCCATAACCTTCCAGCAGGTTGATGACGCCCCAGATTCCAAGGCCGGCTCCCAGTGCGATCACGAGGGTCTGCAAAACGTCGATTGCGCTGTTGAAAAATTCCATACTTTAATTTAGCCGGAATCGCTTTGTGGTTAGTGTTGGTTCATAGGCATACAAAAGCCGGACAACAAAACCGCCCTGAATTTTGGGCGGCTCGATTCCGGCTATCCTCCTTCTTCATTTTTTTGTTGAGCTGTCCGCTTTGTACGCCAATGGCCTCAACCGAGGCAGGTTTCAGGGACCCTGGCGGGTAGATAAGATCACTCCTTTCTCGCGGAACGGGATTATTCGCCCTCGGTGTCTACGTCAACTTCAAACACATCGTAGACCTCGTTGGGTTTTGGTTTGAGCCGGGTGGACAGAAACGCTTCAATGTCAAAGGCGTTCTTATCGTCCGCGTCGGCGGTGTACTGGAAATTGGGGTGCCTGGTGATGTCATACTTATCCGACAAAAACGGGCGGACGCCCCGCAGCTGGAGGATACATTTTCCCCCGTCCATCACCGCAAGCTCATCCTGGCTCATCAGCTCTTTCCCCAATTTCTGATAGTTGAGAGAGTGGGAGGTTTCCCGCCCCCGGCTCTCCCCGGTGTTGTAAGTGTCAATAGTTTCTTTTCCCAGGGCGGCGGCTAACTCCTTTAAGGTGGTGGGTTCTTTGCCGCCCAGAAAGATGGAAGTGTCCATATTTCCGATGATGGTGTCGGCGTTGTCCTTGTAGATGGCCTTTAACTGGGACTGCGCCTGCAATACCAGACAGGCGGAAATCTCCCGGCTTCGGATGGTGGCTACCAGCTTTTCCAGCTTTGGAATCTGCCCGATGTTGGCACACTCGTCAATCAGGCAGCGCACATGGACCGGGAGCCTGCCGCCGTACACATCGTCCGCTTTTTCACAGAGCAGATTAAACAGCTGGGTGTAGCACATGGAAATCAGGAAGTTAAAGCTGTCATCGGTATCGCTCATAATAAGGAACAGGGCGGTTTTTTTGTCCCCCAGGGTGTCCAGTTCCAGCTCATCATAGGCTGTGACCTCCCGTAGCTCGGCAATATCGAATACCGCCAGCCGCGCGCCGCAGGAAATCAGTATAGATTTTGCGGTTTTGCCCGCCGCCAGCTTATATTTTTTGTACTGCCGCACCGCAAAATGGTTGGGCTTCTCGGATTCCAGCGCGTCAAACATCAGGTCAACAGGGTTTTTGTATTCCTCATCGTCCTCCCGGACCTCCATCGCGTTAATAAACTCAATCAGGGTGGAGAAGTTCTGCTCCTCCACCGGGGCCTCGTAGTGGATATATCCAATCAGGGCGCAGTACAGCAGCGTTTCCGCTTTGACCCAGAAATCGTCACTGGCTTTCCCCTCGCCCTTGGTGTTGGCGATTAAGGTTGTCACCAGCTTCAAGATGTCCTTTTCGCTGTGGATATAGGCGAAAGGATTGTATTTCATGGATTTTTTGAAGTTGATGGTATTCAGCACCTTGATCCGGTACGGTTCATAGATGGTTTTGCCGTTCTTGTCCTTCATGGGCTTTCCGTCCTTATCCAGCTTCGGCGCGCCCCGTTGGAGCAGCTTTCCACATTCGACCAGGATTGTGCCTTTCGGATCAGTAACCACATACGAGCTATGGAGCTGCATCAGGTTGGGCTTGAGCCAGAAGCGGGTCTTGCCGGAGCCGGAACCGCCGATGACCAGCACATTTTTGTTGCGGGCGGTCTTGGGGTCCTTGGGGCGGCTGCTCATGGTAAGGCGTTCCGTCTGGGTAAGGATCACATTGTTCTGGAATACCGGATCGACATAAGGGGCGATGTCCTGGGAATTTCCCCATCTCGCGGAACCGTACTCGATATTCGGGCGGTACTTCTTGGCGTTTTTGCCTTTCAGGTAAACAGCCAGCCGGAGCGCCGCGCCGCAGCACAACCCAACCAGCAGGTCCAGCGGGTGAAAGCTGGGCCAGAAACTTCCAAGAGCAGCTGGAAGGACGGAGATCAGGGACAATACCTTTTCCGAAGCGTCCGCGCCCTGGGCCATCCGCCACGCCTCCCCGAAGTTGGTGGCGAACAGCCCCATCAGGATATAGGGCAGGTTCAGCAAAACGAGCTTCTTGATGTTCAGGGGCTTTTTCATCGTTCCAGCTCCTTTCGCTTTGTGCGGTCCACCACCGCGTTTTTCACCAGTTCCTTGAACTGGTTCAGCTTCGCCAGCACAGACGGGCGGGACGCCTTGCGGACCTTCTTCTGGGTGTACTCGGTAAATGCCGAGGTCAGCGCGTCCGCGTCGCGGGCCTTGAAAAAGACCAGGTATTTGGGCGGGGAGCAGCTGCGGTCCTTCTTTACCGCGTAATCCACGCCGTACTTCCGGGCAACCCGTTCAAACGCCTTGATGGAGGGGTCTGTGATCTCAAGATTGGACACGCCCTGGTTCTGCCCGATGAGCTGTTTCACCGTCTGCTTTCCCTGGGGCTTGACCTCCGCGCCCTTTTCCCGCTGTTTCTGCATCTTTTGCTCTTTCAGGTGCGCCAGATACTTCATAATTGCCGCTTTGAACAGCCTGCCGGTGAACTTTGTGCCGCTGACAATGAGCGTCAGGGTTTTGCTTTCCACTTCGTCCTGCATGGGTGTTTCGCCTCCTCTCTATGGATTTTCTGCATGGTTTCTCTATCGGAGCTGGTCTTGCCGGTCATAGTGCAGGTTTCCGTTTCGGACCTTCGCATGGCTCACAATCCTGATATGCCCCTGTTCCTGGCGTTCCAGGGACTTTTTATATCCCTCCTCGGTGAGAAAGGCGCGGCTGCGTTCCCCTTTCCAGCCAACAGGGGAATCAGCGGTCAGGGTATCAAAAATAATCATGTGCCGGGTGTCCTCCGCGAACCGGTTTAAGTCCATGTAACTATGGCCGGAATACTCCCGCGCCCCGGCTTTAAGCCGCATTTCCTCCATCAGCTGGCCGATGGTCTTTTGCTCAGGCATGGTGTGCGCCCCCTTTCTCCCGGCCCTGGCCTTTCACCGTCAGAATCCCGTCCAGCGTGGTGGCGGTGATCCGCAGGCGTTCCGCGGTGGCAATATCGTTTTTGACCGTTTCATCGGTCGAGTGTCCGCAGACCACCAGCACATGGGAGCGGCGCAGGTAATCTCTGGCGATGTCGATCCCGTCCTTGTGTTCCTGGGGGATTTCATCCTTCAAAAACAGCGGCAGGAACAAAACAGGGCAGACCGGGGAATATCCGGCGTCATACACCTGGCGGCAGTAGCTGGCGGCGTTTGCCGCGTTTTCATGGGGGTTCTTGCTCCAGGGAGCAGTGATATACGCAAGCGGTCGTTTCATAACAGATTCCTTTCTCCCGGCAGTTCCGGGCAGACAAAAACGGCCAGCTTTCAGAAGCCGCCGTACATATCGTGGTTGACCTGTGAGGTGTAATGGTTGCTCATGG
>CAJTGJ010000128.1 GCA_910575695.1 Oscillospiraceae bacterium | reverse complement strand
CGATGTACTCCTGCCAGACGGTGGGGAAGTCCGATTGCAATTCAGTCAATTCCCCGGCAGACAGAAAAACATTTTGATACCGGCCCAACGTGCGGGCGTCTTCCCCCTCTCTATTCTCTATACTCTGATCTCTATACTCTTTATCTCTAATATAGGGCTTACTGAAAAAGTCGCATAAGTGATGTATATCGTTGGTTTTAATTGATGAGAGAACAATTTTTGTGCCAATGATTCCAGAATCCGTGTTTTTCAAAAATCAAAATGACCCCAGAATCAGAGGTTTATACGCAGAAATGCCTATTCTGGGGGGCTGCACAAGTACTTCCTGCATGAATATATTGCATAACCAAGCTATGATCTGCATCATTAAAGTATCGTATTGGGGCGCATTTCCTAATTCTGCAAGGCTTTTTTGCATATATATTATAGTTGCCCTGCATATATTCCCCAATTTCGACTTTTTCAGTAGACCCTAATATAGGGGGACATTTGTCCACCGGGTCTATGGGTGGACAAATGTCCACTTTACCGGAGGGAAGCAGTTTTTGACGCTGCAACCGGCTCCGCTCCCGCTTCTTCCTCTCGCCCTCGGTGGAGGACTGTCCAATCAGCAGTTGAATGTCGGCCATGTAGAAAGCACCATCCGTCAGGACTTCCACAAGGCCAAATTCCATGAATACCTTGATTGCCCTCTCTACGGTGCCAATCTGGTGCCGGGTGAAGGTGGCAATGGTCTGAACGGTGTGGGGAAGATGCTCGTTGAGCATGAGGATTCCACCGGATTTCAGCGACATGAGATACATTTTCAGCAGCAGATTCGAGTACAGCAGACCGTCCGGCATACTTTCCAGGACCACCATAGTCTCGCTGTTGTAGAAACCTTCTTTCAGTTTGAGATAGTAAAATCTCCTGTTTTCAGCCATAGGGTAAAACTCCTTTGTAGAATCGCCGTTGCAGGCCGTCTGAGGGCCTTCCGGGGGGCTGGATAGGGAATGTATCAGGCCCCCATTGAGCCGCTCCCGGAAAGCCTTGAAAAATCAGGACTTTTTAGGCCCTAAATGCGTAGAATCGTAGTAGCGTTTGCGCTGGCGCTCTGCTTCTTTCTTCCGGCGGGCCGCAACAGCACATTCCGGGCAGTATTTCGCCCGGTTAGATTTCGGCAGATAGTAGCCGCCGCAGAGAACGCATTTCTTTCTGTCTGCCCGGTGGAGCAGGGCGGCGCACAGGCCAGCGTCCAGCGGCAGGACGGCGGCGCGGAACCAACGGCACACCAGAGAATATGTGATGCTCTGCGGGCAGACACATTCCTCACCATCGTCCAGGAGCAGACAGTTCCCACAATCGTAGTTACAGCAGCTATGTACCAGCCTCCGGGCGGTGCGGTACTGCTGGTAGTTCATGTGGACAATCACGGCTCGATCTCTCCTGTGGGTAACTTGATGTAGATGTGATAGGGGGTATGGAGGGCTATCAGCTTCTTCTCCACCAGCCCCACGGCCTCCAACTCCCGCAGAGATTGCGCCACAGTGCTGGAGGTGCGGTCGATGATCTCCGCGATGGTCTTGTTGTAGAACGCCAGATACCGCCGCCCGCGCTTGTCGGTTTGCGCGGCCTCGGAGTTCAGCGTCATATCCAGCATGATCGCGTAGACTTCTTTGGCCGTCAGCCGGATATTCATGCCCAGCAGAAACCGGGGATAAGCCAGGTAGGGCGGCAGGGTGGAGCCGTTGGTGATGTAGTCAGTTTTCATGTTCCTTCTCCATTTCGTGTCGGATTTCATGCACTTTCTCGAAAAATCCTTTGATTGCGGTCGTGACAGAATAGGCACTATCGCCCAATGCGTCAAATTGAGAAATTGACATTCCGGCGAAAATGTCTGCCCGATGGTGGAGGGATTCAATGCCGGAAACATAGCGGGCGCATAGGGCCTTAAACTCGCTCAATGCCGCTTCGCCGTCTTTCATCCCCTGCTGTTTCGGTGCGGGCGGTGCTATCGTCAGAACGGCAGCAGCTTCTTCCTGCTGGTCAGGGGGCAGTCTGAAAATTTTCAGCGCGGCCCCTTTGCTAATCTTGTCGCCAGCGTCCCGAATGGTTTTCTTTGCCTCCGGGGTCAAGTTGGCGGCGGTCTGGACAAGCCGCTCCACGGTGCGTTTGCTCACACCCAGCTTATCAGCGGTGTCCTCCGAAAAGGGCTTTGCCGGTAAAAGCGTCAAATTGTCGTTCTTAGCCGTCTGCCCGTTTCGCTGGCCCTGGCGGGTTTCCGGGTGGATGGCTTCATAGAGTTCCTTCCGACGCAAGAGCAGATCACCCAGCTCTCGGTGGGACAGGCCCGCCCGGACAAAGTTCTCGTCTATCTCCGCCAACTCCGCTTGCAACCCGTCCGCTTCGCTGACAACGCACTCAATGATGTGGTACAAAAAAAGTAGACACCTCGAACTCACGGAAAAGGAGTAAAATAACGAGAGAAAGGAAGGTGCATAAAATGGCGCAGGAACAAAGGAAGTATGAGAAGGAATACAAGGTACAGGCGGTAAAGCTGGCGAAGGAGATCGGAGCGGGAAAGGCAGCGAAGGAACTGGGGATACCGGTGGACACGTTGTACGGGTGGCAGAAAGCGGTGCGGGATGGACGGCTGGACACAGGCCCCGGCAGCCACACTCCCGGGACGGCCATGAGCCTGGCGGAGGAATTGGCGGCGCTGCGCAAGCAGGTAAAAGCTCAGGAGCGGGAAATCCGCCGGCTAAAGGAAGAGAACGAGTTTTTGGCGGAGGCCAGCGCTTTTTTCGCCGCGAGCCGTCGGAAGTCAGCAAGGAACAGCGAATGAGGTTCCTTGCGGAAAAGACGGACGGCGGCAGGAAGAAAGGAAAAATCGCCCTGTACTGCCGGGTATTGGAGGTGAGCCGGCAGGGTTTTTACCGGTATCTCTCCCGGCGGGAGCGGCCCTGGAAGTACCAGGGCCTGGCGGATGCCATGCGGGAGATCCATGACGAGGATGTCTGCAATGACACCTACGGGCGCAAGCGGATGTACCAGGCACTGCTGCTGAAGCAGCCAGAGGGCGTCGCCATCCCCAGCGAGCGGACGGTCTACCGGGTGATGAAAGAGATCGGCCTGGTCCATCACCCAAAGCGCAAGCCCAACGGTATCACCAAGGCGGACCGGGAGGCCAGAAAGTCGGACGATCTGCTGAAACGAGACTTTTCGGGAGAGCGCCGAAAAATTTGTGTAAAAGAGAATAAAAGGCATCCATTCAGTCAAGAATCGGAGCAAGGAAAAACTTGATTGAAAGGATGTATTTTTATGGAAAGCACACCGAAGGAAATGTTGAAGGCCTACGTGGACAGCCAGAAATTCAGCAGCACGACAGAAATCATGGATGCGATGAAGGAAATGTTCCGGGACGTTTTGCAGCAGGTGATGGAAAGCGAGCTGGACACAGAACTGGGGTACGAAAAAAGTCAGCGGGTGTCGGATTCCGGCGTCGAAAATAAGCCCAGAAATTACCGAAACGGATACTCGAAAAAGACCGTGAAAACCCAGCTTGGAGCGGTAGATGTGAAAGTCCCACGAGATCGGAATGGAGAATATGAACCGCAGATTATTGGCAAATACAGCCGGAATGTGGACGGCATGGAGGAGAAAATTCTGGGGCTGTATGCCTGCGGNCTGGCCAGCAGGAAAATTGTCGAGCACTGGACCGCCAGATGTCGAAATTGGGACATGGTTTTGTCCCAGCTCCAGCTCATGTTCCAGGACCGCCTGACTGCCTGAACCCGGCTTCCTCTTAGCGTTTCCGGGCGGGGAGACGGCATTCACGCTGCGCGCGCATACCGTCTCTCCGCTCGGAACACAGGTGGATAAGCCGAGTTTAGCCGGGTTGTGTCCAGCCTGGGAAATCCTCTGATTTGCTCCTGTTTCCTTGACTACAGCTTGTCTCCTTTTACACAAAATTTTCTGCCGGGCCCTTTTCGGCGGACAAACCTCTGGAAAAGTGCGTCACCGACATCACCGAGCTGAAGGCAAAGGATGGAAAGCTGTATGTCTCGGCCATCTTCGACTGCTTCGATCTCACCGTCCTGAGTCTGGCCATGGATGTCAACATGAAAGCGGAACTGTGCGTGCGCACACTGGACAGCGCGGCCGCTGCCTATCCGGAGCTGAGGGGCGCCATCATCCACTCCGACCGAGGCTCCCAGTACACCAGCGGGGCCTATCGGGCCGCGGTGGAAAAGCATGGCATCCGCCAGAGCATGAACAGCGACGGCGGCCGCTGTCACGACAACGCCCGCTGTGAGAGCATGTGGGCCAGGATGAAAACTGAGTTGTTCTACGACCGCATCGAACCGGAGTCCATGAC
>CAJTGJ010000127.1 GCA_910575695.1 Oscillospiraceae bacterium | reverse complement strand
CTTCGCCATCTCGTTGAGAACGCTTTTCTTCTTCTCAAGCGCTGGCGCGGCATTGCTGCGCGCTACGCCAAAAATGTCGCTTCCTTCGTCGCTGCTGTCCAAATTCGTTGTATTGCCATTTGGCTCCTCGTTTATTGACGACACCATCTAAAACATTTCTTCTTGTAACCATTTCCGTTATGGATATGTAAAGTGGGAAAAGTTCCTATTTTAGATATCCGCAACGCTATGCGGGGTTAATTTGTTACAGATAAATCAAGTGGTCAAAGTTACCACTTGATTTATCTGTAACGCGGCTGCATCTGCGTTACGAATAATCGTAGGGGAATTTATTTCCACTATGTCCAACCGTAACTGCGGATGGCCGCCCGGCGCTGGTTCTTACAGGTGCGTATACATTCCGGTTGTTTCGGTGAAGATGGCCCGCAGTTGGTCACAGTAAACGCCGCTGTCCGTCCGAACTTCAACTGTTTTGATGTGGTACAAAAAAAGTAGACACCTCGAACTCACGGAAAAGGAGTAAAATAACGAGAGAAAGGAAGGTGCATAAAATGGCGCAGGAACAAAGGAAGTATGAGAAGGAATACAAGGTACAGGCGGTAAAGCTGGCGAAGGAGATCGGAGCGGGAAAGGCAGCGAAGGAACTGGGGATACCGGTGGACACGCTGTACGGGTGGCAGAAAGCGGTGCGGGAGGGACGGCTGGACGCCGGCCCCGGCAGCCACACTCCCGGGACGGCCATGAGCCTGGCGGAGGAATTGGCGGCGCTGCGCAAGCAGGTAAAGGCTCAGGATCGGGAAATCCGCCGGCTAAAGGAAGAGAACGAGTTTTTGGCGGAGGCCAGCGCTTTTTTCGCCGCGAGCCGTCGGAAGTCAGCAAGGAACAGCGAATGAGGTTCCTTGCGGAAAAGACGGACGGCGGCAGGAAGAAAGGAAAAATCGCCCTGTACTGCCGGGTATTGGAGGTGAGCCGGCAGGGTTTTTACCGGTATCTCTCCCAGCGGGAGCGGCCCTGGAAGTACCAAGGCCTGGCGGATGCCATGCGGGAGATCCATGATGAGGATGTCTGCAATGACACCTACGGGCGCAAGCGGATGTACCAGGCACTGCTGCTGAAGCAGCCGGAGGGCGTCGCCATCCCCAGTGAGCGGACGGTCTACCGGGTGATGAAAGAGATCGGCCTGGACCATCACCCAAAGCGCAAGCCCAACGGTATCACCAAGGCGGACCGGGAGGCCAGAAAGTCGGACGATCTGCTGAAACGAGACTTTTCGGCGGACAAACCTCTGGAAAAGTGCGTCACCGACATCACCGAGCTGAAGGCAAAAGATGGAAAGCTGTATGTCTCGGCCATCTTCGACTGCTTCGATCTCACCGTCCTGAGTCTGGCCATGGATGTCAACATGAAAGCGGAACTGTGCGTGCGCACACTGGACAGCGCGGCCGCTGCCTATCCGGAGCTGAGGGGCGCCATCATCCACTCCGACCGAGGCTCCCAGTACACCAGCGGGGCCTATCGGGCCGCGGTGGAAAAGCATGGCATCCGCCAGAGCATGAACAGCGACGGCGGCCGCTGTCACGACAACGCCCGCTGTGAGAGCATGTGGGCCAGGATGAAAACTGAGTTGTTCTACGACCGCATCGAACCGGAGTCCATGACCGTTGAGCAATTGAAGACCCTGATCTGGAGGTACTTCATCAGCTATTGGAACCGCCGCCGGATCTGCTCTGCCAACAGTGGCCTCCCGCCCGTGGTGAAACGACAGAGATACTATTGCAGCCCTGGATGCTGCCGCATAAGTTCCGCATATCTTTGAGTTGAATGTGTCAACTGATATTGACAAGATCATTTTGTCTTCAATCCAGGCGAAAGTTTTCTTGTTAAGATGCCCGGCGGTGTACTTGAAAAAGTGCATCGTGTACGTGTCCGTAGCGTCCAGGGTGATATACAGGCGGTTGGCCTTGCTGGCGTTTTTGGGAAGCGTCATGCGCAGCGTGTTCCCGTCTGCTACAAGGTGGTTCGCCCCGGTCATTGCAAGGAACTTCTGCCCGCCCAGCTGTTCAAGAATCGTGTTTGCAACCTTCATTTTCGTAACCCCCATTTGTTTTTTGTGTGGTTCTCTTAACTGTCTAAATTATACTACCGTAACACGAAAAAGTCAACGGGCGCAGGGGTAAAATGATCCAAAAATATACTACCGTGATTTTGTACAATATGTATACTACCGTATCATGGACGAAAGCAAAAGGAAAACCCCGGCCAGCGTGGCCGGGGCGGCGGGGATCAGGCAATCAGGAAACAGCAGGTGGAAATATCGGTTTCACAGGCGGAAATATTGGAGCGGTGGACGGTGTAGCCCAGCTTTTCAACCTGCTTCTTCCGGCGGGGGAAATCACAGGCGCAGCACTCACAAAGAATAAAACCGTTTGTTTTGGCCGCGTCCAGCTTTTCCAGGACGGCGGGCAAGTCCCGGTATTTTGCGTTCATAAAGCCGTACCTGCTGAACGTGTAAGAAATGTTCTTCTGGAAGATAATGTGGGCGCTGTAGTCCCCAACATAGATCCCGCACCAGCTGGGGTGAACGGTGATCATTTCGCCGCGATCGTTGCACCGGATTGTCCAGCCGTCCAGATCGGCGCTTCCGGTAGTTTCGGCGGTGTTCATAGCGGCCAGGATGGCGGGCATATCGTAGCCGTGGCGGGTAAGAGTACGGACAGTTTCAAGATTCAACATAAGGAAGATCCCCTATAAAATATTTTGGATTGCTTGCCGTGTCGGCCCCCTTTACGTGTTGGCACGTAAGGTTGGCCCCGCCGTATTCTTAACGCCCCGGCAGGTGGGCGGCCTTGATTCCCTTAACTGTCTATATTATACTACCGTAACACAAAAGCGTCAAGGGAAAACCCGCTGAAAGATGCACAAATATACTACCGTATTTTTGTGCAATATTTATACTACCGTAAACGTGCAAAGTGTGCTATAATGTGGGACAATGGAAAGGGGGCCTTTTTATGGCTGATGAAAAAAATACCCTACGCCCAGGGGAGCGGCGGCTACAGCCGCAAAGAAGAAATACCGTGATAAGGTGTATGACAGAATGGAATTGGCCTTGCCTAAAGGCATGAAAGCGCGTATGAGGGAAGCGATCGAGCGGGCCAGGTATACGTCCTTTAACGCATATGTGGCGGATGCCGTCCGGGAAAAGTATGCGCGGGACATGGGGGAAGAAATGAAACTGGACAAGGGGGAAGATGGTTGAAATTGGAATTTATTTGCGAATATGGCCCAGCCGGGGATCAGTGTTTCGGCTATAATGTGAAAATAGAAGCACCATGCACGGTGAAAGAGTTCATAGAAGAAGTTTTGCGCCAGCGAACGGACGAATGGGGGACTTTTGAGATTGGGAAAGCAGAAAATATGAAATACCTTGACGCCATGGTGTAGCGCGTGAAGTACGAAAAGGGCGGAAGACTGAAAGAGGAAATACAACGGGAGATAGGAGAAAAGCAGATCAAGGCGGTAAAAGCAAGAGGCGGATGGACACTAATGGATTATTTCATAGGGGTATAGAAGAACTACCAGCGGGCGGCGTGCCTGCTGGTGGTTTTCTTCTTCTGGGCCGATCGGCAAAGATTGCCCGCCATTTCCCCGCCGCGTGGGCCCGGCAGAAAATTTTGTGTAAAAGGAGACAAGCTGTAGTCAAGGAAACAGGAGCAAATCAGAGGATTTCCCAGGCTGGACACAATCCGGCTAAACTCGGCTTATCCACCTGTGTTCCGAGCGGAGAGACGGTATGCGCGCGCAGCGTGAATGCCGTCTCCCCGCCCAGAAACGCTAAGGGGAAGCCGGGTTCAGGCAGTCTGGCGATCCTGGAACATGAGCTGGAGCTGGGACAAAACCACGTCCCAATTTCGACATCTGGCGGTCCAGTGCCCGACAATTTTCCTGCTGGCCAGATAGAGCATCTTGCGCAGGGAATCGTCGTTGGTGAAGCTGGGCTTGTTTTTTGTGATTTGGCGGAACTGACGGTTCAAGCCCTCAATGATATTCGTCGTGTATATGATTTTCCGAATCTCGGGGGGATATGCGAAAAAGGTGCTCAGAATATCCCAGTTTTCCTCCCAGCTTTTCACGCAGGAGGGGTACTGCTTTCCCCACTTTTCTTTGAATGCCATCAGGTTTTCCAGCGCCTCATTCCCGGTGACAGCGGTATAGATCTTCTTCAGATCCGCCATCAGCGGCTTGATGTCTTTATAGCTGACAAAGCGGGTGGAGGAGCGGATCTGTTGGACGATGCACCGCTGTACCTGGCTGTGGGGATAAACAGCCCCAATAGCTTCCACAAAGCCCTTCAAACCGTCCACGCAGAACAGATAAACATCCAAAAC
>CAJTGJ010000126.1 GCA_910575695.1 Oscillospiraceae bacterium | reverse complement strand
ATAAAACAGCTTCTTTTATGCGATCCTTACAACATTGCCCTGATAAGGTCTCCGCTTTCTTTCAACATAGCCAGATTTCCTATGTTCTAATTCGGGAGTAATATCAAACAGAATGTCAAACGCCTTTTGATCATTTTTGATGGGTTTCAGTTTGACTCGTTTTTCTTCTGGCTCATATTCGTCGATCAAATATTTTTTCAGTATTTTCTCGGGTAGTTGTCGATCCTGTGAAATGGCCTTACCCTTTTACAGAAGATGATGAACCGCCAAAAGCAGCAATGAAACAGTTGTCAGCCGCTGCTGACCATCGATGATCAGGAATTCTTCCATGGTTCCGCTTTCACTTTGGACAGACACAATGCTTCCAAAGAAGTGGCTTTTACGGTTCTGCCGGATCACCTTGACCAAGTCATCATAGAGCTGCTTGCAGTGTTCCATTTTCCAATCATAATTCCGTTGATAAACTGGGATCACAAATCGCTTTGACGCACCATCCATGTACTTGATCAGCTTCTGGGCGTTTCCATTCATCTTCTCTCACTCCTTTGGCTCTTTTTATATGAAACCGCCAAACTTTTTGGAATTGTAGCCATTATATACTATCTACTTCTTTGCTTCAATCCGCTTTACGCTCAAATCAATGGGTGCTACGCCGCCGTTGCCGTTTCAGATAATCGCAGTTCCCCTCAATTTCTTCAGGATCGTCTCGTCCGCCGGGCAGAATTCATATTGTGGGATCTCCCCTACTGTGATCCAGCGGATGTCGTTGTGTTCCAGCATCCGCGGCGTTCCTTCGCTGATTGCTGCGTTGAACAGCGTCAGATGCACGTTCAGATCTGGGTATTCGTGGTCTACCTCCACGAATACCTCACCCACCGAAAGGGTGACAGCCAACTCCTCCCGGCACTCCCGGATCAGGGCCTGCTCCTTTGTCTCCCCAGGCTCCACCTTGCCACCCACGAACTCCCACAGCAGGCCCCTGGCCTTGTGGGCGGGGCGCTGGCAGATAAGAAACCTATCCCCATCCCAGATGAGAGCCGCTACCACTTCTGTCACCTTTTTCTCCATGTCGGCCACCCTCCTTACGTCAATTCGTCGATCCGATTCTCTACTTCACTGAGCAGATCCTCCAAACTCTCGTGGGCATCCGCCCATTGCTCAAATTTTTCCCCGGCCATGTTCTCCGGCTCGTCATCGTCCATATCGCGCAGCCGGGCTTCTAACTCAGACCGATACTCCTCCAGTTCCTCCAGGGACAGGCCATCCAGTTCGTCACCCAGCGCCGCGAACCACTCCCCATCCCGTTTGGTAAAGCGGACAGTCAACTCCAGATCCAGTGCCTGCTCCATTAGCTTTTTGAAAAAGTCAATCATGATGCCGCCTCCAAACACAAGGAAGTATTTGATTTCCCGCCCTATTCGTGGTATCTTATTGGAATTATATCACAGATCCGCCGCCGTGGAAAGTCCCGGCAGCGGTATTTGGGGAGCTGATATCCGTGGTTCGTGAGATCATGCGTGATGAAGCGTTTTTAGCCCGGAAGGCTGAACCCGCCGCGCCGGAGGATCTATCCGTTGCCCAAGATCTGCTGGACACCCTCACCACTCACAAGGACAGCTGCGTGGGCATGGCGGCCAATATGATCGGCGTAAACAAACGCGTCATTGTCTTTGACAACGAGGGTACCTATATGGTCATATTCAACCCGGAGATCGTCAAAAAGTCCGAGCCCTATCAGGCGGAGGAGGGCTGTTTGTCCCTGCCTGGCGTCCGCAAAGCCAAGTGCTGGAAGTCCATCAAGGTGCAGTATCAGAACGAGAAGTTCCAAACCCGCTTCAAGACCTTTACCGGTTGGACGGCCCAGATCATCCAGCATGAGATCAACCACTGCGATGGCATCATCATTTAGCACACCTGTGGAGCTTGGCCTGACCATCCCTCTCCAGCGGCATCTTGGCATCAAACCCCTGCCTTACGGCGAGGAGCCGGATCGCCCCTTCTGCTGGGATCTCCACGTCATCCTCCTGCGGGGGTGGTCCTCCCTGCTGGCAGTCCACTGTCATAGCCGGTATGCCTTCGTACTTTACGGTCTAAGCTGTCTGGATTGGGAGCGTCTGCCGGACGTTTTCCGGGAAGGCTTGGAACGCAGCCTGTCCGCCGCCGGGTTCCCGGCTGAAGCGGCAGAGCTGCTGTGCGGCAACCATCAACCGCTATTCACCAGGACCCACGGCCGCCGAGAGGTAGCCTTCTTGAACCGGGCCTGGGACGACGTGATGGCCGCCGAGCTGGCCTTGGACGAGAACACCCAAAGCCAGCCCCTGTTGGATCGGATCGTCAACGCCAAGCCCAGCCGGTGCGCGGGCTTTGACGGCCTGGGTATGGCGGTAGAACGGCTTTCGGCAGTTCTTCGAGAGTTGTCCTAACTTGTTGTATGCGTCTTATTGATATAGTTCCTCCCAAGATTTTGGGGTGGGGCGCTCTTAGGCCTTGTTTGAAAAATCAAGGAAGGTGTGCTAAATCAACAAAATAGCGATAGAAGCGAGGTAAACAAAGGCGAGGAAAGACGCATCCAGTTTGTCATATCTGGTAGCGATTCTGCGAAACCATTTGAGCTTTTGGAAAAAGCACTCAACCAAATGACGCTCTTTATATAACCACCAATCAACCGGCCATGGCTCAGAAATATTGCTCTGTGGTGGGATCACATAGCTGGCTCCCTGTTCTGAGATGTAAGCTCGGATTGCCTTTGCCCCATAAGCACGATCCGCTAATACATTGCTGCCGCTGATCTCTACTTTTTCCAGCAGTTCCACAGCATGAACGGAATCATGGTCATTGCCTGCGGACAGCATAAATTCAACCGGGTACCCCAGTCCATCCACGATTGCGTGCAGCTTTGTATTTAACCCGCCTCTGGTTCGTCCAACTGCCTTATTCGCCGTTTTTTCCCCCTCCATTGGCACTTTCATGAACCTTGATGCAGGTTGAATCCAAACTCAGGTTTTCCATATCCGCATCTGCGGACAATGCGTGGAATATGGCTTCCAGTGTGCCGTCATCCCGCCATTTGGAAAATCGGGCATACACAGACTGCCAGGGGCCATACGCCTCTGGCAATTCCCGCCACTGCGCCCCGCTGTGCACAATCCAGAGCATCCCGTTGAGCATCTTTCGGTCATCTTTCCGGGGACGCCCTCGCTTCCCTGTTCTTTCCGGCGGCAGCACCGCTTTTACGCGTTCCCATTGTTCTTTTGTCAATTCATATCGTTTCATGCCCCTATTTTACACTTCTTTTTCATTTGTGCAATATTTATTTTTCAAACAAGGCCTAAAAATTGAGCTGTCAAAGGAGATAATCCAGGGACAAATAGATACGGGTATCCAGACTAACAACCATTCCATTTGAAAGTATTTTAGCCGAAGCTGCGTGATTTCACAGAAAAAACTGCGTGGCAGAAAACTTGCCACGCAGTTTCATTGCTTTATGCGTTCTTTTTTCTCCTGTTGCGCTGGGCCGCAGCACACTTGAATGCCTTATACATCGCTGGCGATAGTTCTGGACAAT
The DNA here is from genome assembly GCA_910575695.1 of Oscillospiraceae bacterium. GTDB lineage: Bacteria > Bacillota > Clostridia > Oscillospirales > Oscillospiraceae > Enterenecus. The sequence continues at coordinate 854 of CAJTGJ010000126.1, read as the reverse complement.
CTTCATCAAACTGTATGGTCCGCTCTGCCGCTGATCTGACTTCATCCAGCTGCTCTTTGGAGGGCACCTGCCCATAAAAGTTTTGGTCATAATAGAGCCTCCTTGCAAGCAAATAGAGCAGACCCCTTTGCCACTTGAACAGAGTATAACACTATACCACATCAAAATCAACCTGATAAACAATTCCGGGAGGTACAAACAGAGAAATTCCGATTTAGTCTATCAATGTCAGATAACTTGTTCCGTAAAACCCCGAATCGTGGGATGTGTGTCCCACAGCAGGCATTTTCCCAGAGCCCTGATATTGACTTGTTCATATGGATATGCTAAACTGACTACAAAAGGTAGCGGATAGGTGAACCCTGGTTTGAACAAACCTAATGGGTATGCTACACCTTCATCAGAAAAGATTTAGCCCACATCACTTCCCTTATTTTTCAACTTCAGATGTGATAAATTGACCGTAATATCTCGAAGGCGGCGAAAGCTATGGGTATTGAAAGATCAGTTCGATTTTCTCTTAGGAATCTCATTTTTGAATATGATGAGGAGAAAAACCGCAAGAATATTGAAAAGCACGGAATTTCTTTCAAAACTGCCGCCCGCGTTTTCTTTGATTATGACCGCATCGAAATGTATGACGAGGAGCATAGTGCAGAAGAAGATCGCTATAATACAATAGGCGATGCCTCCGCTGCCGGATCTACGATTATTGGAAATCTTTGCGTTGAGGGATCCCATCGCAATGATATTACTCCCGAATTAGAACATAGGAAATCTGGCTATGTTGAAAGAAAGCGGAGACCTTATCAGGGCAATGTTGTAAGGATCGCATAAAAGAAGCTGTTTTATGG
>CAJTGJ010000125.1 GCA_910575695.1 Oscillospiraceae bacterium | reverse complement strand
ATTCTCCGGATTTAAATCCCATTGAGCATTTCTGGTCCTGGCTGAAGCGTACTCTCCGTAAAATTCTTCCCAAACTTGACTCCCTTGATTTGTCCATCTTTGCTGCTTTTTATTTTCGTGATAAACTTTTACTTGTTTGAGGGGTTATAAGTGATTTTACTATAGCGGAGACAATTGTGGTCCGCCTCCTTCCTTTCCTCACTTCGAGTTCGTTCATTGTCTTGCTCCTTTCTGCCGCCTTGGGCGGCTTTTTTCATGCGCCGGACTGGCTATCATCAAGAATCTCCGAAACAGAAACGCCCAGTCCAGCGGCAAGCTTTCCAGCAGTTCTCGGCTCACAGGTGCCGCGCAGAACAATTGTGCTAATGTTCTGCCTGGAAATACCGCACTTTTCCGAATAGACTGTTTTAGTCCAGCCGTATTCTGCCAGCAAAGACTCAATTTTGCTCTTGCTGATTCGCATCAATATCACCTCCACGCAAACAGATACTTTTGTCGCTGACTTGGGCAGATTATAGCAGATACTTTTCTCTCTGTCAAGACTGTTTTAGAAATTTTTGTTGCTGAATTGAAAGTAATGTGTTATACTTGACCCAATCAAGGGGGGTGCTTGTATGACCGTAGGGGATAGGATGAGGAAAATCCGTATTGAAAAAGGTCTAACGCAGCGTGAAGTCAGCGCTCGGTGCCATATTGCTGAACCCACAATTCGGAAGTATGAATCAGGAAGATTAAATCCAAAATTTGAAACAATGGAGAAAATTGCATCAGCATTAGAAGTTCCTGTTCAGGCTTTAATGGGGTATATTTTTACTGGTCGCGCAGATGGCAAAGATATTTACGATGTCCCAAGGGATGTTGTAGATGTTGTTGTAGATGAAAAAAAGCCCACCCCCGTTTCCGAGGATGGGCTTAGTGATATGGAGCAGGAACTGATACGGCTGTTCAGGGAGCTGAACCAGGAAGGTCAGGAGCAATTGGTGGATACCGCAGACACCATGGTCAGCTCCGGGAAATATAAAAAATCTGGTGCGGCTGAGTTGGGCAAAAAGCAAGCATAAAATCCCACCGTTAGGCAGGAAATAGTCTGTATTAGTGAGCATTGGAATATACCATAAAACGCCGTCCATTTTTGCTGAAAAATGGAAATGGCCTGCAATTTTCATAGAGATTCCCAGTTTTACCTGTTATTACCGAGAACGAGGGGAGGCGATTAAATGGCCCGACCGAAAAAGCCCACCTATGAATTCATAGCCAGTCGAGGCGAGTACAGAAAACGGCTCAAAGGGCCCAGCGGGAATCGTATCTCCGTCTACGCCAAGACTCCGGAGGAACTGACAGCGAAAATTGCCGCCGTCCAACGGGAGATCGAAGAGGAGGTCTACCACCGGGAGAACCCCACCGTGAAGGAGTACGCTGAGAAGTGGCTCGCCATGCACGGCTCCCACATCCGCACCACCACCCTGGTGGACTACACCTCCAAGGTCAAGATTTACGTCATCGAGCCGCTGGGGGACAAGTACATGGCCGAGGTCACCCCGGACGATGTGAAGATGGCCATCAACAAGGCCGCCCAGCAGTCCGCCTCCATTTACCGCAGCGTCCAGATGCTCTACAAGATGATTTTCGGCTCCGCATTGGAAAGCCATATCATTGATGAGTCGCCCTGCAAGAACCTAAACCCCCGCGGCGGAAAAACTCCGAAGGAAAAGAAAGCCCTCACCGATGAGCAAGTCACCACCCTCCTGGACGCGGTCCGGGGCCTGCCGCCCTATCCGTTTATCATGCTGTGTCTTTATTCCGGCCTGCGCCGAGAGGAGGCTCTCGCTCTCCAGTGGGACAGCGTCTTTCTGGATGGGGATGCACCGCACATCGTTGTCTGCCGAGCCTGGCACACGGAGCACAACCGGCCGGTGATCCTAACCGACCTTAAGACGAAGGCCGCCAAGCGGACGATCCCGATCCCACCCCAGCTGGTGGATTGTTTGAAGGACATCAAGGAGAAGTCCGCCTCGGACTTCGTGATTGCCAACCGGGACGGCGGGGCGCTGTCGGAAACACAGTGGCGCCGGGTGTGGGGCTATGTACGAACCCGCACCGTCAGGGAACGGACATACTACCGCTATGTCAACGGCCAGAAAATCCCGCACACCGTGACGCCTGTCTTGGGGGAGCGGGCCGCCCACAACAACGATGTGGTATACAGCATTGACTTCGAGGTAACGCCACACCAGCTGCGGCATACCTATATCACGAACCTGCTCCTGGCCGGCGTTGACGTCAAGACGGTGCAGGTGCTGGCGGGCCACGAACACGCCAAGATCACGCTGGACATCTACACGCACCTGACCTACAACCAGCCGAAGGATCTGATCTCGAAGGTCAACCAGGCATTTGCGAACAATCCAAAATAGCACTTTTGGGGTGCATATCGGGGTGCATTGGAAATTAAAAGCCGTGTAACCATTGAAAATACAGGGTTTTTCTGGATAGGGTGCAAGAAGTACGGCCTCAAGGCCGCCCGTCGCGCTCCGCAGTTCAGCAAGCGTTAAATTTTATCAAAATGGCTCAAAAAGCCCGGAAAATCAAGGTTTTCCGGGCTTTTGCTTTTGATAGGGTTTGATGCAGTTTGACTTAAAAAAACCATTTTTCACCAAATTTGTAGTGGTTCCCAATAGGATAACCGGGCAAAAAGAGGGGTAAGTGGTTACAAAATAGGATAACCGCAGGCCGATTTTTGCCGTTTGGAAGTGCGGCTTTTCAGCTCCTTCAAGGACAATTTTTCGTCTGGATGGTTTGATATAATTTGACCGAATTTGAATAATTGAATATGATTTTAATGCAGGCACTCAGTATTTTTTGCTGGGTGCTTTTTGCGTTTCCGGGGAACTGTATTCCGGGATCAGAAAAAGCCGTCACTTTTCAATTTATGAAGTGGCGGCTTTTTCTATTTCCAGAAGCAACCACAACGAATTAGAAACGAGGTGATTATCTTGAACACGCAAATCATCGCCATCGCCAACCAAAAGGGAGGTGTGGGCAAGACCACAACCTGTGCCAACTTAGGGATAGGACTGGCGCAGGCCGGAAAGAAAGTGCTTCTCATTGACGGGGACCCGCAAGGGAGCCTGACCATCAGCCTGGGCAATCCCCAGCCGGATAAGCTGCCTTTTACCCTCTCCGACGCGATGGGCCGTATCCTGACCGATCAGCCGGTCCGCCCCGGCGAGGGGATTCTGCGCCACCCGGAGGGCGTGGACCTGATGCCGGCGGATATTCAGCTGTCCGGCATGGAGGTGTCGCTGGTAAACGCTATGAGCCGGGAAACGATTCTGCGGCAATACCTGGACACCGTAAAGGGGCAGTATTCCCATATCCTCATAGACTGCCAGCCCTCCCTGGGTATGCTCACCGTCAACGCCCTGGCCACTGCCAACAGGATTATAATTCCCGTCCAGGCGGAGTACCTGCCCGCCAAAGGGCTGGAACAGCTGCTCTCTACGGTGAACAAGGTCAAGCGGCAGATCAACCCGAAACTGCAAATAGACGGTATCCTGCTGACGATGGTGGACAACCGCACCAACTTTGCCAAAGAGATTGCCGCCCTGCTGCGGGAAACCTACGGCAGCAAAATCAAGGTGTTCGGAACCGAGATTCCCCATTCTGTCCGGGCAAAGGAAATCAGCGCAGAGGGCAAGAGCATTTTCGCCCATGACCCAGGCGGCAAAGTAGCGGAGGGCTACGCAAATCTGACTAAGGAGGTGTTGAAACTTGAAAAGCAGCGCGAAAAAAGTAGAGCTGGCATCGGTCGATGATCTGTTTTCCACCGAGGAAAGCCGCGCCGATGCAGGGCGGGAAAAGGTGGTAGAAATTCCTTTAAGCGAGCTGCACTCGTTCAAGGGCCACCCATTCAAAGTCAAAGATGATGATGCCATGATGGAAACCGCCGACAGCATCCGGCAGTACGGCGTTCTGGTCCCGGCGATTGCCCGTCCTGACCCGGAGGGCGGCTATGAGCTGGTAGCCGGACACAGGCGGCATAGGGCCAGTGAACTGGCAGAGAAAGAAACCATGCCGGTGATTGTCCGGGATTTGGACGATGACGCCGCCACGATTATCATGGTTGACAGCAATTTACAACGGGAAAGCCTGCTCCCCAGCGAAAGGGCTTTTGCCTACAAGATGAAATTAGAAGCTATGAAACGGCAAGCAGGTCGGCCCTCCAAAGAAAATTGTTCCCAAGTTGGGAACGATTTTGGGAAGAAGTCCAGCGAGGTTCTGGCGGAACAGGTCGGCCAGAGTAAAAACCAAATTTTCCGCTACATTCGCCTGACCGAGTTAATCCCCGAACTGCTGAACATGGTGGACGAAAAGAAAATTGCCCTGAACCCGGCCTATGAGCTGTCCTTTCTCAAAAAAGAAGAACAGAC
>CAJTGJ010000124.1 GCA_910575695.1 Oscillospiraceae bacterium | reverse complement strand
GGGCAAGTGGAAGCCGACCCGGATTGAGTACGGCGACAACTGGTATCTTGTAGGTATCAGAGCCGAGGACTTGAACGGGCTGCGGGTGCGTATCTGACTTTATCCAAGTTGTCCAGCATGGCAGTCCGCCACCTGGTCTTGCTGTCTGGGTCGTGGTCGTAGGTAACAAAGCTGTCGCTGGCCTGGAACATGGTGAACGCCAGCTTCGGCCTGTCGCCGGGGGTCTCCCCCCGGGCGTACAGGCACAAAATCAGCAGACGGCGGTGGCCGACGATTTTAACGGCGGTACGCACGATGTATTTCAAGCTTTCGACCAGGAACAGCCCGCAATCCGAACTGGGCGGGGTCACGGGCTCCAAAAACAGGCGGCACGCCTTTTTGTCGATCCGCTCCATCACGCCACCCCCAACAGGCTCATTTGATCCTCGGGGTCACCTTTGGCCTTCTCCTTGGCCTTGGGTTTTGCCGTGTCCTCGTCCTTTTTCTTGGCGTCCTTCCCCTTCGATTTTCCCTTGGAGGACGCAGACTTCTTGGAGGCAGAAGCGCCCGTGCTGCGGTAGGGCTGCGCGACGAATTTCTCCTCCTTCTCCTCGTCCTCCTTGGCGTTGGGGTCGTTGAAATAGTCCACAGCCCACTGGTAGCACAGATCGTCCGGCACATCGCCGCCATAGATCCCGTTTTCCGGTTTGATGTCGTTATTTTTCATTTCCTGCTCGATAAATTCCTTGGCCTTCCAGTTGATATACCAAATACAGTGGATCATGCTTTTGCGGGGGTGCAGAACCTTCCGGGCAAAGTCGGGGTTATCCAAACACAAGGTTTGGATATGTTCCATAACGCACTCCTTCATATTGCGGCGGGTCAGCTTCTCGGTGTCGTCGCCCACCTGTTTTACGGATGCGGCCAGCACCTCGTCGTCGCTCATGCCCTCCAGCTTGGCCAGCGCCTGCTTTTCAGCCTCCCTTTTCTTCTCCTGCTTGGCCTCCCACTCGGCCTTCCGCTTGGCCTCGGCCTCCTCGTGGGCCTTGCGCTTGGCGTCCTCGTCCGCTGCGGCTTTCTCCGCATTATCATCGGCGGGCGGCGGCTCCACAGGCTGGGCCTGCGGCGCATTGCCCTGCGGCTGCTGGGGCGGTGTCACCGGGGCAGGCTCCGGCTCCCCCTGCGGCGCACATTCGCCGTCACCGGCAGACAGCGCACAGGTATCGTCATCCTCAGCGAAGGGGTCATCCTCAACAAAAGGATCGTCCTCATACTTCCGGTCCAGATCCAGCTCAGAATAAGCTCCCATTTTGATGGTCCTCCTTGTAAAAATATAATCAAAAAAGGGCGCAGTCTGGCCGTAGCCAAACCTGCGTCCCTTCTTTGTTCTGCTTAAACCGCGTACACCAGTGTGCTGAACGGGTCAACGCAGCGGCACACCAGCCCCGGGTATTGGGCGATCTTCTGTTTGATCTCCTGCTGGATGGCCAGGGCCCGGCTCTCATCGTAGGGCCGCCCCCAACCATCCCACACCATGGCGGTCAGATAGCGTTCGCCCGGAGGCCGGCGCACCTCCGCGCCCAGCGCCCGGCAGGCCTCGCCCACCGCGTCCAGCTGTGCCATCTGCTCATTCATCCCCATCCGTTTCTTCCATGGGGGCAGCCCGCTCCGCGTCGAACCGCACCAGGGTGAACCCAAATGCGTCGCAGTAGAAAAAGTCCCGGTTGTCCCCGTCATACAGCTTCACAATGTCAGACATGGACAGGCTGTGCCCCCGGTAGCCCTCGGGCAGATCGTCGTTGCACAGGTCGAAAATGTGCTCCAACACGGCCTTCTCCGTCCACTCCCTGGGGTGGGTCAGCTCGCCGTTGTACACCAGATGGTAGCTCTCCGCCGGGGGCTGCTCATAGCCTGCCTCACGCATATCCTCGATGCCCCGGTAGGCAAAGGGGAAGGTCTCAATGCCCTTGAAATCCAGCTGATACACCCGGAACTTCTGGGTGCGCCGCTGGCCGTCCAGGTGTTCTTTGAGGGAGAGACCGGGAACCGCTTGCAGATACATCTGGTACTCCTCGTGGGTCAGGCCCAGGAACTCCCAGGCGCTCACCTCGATGTCCGATCTGCTCCGCCACTGGTCCACGCAGCCCTCGATGTAGTCAAACGGACACATCCCATTGAGGTACATCTCTTTGAAATTCATCTGTTCTCGCTCCTTTTTCTTCAGTTCTTTCCGGCGCAGCGCCAGCTGCCAGTCGTCGATCCCCTTGTAGTTGGGGTTCCACACCAGCCTCCGGCACCGCAAGCCGTTCTTCACCGTCAGCCGGTGAACCTTGGAGGCCCCCCGGCTGACGTTTGGGTTGCAATACTTGTCCATGTCCTCGGCCTCGACGATCTCCTCCGTGCCGTTCCGGCGCAGAAAGGAAAAGAGTTCGTCCAGACCCATGGTGTTGTTCACCCCCACCGTGACAGCGAAGGTGCGGCCTGTCAGGGCGTGGGCAATGTCCGCTTTCAGCGCGCCCACCGCATAATCAGCGCACAGCGCGGCCTGGAAATACGCGGTCTGAAACGAGAGCGCAGGAAGTGGGCCGGGGCAGTTCATAAAATTTTTGCTTGGCAACCGCAAACAGGTATTGTAAATGTGCCTACCTGCTAATGGGACGGAAAGGAGGTACTTTGCACACCTGAATAGTTGTCAGGCTGCAAAAAGGAGTATTTTTGATGGATCCTAAAACTTGCAGCAACTCCTGCCAGCGGACGTATACCGCTGAACAGGTGGCGGAAATCCTTGGTATCAGCATCCGCAAAGCATATTACCTTTGCGAAACCACCAAAGACTTTAAGGTGGTCCGGCTCGGCAAACGTTGCCTTCATATCCATAAGGAGTCGTTCGACCGTTGGCTCAATGGGGAGGAGGGTGTCAGCTGACCGCACCATAGAAAGGAATATCCATTATGGCAATATATAAAATTCGGGGCAGTTCCCACAATGTCATTTATACCTATAGAACGTCTGACGGCCAGTACAAACAGCAATGGGAATCATATGACACAGAGCTGGAGGCCATCCAGCGCAAAGCCTATATCGACTTCCTCCAGAAAAACAAGCGGCAGGATGACGTCAGGCTCGCGGTGGCAGAGTACAAGGAAAAGCGCAGTCCCGCAAAGGCGGTATATAACACTGCGCCGGATTCCGATGGTCAGCCTGCGATCCAACCGGAAGACAATACGCGCCGCACCTATGCCGAGTTCATTGATCGATTTCTTCCGTTCTATGCCCGGAAGCAGCGTTTTTCCCCTAACACCTACGACAGCTACGCCGGGAACCTGAAGAACCATATCCTGCCCTACTTCGGGGACTGCATCATGAGCAGGATCACAGCGGAGGACATTGACAACTTTCTTGACTACCTCAGTAAGAAGCCCTGTAAGGGAAGCAAGAGCTACGGGAAAAAGGCCGAAGATGCTCCCAAACTCTCCTCCGCGACCATTAAGAAGTGCTACAACATTCTTATGCTCGGCTTTCCCACCGCAAAAAAGTGGCGCTATGTGACGGAAATCCCAGATACCTCCGCTCCGGCTGAAAAGACAAAGAAGCGGAAAGCCTGGGAGCCCCAGCGTGTCTTTGATGTCATGACTAAAATTGAAGATGATCCCATCCTCCATCTGGCCGTCCACATGGCCTTCGTCTGCTCTCTCCGGGCCGGCGAGGTGGTTGGTATTCGCATCGACAGCATTGACTTCCATGACAGAAGTATGTGGATCACGCAGATCGTACAGAGGGTGTCAGACAAATCCCTGCATGAACTGCCGAAGGAAGAAATCATCAAGGTGTTCCCCAAAAAGCTGGCCACGTCCACCAGTAGCCTGATCTTGAAAGGCCCCAAAACGGAGGGCAGCCGTCGTAAGCAATATTTGACGACCCCGCTGCTTCATGAAATCAGGCGGCGGTTAGACACTATCAGCGCCAATAAGGAATTTCTCGGCCCGGAGTATCACGACTATGGGTTGCTGTTCTGCCAGCCGGACGGGACCCCTCTTGATCCAAAGTCTCTCGACAAATCCTTTAAGGAGCGGCAAACCGCCCTTCATATCGAGGATCAGATTGAGTTTCAGGGGCTTCGCAAATCGGGGCAGATGCACAAGGTTCGGCTGTCTAAGAACAACTACCAGCTCGTCGCGGAAAACAGCGGCCAATCTCCCGAAGTGCTCATGAGCAATTACAATGAAGCCCTGGAGTCGGAAAAGCGTACCCTATCGCTGTTAGTCGAAACCAGCTTTTATCCTAATGCCGCCCCAGTCTCCGATACACCGTCTGCCGCTGAGGCAAAGGTAGATGTGCTTCTGCAACAGCTCCAACAAGATCCCGTCCTGTCCCAACAGCTTTTGCAGAAGTTGTTCTCAAATGCGCTTGGTGCATCGTGAGGCGAAACTTTTTCCATTAGATAGTGTCTACACAAGTTTGACATAGGTGGTAAAATAGAAGCAAACAAAAGAAAGAAGAGGAATAAAAAATGGAAGCATCGTATCACCGCCATGATATAAGTGACGAAGTATGGGCATTGCTGGAGCCGCATT
>CAJTGJ010000123.1 GCA_910575695.1 Oscillospiraceae bacterium | reverse complement strand
CCATAAAAATACATCCTTTCAATCAAGTTTTTCCTTGCTCCGATTCTTGACTGAATGGATGCCTTTTATTCTCTTTTACACAAATTTTTCGGCGCTCTCGAACAACACGTTTGATCCGTTCTCCAACACTGTACGCTACCATATCCACTCGTTGAAAAAGAAGTTGCATATGGCCTGCCGGATCGAATATATCAAAACCATCCGAGGACAGGGCTATATCATGGAGGCGCCGCAATGAGACATATGAGTTTACAAATGAGGGTGGCGCTTTTATCAATGGTTGCGCTGATTGTTTGTACGGTGGCATTGACGGTCGTATCCGTCTATAGTGTGGAGGGCATTATTTCATCGTCAGAGGATTACTGGGGGACGCAGTATGGCGGTGACGGTTTGGATGCTTTACCGCAGAGCCAGGAGAATGCCGATACCGTCATCACGCTTCGCAAGTTTAATGCTACGAGTGTGATTCTCTGCATCTTTGTCAATCTGTTGGGCGGAATCGCTATCTATCTGATTATGGGCAGGGCGCTGCGCCCTTTGACGAAGCTGATCGAGGCCATAGAACGGATTGATGAACAGAAACTGTCTGCGCAGATAGCGGAGACGGGCGCAAATGATGAAGTTGGGCGACTAACCCACAGTTTCAACGGTATGATGGCCCGGCTGGAGGACGCCTTCCAGCGCCAGAGCAGCTTTACAGCCAATGCGGCCCATGAACTGAAGACACCGCTTACCATCATGAAGACTGGGGTTCAGGTGCTGCTCGCGGACCGGGCGGCTGCGCTGGGGGACTATCAGGAGAACGGGCGGGAGCTCTTGGACAGCATTGACCGGCTCGCAAAGATTGTAGACAGCCTCCTGGTACTGGCGGCCAATAGCGGCCCAGGGCACGACACGGACGAGGACGTGATGCTGGAGCCTTTGATGGAGGCCATCCAGGGCGAGTTGTCTGTGCAGCTGGACGAACGGGATATGAGCTGTTCTGTGATTTGCGGCGAGCTGTCCGTCACCGCAGATCCTGCGTTGTTGTATCGCGTTTTCTTTAATTTAATGGAAAATGCCTGTAAATACGGAAAACAGGAGGGGAGTATCTGCATCACCGGCTCCCGGGGCGATGACGGCATTTATGTATGCGTATTGGATGATGGGCCGGGCATTCCGCAAGAGCATATCCCTTATATATTCGATGCGTTTTACCGGGTCGATAAATCACGCTCCCGAGAGATTGGTGGCGCTGGCTTGGGACTATCGATTGTGAAGACGATGGTGGAGTCGATAGGGGGAACGATATCGGCCGAAAGTGACGGAGGGGCCGGTATCTGTTTCATGATATTTTTCCCGGATTGAGTCCGTGACCAATAAACGAAAAAAGAGGCAGGGGTTGGAGACTCCTGCTTCTTTTTGTCTTCTAACGAAAATCTAACATTCTGTTTGGTATCCTTGCGGCAGCACGTTCAACCTGGAAGAAAGGACATTTTATAATGAAGTTGTCAGACCTGCGGAAGCACAAGAAATTTTTGATTGCAGTTGTGTGCGTGTTGGCGGCCATAGCTATGGGTGCGGTTTTTTTACAGCCCAAAGCAGAGCCGGAGGACGATGTGATCTGGCGGGAATACCCCGTTAAGCTCGGCACGATTACGGCATCACTTGACGGTAGCGGATTGCTGGAGGCCACCGGCATCCATCATAGCTTCGATGTGGACTTGAAAATTGACCAGATACTGGTTGAGGCCGGACAGGAAGTAAAGGCGGGGGATACCCTGGTCACATATTCCAAAACTGCGCTTCAGGAGAAGATAGACGAATTGACAGCCTCCCTGCAGGCAGCCCAGCGGGCGTTGGAGGATGCCCAGAACAATAAGCGGAAGATGCAGCTGGAGGGCGTGCTCAGTCAGACCCAGGGCCAGCAGGATCAGGAAACGGCCTATGAGGGTTCCAAACGGGAGATTGAGAATGCGATTCAGAATGGGGAGCACACAGTCGCCCAGCTTCAGGAGAAGGTCGTCTCTTTACAGGAAGAACTGCGGCAGGTGAGTATGTCACAGGATGGCACCGCCGCCTCCGCTGATTTACAGAATTTGATGGCCCAAATGTCGCGTCTGAAAAAGGACATGGAGCGGCTGCAGGCGAGCAACACCGCTGCCGCCGGCGACCAGCAGATCGCCGCCCTGGTCCAGCAGCGCAGGGAGTTGTATGATCAGTTGGATGACATTGAGCGTCAGATCAGGGACGCTGAGAATACAATCAGCTACTTACAGCGGCTGGAGCAGGACCTGTCAGGTGTGCAGCAGCAGATCGCGTCGCTCCGTGTGCAGATTGCCGAGTTGGAGGCTGCCCAGCAGCAGGTCCCCACAACGTCTCCTGCGCCAGAGCCCACGCCAGACCCAACCACAGAACCCACGCAGACCCCGGACCTGCCAGAGGACCCTCCGCCCACGCAGCAGCCGGAGACGGAGCTCTTCCCGGAGACAGCGGCAGATAACGGGCAGCTTTCGGTCCTGAAGGCGCAGCTGGAGAACCTCCTGGCCGACGAAACCCGCCTGAAGGCTGAGATTGATGCCACAGCCGATCCGTCCGACCAGCTCGCCTCACTCCGCTCACAGAGGCGAAGCACAGAACGCAGCATATCCAATGTCAACGACCAGATTGACGCCATGGAGGACTCGGCCCAGATTGCTGAGGATATCCAGAAAAAACAGAGTCAGATTGACAACCTACAAGCACAGATCAATGCGCTTTCTGCCAAAGAAGAAAAGATTGACTCACTGAGTGGCCAGATTGAGAAAGCGATAGAGGATATAAATACCGCCAACTTTGATTTGGAGACCCAGCGTATTGCCCTGGAGACACTGGAGACCAACCATAGTGCGCAGGTATCAAAGACAGAGGCCAACCAGGCGACGCAGTCCCAGATTGACGCGCTTACCGTTGAAACGCTGAACAATGCCATTGAGAAAGCACAGGCGGAGATTAGAAGCATCAATGCAGAATTGTCCGCAGCCCAGGCATTGCTCGCTACTCCCGCACTGTCCGCAAAGGCGGATGGGGTCGTCACACTGGTGAGCTATACCGAGGGGGATACCGTCCCCGCCGGGAAGTCCGTGGTGACGATTGGGGACAGCGGTGAGAAATGCGTGGCAGCGGAGATCCCGCAGGAGGACATAGGCGGCGTTGAGCTTGGCCAGGCGGTGGAGCTGCAGTTTGTGGCGGACCCGGACAACACGATCTCCGGGCGGGTGGTTGAGAAAAACCTTGTACCGACCCAGGGGACAGAGGGCGTTACATATACGGTGAAGATCGCCTTTGACGAGCCGCAGGAAGAACTGCTGCAGGGCATGACTTGCAGTGTGAAGTTCATCCAGAAACGGGTGGAGAATGTTCTGACCCTGGCCAATAAGGCCATTACGCTGACAGATGGGAAACAGACAGTCATCGTCCAGATGGCGGACGGCTCCCATGAGGAGCGGGAGATCAAGACAGGTTTTTCCGACGGGCGCACCAGCGAGGTGACCAGCGGCCTGTCCGCCGGCGAAATTGTTGTGGTAGCGGGGTGAGTATATGCGGCTGACAGAAACGCTCCGCATGATCTGGACGAATCTGCTACAGAACAAGTCCAAGGTCCTGCTGACCTCTCTCGGCATTATTATCGGGACCCTGACCATCATCCTGGTAATCGCCATCGGCAAAGGCGGCGAGGAAGAGGTGGCCCGGCAGTATTCCAGTATGTCCGCTGAGACGATCTATGTTAATGTCATATACAGTGACAGGCTCGACTTTGCCAGCATACCGCGCATCTCCACAGAACACTTGGCGGTGATATTGGAGGAAAACCCCTACCTTGAGGGGATATATCTGCGTACCACACTGTTCCAGGAGACACGAATCGGACAGAAAAAGAAAGACCTCACCATTGCGGCTGTGACGCAGGGGTACAGTGAGATATCCTCGCTGCCCATAGTGGAGGGAACCGATTTTGCAGATGCGGACTTTGAGGATGGAAGCCGTGTGGTGGTACTGGGCAATAATGTGGCGCAGCAGAACTTTACCAGCCCCGAGGCCGCGGTCGGGGAATCCCTGGTCATCAACAACGCCCGCTATGAGATCATTGGGGTCCTGGCAAAGAAGTCCGAGGGCCTGCAGGGCCTGTCTCCGGACGACAGTGTTTTCCTGCCCCTCCAGACAGCGCAGAACGGCGATATGCTGGATGACTACGCCATACCTCAGGCGGTCGGCCTGGCCACCAGCACCGAGGTGATCGACCAGGCCATGACCAGGCTGAAAAGCTCACTGGACTATCTGCTGGAGGACAGCACGATGTACGGCATTGAGGATGCCGGCGGATGTATCGAGGCGGCCCTGCAGTCGGCCCGCACGATGAAGATGCTGCTGGTGTCGGTGGCCGCAATCGTGTTCCTGGTGGGCGGTATCGGTATCATGAATGTCCTGTTTGTTTCCGTGAAAGAGCGGACCAAAGAGATTGGCATTTTGAAAGCGCTGGGGACATCGAAAAAGGATATCCTGCGAGAGCGCCGAAAAATTTGTGTAAAAGAGAATAAAAGGCATCCATTCAGTCAAGAATCGGAGCAAGGAAAAACTTGATTGAAAGGATGTATTTTTA
>CAJTGJ010000122.1 GCA_910575695.1 Oscillospiraceae bacterium | reverse complement strand
GAGATACCGGTAAAAACCCTGCCGGCTCACCTCCAATACCCGGCAGTACAGGGCGATTTTTCCTTTCTTCCTGCCGCCGTCCGTCTTTTCCGCAAGGAACCTCATTCGCTGTTCCTTGCTGACTTCCGACGGCTCACGGCGAAAAAAGCGCTGGCCTCCGCCAAAAACTCGTTCTCTTCCTTTAGCCGGCGGATTTCCCGCTCCTGAGCTTTTACCTGCTTGCGCAGCGCCGCCAATTCCTCCGCCAGGCTCATGGCCGTCCCGGGAGTGTGGCTGCCGGGGCCTGTGTCCAGCCGTCCATCCCGCACCGCTTTCTGCCACCCGTACAACGTGTCCACCGGTATCCCCAGTTCCTTCGCTGCCTTTCCCGCTCCGATCTCCTTCGCCAGCTTTACCGCCTGTACCTTGTATTCCTTCTCATACTTCCTTTGTTCCTGCGCCATTTTATGCACCTTCCCTTCTCTCGTTATTTTACTCCTTTTCCGTGAGTTGGAGGTGTCTACTTTTTTTGTACCACATCAAACTCCGCCTGGCTGAATTTTTCAATGCCGGTCAGCGTTCCATTCCCGGAGGTGTCGGGGCGGGCAAAGTCACGGACTGTATAAATGTCGATGGTTCCGTCTGCGCTCCCCAAAGTGCGGATTGCCCCTTTGAATTTCCCGCTGGTCAACTCCTCACCATTGGAGGTCAGCACATCCCGGAAAAACCGAACCTTTTCACCATTGAAATACCACTGATTTTCTTTGACGTTATAGGTAACGCCAAACGCCTGATATTCCTTTGCCATGTCCTCCAATTCTTTCGCAGAAAGAGGATCGCCCGATATGGCAGTAATGGGGCCAGGATTTTTGATTGCTTCAACATCACGGGCGGCAAATTCCGCTGTCGAAAACTCTTTCACACCAGTCAGTTTTCCGCTGGGGTCAAAAGAGCCATCATCAGCCCGGATAATACTGCTGAAATCACGGACAGCATAAACATCAACCACGCCATTTTCGTTGAAAAAGTCTCTGCCAGCCTGGGAACCGTCCGCTGTGGTATAGTAGTCCTCAAACCACCGTACCGCTTTCCCATTGTATGTCAGTTCGTTTTTACTGGCATCGTAGGTCAGGCCAAACTGCTCATACGGCTTAAACTGTTCCTCATAGGAAACATCACTGTCTGCCCAGCCGTCCTCAGCAGTTGCAGAGAGGGACGGGCCGGACGCATTAGGGGATTGCGGGGAAGTCGTGCCGGTTGTGGAAAGGGTATCGCCCTGGGATGCCGCTGCGGTACTGCACCCAGCCAAGCATCCCACAAGCAGCACCCCTCCAAGGGCTAACGCAAGCAGGTTTTTTGTGTTCATTGAAGAAACACCATCCTTTCTTTGAGTGTATCTAAAGAATACCATCCTTTTTTGTGATACATTTGGGATTAGTTTGTGATTTATGTGTAGTTGAAAAGCGGCGGGCTAATTGCCCACCGCTTTCCTGTACCTGTTAAATTGTGAAAGAAAACTTCACCCCGGCCTGTGTATTGCAGACCGTACATTCACTTCCGTGCTGGTGTAGTATCTCCTGCACGATATACAGCCCTAACCCGCTTCCGCCGGTTTTACGGCTCCTGGATTGCTCCACACGATAAAACGCATCAAATAGTTTGGGTATACTATCCTCCGGGATATGTGCGCCTGTGTTTTCAACAGAAAATTCTATCTGTCCATGTTTTGTATAGACGGAGATGCAAATACTGGCTCTCTGTGGAGAATATTTGATTGCATTTCCTATCAGATTTGTAAACACTTTTTCCATCAACATTTTGTTTCCAGTTATGAGCGCGGATGGTGGAACATCGAGATGTATTTGCAAATCTTTCCCCGCAATCAAATCTTCGGTTTCGCTTAAATAGGATTTGATGATCTGAATACAATCCAAATGGTCTTTTTTGAAATCTGTCCCCGCAGTTTCCAGCCGAGAAATTGTTAATATCTCCTGCACCATTGTTTCGAGGGTGTTTGCAATTTCAAGCGATCTTGTCAAATACTTTTCACGATCTTTATATGCCCCAATACCGAGCAGCATCCCCTCTAACTGGCCTTTAATAATGGTGACGGGTGTTTTCAATTCATGGGACACCGCCGAAAAGAAATTGGTACGGGCCTGCTCCATTTCCTTTTCATGTTCAATATCGGCTTCGAGTTTCCTATTTGCGTCTTGCAAATCGGACAGAGCGATGGAAAGATTGTGCGATAGTCTGTTCAGGCTTTTTCCCAGGGTTCCCAATTCGTCAGTTCGTTGTTCATCAACTGTCCAATCCAACTGCAAGTCAGACATTTTTTCGGATATACGGCTGATTTCCAATACGGGCTTTGTAATCATACGGGAATATAGCCAAGATACGACAAGAGCGGCCACCAAAACAATTAGCAGGATAAGCGGAAAAATACGAATAAAGGATTGTTGTAGTTCCGCAATCTGTTCTGCTGCACCATAGACAATGAGCATATAGCGGTCATTGCTATCAGCGAATGAAAAGTAATAATTGTTTGACAGAACAGGAACGGTTTCACCAAAGCTATTGGTTTCCGATTGTGCGATATTAACGCCCCATTCATTGTAAAATTCCACTGTGGGTAGCGGCACTAAATCGCCGTTGCTGTCATATAACTGAACAGAATTGATTTCCATATTCGCGATAAACTGATCGAACAAACCGCCGCTATTTGAGAAAGGCACTTGTTCTAATTCAGAAATAAAGTTCTGTGTTCGTTCATCTAAAATTGTGTCCAGCTTGTTGGAGTAGGTCTGCGGCATTAACCATGCCAACATTCCGAACACCAGCAACGATATACACAGCAGCATAACCGTAGTGATTAGAAATACTTTTACAAATAAACTGCCTTTAATTTTCTTTGTCAATTTTATATCCCACCCCTCGGATTGTCTGGATAAATTCAATGCCCAGTTTCTTCCGCAAGTTCTTGATGTGCGTATCAACTACACGCTCGTCCCCATAAAAGTCATACCGCCACAGTTTGTCCAAAAGGTTTTGCCGGGTCAAAATACGCCCTTGATTAGTGAGCAGTTCTTTCAGCACTTCAAATTCTCGCTGTGTCAATTCATAAGCGGCTCCGTCCACGGTGGCCGTATAATTGTCGCAATCCAAAATGAGATTTTGGTAGGCAATCGTTTTGTGTTCATCCTCTTGCGGCCCGCTGCTCCGCCGTAGGACGGCGGCAATCTTCCGAATTAAAATCGGCATAGAAAAGGGTTTTGTGATGTAATCATCAACTTGCAAATCCAGCCCCCGGATTTGTTCTTCCTCTCCGCTCAATGCGGTAAGCATGATGATAGGAACCTGGGACTGTTTTCTTATAAATTCGCAAACGGCAAACCCATCAATTTTGGGGAGCATTACATCAAGCAACACCAAGTCAAATTGCGAGACAGAAAATACAGAAAGAGCCTCCACACCGTCGCTGGCTAACCTGATCTCATATCCTACCTCTTGCAGAAAATTCTTCAAAAGCTCTTGAATATCCAAGTCATCCTCGACAACTAAAATCTTTTGCATAATGACACCTCCGAAGGGTAGCATACCATAGAAATTTGTGATTAGTGTGTAGTTCTCAAAATTTATGCCCTCGACTTGCACATAAGCTAACTTGTTTTCACCGTGTTGCTCTTTTTCTCTTATAGGTCATCATCCGGCACAAGCGCAATCACATCGGAAATATCACAGTTCAGCGTTTCGCAAATTTTGATAAGAGTGGGCATGGAGATATGCTCCCCCTTGCCCATGTTGGCGATATGGTTTGTTGTCAAATGCGCCTGGAGCCGCAAATCTTTCTTGCTCATGTTCTTGTCAATCAGTGTTTTCCACAGCGGCTTATAGCTGATTTTCATAGCCTGTTCCACCTTTCCGGGCTGGGGACAGCAGGAGCGGCCCCGGCCCTATGGCCTTTCAATCATTATACCGCCCTCATTGATAAAACACAATGCACTCTTGCAATTCTTCTCCAAAAACTGCGGCATACACAACGCATTTGTCTTTACATCAATTTAGGTATCAAGTGCTTCATGCCCTGGCTTTTTGCTCATGTGAGATAAAGAAGTAAAAGAAATGTAAAAAATTTTGCCGTTCCCTGTCCGGCTGACTGCCGGACGGGTCGGGCTTTAGTCGGGCAATTCTACCTTGCCGACAAAAGAGTAATAGATTTCGATTTCCTGTCTGCGGAGCTTCCCCCGGCGTTTCCCGTCAAGGGCTTCCGATTCGTGGATTACGATTTTCTCCACAAACTCCCGCAACAGGGTAGGGGTAAGTTCCTCAAAGCTGGTGTACTTGCGTACCACTTTCATAAACTTTTCAGCGTTTGCCGTGGCTTCCAGCGTTTTAGAAAGTTCGCTCTGCAAAGCGGCGGCTATCTCTTTCAGTTCCTTTTGCTCGGCTTCGTAGTCTGCCGAAAGCTCCGTGAAACGCTCGTCCGATATGCGCCCGGTCACGCTGTCCTCATACAGCCGCTTGAAGATAGCGGAGAGTTCCGCAATCCGTTTTTCTGCCGCTTCCAGTTCTTTCTTCTTGGCGGCGTTCCGGCGTTTGCTCCCGTCCTCGGTCTGCTCGGTCAACAGCTTCATGAACCGGGCTTCGTGCTTGGCGGCGTAGCTGGTGACTTTCCGTAGGTTCTCGGTCACTCCGGCGGTTAAAAGGTCGGTGCGGATAAAGTGCGCCGTACAGTCTGCCGTGCG
>CAJTGJ010000121.1 GCA_910575695.1 Oscillospiraceae bacterium | reverse complement strand
GTCTGATTTTCTCCCAAGCTCTGTCGCTTATATCATGTCGATGCTGTTCTCTTGCCATTTTTCTGCCCCCCGCTTCTTTTGGGGACTATTATAACACACCTTTATTGACGACACCATCTAACAATGATTATACAAGTTTTGTCAACTTTATCAATATCAGGGCAAGATCTAAACAAGTTACACCTGAAGTAGCCAATATAATTATTTCAGGAATTAGCTCTATAACAGAGGATATTGAGACACAAGAAATATTGGTGTCCTCTATATATGATGATGAATTTCAGAATATTATTCATCATTGTAAAACAGATGAGGAGCTATTTAGTCAAACGCAGAATCTTAGTAAAAATTATCTTGATACACAATTAAAAACAAAAGACGCGAAAATAGCAGCCATCTCGGCGTCTTCTGAAAAAAACAACAGGCTTATTAAGGACCTCGAAGATAAAGTCGCAAGAAACAAGACCGAGTTGGAAGAACTTCAGAAAAAGCGTAGTGAGGAGGCGCAAAAATTTGAAAAGAAGCAACAACAAATTTGTGAATTTGCAGAGAAAAAGATCCTGCCTTGGTGGTGCCTAAAATCCTATATTTTCCCAGTAACTGTTTTTATTATAGCGATAGGATTTATCGCTTTTATTGGTTTGCAGTTTTTCTTTTGTGATCAAGATTGGAATTTTACTATGCAATTTTTTAATTGGGTAGAAACAACAACTTTTGGACAGGAAGTCGAAGATTATGTCTATGTTATTGATGCAGCCTTTTGTGGCATTGTAGCATTCCTACTAAAGATTGGTTTGAAAAATCCCTTTAATCAGTCAAAAAGAAATCAAGAAAAAGCAGATATGATACAGAAATATATTGATACTCATGACCTAAGCTGAAATTCAAAAATAGCTGCACCGTATTAGGTGCAGCTATTTTTTTTGAATTCACCACTTGACAATGTTACAGTGAATTGATGAGCCAGGATGAGCTTGCGGTTATGGACGGTGGAAAATGTATCCTCCAGCTGCGGGGCGTCCGCCCGTTTTTGTCTACCCGGCTCAAACCAAAACCCAACGAGGTCTACGATGTGTTTGAAGTTGACGTAGACACCGAGGGCGAATAATCCCGTTCCGCAAGAAAGGAGTGATTTTATCTACCCGCCAGGGTCCCTGAAACCTGCCTCGGTTGAGGCCATTGGCGTACAAAGCGGACAGCTCAACAAAAAAATGAAGAAGGAGGATAGCCGGAATTGAGCCGCCCAAAACGCAGGGCGGTTTTGTTGTCCGGCTTTTGTATGCCTATGAACCAACACTAACCACAAAGCGATTCCGGCTAAATTAAAGTATGGAATTTTTCAACAGCGCAATCGATGTTTTGCAGACCCTCGTTATCGCACTCGGAGCCGGCCTTGGAATCTGGGGCGTCATCAACCTGCTGGAAGGTTACGGCAATGATAACCCTGGCGCGAATGCTCATGTACGGTAAAGAAGCAAGCAACCGAAAACAAGAGATAGACCGCCAGCACCACACTATTCCGAACCAAAGAAACCAAAGACCAAAAGACCAAAAGACAAGCATTGTGGAAATGTGCATAACAGGCTATGGAATCATGGATAACTCTATTCACAGCACATGGAAAAGCTAAAGTGCAGCTTTCCCACGTCCTGCAAACAGAGTTACCCACAATTCCATAAGATAGCCAGTTATACACATTCCCACAATGCCAACTACTACGGAATCCCTCTCATTCTTTCTGTCTTTCTAAAAAATTATTACCAAGGAATACAGCATTACTAACTCAAACTCCCTACTTGACATTAGCTACCAGTCGTGCTATTATTCGTATTGGAATATAAATTGCGAATATTCGTAAATAAAGTTCAAATAGAAAGGAGAAGTCAAACTATGCCGTCAAAGCCAGTCCTTTCGGACGCTGATAAAAAAGCAATCCGCAAAAAGCTGGAAGAACTATGCGAGGAATGTTGGATAGCGCAAGGATACAAAAAGACAAGCATTAAAAATCTCTGCGATAAAGCAGTTATATCTATCGGCACTTTTTATACGCTCTACCCAACAAAAGAAGATTTATTCCTTGAAACAATCACAGACATACAAAGGAGGTTGACAGAAAAAATTATCGACATAAACAGGAACAGCCGGACGAAAAAGGGATTTGCACAGTCTATGAAAAGGCTTTTCCGGGAATATGACAGCAGGCCATTCCTCTACAATGTCAATACGCCGGATTTTCAGTCTTTTGTGACAAAGCTGCCGGAAGAAACGATTAAGAAAATCAAGTTTGACAGTTTCGATTTTTTCAGACAGGTTATCCATGCCGCAGACCTCAATCTGAAAATGGAGGAAGCACAGGCATATGGAATTTTGAGTGCGCTGCTGTCAACAATCAATGCAAAAGAAACGCTTTCCGTCACTTGTGATTATTTCGCTGTTTTTGATTTTATGGTGGATAGCCTTGTGGCAGATATTTTTGAGTAAAGGAGATTTTTATGACAGAATTTGAGTACAAAACGATAGTAATTGACAGCAAGGAAACAGAACATTCCGAAAAGTCGCTGTCTGATAAACTGAATCATTACGGTAAGGACGGCTGGGAACTGGTTACTTGTTTCGCCTATCCATGTATAGGCAGCTCCCAATATTCACTAATCGGAATCGCACAGAAAGCAACTCTGATATTCAAAAGGCGGCTATGCCCCGAAAAGGGGGCGAGCGAATGACAAATGCGGTTGAAGTCCGGCATTTATCAAAATTCATAGAGGGCAGCCCCATACTGAATGATATTTGCATGAACGTAAGGCAAGGGGAAGTATACGGATTTCTGGGCGCAAACGGCGCAGGAAAAACTTCGCTGATGAAAACACTGTACCACATCATTTTCCCCGATACAGGTACGGTATGTTTATTAGGCGAAACTATCAACAAGAGCAACAATCCCGTTTTCTCCCGTATCGGCAGCATTATTGAAAGCCCTGTTTTTTACAGCCATTTAAGCGCATACGAGAACATGGAACTCCATTGCCGATACATGGGCGCAGGCTATGAAAACATCATGGAAACGCTGTCATTGTTGGGTATTGCAGAAACGGGCAATAAAGCCGTAGGGAAATTCTCTTTGGGAATGAAACAGCGGCTTGCGCTTGCAAGGGCAATGCTCACAAAGCCGGATTTGCTCATTTTAGACGAACCTATAAACGGCTTAGACCCACAGGGAATTATAGAAGTACGGGAGCTGCTACTGCGAATCAACCATGAATACCACACAAGCATTTTAATATCCAGCCATATCCTTGACGAGCTATCTAAAATTGCCGACACAATCGGAATTATTGACCACGGGGCTATGCTTGCGGAAGTATCAATGAAAGAACTCACAGCCAAAGGGATAGACCTTGAAACCTATTATTTAGGCTTATTGGGAGGAGGTGAAAAAAATGTGGAACCTTATCCGCATGGAAATTAAGAAAGTACCGTTAAAGCCGCATATTGCCGGACTGTTAGCAGCTAACTTTATTATCTTTCTGCTTTCCGTCTTTACGTCCAGCCTTTTAACTGCAAGCGGCAATATATCCACGCTTCCGGGATTTGCCCCTGTCCAGTTAGATACAGTTACGTTAGCGGCAATGCTTGTAAGGGCTACTCTGATTGTATGGGAAGCGGTACTGATTTCCGTATTTGTGATTGAAGAATACAGAAATAAAACAATCAGTTTGCTTTTTACTTACCCAATCAGCCGCACAAAACTGATTATGACAAAACTCATTTTGATATGCAGTATTATGTTTTTATTCCATGTGCTGTCAAATATCTTTCAATATGCCAGTATCTTTCTTGCGGAAAAATGCTTTAGTTTTGTTACTTTCAGTATCGGTAATATATTGGCGTAGACAATTACAACAATATCCGCTATCCTGTTGGGGCTTCTCCCGCTGTATGTTGGAATGATAAAGAAGTCAACGATTGCAACCGTTGTTTCGTCTATCATCATTGTTGCCATAGCGTCAAACTCACAGGGAAGCAGCGCAGGATTGATGTCAATTCCCGTTGCGGCAATTATCTTCGGTATCATAGGAATCTTTTTTTCAGCAATCGCAATGAGAAAAATGATTTTATCAGATTTGAGTAATTAAAAGAAAGGGGGCTATAAAATGAACTTTCCAATTCCCGACTTTGTACCCGTTCCAAGTGCGGAAATCATGCATACTATTTCAATCGTATCATTGATTGTCGGTATCTGCCTTGTGGGTGTGGGATTGCTTTTCCTGTTTCTGAACAAGAGAAAAGGGAAAGAAAATAAAGCCACAGCCTTATGGGTTGTCATAGGCATTGGCGTGTTACTCATTGCAAATCACGGCATACAGTTATTATTTTAGGAGGGCAAAATGATTAAAGAAGTAAACAGGGCTTGCGAAAAGCTGAATGACACACTGGGAATATCTGTAGAGCTTCCCAACCCGAAAAAGAAAGCGTTAAAAACGGCAGCGGTATGTAACTTAATTGTCGGTGCTGGTCTTGTGGCGGCAGGAATCCTATTTCCGTCAAAATCTTGTGCGTTATTGGGCGGTATCAGCGTTATCAGCAGTGCTGTACTGAAAAAAGAAAGCAAAAACGAGGCTTCGGTAGAAAGAGTGGGCGGGTCAGCGGTTAGGGAGAGTGGGATGAAGATTGGAGCAGGAGAGCATAACCATAGCGAGAAGATTATCCACGTTGCGAAAGCCAAAAGCGGTACGGATGATGAGTTTGATT
>CAJTGJ010000120.1 GCA_910575695.1 Oscillospiraceae bacterium | reverse complement strand
AATGTGGTTTCCCCGCCTCTTTTTGTAACTATTCTGCGAAATAAGTGTAAATTGTCAGCAGTCCGTTTCGCAATTTGATTTTGTGGTCTTGTCCATATCAGTGAGGCGCTGTTTCCAACGTTCAGACTTTGTCTGTCCTCCATGAAACCAAATCGAAGCCCAGCATAAGCGGGTTCGATTTGGGGAGGAGGAGCAACGAAGCGATACGAAGTTTTCGGGCAACTGCCCGGAAACGGAGTGAGTGGAGTTTGCTCCGACGAGGGGACAGCGCCTCTTTTTTGTTTTTCCCCAAAAAATGAAAGGTGGTTATCCAAATGAAACAGAAGATTTCCCTCGGAAGCAGCATCTCCGTCCTGACCGGCGCGGTCATCGCCATCCTGGCCCTGCTGCGCGGCCCGGCCCAGACCGTCCTGCTGCTCATTGCGTTCGCCCTCTGGGGGCTGTGGATGGTATTTTTCCTCCTGCGGCCCATGTGGCGGGCAAACCGGCTCTACCGCCAGCGGGAGGAACGGGCAGCCCGGGAACAGGATGACCTTTCCGGCCGGAACGTGGCTGGAGTCCTGCTGTGCCATGTGAACTACCGCGTCTCGGACTATCTGAAACGCACCTATCCCGATGCCCGCTGGGAGTGGACCATGTCTGACCCTATCTTGTTCATCGTCCAGGGCGGCACCGGGCGCATCCGTATCTACGGGGTGCCGGACTATGAATACGCCGATGTGACGGACAAAAACGGCGCTTTGGACTGTTCTCTGGTGAAGATCGTTCCCGTACAGGACAACAGCCGGGGTACACCGTCCAGCCAATCTTCCATCGACCCCCAGGCGTGGTATGAGCTGGAAGGCCGCGGCATTTTGGACACGCTGATCGCCGATCTGCGATCCCGAAGCCACAACAGCCTGACACTGAACGAGGACGGCAGCATTTCCATCCAGCCAATAGCTGGGGGCGGTGAAATCACCAAAGGCGCGTTTACCAGCTTCCCCGAAAAGGTGTACTGGCCCCGTCTGGCCGACACCCTGGCCCAGGAGGGGCTTACTGCCGACGTGCAGGACGGCCACATTTTGGTGTCCTGGTAAGGGGGTGGGCAGATGAAAGCTGGACTTAGCATCCAAGAGATGGCGGCAGAGATCGAGCGTCAGGCCGCCGCCAAAGCGGACTATCTGGTGAACCCGCAGAAGCTGGAGATGGAGTCCCTGGGCGGCACGCCCATGCTCCGGGTCGTTGAGGACGGCGTGGATCAGATGGAGCCGCTGGCCATCCAGGAGACGGCCCACCGCCAGCTGGGCGCCCACCTGAACATCCCATGGAAGTATTACGAGAGGATGCTCCAGGACGATCCCGGCCTGCTCTCCTATAACGTCAACCGCTGGCTTCACAGGGGAGA
This sequence comes from Oscillospiraceae bacterium, assembly GCA_910575695.1. Taxonomy (GTDB): domain Bacteria; phylum Bacillota; class Clostridia; order Oscillospirales; family Oscillospiraceae; genus Enterenecus. The sequence continues at coordinate 3,476 of CAJTGJ010000120.1, read as the reverse complement.
ACCTGCCCAGCGGCTGCTGCGCACCATGGACGGCAAGGCCCGGGCATTCCTCAGCAACCGCTACCGGTGCATTGACAACTTTGAGATCGCCACGGCGGTGCTGCCCATCATCATGGAGATGCAGGGCGCACGGTTCGAGAGCTGCAGCCTGACCGAAAACTACCTCTATTTGAAGGTGGTCAACCCCAAGCTCACCGGCGAGGTGCGCGTGGGCGACGTGGTGCAGGCAGGCGTGGTCATCTCCAACAGTGAGACCGGTCTGGGGGCGGTGAACGTCCAACCTCTGATTTATCGTCTGGCCTGCCTCAACGGCATGGTGGTCAATGACAGCAGCACCCGGACCCGCCGCAACCATGTGGGCCGGGCCAACAGTACCGATGAGAACTTCGCCCTGTACTCCCAGGAGACGCTGGACCAGGACGGCAAGGCGTTCATGATGAAGGTGCAGGACACTGTGAAAGCGGCGGTAGACGAAGCCCGTTTTGCCAGGGTGCTGGACACCATGAAGGAGAGCACCCAGGCCAGGCTGAACACCACCGACATCCCTGCCGTGGTCAAGCTGGCCAGCAGCAATTTCGGCCTCACCGAAGCGGAGGGAAAAGGTGTGCTCCAGCACTTTTTGGAGGATGCGGATTACACCCTCTATGGGCTGGCCAACGCCGTCACCCGTTTCAACCAGGACGTGGAGGACTACGACCGGGCCAGCAAGCTGGAGGCCATCGGCTACAATGTCATGACCATGCCCCCGGCTATGTTCAAGCAGATCAACCAGGCAGCCGGCATGGCCGCGTAACTGCGGCCACTGTGGCAAATAATCAAAAAATTTTCAGGAGGAACCGATTATGAGTAACCAGCAGAACACCACCGCTATGGCGGAGTACAAGCCCATTACCCTGCCCGCCCCCATGGACGACAGCTTCGACAGCAAGGAAGTGGCCAGGGATCTGGAGGGACTGGAGCTCTCCTTCCCCCGGGTGAAGATCCCCGGCGGCGGTGTGCCCCAGTTCAAGATGCCGGGCGAGGACCCGGACCACCCCACCTATGTCAGCGAGATTGAGGGCATCATCCTCTACAACCACGACGCCAACGCCTACTGGCCGGAGGGCAGCGAGTACGACGACAACACCCCGCCCCAGTGCCAGTCTCTGGACGGCAAGCAGGGCTATGGCGACCCCGGGCTGGTGTGTGCCGGTTGTGGCTATAACCAGTTCGGCAGCAATGGCAATGGTAAGGGCAAAGCGTGCAAGAACATGAGGATGCTGTATATCCTCCAGGATGGGGAGTTCATGCCCCTCCAGCTGGCCTTGCCGCCTACGAGCATCAAGCCCTTCCGGAACTTTGCTGGCATGGCCTTCGGACTGCGCCGCCGTCCGATTTACGGCAGCTTGGTCCGGATCACCCTGAAGCCGGTGAGCAGCAACGGTTTTGACTACAGTGTGACCGTCTTTAACCGGGTGCGGGACTTTACCGGCGAGGAACTGGCGGGCGTCAGGGCATATGCCGAGAATTTCCGGGGGATCATCGAGGAAATGCAGAAGCGGCAGGCCGAGGAACAGCAGACAGCGGATATTGTTGTGCCGGAGGATGCCGCCGACCTGCCGGATCTGCCGGACAATGACGAGCACTTTTCTGTGGGGATCCTGGACGGTGAGCGTGAGCCCCTGCTCGCCTGAATCCGATTTGTAGAGGCCAGAAGCAGGCTGTTCCTGCCCCACTTGCGGGGGCAGTCTGCCCCTCTGGTCCCTCTGACGGGGGAACAGCGGCGGTTCGCGGAACAAAACCATGACCTGATCTACGCGTTCCTCCACAAAACCGGCTGTGATATCAATGAATATTACGACACGGCCGTGTTGAGCTTTCTCCAGGCGGTACAGCGGTATCTCACCCAGCCCCAGCTGAGGCGGTACGCCTTTTCCACCGTGGCCTGGAGGGCCATGGGGAGCGGGATCGCCGCAGAATACCGGGCCGGGGAACGCAGAAGGCTGGCGGAACAGCAGTACATGATGAACTGCCAGACGGTTTCCCAGGATATCCGAAAGGAGGCCGAAGACCGTCTGATCCTGCACGAACTGTTCAGCGGCGCCAGTCCTGAACAGCGGCGCTTGGCACAGCTGCGGGCGCAAGGCTTTACTATGAAAGAGGCCGCAGACGCCCAGGGCATCCATGTCAGGCAGGCAAGCAGGCTTTTACGGGACCTTCGCCAAAGCTGTGCATTATATATTTAAATAGAAAGGGGTTCCTGATTATGATGAAAGCGGTCAAGATGCTGGAGGGCGTGCTGATCCGGCCGCTTGCTGTTGGCTCCAGCGCTCTGCTCCTGCACGGGGGCGGCGTAGTGCGCACCTCCCGGGTGATGGCCATCCATGGCCCCATCAAGGACGGGGTGTGCTTTGAGACGCTGAACACCAAGTACCATCTGCTGACCGGCCCCACCTGTGAGCCAGCTGTGGAACAGTGTTCCATGGGCATGGCTGCCTGATTGGGCCAAATCATTTTTCGGTGCGCCAAGGGATTTCAACAATCCTTTGGCGCACTGTTTTTATAGGAGGAGTGACACCTGTGAGCGGAATAAAATCCAACCGCACCAAAAACCTGCGCTATAAACGTCCCGCGCTGGTCTCTATGGGATATGATTCCCTCCGAACCGAGCTGTGGGATATCCAGGAAGCGTGCAACGATGTCCGTTGGTTCGTGGAACAGGGCGATGAAACCCTGCTCAACGCCTTGGATGGGGACGACGAAGCGGAATGGGAGTTTCGCATGGCCTTTTCCGATTTGGAAGCCAAGGCGGATGAACTGGAGCGGATGCTGAACCAGCATTGCGATTGGGACGGAGAAGGATTTAGCAAGATGTACAATGACTGCACCGTGGCCCTGATCGGCAACCGCTACCAGCTGATTGGCTATGACTTCGAGGAGGAAGACTACTTCGCGCTTATGTCCTATGATCAGAACCTTGCTCAGACGGAAGCGGGCAAACGGCTCATGCGGAAAACAAAGGCTGAGATGATCTCCACCATCGGGCAGTGCTTTGGGGTGCTGCTGGCCTTTTTGGATCTTCGTCAGCAATACGATTACCTCAAAGCGGTTTTTGATATCCTTCGGGATGAAAACACGTCCCTGCTGAAGCAGATTAAGGAGATTGAGGCGGCTTACAAAGTAGCGGATACCGTTGGCTGGTACTGCTGGTACCCGGAGGTAGAACGGTTTGACCGGCTTTTGGACTGTCTGCCAGAGCGGTTCTGGGTAGCGTAAAGGCCGCAGGGACGCCAAAATTTCTGAGCATGAATCAAGTAGATTCACATATCAATCATCTGCAAATCTAGACAGTGTTTACACGAGTTAAGTGCGAATAGCAGCCCAAATAGCGATACAACGGACGTGTACCGCAGCGATAAAAGCATCTGAGGTTTTGGCATAGCGAGTGGCAATCCCTCTCCAGCGTTTCAGAACCAGGAAGCAGTTTTCTACCAAAT
>CAJTGJ010000119.1 GCA_910575695.1 Oscillospiraceae bacterium | reverse complement strand
GTGGTGAAGTACATCAAGGGGAATTTCCTCAGCCACCGGCTGTATGTGGACGATAGTATTCTCAACGGAAGCTGCCTGGAGTGGCTGGAGCGGACCGCCAACGCCAAGGTGCATGGGACCACCAAGCTGGTCCCAGCGGAGGTGTTCCAGGAGGAGCGTGAGTATCTGCGGCCCCTGCCGGTCTGCGACCAGGTGAAGCGCCCGGTGATCTGCCGGACGGTGCGCAAGGACAACACAATTATCTACGACAGCAACCGCTACTCCGTCCCTCTGGGTACCTACACCACCCAGCCAGAGGTACGCATTGAGACGATGGACGGAACGCTCTATATCCAGACCTTGTTTGGGGAGCCCATCTGTGAGCACCGCATCTCCTCCGGGCGGGGGCTGCTGATCCAGAGCCAGTCCCACCGGCGGGACCGCACCTCAAAGCTGGACAAGCTGCTGGAGGAGCTGGACGCTGAGCTGGACGGCAGGGCCACCGAGTTTTTGACGGCCATCCGCGTGGATAAATCCCGCTATGCCAGGGACCAGTTCCGCTTGATACACTCCCTGCTGGACCAGTACGGCAGGGAGGCGGTGCTCCAGGCCATTGGCTTCTGCCAGCGCAGCAGACTCTACAGCGCCAACACCATGCGGGACTACCTGGAGCACCAGGCCGCTCTCTCCTGCGAAACGCGGCCCACGCCAGCCATCCCCGCCATCCCGGTGGATGACCCCAAGTACCATGTGACCACACAGAAGCGGCCCCTCTCAGCCTATGCGAAAGTGGGTGATACCAGATGCTGACCCCCTTGGAACGGGTGAATAACCTGATAGCCGATCTGCGTTATGCCCAGGTGGACTTTGACGCCCTCTTTGCCGGGAAGAACAGCCTTACCCCGCTGGAATCCGTGGAGCTGTTCCTGTCCGAGCAGCAGAGGCTTCGCGTCCTCAAGCAGAACCTCCTGCGCAGAAAGCGGGCAAATCTCCCCGCCGAAAAGACGCTGGACTCCTTTGACTTCGGCTTCCAGCGCAGCGTTTCCAGGGAGCAGATGCTCCGCCTGTCCGATATGACCTGGGTGGAGCAGGCCTTTAATATCTGCTTCCTCGGTCCGCCCGGCGTGGGCAAGACCCACCTCGCCCTCTCCCTGGCCGTCCAGGGCCTCGACCTGGGATACTCCGTGGCCTTTGAGACCCTGGACAATCTCATGACTATTCTCAAGACCGCTGAAATCTCCAGCGCCAGCAAGCGCCGCCTCAAGTATCTCCACAAAGCCGCCCTCGTGGTGGTGGACGAGGTGGGCTTCATGCCCCTCTCACCCGCCGAGGCCAATCTCTTCTTTGGCTTCATCTCCGCCATGAGTGAGAGAACGTCGCTGATTATTACTTCCAACAAGGGGTTTGACGAGTGGGCCGACTTCCTCGGCGACGCCACCATTACCACCGCTATCCTTGACCGCCTCATCCACCGCTGCGAGATTATTAACATGACCGGCTCCAGCTACAGGCTCGAGCACCACCAGTCCATTACAAACTAACTTTTTCCGCTGGTATACTTTGTGGCGAAACCCCTCCCCAAAACTGGTATACTTTGTGGCGTAATTTGGCCCTTTTTACTTGACTGCTTACAAGTATCGTATTGGGGCGCATTTCCTAATTCTGCAAGGCTTTTTTGCATATATATTATAGTTGCCCTGCATATATTCCCCAATTTCGACTTTTTCAGTAGACCCTACATAGTTCCCTATGTGATACAGCATCGCCTCTTTTTTGACTGCCCCAGTTGAATCAATACTGGCCTGGAACGCGGTCCAAAGGTCAATGACGCCCGCGTTTACCAGCAGGGCGAAACGGCCTCCGCCCCGGCCTTCCCAGTAGCGGTCCATGTAGCTGTTCCGGGTCAGCTCGCCGCATCTCCCGATGCGCCGCTGAAGTTCCTCCGCGTCCATTTCCTCGGTAAGGGACCCTTCAAAAAGCTGCCAAAAGGTATTCAGATCCAGGCTGGCGGCCAAGGTATCCCACTTGGGATCCAGGATATCAAAGCTCCTGGCGGCAGGGTGCCGGGCGGACGTACGCTCGATGAACCAGGCCATGGTTTCGGGGTTTGTGACGCGGGCGCTGTCCAGCGTGTCCGACAGCTTCCGTACCTCATAGCACTTGATATCAAATTGCGAATACGCCGCATAAATGCCCGTAAGCCGTTCATAGACTGGGGCGGGCAGGGGCTCCTCGCGCTCCAGCACAACGCGGAATAGTGCCACCATGATTTTTTCCGCAAGAAGGGATCTGGGGCGCACCCCGCCGTCCACCCAACGTTCATGCACCGATATGGCATTGGCACAGGCGATTTCCAAAGGGGTATAGCCATTTTCCCGCAGGCACTCATAGGGCTTGCCGCCCTCCTTGACAAAAGAAACGGGCAGTGTGGTCAGGGAGCGGAGCAGGACGTCGCCCTTTCCCTTCAACTGTTTCCTCAAGGGGGACAGCGCTGTAATGATCCATTTGAATATCCCCGTATGTTCCAGGACGGGGATCGTGCGCCCCGCCCCCAGCAGCCTTGTCAACTGGGGCTTAAAATGCTGGACGTTTTGTTCGGCGTCCCGGAACAGGCTCATGGCAAAAACGAGCTCCTCCGTCCGGGTGTACCGGAAATCCTTCAGCCGGTCCTCATACGCCAGCCCGTCCCGCTGCCCTTCGCAGAGCAGGTACAATGCGCCGGTGAGATAGAGATCATCCCCCGCGTCCCGGCGCAGCGCCTGGAGAAAGTCTGTGCGCTGGGCGCCCACAAACAGCTCGTCCTTCACAATGTCCCGGGTATAGCCCAAGGCCAGCGCGATAGCCCGGTAGTCTTGGACTGTCATACCAAAGCGTTCCTCATAGCGCTCCAGCAGTTCGCCCAGGTACAAAAAGCCGTATTTTTTCTGGAACAGTCCGGCGTCTCCATGCTGGCTGGGGAAGATGCAGCGCTGGTGCAGCGTACACTTTTGCTGCGCGTCGGTGCCCGCTGTCTGGGCAGCGAAGCTGATGATGTCGTTCAGCAGCGTCAGATTGATTTGGTCCTCAAAGGCTTTCATCTCTAATGATGTCATAGATGTAACTCACCTCCATGAAAATAGGGCGCACCATGGGATATCCCATGGTGCGCCTGTATGATTGTTAAGCCGCCGCGCGGCTGGCCTCTTCCGCAGAAAACACCACACGCCAGTCCTTTGGCTCAGGCTGCCCGGCCCGCACCTTTTCCAGCAGCGGGCGGTTGGCGGAAACGCCATATCTGGCCCAGCAGTATCGCGGACAGTGTCCGGTTTTCCGAAGTATTTTCCGCTCCAATGCGTACATCGTTCACACCTCCCCCATACGCTGCCGGAGGACGCGTACCAGCGCCGCCATATTTGCCTGATACTGCGGCTGGAAGGGCTCGTCCAGATCGTAGTTGTAATAGCGGTAGTGGAGAAGCTGGCACAGGCTTGCTTGAAGCTCCCCGGCATCCAGTTTGTTCAGCAGGGGGCTTAAAATGGGCAGAATACCGCCTTCGGCACTCCAAAATTCCCGGCTCTCCCTGGAAAAATTCTCACGGAGCCAGTCCTTGACCAGTACCCGCCCGTCAGAGAAATGGGCCGCGTGCTGGTCCACGCACCGAAAATATTCAAAGGTCCTGCCCCGCTCCCCAGGCCGCACGCTGAACGGATAGATCCGGCAGACATAGGGCCTGGCCTCGTAGACGGAGCACCGGCCATCCTTCAGAAAAACGCAGGCGTGGCCTGGGCCAACCGTATCCATCAGATAGATGGGGAGGATACCCTCCACAATATCGGGATGGGCATAGCGTACATACACATCGTCAATGGATGCCGCTTTACCCTGCTCCCGCAGAAGCCGGGCCAGGTGATAGGCGTCCAGCGGCTCCAGCATGAGCTGGCCCTCCAGATCCCGGCAGCAGTTCCCGCACCGGCGGCACTGGAAGCAGACCTGATCCTTGGGCCGTACAGGCTCGGCGCGGTTCATGCGACCCCCTCCTTTATGCCCAGGGCCTGATAGATGGATTCCCTGTTTTGATGGTATTCCTCTAAGGTTACTCCGCCCAAGGAAATGGTGGCTTTGTCCAGATTGCGGATATTGCCGGCGGTAATGCGGCCAAAGAAGCAGCTGTCAAGCAAAGTACCCAGAAAATTGATGTGATCCAAGGTGCAGTCGGTCATGCTACAATGAAACAGTTCCCCCTTGTGGAATACGCTGTGGGATAGCTCGCAGTCATTGAACCGGGTATGCGCGATCACTGCGGCAAAAAAGTCGATGTAATTCATAACACAGGAATAGAACATCGTGTCGTAAATCCGCGCACCGACGAAAGAGCAGGATTCCATCCGGCATACAGTAAATTTGCAGTTTCTCAGAACAGAACCGCAGAAGTCAGCGCGATCCGGCAGGCAGTAGAACGTCACATTGTCAAAATAGGACTCGCGGAAAAAGTCGGGTGGGAAACCGGTTTTGGCAGCGCGGTCATAGATTCGCTGGCCAATTACCTTCAGCGGTTTCCCACGTTCCTGGCGGTATTTGTACCGGAATTGCCTGTCGCCACCGCTCTTGTCATAGCTTTGGGTCAGCAATTTTTCCTGCTACTGGAAATCGCGGATATCCCGCCGGACAGCGGCAATCTGGTCCTCGCCGCACTTCTCCAGCTCGGTCAGCAGTTCATCCACCGTCCGGGTGGATCTGCCCTGCAAAATGTCGTTGATGGCCTGGATGGCCTTTGCCCGTTCGCTGGGCTGGTATCCAACTGCGGCAGACTGCTCCAGGCAGTCCGCAATGCGGAGGCTGCTCTCCAGCCCGCTGGGTACAGCTTTGTAGTTCATCAATAAAAACTCCTTAGATAGTGTCTACACAAGTTTGACATAGGTGGTAAAATAGAAGCAAACAAAAGAAAGAAGAGGAATAAAAAATGGAAGCATCGTATCACCGCCATGATATAAGTGACGAAGTATGGGCATTGCTGGAGCCGCATT
>CAJTGJ010000118.1 GCA_910575695.1 Oscillospiraceae bacterium | reverse complement strand
AATGCGGCTCCAGCAATGCCCATACTTCGTCACTTATATCATGGCGGTGATACGATGCTTCCATTTTTTATTCCTCTTCTTTCTTTTGTTTGCTTCTATTTTACCACCTATGTCAAACTTGTGTAGACACTATCTAATGCAATTTATTTCCTGTGTCAATCCTATTATTAGGCAGTGTTTACACGAGTTAAGTGCGAATAGCAGCCCAAATAGCGATACAACGGACGTGTACCGCAGCAATAAAAGCATCTGAGGTTTTGGCATAGCGAGTGGCAATCCCTCTCCAGCGTTTCAGAACCAGGAAGCAGTTTTCTACCAAATGGCGCAGTTTATAGAGATATTTATCGTAGTCGCGCTGTTCTTTACGATTCTTCTTCGGTGGGATCACAGGATCCATCCCTGCCGAAATCGCATAGGCCAGAATCTCATTTGTGTCATAGCCCCGGTCTGCCAGCAAAGTTTCCGCAGAAATGCCCTCGATCAGGTGGACAGCTTCTTTACAATCCGCTCTGGTACCTTCTGTAATAAGGACTCTGACTGGCATACCATTCGCATCCACGGCCAGATGTAGTTTGGTGTTGAGCTCTCTTTTGTTCTGGACATATCCTGATTGCCGCCTTTCGCTCCCGCCGCTTGGGGGTGCACCTTGATATGGCTGGCATCGATCATCAGCCACTCATAATCCGGTTCGTCAATCAGGATCTCCAGAAGGTTTTCCCAAGTCCCTTTTCTACGCCAGCGGATGAACCGCTGATGGACGCTTCCCCACTTTCCGTAATCAGGAGGCAAGTCTCGCCAGGGCGCTCCGGTCCGCAATACCCAAAACACCGCATTGATAAAACGGCGGTTATCCTGGGCGATCCCTCCCCACTGCCCACGTTGTCCCGGTAAATGCGGCTCCAGCAATGCCCATACTTCGTCACTTATATCATGGCGGTGATACGATGCTTCCATTTTTTATTCCTCTTCTTTCTTTTGTTTGCTTCTATTTTACCACCTATGTCAAACTTGTGTAGACACTATCTAGTGAATCACAGTCAGATTTTAATAACCATCCATCAACATCTGTTATCTCTGCGCCCGTTCGTTTCTGTTTGTTCTCCTATCCGTTGATACACAATGGCTTTCCGCCTCTTGCCCTTAAATTTCATTGGAGGCCATTCTCCTATGTGAAAGTACGTTGTGCGCCAAATGTGCGCCAAAAAACAGGGCCGGGGTATCACCCCCGGCCCTCTGCTCAATCAAATATCCCTCCACGAATCAGCCTGTACAGCCCAACCAGCACCAGCGCCCCAACCGCCCAGACAATGGCCCATATGCCCACCATGCGGACGGCCACCAGCAGCACCCCGCCGCCGATAGCGGCCCCGGCCAGCTTGCACAGGGCGTTGAACCGTTCCGGGGGCATGGGTTGGCGCTCGAACTCAACGGAGCGGTCTCCATGCTTCCATTTGACCTTCACACCGTCACCGCCTTTACCCTGTCCAGGGCGCACACCTGGAAAGTGCAATCCCGGCAGCTGTCATGGAACGGGCACACCCGCGCCATATAGGTTACAGTGGCGCTTGTCCGGGGGCGCTCCCCCGAGCGAGTAAGCAGTTCCCGCAGGGCTTCCAACTCCATGCCCACCAGCGAGCCGATATCCCGCACGGGCACCCCGGCGCGGAACAGGGCAAGCGCTTTTTTCGTGGGGCTCATACCGCCGCCCCCTTCCGGGCAAGCTCCTGCTCCCTCTCATCGCTCATCATGCGGATGTTCAGCAGGGGGATAGGCTGGCCCACAGAAATGTGGAGCAGCTCCACAACGGGGAAGGTGTGGCCGTTGACGTTGTGCGCAATTTTGCGCTCTCCTGATTTTTTCATGTGTTCCTCCTTGATTTCAGAGGGGGCCGGTGCTATACTGAGCTTACCCGCCCCCTGGGCTGGTGTGGGGCTTCATATCCAAGCGCTTTGGTCGGCTGATTGGATATGGGGCCTTTCTCATACGCTGAGAAGGAAGCGGGTGGTGGTGGTCTGGCGGCTGTACTGGCCGTAGAGGTCGGCGTGGTCGGCCTTGAATGCCTTGCTGTCGAACCGGCTGCTGACCACATTCTTCCAGGTGGCTTTCCAGCCGTCACCCTGGAGGGCTTCGGTGCCTTGCTCGACCATCGCGGCCTTGAGCTTGTCAATCAGGGCCTGGGCCTCTGCCTCAAGCTCCTCGATCATGGCCCGGACGCTCATCAGGTCGCGGGCAGTGGTGTTCAGTTCGTTCATGCTCATCGTGTGTACCTCCTGAGTTTTTTGAAGGGGATCCCGGCGGCGGGGGGCTTTATGGGGGAATCCATTTAGGGCCGTTCCAGATCCCATCCCACTCTTATAGGCCATCTCTTTTCACCTTGCGGCTACTCATTGGAACCTTTGCCGGGGCGGTTCCCTCCTGACATGATTATAATACCATATTTCCGGCAATATGTCCATTGGCATAGTGTACATATTTCCGGCAATATATTTGTACATTTTACATATTGCCGGAAATAGGCAAACGTGGTATAATAATAGCATAATGGAGGAGGTGTCGAAATTTCCGGCGCCCCCGGCTGAAAGGAGGAAAATCATGCCAGTACCAAAGGCAAACCAGCGGGCGGTTAATAAGTACAAAAAGAACAATTATGACCGCATTGAGATTACAGTGCCCAAAGGGCGGCGGGAGATATTTCAAGCTCACGCTGCTACCCAAAACGAAAGCACCAATGCCTTTATAGGCCGCGCCATCCAAGAGGCCATAGAACGGGACACGGGGGCCACAGAGGCCGGGGATATACATCTACCCCCCAACACCATCAAGGCCGCGCAGGAGGCCGCAAAAGCCGCAGGAGAGGCCGTCCCGGTGTTCATAGCGCGGGCGGTGGAGACACAGGCAAAGCGGGATAAAACTTCCCTTGCAATGGGTATCAACCAGGCCACGGGGGGCAAACTGAAAAAGGAGGCGTAATCTTATGGCATTACCAGCGAGGAAAGAGCGGTACACGTTCGCCGATTGTCTCACCTGGAGCGAGAACGAACGGATAGAGATCATTGATGGGGAGGCCGTTATGATGGCCCCACCTTCCAGCATTCACCAGGAAATCAGCGTGGCGATTACCTCACAGCTTTACAATTTCCTGGAAGGGAAGAAATGCAAGGTGTACCCGGCCCCGTTTGGCGTTCGGCTTTTCGAGCGGAACGGAGAGGTCCCGGAAGATGTTGACACGATGGTAGAGCCGGATATATCCGTGGTCTGCGACAAAAACAAGATAGACAAGCATGGGTGCAAGGGCGCTCCTGATCTGGTGGTTGAAATCCTGTCCCCTTCCTCCCTCCGGCATGACCGTCTTGTAAAACTGGGCCTGTATCAGCGGGCCGGGGTTCGGGAATACTGGATTGTAGACCCGGAATATAAATCCGTCCAAGTGTTTATGCTGGATAGCAACGGCTCCCTTCGTATTAGCGAGGAATATGGGCGCGGGGACGTGGCGCGGGTCAATGTTCTTGATGGTTGTTTCATTGATCTTGGCAAGGTATTCCATGAATAGGTAAGCAAGAGGCCGGGAGCAGCTACGCCCCCGGCCTTTGTCGCATCAATGTCCCAGGATGGCCCACCGCTCCGCCATTGCTTCCAACTTCCCGGGGAGGCCGTCTATCATACCTTTCATGATAACACTGCTGGTAGTGGATGCTTGCCCAAAGTATCCGCCGGATCCGATGGAGGCCAGCCCACCGCGATATGCCAAAATATCACGGAAATGTCGCTCCAGGTCTGCTACTTCCGCCTCGAACTTCTCCAGGCGCGGGGCGGTGATGTGTCCCCGGCTGGGCTTCTCCAGCAGCCGCAGAACGTAATAACAGCTGAGAAAAAAGCCATAATAATTGATGACATACATAGAATAGCACCAAAGCATCTCAATAAATTTTTGAGAGGAATTGAAGACGTATTTGGAATAATAGTCGTAGCATCGGAGGAAACTTCTCAGTTTGACATTGTTCAATTAGTGAAGGACAATATCAAGTCCAACAAGGAATTTAGAAAGGCAAATATTACCCGACTATATGCAGATAAACGCTTGGCTCTTATCAAAAAAATAGTTTTACTTAAAACCAATAATAATGAGGCCCAGGCAATTGGAATTGCCAGGACACTTGATCAGTGTTTGAATTCATATAAATTAGCATTTAGAGCTGACATCGATTTTGTTGTTCAGTTTGTAGACTATTATTGTGAACATATGGGTGAATTGGACAAGTCAGATGCAACGGTTTTTAGCAAAGTATTTGAGGCATCTATCGAACGAGCAATAGTTCCTCACCTTGTGACCCGTCGGGAGAATTCAAATGATATTATTGTAGCCCTGAGTGAAGTTGCATACTATATACATTTTCACAAAGAATACCCCATTAATGCAGTGCATATCAATGAAGTTATAGAAGCTTACTGCGAGTATTATGATAATCGTTATCTCACATCTGCAAGATTCATTGAAATCACAGTAGATGCTGGCCTCTTAATAAGTACGTCAAGTGGATATGAGTATCGATTTGCGAGCAAAAATCATCTTGCTTATTTTGTGGCAAAAGCGCTCAACCGCAAATTCCACGATACCGGAAATTCAGCGGATTTGGAAACTATTGTTAGGCAGTCCTGTTTTAGCATCAATGGAGATATTTTACTCTTTATGACCTATATTTCGGACAATGTGAACATTCCGCGCCTTCTCCTTGAACAAGCGGTATCCTATGTTTCTCAATGGAATGAATTTGACATTTCTAGTAACAGCATCAAATATTTACAATCCATACCCACTAAAAAACTCACTTCGCCTAGACAGTGTTTACACGAGTTAAGTGCGAATAGCAGCCCAAATAGCGATACAACGGACGTGTACCGCAGCGATAAAAGCATCTGAGGTTTTGGCATAGCGAGTGGCAATCCCTCTCCAGCGTTTCAGAACCAGGAAGCAGTTTTCTACCAAAT
>CAJTGJ010000117.1 GCA_910575695.1 Oscillospiraceae bacterium | reverse complement strand
ATATGGATTTGGGGTTGATGCCCTTGAATACCGCGGCGGCAAAATCATAGGGAAAACGCCGGAAGCGCAGGCGGTGATCGACAGTGACGAAGGCCAGTTTATGAAAATGAGCGGATATGCCTTCATCAATTTGTCCAAAAAATATACCGGAACCCCGGAATTTCCCGATCCCGTTTTTGTATACGAAAACGGAAAATTCCAAACAACCTATCAAATCTTTGATGAGCCATGCGAAGGCGCGACAAACTCAGCAGACATTATCGCCAATGTACAGCGCCGGCTGGCTGAAAGAGAGGAATTTTTTGAAAACGGGCGGGAGGGCGTACTCAATGGGCACTCGTCCGGGACACGGGTTGCCCAAAAGAACAGTCTGTTCCATCGCCTGACGCAGGAGCGGTCCTTTGTCATAGGCGGCGGCAAACATTTCTGGGACTATCCTATGGGACGTGAATTGGCGGCAAAGCTGATCCTGTCCAGCGATGACCTGTTGTCCCAATTGGCAGAAATGATGCATCTCCGGGCGATTAACAGCGCTGACGCGGACAGTCTGTTCCTGCCCTGCGGCTTCGATATCCGGGCCATTCTCAACGGAAGTGATGTGGAAGCCATTGACCAGGTATTCAAAAGTTATGACGTGCTGCTCAGCCAAAAAGCCAGAACGCTTGGCCTTGCAAGGATTGAACGGTATTTGAAGACAGGACAGTATTGACGATGGTTGATCACACGGGCAATAAGTGGGGATATTGTGGCCTCTGATGATGTTTATGACAAGGTGACGCAAACCGTTCCAGAGATTTGAAACCATCGTGGCGGATTCCGCCTATTATTGGAAAAAGAAATCCACAATCGCGGTGGAACAGTACGCCTGATGTTCCAGGATGAAGCGGGCTTTGGGCGGATCAACAAGCCCAATTTCTGTTGGTACCTAAAGAGTATTCGTCCGTCGGTCCCCTGTCATCATATCCGGGAATATCGGTATATCTACGGAGCTGTCGAGCCGGCCACCGGGGCGAGCTGCTTCCTGATTCCGCCATATACGCCGGAAATGAATCCAATTGAGCAGATATGGAAAGAGTTACAGCGGCGCGGGGGCAGAAATGAGACTTTTACCACTCTTGAAAAGGTTGTGATTAGCTGTCTTTCCCGTGAGGTAATCAAAAACATTGCTGCTCGTGATTGAATCATTAAATGTTTAATGGAAGTTTAGGATAAACTATGACCGCCCATAAATTGCCCAAGTTAAGTTGAACGAATATTCAGAGTGCCGAACAGAATTATGCAAAATTTATGGGACAATCCATGCGCTGTGGCCTGACCAGTTCTGGAAATGTGGGTTTTGTTCACAATCTGTTTACTCATTCAAAAACCGTGATTGGGCACTGCAGGGGGATTGACATTTGGGCGGAAATAGGGTATCTTATGTATTGCCCGTTTGAGGCGCGGGGATTTCCGGGCGGCAGGACGGTTCCCGCAGCGCGGCGGTATGCGCACAGCTTTCTAAACGCAGTTTTCCGCCTGTGCGGTGAAACAAACATAGGCAGCGGTATCGAAGCGGTCATTACGGAGCTGGCTCGAAATCATGTTACCTGTGCCTAAAACTGAATAATTATATTATGGAGACGTATCGAAGTGGTCATAACGAGCCTGACTCGAAAACGAGTGACCACTTTGGAACGGCTTTCCTGAAAAACCTTGATTTTTCAAGGCTTTGGGGGTATCATCAAGAGGAAAAACTTTTGTAGTTCTCTCCATCAGTTCTCTCCTTTTTCCGAGGCGTTTTTTGAGGGCTGATGTTGCGAAAAATACACGCAGCGGTATCGAAGTGGTCATAACGGGGCTGACTCGAAATCAGTTTGGGAGCAATCCCACGAGGGTTCGAATCCCTCCCGCTGCGCCAAAAAGATCAGTCTACAAGCGGGTTTGCGCCGTTTGTAGGCTTTTCTTTTTTGCCTGACCTTCCTCAATTTGACCGCCAGTTCTCTCCTGAAATGGCGTAGTTCTCTCCTAAACCGCCTATGAAAGCTGTGATTCGAACCCACTATGTAGCGGCGTATCGGCTCCGTGGTTCACAATACGCCAACAAGACTATTTGATTGCCTGCAAAGCACCGCTCAATCCGTTTACCATAGCGTCAGCAGAGGACAGCTTGGAATTGTAGTCCAGATGTGCGTAGACGTTAGCAGTGGTCGAAAAATCACTATGCCCCAGCCATTCCTGAATCTGCTTCATGGGAACGCCGTTCGCCAGCAGGAGTGAAGCACAGCTATGGCGAAGGTCATGAAACCTAATGCGTCGCAGCCCATTCTTTTCAAGCAGTTTGGGGAAAGCGGATGTTAGGTAGTGGGGAGAGATCAGGTTACCCATTTCATCTACACAGATGTACTCCAGATATTGCTTGTTGTAGCATTTCCCGCATAGACGCTTACACTCCTTCTGGTAGTCCCTTGCCTCCAACAGCTTTTCCCGGAAGGCAGGAATAAGCGGCAATATCCGCAAGCTGGATTTTGTTTTGGTGGTATCTTGTGCTACCTGGATGTGCTTGCCATCAAGATTGCAGGATGTGACTGTGTGCTTGATGGTGATTGTATTGCTTTGAAAGTCGATTGTGCTCCACTTCAGCCCCAACACCTCGCTCCGGCGCAAGCCATAAAAGGCACCGAGGAATACTGGAATTTCAAACAAAGTTCCCTTGGCAGCTTCAAAGAGTTTTGTTACCTCATCGCTGTCATAGAAACTTCCCATAAAAGGGTTCTTTTTGGGCCGTTCGACCTTATCTGCGGGATTGCTGTCCAGCAGGTCAATTTTTACAGCATACTTCAATGCCTTGTGGATATTAGCGTGGTAATGGATCACCGAGTTGGCCTTTACACGCTTGAGCTGTTCCATATAAAAAACCTGAATGTCGGTAGGCCGGAGTTGCTTTAGCATAATGCCGCGTTCCTCGAAGTATGGGACGATGATGCTTTTGACCATGTTGGAGTACGAGGAATAGGTTGTAATGGCAATTGTCGGTTTTACAATTTCAAGCCATTGGAGCATGAAGTCAGAGAACAGCACATCGTCCTGGATCGGCTTACACTCCGGCTCAAATTCCCGACGTGCTTCCATTAACAGTTTTTCCGCTTTTTTCTTGTTGCCTTTTACGGGGAGGCTGGTGGGTATCCACTTTGTCTTTCTTTTCCCGGAAACATCCGGGTAACTCAAGACTATATAAAAATAGCCTTTCTTTTCTTGCAGATGTCCTGCTACCATATAAATTTGACCTCCTTTGTGTAGCACCTTTTGACTTCTGCTGTTGACTATCTACATTGTACTGATGTAAAACAGTTAAGTCCAATGTGCAAAATCAAGGGTGAGGTGCTGTTTTCACATCTAACCGCAAATAGGCCAATAAATGGGCTTTCGGAATACGATAAGACCTACCGACTTTTAGATGGTCTATTTTATCTTCCCGGAGTAATTGATACCCGGTTTTTGTACTGATTCCCAGGGCGCTGCTCATTTCTTCCACCGTTAATATATCTGGATATTCCTTTAGCACCCGATCATATACCTCTCCAAAGCTCATACGTTTCTCCGTTCCAATCGGGGCTGCACATCATATAGGGTTCCTGCCCGCTCTTTGCAATAAGCGCAGACTTCCTTTTCAGCCTGTCCCGGCGCGGTCTCCCGCAAAGCAAAAGCGCCTGTGCCGCGAAAAGCGTCAGCACAAGCGCCGCATAAGCAGAGGGTCAGTTTCGGGGGTACGGGTTCGATCAGGCCGATGCTGACCGCCAGGGCGTGGTTGATGCCCCGGATATGTTTCTCGTCCAGCCTGCCGATGTAGCCGGACAACCGCTGCTTGTCTATGGTGCGAATTTGCTCCAACAAAACAAGGGACGGCTGTGCCAGCCCGTTCCCGGCGTCCAGGTAGTAGTGGGTGGGCAGTTTGGCCTTGATGTTGGCCTTGCTGGTGATGGCGGCGATAATGACGGTGGGGCTGTGCTTGTTGCCCATGTTGTTCTGAATGATAACGACGGGCCGGGTGCCCTTTTGCTCCGAGCCGATCCCGTGGCCCAGGTCGGCGTAGTACAGGTCGCCGCGTAAATATGTCCTGCTCATGGTGTTTGACCTCCCCATAAAAATTAGACGGCCTGCGCCGCCTATGTAGGGGCCGGACAGCATGACATATCAAGGTTGGCGGAGCATAAACGCTCCCGTTTCCATAAAATAAGTCCCGCTGTCCGGCCTATATGAAAGCAAGCCTATTTGTCCGCGACACCCCGGCCCGCTGTGGGAAGTCATCAAACGGCTGGCGGCACCAGCTCCACGGGAATTTCACCCCCGGCAGGTTCTCTGTCGGCTGTTCTCATTGTCTGCGACGGCATAGTGCTGGAAACACTTTCACGCTCGGACTGTGACTGAACAGGAGTATCATTGGCCCTATTGCCGGTCGTGGCCGTACCGGGAGCCGCCCGGTATTTCATGGCCGCTGGTACTCGCTCCGTGCTGGACGGCAGACCGTGGACGAAATGATAGTGTGGCATCCCGCTGTCCTGTCCGGCACATCCTGGCGCGGCGGCAAAGGTAGCTTGCGGCAATAGGAATGTGCTTGATGAATGGGTATGAAATTTTCAAAGGTCAAACCCATTCACCGTAAAGGACGAGGAACAGGTGGAAGGCTTTCCATCGCCCTCCACCTGTTTCCTCACTCAAACGCGAAAATTCACCCCCCTATAAGAATTTTTTTCAGATTTTTTTCTGCGGTCTTTATTGACTTGGCAATCACCTGAAATTTACATTCTTCCATAGCCGCAATCTGCTCGTATGTAAACTCCCCAAAGTAGTACAACACCAGACGGCGGCGCTGCTTTTCAGGCAGTTTGGCGATTGCCTGATGCAGTTTGTCCACTTCCATTCGCTGAGAAACGGTTTCTTCCACGCTTTCCTGGGGCTTTGCGGCCCGCCTGTTCAGCGTCGCCTCCGTCACCTCGGATTGCTCGTAGTGCCTGTCCACTTCATTGAAAAAAGAAAGATCGTCCAGTTCAAATTCATTGAATGCGTCGAACAGGGCTTTGTCAATCTCCATCCAGCGTTTCACTCCGCCGCCGTCCTTGAAGAACAGATAGAAGCGCGGGTGAGCGGTGTTG
>CAJTGJ010000116.1 GCA_910575695.1 Oscillospiraceae bacterium | reverse complement strand
ATACCGTCTATTTGCAGTTTCGGGTTGATCTGCCGCTTGACCTTGTTCACCGTAGAGAGCAGCTGTTCCAGCCCTTTGGCGGGCAGGTACTCCGCCTGGACGGGAATTATAATCCTGTTGGCAGCGGCCAGGGCGTTGACGGTGAGCATACCCAGGGAGGGCTGGCAGTCTATGAGGATATGGGAATACTGCCCCTTTACACTGTCCAGGTACTGCCGCAGAATCGTTTCCCGGCTCATAGCGTTTACCAGCGATACCTCCATGCCAGACAGCTGAATATCCGCTGGCATCAGATCCACGCCCTCCGGGTGGCGAAGAATCCCCTCGCCGGGGCGAACCGGCTGATCGGTCAGGATGCGGCCCATTGCGTCAGAGAGGGTAAAGGGCAGCTTATCCGGCTGGGGATTGCCCAGGCTGATGGTCAGGCTCCCTTGCGGGTCCCCGTCAATGAGAAGCACTTTCTTTCCGGCCTGCGCCAGTCCTATCCCTAAGTTGGCACAGGTTGTGGTCTTGCCCACACCTCCCTTTTGGTTGGCGATGGCGATGATTTGCGTGTTCAAGATAATCACCTCGTTTCTTGGTATGAAAAAAGGGAGAATGTGACCGGAATCAACATTCTCCCTTAGAAACGATATGTGATTGTGCAATAATCTGTCTTTTGTGAGGTTAGCTTTTGAGAGCCATCTCGCCGCAAACCCGCATGAATACTGGATTTTTGCCTGTTTGCTTTCCCTTTCCCCAATAACCTGTGTTCAACGATATGTATAGCCGGGATATTTCCAAGAAGGTGCTGGCGGGCTGGATGGCTCGCTCCCGGCAAGGGAAGTTTTTGGGCGGGCCTACTCCCTACGGCCTCATGCGTGACCCGGCAGACCACGGCCATCTAATTATTGACCCGGAGACTGCCCCCACGGTCAAGCTGGTTTTCAATCTGGCGGCAGACGGATATGGAATGATGCGGATCGCCAAATATTTGCTGGAACACAAGATTCCTATTACCCGTGTCAAAGGCCCTATAGAATCAGAGGTGCGCTATTACTCTTGGGGTAGCTCTGTTATCAGTAAGATGCTCCGGAATCCAGTCTACAAGGGAGATCATGTGGTGTGCAAATGCCATCAGAAAGCCATCCGTTCCAATACCATCAACAAAATTCCCCGTGATGAATGGGAGATCATCGAGAACTGCCATGAGGCGATTGTCAGCCGGGAGCAGTGGGGCAGGGTAAAAAAGTTGATTGACCGCCGCCCGACCATTATGCAAGGGAATAGCTGTCCCTTCTACAACCTGTTCCATGGGCTTGTTTACTGCGCCACCTGTGGCAAGTCGATGGAGGTACGGTATGAAAAGGTGGGGCGGACGGATATTGACCGCAGCACCAAGAAGAAGCGTGAGCCGATTGACAGGGCATATTACATCTGCCAAACCTATAACCGGTTGGGAAAGAAAGCCTGCACCAGCCATAAGATTGAGGCCCGCGACCTCTATAACCTCGTTCTGGCTGACATTATAGAGCATGGCAAAATGGCCTTACAGGATACCGAGGCGTTCTATGGGCGGTTGACCCACCGGCTGGAGCAGCGGTACACCATGGACGAAGGGGCCTTGAAGAAAGAACTGGACACCCTGGCGAAGCGCAACCAGGAAATTGACGAAATGTTCATGAACCTGTACGCCGACAAAACCAAGGGTATCCTGACCGAGCAGAGGTTTTTACGCATGACTGAAACGCTGGAGCAGGAACAGGCTGACAACAAGGCCCGGATGCAGGCGATCACAGAAGAACTGCGATCCGTCAGTGATACGGAGGATAATGTGCGCCGGTTCATTGGAGAAATTCGGGAATATGCGTCCATCACAGGGTTGGACGAAACCATTTTGAATCGGCTGATTGATAAAATCATCATTAGCGCAGTCGAAGTCGTAAACAGTGAGAAGGTTCAGAAAGTCCGCATTGTTTATAACTTTGTGGGCGAGATTAGAGCGTAACATTTTTGAATCCTTCTTCCTTAAAGGGAAGGAGGATTCCTTTTAGATGTTAAATATATTACATTTGGGTGGAGTTGACGATTATGAAACTTTTAGTAGTTTTAATAATTACGGTAATAATATTTGTTCTTGTATATTTTTCATCGGAAAGGAATACAAAAAAAGCAGCAATATGTGCAGCATTAGCAGCTGCCATTGCTTTTGTAGGTCCATATATTGTGAACCTAGGCGAAACAAAGGAACCGAGCACAGGATCTGCTCAAGAAAATAAGCATTCTGATGATTCATCAGCTTATCCAGACGATCAAAATTCATCTAATAGTGAAGAAGGCCCTAACCAAATTGTGCAACCGGAGAACCAACCTCCTGTAGAAGTATCATTACCAACACCTGATTCAGAGTTGAATATTGATAAAATAGCCGCTGCAAAGATGGAAGTACAGAATATAGAATCCAAAATTATTGAAAATGTTTGTGCCAAAATTGATACTTATAATGGTTCTTTAACTATTGAAGATCAAGTTGATACATACTTTTTTACGCCTAGTGTTACAGGAAGATATAGATTTGAAATTTCAGGCTTGACATCTGGTACAGATCACAAGGTCAATTTAGTCATAAAGAATTCTGGTGATGGTATAGTTGATTCTACCAGTTATGGAATTACGAACGGAAATGGATTAACAATCAAAAATATGCAGGCCGGTGAAACTTTTCAGGTTCAAGTAAAGCAATATACGGGCTTGGACTCGTATACGTTGAGCATCGGAAATCAGAAAGAAACCTTGGATGTAACAGGGTATACAGTGGTTAAAGACAGTATAGAGTTTAAGGATCAGAGGAATGTTTATTTATTTACTCCACCGATAACAGGTAGATATCGTTTTGAAATATCAAATCTGACAAAAGGTTCAGACCACGAGGTAAATTTACTGGTGTATAATTCTGGAGGTGGTGAAGAAGCATCTACAAGCTATGGTATTATGAACGGCGATGGGCTTACAATTGCAAGTATGCAAGCTGGTCAAACATATGAAATTCAGATTCGCCAGTATTCGGGCATCGATTCATATAATCTTAACATTGGGTATCAAAAAGACTCCCTTGATATTACTGGTTTCAATATTATTGCCGATAGCATTCAGTATCGTGATCAAAAAAATATTTATTTTTTTACGCCAACTGTTACTGGTCGCTATCGTTTTGAAATATCTAACTTGGCAAAAGGCTCCAGCAATGAGGTTAATCTATATGTTTGGAATTCGCGTGGTGGAGAAGAAGGCTCAACGAGTTATGGTATTATGAATGGAGAAGGACTTACAATCAAGGATATGCAGGCAGGTGAAACGTATCAAATCCAAGTCCGCCAGTATTCGGGTTATGATATGTATAATTTGAACCTAGGCTTGCAGAAAGAAACAGTAGATATATCAGAGTATAGTTCAGTATCAGATAGTATTCAATATACTGACCAACGTAATGTGTATACCTATACGCCATCTTCGACCGGTAAATATAGATTTGAAATACAAGATTTAACAGATGGGAGTAATAACGAGGTTAATATCCTCGTGTTTAACTCTCGTGGTGGAGAAGAGGGTTCCACAAGCTATGGCATTACCAATGGAGGAGGGCTTGAAATTACTAATTTGCAGGCGGGTGAAACTTATCAAGTCCAAGTACGATATTATTCTGGATATGACTCATATAAACTTATTACTACCAAAATAGGTGAATAGTGGTTTGACATACCGCTTATAGGCTGCAATAAACGACATAAAACTTTTTTGATATAATTAAAATTCTCATAAAACTAATAAGAGAGAAAAAAGCACCTCACATTTGCCTTGTGAAATTGTGAGGTGCTTTTTTAATTCACCACTTGACAATGTTGCAGTGAACTGATGAGCCAGGATGAGCTTGCGGTGATGGACGGGGGAAAATGTATCCTCCAGCTGCGGGGCGTCCGCCCGTTTTTGTCGGATAAGTATGACATCACCAGGCACCCCAATTTCCAGTACACCGCCGATGCGGACGATAAGAACGCCTTTGACATTGAAGCGTTCCTGTCCACCCGGCTCAAACCAAAACCCAACGAGGTCTACGATGTGTTTGAAGTTGACGTAGACACCGAGGGCGAATAATCCCGTTCCGCGAGAAAGGAGTGATTTTATCTACCCGCCAGGGTCCCTGAAACCTGCCTCGGTTGAGGCCATTGGCGTACAAAGCGGACAGCTCAACAAAAAAATGAAGAAGGAGGATAGCCGGAATCGAGCCGCCCAAAACGCAGGGCGGTTTTGTTGTCCGGCTTTTGTATGCCTATGAACCAACACTAACCACAAAGCGATTCCGGCTAAATTAAAGTATGGAATTTTTCAACAGCGCAATCGAAGTTTTGCAGACCCTCGTGATCGCACTGGGAGCGGGCCTCGGTATCTGGGGCGTCATCAACCTGCTGGAAGGTTACGGCAATGATAACCCTGGCGCGAAAAGCCAGGGCATGAAACAGCTCATGGCGGGCGGCGGCGTTGCCCTCATCGGCATGGTGCTTGTACCCCTGCTCTCCGGTCTGTTCGGCTAATCCCCGCACCAGAAACACCCATACCTTTGCCCCTCCCGCAGACGCGGGAGGGGCGGAAAGGAGGTAGCACTGTATGGATTTTCTGCTGGATGCAATCACCACCTGGCTGAAAGAAATGCTGGTGGGCGGCATTATGAGCAACCTTTCCAGTATGTTTGATTCGGTCAACAACCAGGTGGCGGACATATCGGGGCAGATCGGGCAGACGCCCCAGGGCTGGAACGCGGGTATTTTCAGCATGGTCCAAAGCCTTTCGGAAACGGTCATTCTCCCCATAGCAGGCGTGATCCTGGCCTTTGTAATGACGCTGGAGCTGATTCAGATTATCACCGACAAGAACAACTTCCACGATATTGAAACCGCTGTGTTTTTCAAGTGGATATTCAAGACCGCCTGTGCCATCCTCATTGTCACCAACACCTGGAATATCGTGATGGGCGTGTTTGATGTGGCCCAGGGCATCGTGGCCCAGGCTTCCGGCGTCATCGGCGCGGACGCTTCCATCGACATTTCCTCCGCGATGGCGGATTTGGAGCCAAGGCTCATGGAGATGGATTTGGGGCCGCTGTTCGGGCTGTGGTTCCAGTCCCTGTT
>CAJTGJ010000115.1 GCA_910575695.1 Oscillospiraceae bacterium | reverse complement strand
AGTGGAGGAGGTGGCAAAAATCAACGAATATGTCTGCACGGGGAAGTGGCCGGAGGAGCAGCGGAATGTGGACCGGAACGATGATCCGGAGGATAGGGATGGGCCGCCCTGCGCAGGCAAAGAAACCGGGTCCAAAGCGTCTGCACATAAAGGGAAAGCAAATCCGAACGCGTCCAAAAAGAAGAAAGTGCGCAGAAAGAAGAACCGCGGCAAGCTGATCCTGGATGCCACGGTGGCCCCCGCCGACATCAGGTATCCCACAGACATCGACCTGCTCAACAGGAGCCGGGAGCACCTGGAAAAAGCAGTGGACATTCTCTGGCCCCACGTAACCCATACCAGCCATAAGCTGCCGTATTCGGCAAAAAAGGCCCGAAAGTCTTATCTAAAACTGGCGAAAAGCAAGAAATGGACCAGAGCGAACTGCCGCAGGGCAATTGGAGAGCAGCTGCGGTATATTGAGCTGGTATCCAAACAGCTGCGAAAGTTTTCGTCCCAGGTTCCGGATCACGAAACACTGTTTCCCCGCTGGCTCAGGGACCGGCTTGCTGTGATCCCGATGGTGTACCGCCAACAGAAGATGATGTACGACAACGGTACCCATATCTGCGAGGACCGGATCGTTAGTCTGGAGCAGCCCCATGTACGTCCAATCCAGCGGGGCAAACGTCCAAATCCTACCGAATTCGGGCAGAAACTGCACCTTTCCGTGGTGGATGGATACACCTATTTGGAGCAGACCAGCTGGAGCAATTTCAACGAAGGCAGTGACCTTGAAGCCGCTGTGGAAGATTATTTTCGGAAATTCGGCTGCTATCCCAGCGCCGTTCTGGCGGACAGGATCTACCAGACCCGCCGCAATAAAATGTTCTGCACCCAGCTCGGCATCCGGCTGTCCGGTCTGCCGCTGGGACGCAGGAAAGCTTCTGAGACAGACACCAAAATCAAGCGGCAGATCTATCGGGACGCCTGTGAACGCAGCGCCATCGAGGGTCGAAACGGCAACGCGAAACGTCGGTTCGGACTTGACAGATTATTCTCTAAACTGGATGAAACGGCAAAGACCGAGGCTGCCCTCATCATCCTGGCCATGAACGCCTGCCTCCGGCTGGTGCGCTGGCTTGCACTCTTTTTCCGTTCCCTTCTGTCCTTGTTCTTATATGTGCCTTTTTTCAGCAGACCCTAACTAGAGGAGTGTTCTCATTGAATGACGTGGAGCAGTCTGAGTGGGTATTGCCAGCCGGTGCTTTTCATGGCGCAGAGGGAGGCCCCTGTTAGCAAACTATATCACAAGAATAACATCTATTTTATCAATGAAGGAGAGCGTGTATTATGTCATTGAATAATTTGATGACCCCGTTTGAGCGCCGGCGCGTGATCGAGTACGGTAAGGATGGCAACAAGGTAGTCCGTCACTGGTATGATGTGCAGCATGTGATTGGCTCGCTGTATAAAAGCAAAGACTTCCCAAATGACTGGGGAGAATTGGAGTTTAAGCTGTTTGTGTTCTTTGATGGCAAGTGCGATGGGTTGCGGTTTGAGTGGCTGTCTCACCCGGAATGCTACACCGTAGAGCGGGTGGCGGATACCATGTGCCGCTGCAGAGTGGACAGCATGACCCATATGTACCTCGAATTGAATGACCGTATGGAGCAGGATAAATTTATTGGTAACGCGGAAATTGAGTTTATCCGTCAGTTTGACCCGACCGCCGCTGATCGTTATGCCAAACACCGGGAGGACTTCTACGCCCGCAGGGCGGAGCAGGAGCACACAAAGGCCTTAGCCCGTCAGGTGGAAGAAGATGCGAACCGGGCGAAAGCGCAGGCAGAGCTTGCGGCTGAGAAGGCCAAATACTTAGGTTGGGTTGACGATATGACACCGCTTCGCTTTGGCCAGGTTTCAGCCTTGATGGATACCAGTATCCGCGTGGACGGTAAAATAACGACTCGACGAGAGTTTATTATCAACTGTATCAAGGACGGCTGGGTGCCGCAGAAAAAGGATGGCGTTACTTCCTGGTACAAGCGCGGGGGCGAGTATAAGGAGAGCAACCCCAGAACTGAATACGAACTGCATAAGGAAGGGTTTGTGTATGTGTATAAGATCAGCAAGACCGAGTATGACTTTGCGGTCTATCTGGTGGAGCATGGTGCTGCGTCCTAACCGGGCTGCACAGCCCCGCCTGGACGAATTGCGCGTTGTTGCTATTCAGAAAAAGATATCCTTGCAAAATCGAAGAAAAAAGCATATAATATAAACAACAAGGGAGGATAAAAGAATGCCAACCAACATAACACCTCTATCCCAGCTTCCACTTTCTGACGATTTTATGTTCGGAGAGGTAATGCGGCAGCCCAAGGTATGCCAGCTTTTCCTGGAGAGCCTGCTGGGAAAGGACATTGCCCGTATTGAGTATATCAGCAAACAGGAGGATCTGACGGATGACGTTTCCGGGCATGGGATTCGTTTGGATGTCTACCTGAACGATGCCGCTGGTACCCACTACGACATCGAGATGCAGAAAACCAGCAACAAAGGGCTTGAGCGCCGTATCCGATACTATCAGGGCGGCATCGACCGGCGATGCTTGGGCAAAGGACTGGACTATACGGATCTGCCGGAGAGTTATGTGATTTTTGTCTGTGATTTCGATTACTATCACGCTGGCCTGGCCCGCTATGAGCGTGTAAGCAGCATCAATGGCCGTGAGGACATCGCCTATGATGATGGCAGCCATGCAATTATTCTGAACAGCCGCTATCAGGAGGGCAATGCTCCTCAGCCCATTTTGGAATTTTTGGACTATGTCCGAACCAACAATGACCAGATCCAGCCGTCGAGTGAGCTGGCACAAAGAACCAAACAGGCCGTACATACCGTGCGTAGCGACCGGACAAAGGAGGTATCTTACATGACGTGGGCAATGAAAACTAGGGACTTGCTCCGGCAGGGCCGCGAAGAGGGCCGTGAAGAGGGCCGTGAGGAGGGCCGTGAGGAGGGCCGTGAGGAGGGCCGCGAGGAAGGTATTAAGGTTCTCGTGGTCACACTGAAGAGACTTTCCCAGGGGTTGGATTTAGTCATCCAAACGGTGGCAGAGCAGTTTGGCTTGTCCCCGGAGGAAGCTGAGGAAAAGACAAAGCAGTATTGGGAGCAGTGATCTGCCGCACAACACATTCAAAAAAAGGATTGCAATTCTCTGCTCCATCGGATATAATCCAACCATACAGTATCAGTTGATTGCAAAAGCAGTCAAAGTAACCGTGTAGCAAAGCGTCCAGAGGTATTCGTACCTTTGGACGCTTTTTTATTATATATGGCCCTGCGGGGCAGAGTTTGGGACGCTGAAAGGCGTCCCGTTTTCATTTTAGGAAAAGGAGGAAGCAAAAATAGTCTGATGACCTGAACACAACAACCGTATTCTCAACAATAATGATTTAGGAGGAATGAGTCATGCCGAAATTTGAAGAAATCGCCCATAAAGGCAGATGCGATGTGTGTGGAAAACAAACTGACGTTGCAGTATGCGCTTCATCCTGCGGGCCGATCAGTCTTGCGTACTGCCGCAGCTGCCTGGAGGCTGGATTGGAACCCTATGGGATCATGCTCGCTTATATTTCCGGCGCTGGCTACTGGCCAGACGATATAAACCCCGCATACCAGGAGCTTGTCCGTAAAAACCTGGCGTTCCACGGCAAAACCGAGGAGGAATTTGCCGCCGGTGTGGAGCGTGCGATTAAGGCAGAGCAGGAATTGTTCGGATAAAACCACAAAAAACTGTATGAGGAGAAGTGACCATGGACAAAAAGAACATGACAGAGTACATTAAAGTCAATCTCCCGCTGACTGAGCAGGACTATCTTGCTGGTAATGGAGAGGGCGTATGGGTGTTGGTAGACCCAAAGACGAAGCAGGCCCATGATACGGATGCCACAGGCGGAGGTTATGTGGGGATTTTGGATAATGACAGCTGCTATTATCCCGGCCTGAACGCAGGACAGCTGATTCCATTTGAGTTACGTGGCTCTTATCGACCGGTAGCCAATTTCCATTCGTTCCTCTCCAAACTGCCCAGGCTGACGCCGGAGGGGAAGGCGTTGCTCTTGGAAAGAATCGCAATGTACAAGGCGGGCCATAACCGTCCGACAGACCCGTCTGATCCACACTATGAGGGGCCGCTTTGCTGTGCCTGCCAATACTGCGGGGATAAGTACAGCTTTCCGGAGCCGAACGATTTACTATACATGGACCCAGAGAATCCGATGCTGAAGCATTTCTACTGCTGCTGCGGAGACTGTGATCTCTACGGCAAGGACATCACGGGGCTGGGCATCCATGAATGCGAGCATTTTGAGGAGCTGTGACAGACAGAAGTTAACTGCCGGCATCACAGCCTATTTTTTTGCATGGCCTGAAGGCAAGAACAGCAGTCAAAACTGATAAAAGAGGTGTGACTATGGCGAAATACATTCCACCTGAACAAATGGCCGCCCAGCAGATTCAAGCCGAGCTAGATCGGGAGTTCCAGCGATGGAACGACATAGCTTGCAGTGGCTGTCAGGATCCTACATGGCCGGACGGAGTCAATATGAATCTGGTCCGGAACCATATTATCTACTGGTATAAGCTGTTAGACGAAAAGCAGAGCGCTGATACCCAGACCTCGCTTTTTGATATGCCAACCAGAGAAGTGATGCGTAGGCCAGTTCCGCCAAAGGCTCCGGATCAGTATATGGTTGCTGGATGCAAGTATTCTGACCGTTTGAATGGCAGATGCGGCCAACCACTGGTTTGGGGAGTAAAGGGGGAATACCGAGCCTGATGCAGCGCTATACAGTATCAATTTCTATCAGAGACAGGAGGAGGTCGTGATGTTACTGAGAGATGGCGAAACAATGTGTTGTCCCATATGTGGAGGGACAGTATTTTGTGCTACGGCGCATGTTACCCAGGACTGGGAACTGGATGAAACGGGCACGTTCCAAAAATGTTTGAATGATTGCGTTGAGGTGACACATTTCCCAGATACAGAGGATATTTGGGACTGCAAAAAATGTGGGTATAGCGGCGCAGGGCAAGATTTTATCACCAAGAAATAGAGGCGGCGGAACGGTAGGTACCAGGCAAAACGATGATAAAAAATGGAGGCTTCGGTAGAAAGAGTGGTCGGGTCAGCGGTTAGGGAGAGTGGGATGAAGATTGGAGCAGGAGAGCATAACCATAGCGAGAAGATTATCCACGTTGCGAAAGCCAAAAGCGGTACGGATGATGAGTTTGATT
>CAJTGJ010000114.1 GCA_910575695.1 Oscillospiraceae bacterium | reverse complement strand
CTGCTCACCGCCGAGTGGGAGTACCGGCTGGGCGAGATTGAGCGCGGCGAGCTTTCCCCGGAGGAGTTTCTGTCCGGGATTTACGCCATGCTGCGGGAGCTGGCGGCAACCTATCAGGTGGTTAAGGGGACCGAGTACCTGTTCTCCCCGCCCCGCGAAGCAGTAGGCAGATGCCCCCGGTGCGGCGGTGAGGTTACAGAATCGCAAAAGGGATTTTTCTGCCAAAGTGAAACTTGCAGATTTGCCATCTGGAAAGACAGCAAGTGGTGGAGCGCCAAGAAGAAACAGCCCACCAAGGCCATTGTCGCGGCCCTCTTAAAAGACGGGCGGGCAAGGCTCACCGGCTGCTACTCGGAAAAAACCGGAAAAACCTATGACGCGGATGTGCTTTTGGAGGATACCGGCGAGTATGTGAACTTCAAGCTGGACTTTGGCCAGCGGAAAGGAGGCTCGTGATGAAATTGTCGCTGTTGGAACAGGAAACCATCCTCCTCTACAACCAGGCGGAGCCTGCCGCCCAAGTCTATACCCATGACCCAAAGCTGATGAAAAAACTGAACTGCCTTGCCGGTAAACACCCGGAGCAGATCATCAAGAAGGACGACCACAACTTCATTGTCCCCAAACGCTGCGTATCGGTCCGGGAGCCGTACAGCGAAAAGCGGCGCAAAGCCGCCAGTGAACGGGCCAGGGCCGCAGGCTATAAGCCGCCGTTGAAATCCTCCTCCGGTCAATAAGCATGGGCGGGAATGTCTTTGAAACGGTAAAGCAGTCCATCACCACCAGAGAAGCGGCGGAACACTATGGAATCGAGGTAAAGCGGAACGGTATGGCCTGCTGTCCCTTTCACGATGACAGGACGCCCAGCATGAAATTAGACCGCCGCTTTCACTGTTTCGGCTGCGGGGCGGACGGTGATGTGATCGACTTTGCCGCCAGACTGTATAACCTCTCCCCCAAAGAGGCTGCGGAAAAACTGGCCCAGGATTTTGGACTGCTCTATGACAGCCAGGCGCCCCCGAAGAAAACCTATGTCCGTCAAAAATCAGAAGCGCAGAAGTTCCGGGAATCCAAGCAGCGGTGTTTCCGCGCGCTGGCAGACTACGCCCATCTGCTGCGGGGCTGGGAAACCGGCCTTGCGCCCCTGACCCCGGAGGATGAACCGCACCCCCTTTTTGTGGAGGCGCTGCACCAAAAGGACTATGTGGAGTATCTTCTGGACTTTCTGATGGAGGATGGCATCGAGGAACAAAAAACATGGATTGCAGAACACCTAACAAAAATCATGGATTTGGAAAGGAGAAACAAGGAAATGGCAGAGAAACCTACCAACCGGGAGCGATTGCGGGAAATCACCGAGGGCATTGAGCAGAACATCAAGGAACTGTTTGAGAGCGAAAAGTATATGCGCTATCTGTCGGTGATGTCCCGGTTCCACCGCTACTCGGTCAATAATACCATGCTGATCTATATGCAGAAGCCGGACGCGACCCTTGTGGCTGGCTATAACAAGTGGAAGAACCAGTTTGAGCGCCATGTGAAGAAAGGTGAGCGCGGCATCACCATCATCGCGCCCACCCCCTATAAGAAGAAAATCGAGGAGCAGAAGCTGGACCCGGACACCCACGCGCCAATGCTGGACGCAAACGGCAGGGTGGTCATGGAGGAAAAAGAGGTGGAAATCCCGCTGTTCCGTCCGGTCAAGGTCTTTGATGTGAGCCAGACGGACGGAAAGCCCCTGCCCTCCCTGGCGGCGGACCTGTTCGGGAATGTCCGGCACTTTGAGGCGTTTATGGAGGCGCTGAAACGCTCCGCCCCGGTTCCCCTTGCGTTTGAGGAAATGGACGCGGATACGGACGGATATTTTTCTTCCATTGAGCAGCGCATCGCCATCCGCCAGGGCATGAGCGAGGTGCAGACGGTTTCCGCCGCTGTCCATGAGATCGCCCACAGCAAGCTGCACAACTTTGATGTGCCGGACAACCCGGACGCGCCCTTGTATCAGGAAGTGGAGCTGTTTGGACAGCCAGCCCTGTTCTCCAATGAGCGGATTGCCGCAGACGATCTGCCGGACGGACTGTTTTGTTATGACCTGCGCGGTTCCGACGATGACCCCGGTGCGCCGGTTGCGGTAGAGGAACGGGTTATGGTCAACCATGCCGGTTCCGTCATAACCGCAAAGCCGCTGGAACTGCCGGAGGAAGGGCATCTCCCGCTGACCGATGAATCCGGCCTGGACTTTAACGGCGGCGAAAAGACCGCCCAGCGGTTTTTGCAGGACCATAAAAAGGACCGGCGCACCGAGGAGGTGGAGGCCGAGAGCATCTCCTACGCGGTCTGCCAATATTTTGGGATTCAGACCGGCGCAAACAGCTTTGGGTACATTGCGAACTGGAGCCAGGGCAAGGAGCTGAAGGAACTGCGGGCCAGCCTGGAAACCATCAACAAGACCGCCGGTACTCTGATTGCCGATATTGACCGCCATTTTCAGGAGGTCTGCAAGGAGCGCGGCATTGATCTGGAATCCGGGCCGGAGCAGGACGCCGGAAAAGAAACCATGCAGCCGGAAAATCCGCAGGCCGATACGGAGAATCCAGAGGTTTCCCCTGAACCGGAACCCTCCTGGAAAATCCCCACCGAACTGCCGGAGCAGGACCCCTCCATGTTCCGCTATTACATTACCCAGGAATCGCTGGATGTGGGAACCTATCCTTTGATGGACGGGAAAACCATCACTGAACTTGCCGCGCCGGTAAAGGTGGAACAGGATTCCATCACTGCCTTTGGCTGTATCGACTACCCCCAGCCGCTGACCGCCGAACAGGAACGGGAATACGCCCTTTTGCCCGCCAGCCAAAACCCGCGGGCGCTGGATTCCATCGGCCATGCCGCAGAAGCCGCCCCGCTGCCCAACGCGCCGGAGCAGACGCTGGATGAATACCCGATGCCGGACCCGGCGTTGTGTGAGGACGATCTGAAAAACTGCGGCTATCAGGACGGGGACTTGCTGCCCCTCTCCAAAGAGCGGGCGCTGGAACTGTTTGAGCAGGATTTGACGGTGTACGCGGTGGTGGACGGGGGCGGCGCGGAAATGCTCTTTGACCGGGAGGAATTTGAATCCCAGCTGCCCGGTACGGTGTTCGCCCTTTCCCGCGAGGAATGGGAGGAAAGCCCAGCCTTTGACGCGCTGGTGCAGGACCGGCTGAACCGCCAGCAGGAACGGGAGCAGGCGTTTCTTTCCCATGAGGGGGACTGCTTCGCCATTTATCAGGTCAGCCGGGAGGACCCGCAGAATGTGCGGTTTATGAATCTGGATTGGCTAAAATCCCATGACATCCCCGTGGACCGGGGCAATTATGACCTGATCTACACCGCCCCGCTGGGCGGCTCCGGCACTAAAATGGAGCAGCTGGAAAAACTATATGAGCAGTTCAATCTGCAAAAGCCTGTGGATTTTCACAGCCCCTCCATGAGTGTCAGCGACATTGTTGCTGTTAAACGGGATGGCATGGTATCCTGCCATTACTGCGACAGCGTTGGTTTTACTGAGATTCCCGGATTCCTGCCGGACAACCCGCTGAAAAATGCGGAAATGTCTATGGAGGACGATTACGGCATGATTGACGGGATCATCAACAACGGCCCCAAAGAGCCGACCGTAGCCCAGCTGGAACAGCAGGCCAGAAGCGGCCAGCCGATCTCCCTGATGGATTTGGCGGATGCGGTCCACCGGGAGGAACGGGACAAGCGGAAATCGGTGGTGGAACAGCTCCACCAGCAGCCGAAGCAGGAAAGCAAAAAGACAGCGCCGAAAAAGAGCGCGGAAAGGGAGCTTTGATATGGGACACTTTACCTTTGAAGAAATGAATCTGATGTGTATTTACAACACCGGAACCCGCGCCGGACTGATGGAGAGCCTGACCGAGATGCGCGGCTATCTCTCGCCGGAGGAAACGGAGCTGACGGAACTGACCGACAGCGCCCTTCATAAGCTGCGCGCCATGACGGACGCGGAGTTTGACAGTCTGGAACTGTACCCGGACTTTGACGAATAGGAACCAACAGACCGGAGGGGCTGGCGCTGTGCCGCCCCTTCCTTTTATCCAAAACCCGAAAGGAGGGCCGAAAACAATGGCAACCAAAGCGCAGATGTACGCACAGATGGCCGACCATGCGGCGGTGCAGCTCACTTCCAGCTGGAATGAGTGGATGCGGTTTCTGGACACAGCCTCCAGGCTTTACAAATACCCGTTCCATGACCAGCTGATGATCTACGCCCAGCGCCCGGACGCTACCGCCTGTGCGGAGTATGACCTGTGGAATGACAAGATGGGCCGCTATGTCCGGCGCGGCTCCAAGGGCATCGCCCTGGTGGACGATTCCGGGGACCGGACCCGGCTGCGGTATGTCTTTGACATTTCCGACACCGGAACCCGCCCGCACTCCCGCACTCCCTGGCTCTGGAAGATGGAGGAACGGCATATAGATTCCATCTCCGCCATGCTGGAAAACCGGTATGGGGTGGGCGGCGATGATTTAGGCGGGCAGCTGACCGAGATCGCCCGCAGGCTGGCCGGGGAATACTGGGCGGACAACGGGCGGGACTTCCTTTACATCGTTGACGATTCCTTTTTGGAGGAGTACGATGAACTTAACATCGAAGTCCAATTCAAAGCCGCTGCCACCGTCAGCATCGCCTATTCCCTGATGTCCCGCTGCGGGCTGGCCCCGGAGCAGTATTTCACCCACGAGGATTTCATGCCGGTTTTCGATTTCAACACACCGGCCACCGTTGGGGCGCTGGGAACGGCGGTCAGCCAGATCAACCAGCAGGTGCTGCGGCAGATCGGCGTAACCATTCTAAACGCGGAGCGAGAGGCCAACAAAGAAAGGAGCCAGCAAAATGAACAACACCTTAACTTACATTCAGAACGGGGATTATCTGATTCCCAACCTGCAACTGACAGAACAGCCCGAAACGCCCCTGGGCAAGTACGGCAGGATGCGGAAAACCTACTTGAAGGAACACCGGCCCATCCTTTACAACCGTCTGCTGATGAGCGAGAAGCTGTACCCGCACCTGTTGGAGATCGACCGGACCGCGAACAGCCGATTGGAGCAGCTGATGCCAAAACTGGCGCAGGCGGCGGGCGTGACCGAGGAACTGAAAGCCCGCGACATGATGCAGTGGGTGGGCCTGATGAACAGCTGCAAGGCCCAGGCGGAGGAGATTCTGCTGGCGGAACTTATCAACAGCTGACCTTAAACCTGTTTCTTTCCGAAAC
>CAJTGJ010000113.1 GCA_910575695.1 Oscillospiraceae bacterium | reverse complement strand
ACAGACAAGCATGGTATTTGTACTGTCTATATTATACCACATACCGCTGCCTGTGTCATGTATAAAATGTGAAGAAACGCCCTATTTCCGGGCGTTTGCGGGGTTCAGTTCCATGTCTTTGCGAATGAGTTTTTTTATCTTTTTATCCAGTGTGTCCGTTGCGCGTTCACTTGCGGACGAACATACAAGGTAAGTAACTTTTCCTATTTTATGCTCCGTTGTGGTAACGGGCGTTTGGTTTTGCGTCAAAGAAAATCCCCCTTTCTTTCGCAAACATATAATACAGTCTATGAATAGCAGCAAGTCCACTATTCAATAAAACAAAGGCTTTAATCGGACGGTTATCAGCATAACCTCATGGGAATTGCACCCCCGCATGGTTCTCATGCAGCCCTACCCATTGCCTGCGACGCTCTTAACGCTCGGACTGTGGCTGTAAGGAAGTATCATTGTATATTCTGCGTGTCGTCGCCCGCAAGCCGCTACACTTGCTTTCCGGCGCGGTGTTGGTCGCTCGGCTGTCCGGGCGGGGATAACCTCACCCAGATAGCGTCATGGCGCACCCGCCGTATGGCTCGGCGCAAAAGGAACGTACCCGATTTGCCCTATGCTGCGCCGCCGTTATCTTGCGCCGCTTTCTTTGTCAAGGTTCAGAATGGCTTTGCTGCCGCGTCAGCAGCGGAACGGAAAAGGGGGAGAGAGAAAGCGTCCCGCCGCCGCTGCGGTTTATTCCTCTGCCTTAAAGGTGAGGACAGCCATCATCAGTTTTGCTTGCAGCCGTTCCCGAATGTCGTGGTCTACGCCAAAATAGACGTTCCCGCGCTCGTCGTACAGCTTCCGCATGGAGAGGCGGGCTATGTAGCCGCTGAAATGCTGCAAGACAATCTTCATGGCGTCCGGGTCGCCCTTTGTCGCTGCCACAATGACAGGATAAGGAACAAGGGCATTTTCCGGGTAGCCGGGTTCGTTACCATTCGTCCCATTCATCAGCATTTTCCTCCAGATATTTTCTTAATTTCTCAAAAGAGCTTGTCCGCCTGTACTGTATCGTGCTTCTCGACGTGTTGAACAGCTCCGCAATCTCGGTATCGTTCATTCCCTCGAAGTAATACAGCAATATGGCTTTGCGCTTTTCTTCCGGCAAAGTACGGATTGCTTCAAGAAGCAGCTTTGGCGTGATTTTCTTCCCGGCTTTCTCAAAGACGGTTTCGGCGGCTTCACGTTTGAAATATTCATCAAACGTATGAAGCTGCCGCGCTTCGTCTAAGGTCATGTCGGAAAAGGTCACTTCCTTTGCCTTGTGTCTGCGAAGTTCTCTATGGGTGTCGCAAGCTTCATTGTGCAATACCGTATTACAAAACTTCTGAAAAGCACACTGTTTGTAAAACTCCCTGCTATTAGGTTCCACATTCTCACCTCCTTTCTCGTTGGAAAGTTGGTGGTGCTTCCCCCTTTTCGCGGGGCAATACGGCGGTTTTCAAAAACGCCGAAGATTTTTTGAAATTTCTTCAAAAAATTTTTTGAGCAGCAAAATGCGCCTGTCCGAAAAGCCTGGACAGGCGCATGGGTATTGTAAGCAGTATTCAGATGATTAGACAGTTCATATATACAAGCGTAATTTCCCCCGGTGGTGGGCGGGCTTTTTTTGATAAGTCAATGACTGTCGGATTTTGTCGATACGGTCTATATTTCATGGCGGCTACCTCCTTTTAGCCGCCGTAATTTTTACGGTGTTAGAGTTCTTATGATTGCCAACAGGCAAAAAGAAACAGCAGCTTTGATTTATTCAAAGCCGCTGCAAGTAAGGAATGGCGCGTGAAAATATGTCTGCTCTTGGACGGCTTTTTTTCTTTTGCCGTCGTCCGGCAGATTGCTTATTTTAATTTTGCTTTTTAGCTTTCTAAGGTTTAATTGAATTTGAATATTGGTTCAATGTCATTTTTTATAAAATCAACTCTATCTTTAACTCTCGGAACAAATAAAGAAGAAATAGCAACTACTATTTTGTCTTTAGCATTGACATATATTGCATTTCCCCCGTCACCTAAAGCTGCAAAAGAGCAATCTTCTTCTCCAATAATCCACCACAAATATCCATATTTGAGATTGCGTGTTTCCCAAATACTTTGTACCTGTGTACTTTCAGAAACCCATTTCTCGGAAACAATTTGTCTGTTATATAAAAGCCCCTTATTCAAATATAGCAGTCCTAATTTAGCCATATCCATAGTTGTGAGGGATAGTCCCCACCCCGCCGTATTCGTTCCATTAGGGTCAGCAACCCAACCATTTATGCCTTTAGACTTATAAAAATCGAATTGTTCTTCTTTGTTGCGGAAATATACATTTTTTTCAACAGAAATTTTTAGAGGAGAAAACAGATTGTCCTGTGCGAACTCTAAAACAGATTGTCCCGTAGTATTGATAAGTATGCCGGATAAAATATCAATCCCGATTACAGGCGCGTATCTAAAATCTCCAATTTTACCACTTCCTCCCAATAGGTCAAGAGAGGACGTTACCCAATCCGCACTCGAAAAAAATTTTGTATAGGGATTAGACTTATATTTATATGGAGCAGTCATTGTAAGCAAATTTTTAATTGTAATATGCTGAATTGTTTTTTCTCTTTTCTTGATTTTGTAATTCGGGAAGAAATCAATTACTTTTTCATCAAGGTTTTTGATATAGCCTTTATCTATGGCAATTCCAAACAA
The DNA here is from genome assembly GCA_910575695.1 of Oscillospiraceae bacterium. Lineage (GTDB taxonomy): Bacteria > Bacillota > Clostridia > Oscillospirales > Oscillospiraceae > Enterenecus. The sequence goes on along the minus strand of CAJTGJ010000113.1, from coordinate 2,599 downwards.
CATAGATATAATGCTTTTTGTCACTGAAAAAACATGAATAGGCTCGTTTTCTGAACACTGATTAAAATAACTTTCGTAAACGACACTATCATTTTTAAGTACAACTATTCCGGCTATATTACCATATTCATTTTTTACTTTGTTTTCTAAGGACATTATTTGTTCCTGCTTCATGCTATTTTATTTAACCTCCGTTTTTCATATCTTTCTAATTGGATAATAGACTTCTGTAATCAATTCATCTTCACTTGAAATCTGATAAGGGTCTGTTACATACACTTCAAACAATGTACTGGTACATTCATACCCATTTTGCTCTGCCCATTTTGTTTGTCTTGCATATACAGAAGATAAAATCGAATAACTCCCTTTGATAACAGTTCTTAGACATAACCCTGCCTTAAAATCTCTTGTTCCAGTTGCATATTCTTTGACAGGAATGGCAAATTCTGTATCTAAGCCAAATGGACTAAATTCCTCACTATGAAACAATACCATTGGGGGATTGCTTATAGTTAAATTTTCTTTTTGTATCTTGCTAAATAATTTTCCAAAATTAAGCACATATTCATCAGAGAAGTTATTTGCTTCAACCATTTTGCGGATTGAGAGTAAATACATCTTTGGAACGTCCACAAGCTCTACATCAATATCATCTAAATATGACATAATGGGTTTTCCACATTTTATATTTGATATGTCGTGTTCTAATTGATTTAGACTTCTTTCACATTCCTGCAAATGCTTCTTTATATTTTCTTTCTTTTGAGTAAGCGCAGCATATAACTTTTCTTCACTAAATTCTCCAAATTCCATAATTTGTTTAATTTCCTCTAATGAGAAATTGTAAGACTTTAGACGAATGATAAACAGCATTGTTTCTAACTGCTCAATAGAATAGTATCTATATCCATTTTCCGGGTTGATTTCACTCGGTAAGATAAGCCCTATTTCAGCATAATATCTGAGGGTTTTGGTAGATACCTTGCATATTTTTGAAAATTCACCAATAGATAACACTGATAATCACCACCTTTTCTTTCTTGAAGTATACACTTTGCCGTAAGGGTAAAGTCAAAGGCATTTTCTGTTGACGACTTTCTACATGAAATCTTAACGCTATATAAAATTCAAATCAACACCTATATAAAAGAATTATTTTGGCTAATCAATAGAACTGTGTAGACATATTCAAGAAGAAAGGGGAACAGTAAAATGTAATAGGGTGAATAAATATGGCAAAAAGACCAGTACCAAAATACGACTTCAAGGCTTTTGGGGCAGCGATAAAGGCGGCTCGGACAGGGCGCAAGGAGAGCCGCAAGAAAGTAAGCGACGAAATGTTTATCTCGCCGCGCTACCTTGCGAACATTGAGAACAAGGGGCAGCACCCAAGTTTACAGATTTTCTTTGAGCTTATGCTTCGCTACAACATATCCGTAGACCAGTTCCTTTTGGAAACGCCGCCAGAGAAGAACACGCAGCGGCGGCAGCTCGACGCGCTCCTTGACAGCATGAGCGATATGGGCATACGGATTGTGAGCGCAACGGCAAAAGAGATTTCCGAAGTCGAAAAAGAGGGCGAATAGGAATGTCCGGCTTAAAACTGAATAAGATTTAGAGAGCGTTGTAATCTTTTTTGAGATTGCAGCGTTTTTCTTTTGCGGAAGTTTGGCAAAATCGCTTTTTCTCCGTAGTAAGGGATAAGAGCCTAAAGGATAAAAACATTCGTAGCAAGCATAGGAAGCGGGTACCCACTTCCGTATTTTTCCCCTCCCGCGCTGCGGCGCGTCGGTTGAAAATTGCTTGTTGGGAAGTGTCCCAAACCCTCGGAACGGAAAGGAAAGGAGCGAACACATGGACGGACGCAAAAGGACGGTACAAATCAAATTCAGAGTGACGGAAGCGGAACGGGATTTAATACTGGAAAAAATGAAGCTCGTACCCACCCGGAACATGGCGGCGTATCTGCGGAAGATTGCCATTGACGGGTATATCATTCAGATAGACCATAGCGACATTAAGGCAATGACCGCAGAGATACAGAAAATCGGCGTCAACGTCAACCAGATAGCACGCCGCGTAAACGCGACGGGGAACGCATACCAAGAGGACATAGAGGAAATAAAGGGGGTGCTTGCGGAGATATGGCGGTTACAAAGATTAAGCCTATTAAAAGCACTCTAAGCAAAGCCCTTGACTATATCGAAAACCCGGACAAGACGGACGGAAAAATGCTTGTGTCCTCTTTCGGCTGCTCCTATGAAACGGCAGATATTGAATTTGAATATACCTTGTCCCAAGCACTCCAAAAGGGGAACAATTTAGCCTTTCATCTGATACAGTCCTTTGAGCCGGGGGAAGTCGATTATCAGAAAGCCCATGAAATCGGAAAGCAGCTTGCCGACGCGGTAACAAAGGGGCAGCATGAATATGTACTCACGACGCATATTGACAAAGGACACGTCCATAACCATATCATTTTCTGCGCTGTTAATTTTGTAGACCACCACAAATACAATTCCAACAAAAGGAGCTATTACGGCATACGGAACATGAGCGACAAGCTGTGCCGGGAAAATGGCTTGTCCGTCGTCGT
>CAJTGJ010000112.1 GCA_910575695.1 Oscillospiraceae bacterium | reverse complement strand
CGGCTGGCCCAGCAGTCGAAATGGGTCATGTTCAATTCCTGGAGCCGCTCATACTGGAGGTAGCGTTGGATGGTATAAAGTTCGGTCATACTGTTGCTGACCGGCGTTCCGGTGGCGAACACAACGCCCCGGCTGCCGGTGATCTCGTCCATGTAGCGGCATTTGGCAAACATATCGGAGGATTTCTGCGCGTCTGTGGTGGAAAGTCCCGCCACATTCCGCATTTTGGTGTATAAAAAGAGGTTTTTATAATTGTGGCTTTCGTCCACAAACAGCCGGTCCACGCCCAGCTGCTCAAAGGTAATCACATCGTCCTTGCGGCCCTCGGCCTGCAATTTTTCCAGCCTTGCCTCCAACGATTTTTTGGTGCGTTCCAGCTGCTTGACGGTAAAGCGTTCCCCGCCGCTGGCCTCCACCTCGGCAATCCCGTCGGTGATCTCGTTGATCTGCTCCCGCAGCAGGCGCTCCTGCCGTTCCCGGCTGATGGGAATACGCTCAAACTGGCTGTGTCCGATAATCACCGCGTCATAGTCCCCGGTGGCGATTCTGGCGCAGAATTTCTTGCGGTTGTGGCTTTCAAAATCCTTTTTGGTGGTGACAAGGATATTCGCGGAAGGGTAGAGCCGTAAAAACTCGGAGGCCCACTGCTCGGTCAGGTGGTTCGGCACCACAAAGAGGGATTTCTGGCACAGGCCCAGCCGCTTGGATTCCATCGCGGCGGCTACCATTTCAAAGGTCTTGCCCGCGCCCACCTCATGGGCCAGCAGGGTGTTTCCGCCGTACAGCACATGGGCGATGGCGTTTTTCTGGTGTTCCCGCAGGGTGATTTCCGGGTTCATGCCCGCAAACCGGATATGCTGCCCGTCATACTCGCGGGGGCGGATGCTGTTCATTTCCTCGTTGTACTGGCGCACCAGCGTCTGCCGCCGCTGGGGGTCCTTCCAAATCCAGTCCCGGAAGGCTTCCCGGATCGCCATCTGCTTCTGGGCGGCAAGGGTAGTTTCTTTGGCGTTGAGTACCCGGCGCTCCCGCCCCTCGGCATCCTCAACGGTGTCATAGATGCGGACGTCCCGCAGGTTTAAGCTGTCCTCCAGAATCTTGTAGGCGTTGGCCCGGTCGGTTCCGTAGGTGGTGTTGGCGGCTACATCGCCGTACCCAACAGCGTTTTTGCCGGTGATCTGCCACTCGGCGGTGTAGGGGACATACTTGACCTCAATCTTCCCTTGCAGATAGTACGGGGTGTGGAAGGTTTCGTACATGAATTGCTGGATGTAGTCTTTGTCAATCCAGGTAGCGCCCAGGCGCACCTCGATTTCCGATGCGTCCAAATCCTTGGGCTGGGCGGCGGTCAGCGCCTCCACATTGACAGAAAAGGCGGGGTCTTTGTCCACCGCCCGCTGTGCCTGCCGCAGTTTCCGGCGCACGTTGCCGGAGAGGTATTCATCCGCTGTCACATAACGGGGCGTTTCCCCCTCCGCCAATAGTCCGGGCAGACGGAAGATCACGCCCCGTAGCTCCTGCGCCAATTCCTCCTGGGTTTTGCCGCTCAGTTCGGCCATGTACGCCATATCCACCTCGGCCTTTTCCGCGATGGAAACAGCCAGGGCTTCACTGGCGGTGTCTACCGAAGTAACAGCCTGATGGGGCTTGATGGTGCGCTTGGTGAACATATCCGCTTTTTGCTTCAGCTGCCCGTCATCGTCAATGACTTCCAGCGCGCAGAGCAGATAATAGCTGGAATCATCGGCAAAGGCCAGCCGGTTCCCCCGGTCATTGATCAGCCCGTACTTTGCGGAAAATGCGTCATAGAGCCGGTTCAATTCGGCCTGGGTTTCACGGATTGCCGCATCCGAAACAAAGCTGTCCATCTGCTGTGCGATGAGCTTCTGCACACACTCCCGCAGTTCCACCAGACCCTTGATACGGGCCTCGGCGGTGGCGTTTAGGTCAGGGCGCACCATGCGGCTGTTTTCCCGATAGTACACCGCACCGTCCACAACGGTGTAGGAATAGTTTTTTACATCAGGGTCAGCGGGGATAGAAGTGTCAATTTCTTCCCCCTCGCCCAGCTCCGGCAGTTCGGCCTCCTGATAGGTCCCGCGAATATATTTTATGGCGTCGTGCAGCTGGTCGGAAAGTTCCAATCCCTCAATGGGGGCCACTGTGTAATCCTGTTTTCCGTATTGGGTGCTTTCTGAAACAGTGCGGCCCAGCACCATTTCCGGGTGGTCCAGGAAATAGCGGTTGATGGTAAAATCATCTTCGATCTGTCCGGTCTGCGTCCAGTCTGGGGCAATGTCAATCGGGCGGTCACGTTTTTGCAGGAAAATGATGTCGGATACCACCTCTGTCCCGGCATTGGCCTTGAACGCATTGTTGGGCAGACGGATCGCGCCTAACAGCTCCGCCCGCTGCGCCAGATACCGGCGCACCGTAGAATCCTTGGAATCCATCGTGTAGCGGCTGGTGACAAAGGCCACGACGCCGCCCGGACGCACCTGGTCCAGCGATTTTGCAAAAAAGTAGTTGTGGATGTTGAAGTTCAGCTTGTTATAGGCCCGGTCATGGACGGAATACTGGCCAAACGGCACGTTTCCTACGGCTAAATCATAAAAATCCCGCCGGTCGGTGGTTTGAAAGCCCGCGATGGTGATGTCTGCTTTTGGATAGAGCTGTTTTGCGATGCGTCCGGTGATGGAATCCAGTTCCACGCCGTACAGCTTGCTTCCCTGCATTTCCTCCGGCAGCATACCGAAGAAATTGCCCACGCCGCAGGAGGGTTCCAGGATGTTGCCGGTCTGGAATCCCATTTTTCCCACCGCTTCATAAATGGCCTGGATAACGGTAGGGCTGGTGTAATGGGCGTTTAAGGTGGTCCCTTTGGCGGCTTCATATTCCTCCGGGGACAGCGTTGCGTAGAGTTCCGCAAACTCCTTTGCCCAGGCGGGCTTGCTCTCGTCAAAAGCGTCTGCCAGACCGCCCCAGCCCACATACCGGGAAAGGGTTTCCTGTTCCTCCGGCGTGGCCTGCCGGTTTTCAAACTCCAATTCTTTCAGGAGATTGATTGCGTCCATATTGGCCCGGAATTTTGCTTTCGGCCCGCCTTCGCCCAGGTGAATGTCAGTGATACGGAAGTTCCCGGCTGTCGGCTGGGGAGGGGTGGGTTCCGGCTCATCAAAGCGCAGCGTATGAATCTCTATATCGTAGGGCAGATGGTTCTGTTCGCCCGGATAACGGGTGACGGGGGTAATGGTGATCTGCGGCTCCGGCTCTGGTGCAGGGGGATTCCCTAAATCCGGCTGTTCCTCTGCCAGCTGTTTACTTGGCTGTGCCGGTTCGTGGGAGAATCCGTCCAGCTCCTGCTGGTAGAGGGCGCGCAGGGCAGCGGCAAGCGGCTCCCAGCTTTCATACAGTGCCGCCAGCACCGTTTCATCTTCCCGCAGAATCTCCACTTCCATGCCGTTTGCGGAGGCCCGGTAATCCGCCGTATCTCCGGTTTCCAGCTGCATGGTTTCCACTATACCGGAAAACCGCTGGGAAAGATGCTGGGCGACAGCCGGATTGCCTGCGCCGCTTCGGAGCAGTACCGCTATATCCTCCTTTGCCAACCCATCCAGTAAACCGCCATCCCCGGTCAGAGCCTCCCGTAAATCCGGGGAAAACTGGTCCAGATCGGCGGGGAGATAGCCGGTGATGGCGCTGTTGCGCGGGTCCTGCCGGATGGCGCGTTCAAACTGTTCTTTGCTTTCCGTCCGGTAAATGGGGTAGGCCAGCGCGGGGTCATTCAGCTGGACATAGCCCCGCTGCAAATCGGTGATGCGGTACTCGGTATTTTCCAGAAAAACAAAATCCCCTACGCCATAGGCCGATGCCAGTGGGTCGCGGGGAAGTGTTCCCGGTTCGTCCGCAGCGGGTGCGGCTGTTTCCTGTGCCGGTTCCTCTTGCTGGTCCGCCTTTATCTCTTGTGGTTCCAGCCCGGCCAGGAATTGCTCCGCAGCTTCTTCTCTTGAAAATGTCCGTACCGTTCCATCAGAGGCGGTATAGTAATCATTGGTCTGATTATCCCAGACAGCAAACGCATCTTCCGGGTCGGGAAACGCATCGCTGGTCATAACAACGGAAAAGCGCGGTTCTGCTTCTTCGGCAGCAATCTGCTCCACATCAGCCATGACCTGCTGAATAAAGGGGTCATTGTCCAGCTTTTCCGGTTCCACTACCTGCCCGTTTACAATGCCGCGCTGGGCCAGATTTTCCCGGATTGCGATAGGGTCTATATCGTCCAGATTGTCCCGTTCAGCCTCTGTAAAAAAGCGGTCCTCTTTGATAAGCTGGGCGATCCGGCGCTGTACCTTGGGCCAGGGCAGTTCCATTTCTTCGGGGCTTCCGGCGCGGACAATGAACAGGTTTGTATGTTCAGGACCGCCGTACTCCCTGGACAGCCATGCGGCGGTGTCTTTTTCCCGCCCATGCTCTTTCATATAGCGGACTACGGCCCGTTTGCTGTCCATATCGCCGTTCCATGCACAGAGGGCTTCGTCAATATCGTCCTGGGAGAGAGGGCGCAGAAGCTCATGGAGCTTTGGATAGGTTTCGGCAATCACCTCTTGATGCAGGCGGTGGCGGAACTCCGGCACATCCGAATACTGTTTGAGAAGCTGCATATTACCGGAGCCAAGAACCGCGCGGCGCACAGCGGCGTTACCCTCAATCACAGCGTTTTCATGGTCAGTATGGCCGCAGGCGTTGCGGTATGCCGTATCCTCCATGATGGCGGCGGTCACAACCGGCTTGTACTGTTCCAGCAATTCTTCCAGCGCGGGCTGGGGCGGTTCTGTTTCGGTTTCATGGACAGGAGCAGGCTGGCTCTGTGATTCTACAATGCCCGCCTCTGCCAGTTCCTTTTCTGCCTGGATTTTCTCATACTGTTCCCGTTCTGCTTCGGTCAGATAACGATCCTTTTGGATCAGGCCGGCAACCAGCTTCACGACCTTATCCCAGGTCAGGCGTACATCGTCACAGCCGTTTTTCTGGTAGCGCAGGCCCTTTCCATCGTGATCTTCGCCACTGTGCGTTGCACCGGACAGTGCGTGGGAGCGTCCGCCGGTTCCGTATTCCTGCCGGAGAAACGCGGTTTTTTCCTTGTCGGTATGGGGCTGCTGGAAAAAGGCATAAATGCGCCCTTTGCCCCCGGCAAAACCGCTGCCGCCAGAAAGGGCCGCGCCGATCTCATCCTCCGTAATAAACTGCTTAACCGCAGGAACCTCTGCCATTTCAGATGAAAAGGCTTTGCGGGGCAGTGACAGGTCTTTCAGGTTTTCCCAAATCTCCTTTGGCTTGTGGTAATGGAAACGCAGCAAGTTACGGTCTTGCGTATAGGCAGTCCAAAAGGCGGCGTATTCTTCTGTGAGGGGCTGGCGGAAAGCCGGGTCACGCAGCTGCTCAGTGAGCCATACGGATTCTTCTGGAAACCCGTTGCCCTTGATTTCTGACAGACTGGGTAAATATCCGGCTTCTCTGGCTTCATCGCTCAAATCGTGATACAGGTTCCAGAGCTTGTTGGCAAGGAGGGAG
>CAJTGJ010000111.1 GCA_910575695.1 Oscillospiraceae bacterium | reverse complement strand
GCGTCGTATTCAGTTTTTAGTACAATACCCTGCTTGTCCGTCGCTCGAAAAACCTTGATTTTCCAGTGTTTTCAAAAGTATCGTTATCTAACGTCAGCTTTCCAAAGGCCCGGTTTCCAGAGCATGATCCAGGACATTGAGGCCAAGCGTATCAACTGCGTCATCACCAAAGACCTGTCCCGGCTGGGCCGGAACTATCTGGACTGCGGGCTGTATCTGGAAGTGTTCTTTCCGGAGCATGGGGTGCGCTATATCTCCGTCAACGACGGGGTGGACACGCTGAACAAGAGCGCCATGGACATCACCCCGTTTCGCAATATCCTGAACGAGATGTACGCCGCCGACGTGTCCATGAAGGTGAAATCGGCCCTCCGTGCCAGGTTCAACAGCGGCTTGTATGTGTCCACCTCTCCCCCCTACGGCTACCTGAAAGACCCCGCCGACCACAACCACCTTATCATCGACGAAAAAGCGGCCCCGGTGGTGAAGCTGATTTTTCAAATGGCGCTGGATGGGGCTGGCATTGGCAAGATACGCAACCACCTCAACGCCAGCCATATCCTCCGCCCCGCCGCCTACGCCGCCGCAGAGCGTGGTGAGAGCGGCTATGAGCGCCATTTTGAGGGCAAGGAGGATAACCGCTACCAATGGAGCAACAACAGCGTCAGGGCCATCCTGCGCAGCCCTGTGTACGCCGGGAACCTTGTGGGGTATAAGCGGGTGGCGGTGAGCATGAAAAGCAAGAAGCGCCCCTCCAAGCTGCCGGAGGAATGGGAGGTGATACCCAACACCCATGAGGGCATTGTCACCCAGACGCAGTTTGATACCGTTCAGCGGATGATGACCAGCAGACGGCGGGACAAGGGCGGGAGCGGATTTGACAACATCTTTTCCGGGATACTGAAATGCGCCGACTGCGGCTACGCCATGCGGGCCATGAGTGCCAACCGGCGCAAACGCCCCGATCCCATTGACTGTGTGCAGTATGTGTGCAACAACTACGGCACCAACGGCACGGAGGGCTGTTCGGCCCACACCATCGAGGCAAAGGACTTGTTTGACGCTGTATTGGCCGATATTCGCCATTACGCAAGGCTGGCAGTGGAGGGCGACGAAAAGCGGGTGCGCCAGCTTCAGCAGCAGCTATCCTCCATCGGGGCCACCGAGCAAAAGGCCCTGGAACGGGAGAAGTGCAAACTGTCCAAGCGGCTGGGCGAGTTGGACAAGTTATTTTCAGCCCTGTATGAAGATCGGGTTTTGGAGCGTATCACAGAGCGGAATTTTGACATGGTATCTCGGAAATATGAAACGGAACAGGCTCAGCTTTCGGGCCGAATTGAGGAAATCAACGCTTCACTGGCTGAAAAGGAAACCTCTGACAACGGGGTAACGGACTTCTTCTCCCTGATTGCCGGGTACGCCGACGCCGCCGAGCTGTCCGCCGCTATGGTCAACGCCCTGATCGAGAAAATCACGGTGGGAGAACGTGTCCAGAAAGAGGACGGCACGGTGGAGCAGACCATCAAAATCTACTACAAATTCGTTGGAGTTCTCTCCAACGAGTTACATATCAAGGTCACAAAACGCTATGCGGCCCCCCTCTCCCCCAGGCGGTGCCAATGCTGCGGGGCAGAGTTCACGCCCGGTTCAGCGGTGGCAAAGTATTGTAAGCCCTGCGCCAAGAAGGTACAAATTCGGAAGAGTACAGAAAGCACACGGCGCAGACGTGCTACTGAACGCAAGACCGCATAAGACTAAGAATATTCAGTCTTTATCCCACCTGTTTGCATCAGTCCAACGGAAATAAGGGTCTTTACTGCGTCGGGGGTCATTCTCCCATTTAATTGCCGAACGCCTGCTCAATTCACGTTCAATCATTTTCATTTCTGGTGTCTTTTCGCCAGTTCCCCCCTGACCTGTCCTCATCCATTCTATCCGTCTTTCTTCGTAACCATCTTCAAGTTCCTTATCAGAAGCACTTTCAAGCCATTTTTCAAATGAACTTTTGAAAAGATTGCTAAATAGTCCCATGTTTCTGCCCTCCGTAAATGTGTTTTGGTTTCAAAGTATGACTTATTTTACTATCAACAGGCCAAGACTTCAAGAGGTTTAACTATGTCGCATGGTGAATTGTCCGCAAAGTCTGTCCGTCCGATTTGCAACAGCGGGAGGGGCGCATCATCCGGCAGGGCAATGAGAATGACGAGGTGGACATTTACACCTACGTCACCGAAAATACCTTTGACAGCTACCTCTATCAGTTGGTGGAGGGCAAACAGAAGTTCATCGGGCAGATCATGACCAGCAAAAGCCCGGTGCGCTCGGCGGAGGACATCGACGAAACTGCCCTGTCCTACGCTGAAATTAAAGCCCTTTGCACCGGCAATCCCCATATCAAGGAAAAGATGGATTTGGATATTGACGTGTAGCGGTTGAAGCTGCTGAAAGCCAACCATTTGAGCCAGAGGTACGCCCTGGAGGATCAGATCATCAAGTATCTGCCCCAAAAAATAGTGTCCCTGGACCAGCGCATTGAGGGCTACACCGCCGATATGAACCGGCTGAAAGAGAATACCCATCCCAATGAGGACGGCTTTTCCCCTATGGAGGTGGAGGGTGTTGTCTACACCGACAAGAAAGCAGCGGGCAGCGCCATCCTCGCCGCCTGCAAAGCTATGACCAGCCCCGATCCTGTCCCCCTGGGCCAGTACCGGGGCTTTGCTATGGAGTTGTCCTTTGAAAGTTTCACCAAGGAATTTCGAATCACCCTGAAAGGGACGCTTACCCATACCACCGGCCTGGGCACGGATATTTTCGGCAACATCCTCCGTCTGGACAATCTGCTGGGCGGCATGGAGGAACGGCTGATAGCCTGCCGGGAGCAGCTTGAAAATGTCAATGTCCAACTGGCTAACGCCAAGCAGGAGGTGGAGAAGCCCTTCCCCCAGGAGGATGAGCTGAAAACAAAATCGGCCCGTCTGGATGAACTGAACATCATGCTGAACATGGACAAGCGGGAGAGTGAGATCGTGGACGGGGAACCGGGCGAGGACGCACCCACCGCTGGCCGGGATGAGCCAGCCCCGGAACGCTGAACACAAAACGGGGGACAAGCCGCACACTTGCCCCCGTACATAGTTCACAGTATTATTGCCGCAGGTGGGCGTCCCGCCGAAGGGTGGCGATCAGCGCCTCAGTTATGTCTTTCACCATGCGGATTTCATAATCGTCGCAGCCCTCGATCAGTTCGGCAATGTCCTGTTCAAACTGCGGCCTTGCGTGTATCAAGCTATCACAAAGAAGATCGTCCACCGTGACGCCTATGGCGTTGGCTACGCTGACAATGGCCGACAAGCTGGCCTTTGTCGTGCCGGTTTCAATGTTGCTGATGTGGGTGGGGGACAGCCCTGATTTTTCCGCAACGTGTTCCTGCTTCATATCGGCTTTGATTCGGGCGATCTTGACCCGTTTACCGATTGCCTTGTAATCAAGTTCACGCTCCATGAGGCCCCTCCACTGCAACAAATTTTTATCATGTCTATTGTAATCATTGTGGAGGGATATTATAATAGTCTATAACCGTAGAACACGGATATAGTTCAAGCATCAGAAAAATAATTCGCACATTTGAGCTGATGGGCATGGCGGCATATAATAAAGCTAATGCTTGAAGGAGGGAATCGTCATGAGTGAGCGATTTAATTTTGAAGCCTTTGCAGAAGCCCAGGGTGTGGACTTCCGGGAGTATCTGAGTATGATTGCCGCGAAACTGCCCAAGGTGGATGAAAACTCCCGTGCTATCCAGGAACGCATCAATGCTATCTATGAGCAGTATCCCAGGGTGATGGGGCTGTTTGACCGGGAAACGGTGTCGGCGCTGACCGAGGATGAGTGCGCGGCGGTGATTGAGATCGCCAGCCTGCGGAACCAGCGGACGGAGATCGAAATGGAGGCCGCTTACTTCCGGGGATGCTATGACAGCGTGGGCTACCTCAGAAAGGCGGGTATTTTGTGATAAAGGGCGGTATTGGCGCAAGCTGATACCGCTTTTATATAACTAAAGTATCTGAGAATATACTTTGCTATTATTAATCATATTGCAATTCCACCCACTTTATGGTACAATATGCCTAATGCACTAAATAAGAAAACATTTTATTTACTACATGAGGAGGTTATTTATGTCCGACATCTACTTTCCGTTTGATTTAAGTGATACTCCTAAAATCGATAAAGAAAAGCAGAAAAATGAATTGATTCAGGCCAGAAAGAGCTTGAGCCGACTTATAAAAGACAGTAAAAATCAAGCAAAATTAGGAAAATGCTATCATTGTGGAAATGAATGCGATAGTTTTTGTAATTCTCATACATTACCTGCATTTTGCCTTCGAAATATAGCTTTTAATGGGAAAGTAGCCTATTCCAATACAATCTTGGATTTGCCAATTATGAATGCCGACAAAGGGGTTAATGAAGCTGGCACTTTTCAATTGATTTGTCGGGACTGTGACAGTAAAATATTCCAAGATTATGAGAATCCAGATAATTACGAGACTATTCCATCAGCAAAAATGTTAGCTCAGATTGACATGAAGAACAATCTAAAAAACATTAGCAAAAGGCTCATGGAAATTGAAATGTATGATTTAATGCACGAAAGATTAAGGTTTAATGAGGGGTGGACTCAGGCAAAAAGTGCAGTTGGGGATATGGATTTGAAGGAATTCAAGGATGCTTATATTCGTGCAAAAAATCATTCAATTAAACCGTTTGAAAGGGATTACTATATTGGATTTTATGAGAAACTCCCTTATGTAGTTCCTGTTGCTTTTCAAGGTACTATTGCCTTAATTTCCGATCTTGAAGGTAATATAATCAATAATATATATAATCCTGATGCCAAATACAAGATTCAAAATACGGCCCTGTGTATATTTCCCCTAAAGGAAGAAAGCATCATTATGATGTTTGTGGAAAAAAACAGCAATAGGTATGCTCGCTTTTTCAAGCAACTCAGGAAATTAGATAGTTTGGATGACCAGTTGAGCGTTATTAATTATATTTTATTTTCCTATACTGAAGACTATTTTTTGTCAATAAACATCCCTCAAAAGGTCTTAGATGAGATGCTTTCTGTATCAGGTAAGACACCAGAACTTATGTCATTTACGCCCCCAGACTCGCGGAGAGCGATTGAAGCAGCAAAGGAAATCTTTAATCTTCAAATGCGACACAGTATACCTAATTTATTGTCAAAAGATTTTGCTTTAAATCGCGAAAGCTAAATTTATTGAGATACTAAAATATATTACATAGCCGGTAGATTTTCAATCCGAAAGTCTATCGGCTATTACTATCTCAAAAAGGAGTTGATGTACCATGACAGGCGAGAAACTGCGGGACGAATTGTACCAACGGATCGTGAACGCCCAAGCAAAGTACCGGGGATGGCTTTTGACCCAGCCGCCCAATGTGATCCTTGACCACGCTTGTGCGTACACCGTCCGGGAGGACATCGTGATGGAAATGTCGGTGCTGGAGCTGCCGGAGGCCCAGACCAGGGCGCTGCTGAAATCCAAGACCCCGCTGGCGGACGTTTACAAGGAGTGGAACAAGACGGAAACCCACCACA
>CAJTGJ010000110.1 GCA_910575695.1 Oscillospiraceae bacterium | reverse complement strand
CAGAAGCGGCAGGCGGCAAAGTTCGCTGCCCACTCCGCTGCTGGCAAGGCGGACCGGCCACGGCTGCAATTTGAGGAACCGCCCTCTGCGGCGGACAGCGCCCCCATCCCTGCGCCAAAGGAGGACTCCCAGCCGCCCAGCCGGAACTATCAAAAGGCCGTGCGCCGGGTAAAACGTGCGGAGGGTCAGGTGGAACAGGCGCGGGAGCATCTTCCTACCAAGCGTCGGTTATCCTTCCAGCCGGAGGTGGAGTTGAGACGGGCAGGACCCGCCGCCGTCTCCACTTTGAGCAGGAGGTTTTGCCGGAATATAGACCACCCTCTCTGCCCGCCCGCGCCGGTGGTATGGTGAAAACGGCGGCAGTGATGAAGCTCCACGGCAAGATACATGAATCCGAGCGGCAGAATGTGGCGGTGGAGGCCACCCACAAAAGCGAATTGTTCATGGAACAGGGCGTGGGCCGCGCCCTGCGCTGGCAGAGGACCCGCCGCCGCTCCAAGCCCTACCGCGCCCTGCGCCAAGCGGAACAGCGGGCGGCAAAGGAACATCTCAATCTGGCATGGCAGACCGCCCTCCGGGATAACCCGGAATTACAGCGCAAAAACGCCCTCGCCAAATGGATGCAGAAGCAGAAGATCAAGCGAAAGTATGCCCAGGCTGCGCATGAGGCGAAGCAGACGGCGCACTTTACCCAAAACGTGGTCCACGCCACCGGGCAGATCGTCCGGGCGGTCCAGCAATACATAGCGGCACGAAAATCTCTGCTGCTGGTTGTGGCAATGCTGGCTATGGTGGTGGTGTTCTTCTCCGCTGGAATGACCTCCTGTACCGCCATGCTCTCCGGGTTTCAGTCCTCCTATATCTCCGCCTCCTACATGGCGAATGAGCAGGACATTTGCAATTCGGACCTCTACTACACGGAAATGGAAACGGATTTGCAGATGGACATTGACCAGACCGAGGAAAATTACCCCGGTTATGACGAATACCGCTACAACATCGGAGAGATCAGCCACAACCCCTATGAACTGATGGGCTATCTCTCCACCATGTTCAACGCCTTCACCTTTGAACAGGTCCAGGCGGAACTTGCGCGGCTGTTCGGGGAGCAGTACACCCTCACGCGGGAGGTTATTGTGGAAACCCGCTATGACAGCAACGGCGACCCCTACGACTGGTACGTCCTGCAAACCACACTGACTGTCCGGCCCCTCTCCGGCATTATCGCCGGAAGCCTGTCCCCTGGTGAGCAGACCGACCGCTACAACGTGTATCAGCAGACCCTCGGCAACCGGCAGGCGTATGGGAACCCCTTTGATTTTCCATGGCTGGGCTATGTGTCCAGCGGCTACGGCTACCGGGTCCATCCCATCACCGGAGAGAAGAATCTGCACCGGGGCGTGGACATTGCTGTGGCGCAGGGGACGCCCATCCGGGCAATCCATGACGGGCGGGTGGTTTCAGCCGGGGACGCTGGCAGCTACGGACTGTGCGTGGTAATCGAGGACGAAAAGGGCTATCAATCCCGGTACGCCCATTGCTCCAGCCTCTCCGTCAGCGCGGGCCAGGAGGTCAAGCGTGGGGACGTGATCGCCGCCGTGGGCAGTACCGGCAACAGCACCGGGCCGCACCTCCATCTGGAGATCATGCTGAACGACGAGTACCTGAACCCCTACTATTTCGTGGACACCGGCTATGACGGTTCAACCGCTGGGGCCATTCCCGGTACACCGGGCGGCGTGGAGATACCCGCCTACCCTGGGGAGCCGGTCACGGACGAAACCTACGCCGCTATGCTGGAAGAAGCGCAGAAGTACCTCGGCTATCCCTACGTTTGGGGCGGCAGTTCCCCCTCCACCTCTTTTGACTGTTCCGGCTTTGTAAGCTGGGTTATCAATCACAGCGGATGGAATGTGGGACGGCTGGGGGCGCAGGGCCTTTATAACATCTGCACCCCTGTCTCCATGGCGAACGCCCAGCCGGGTGATCTCATTTTCTTCTGGCACACCTACGACGCGCCGAACCCAAACGGTGTGACCCATGTGGGCATCTATGTGGGCAACGGGCAAATGATTCACTGTGGAAATCCCATCTCCTACGCCAACATCAACAGCAACTATTGGCAGCAACATTATTATGGAATGGGGCGTTTGCCTTGATTTTTATAACTTTTTTGAAGGAGCGTGATATATGAGAATCGGTTTATGCGATATTGATTCCCATAACTGGCCGAACCTGTGCCTGATGAAGCTCTCCGCCTACCACAAGGCGCGGGGCGATCATGTGGAGTGGTGGAAGCCGGAGGGCCGGTATGACCGGGTTTACAAGAGCCGGGTGTTCACTGATACCTACTCCCAGGACACGATCACCGTCACCAACGCTGGCGAGGTGGTCTGCGGCGGCACAGGCTACGGCCCCGGCCCCAACCTCCCGGACGAGGTGGAGCATACCTATCCCGATTACAGCATTTATCCGCAGTTCCCTGACACCGCCTACGGCTTTCTGAGCCGTGGCTGCTATCGGAACTGCGGCTTTTGCTTGGTTTCTGCCAAAGAAGGGCGGCGGAGCGTCCAGGTGGCGGACCTCGCTGAATTTTGGAACGGTCAGCGGGAAATCAAGCTGCTGGACGCCAATCTGCTGGCCTGTCCTGACCATGAAAAGCTGATTTTGCAGCTTGCGGAGAGCCGCGCCTATGTGGACTTCTCCCAAGGGCTGGACATTCGGCTTATCACCCCGGACAATGTGGCGCTGCTGAACAAGGTTCGCACGAAAGCGGTACATTTTGCCTGGGACAACCCCGACATTGACCTGACCCCCTACTTCCGCCGCTTTTTAGAACTCACCAATATCAAGAGCGACCGCAGACGGCGGGTGTACGTCCTGGTCAACTACGGCAGCACCCATGAGCAGGACCTTTACCGGGTGGAAACCCTGCGGGGCATGGGCTACGACCCCTATGTGATGGTCTATGACCGGCCCAGCGCCCCGCCCATTACCCGCCAGCTCCAACGCTGGGTGAATAACAAGAGGATTTTCCATACGGTCCCCAGCTTTGCCGACTACATCCCCGGCAGGATGGGAGGTGTTCGCCATGCGTAAGCCGAAGGAGACGAAACTTGATAATCTGAAAGCCGACCTGGTTCGGGCGAAAGAGAAGGCCAGCGAGTGGCAGGCCCGTGTCCGGGACATTGAGCGGCAGATCACAGAGCAGGAAAACCTTGAAATCATCCAGGCGGTGCGCGGCATGATCTCCGCGCCGGAGGACCTGCGGGCCGTACTGGATATGATCCGGGCGGTACATGCGCCGTCCACAACCAATTCTGGAAAGGAGATTTGAGCCTATGACAAAAAGAAAACCCTTGCAGCGCACGGTGGCTCTGCTGCTGTGCGTATTTCTGTGCCTGGGGGCGGCATTTTCCATGATGGGTGCGGCCTATGCCGCTGATGTGGAACTGCCCGCCTCCGGCATTACCATTGAAATCATGCTGCCCGCTGATTGGGCCAGCACCAGCGCCGCCGCCAAGGTCTGCGTCACGGACGAGACGGGCGGCGGCTTTGCTTCGGTGGAGGTCCGCATTGACCGGAGCGGCAGTTGGAAGAACATCACCGCCAGTCTGGAGCAGCGGGGAAGCCGCTACTACGGCACAGTTGATATGACCTCCAACTGCACCGTTTATGTCCGTGTCACCGGCCATGACGGGCAAATCTATGAAAACTCCCGCTACATGGAGTGCTTTGACACCACCCCGCCCACCCTGCGGGCCAGTGTCAGCGGGGATGTGCTGCGGGTGGAGGCTGCGGATGATCTCTCCGGCGTGGCGCATATCACCGTAAATGGAACGTGCTATCCCAACCTGACCGGCAATGCGGTGGATGTGCCCCTGAAAGACCTGGGGACTTCTGAGCAGATCACTGTCCAGGCGGCGGACAAGGCTGGGAACTATTCGCGGACATATCAGGTGAAGAACCCCAACTACAAAGCCCCGGCCACCAGCCAGCCCAACCAGGACCAGAAGCCCACGGTTACACCTCCGGCAGCTACTACGCCGGTGAAGCCCCCGGCCACCAATACCACCACGCCGTCCAAGACGAAACCCTCCACGACTACGCCGCCCTCTGGATCGGCCAGCGTGACCACGGACACGGAGCAGACGGTCAAGCCCCTGACCCCGGACGGCCAGGGCACGGTGGTGGACAATGTGACCGACCAGGACAGCAAGGAGTTTTTCACCTTCACTACCCCCAATGAGAACACCTTTTATCTGGTGATCGACAAGCAGCGGGAGAGCGAGAACGTCTATTTCCTCAACGCTGTCACGGAATCTGATCTTCTGGCCTTGGCTGAGAAGGACCAGGAGCCGGAGGACAATAACGTGTCCGCCATTCCCGACCCGGAGCCGGTCTGTATCTGCACAGACAAGTGCGCTCCCGGCGAGGTCAATACCGCCTGCCCGGTTTGCGTTCTGTCTCTGAAGGACTGTACCGGCAAGGCCCCCGCCGCTGACCCGGATGCCGACCCGGAACCGGAAAAGCCGGAGAAGGGCGGCAGCAGTACCATGATTCTGGTGGTGATTGCGGCTTTGGCTGTGGGCGGCGCTGGCTACTATCTGAAAATCTGGAAGCCCAAGCATGACCTGGACGATGCGGAGGACTTTGATGAGCTGACCGGCGAGGATGAGGAAACCGTCAACGAGGATGATCTGGAACCCGCCCCCCGGCGTGTCCCCCGTGACGAACCGGAGGAACCGGAGTACCCGGAGGGCTACGGCTACGAGGAACCGGAGGATGAATGATGCGTTTTACCGACAGCCCCTATGAGCGCATGATGACCCAGGTTCCCACGGAGCGGCGAGAGGTCCACGGACCTCCCACCCTTCCGCCCAATCATCCCTGTCACGGCTGTCCCTATGGCCGGACTGCGCCCTGCCTGGGAATTTGCTACCGGAAATTGATGAAAGGAAGTGGTAAAAACGCAACATAACCTTGTAATCGCCGAAAAGCCCTCAGTCGCGATGAGCATCGCCAAGGTGCTGGGGGCCAGGAGCCGGAATGACGGCTATGTGGAGGGAAACGGCTGGCTGGTGAGCTGGTGTGTCGGCCATCTGGTGGAGCTGGCCCCGGCTGACGCATACGACCCCCGCTATTCCAAATGGGCCTATGACGATCTCCCCATCATCCCCCAGCCGTGGCAGTTCCAAGTGCTGCCGGATACCAGGAAGCAGTTCAACATCCTGTGCCAGCTTATGAGCCGGGATGATGTGGACACGGTGATCTGCGCCACCGACGCGGGGCGGGAGGGCGAATTGATCTTCCGGCTGACCTATGACCTCTGCAAATGCACGAAGCCGGTCAAGCGGCTTTGGATTTCCTCAATGGAAGAATCCGCTATCCGAAAGGGCTTTGACAATCTGGCTGACGGCCAGAAGTACGACAACCTCTACGCCGCCGCCCTCTGCCGCGCCAAGGCGGATTGGCTCATCGGTATCAACGGCACTCGCCTTTTTACTACATTATATAGAGTCTGCTGAAAAACTTTAAGGCAGCTAAAAAAGTGAGAAATAGGAATCAGTCAAAGAGAAGCAGCGAAGAAACAGCTGAAAAAGATTCAAAAGTGTGGTATCATAAGGGGGCCAAAAAGAAGGTTTTTTTGGAAAAAACCTTGAATATGGGGGTAAGCGAGGATGTATCACCGGGACGATAGCGGGCAGCTGACGATGGAAGA
>CAJTGJ010000109.1 GCA_910575695.1 Oscillospiraceae bacterium | reverse complement strand
ATTTGGTAGAAAACTGCTTCCTGGTTCTGAAACGCTGGAGAGGGATTGCCACTCGCTATGCCAAAACCTCAGATGCTTTTATCGCTGCGGTACACGTCCGTTGTATCGCTATTTGGGCTGCTATTCGCACTTAACTCGTGTAAACACTGTCTACCAAGTACGACATTCATGAATACAGCATTATGGAAAATTTCGTATATTCCCTGCCCGCTGGCGCGGCGCGTCAGGAACTTGCCAACGCGATCTGCGGCAGGGGCGCGTTCCGGCGTTTCAAAAACGGCATCCGCTATCACAGGCTGGAACAACAGTGGTATGATTATCGGGATCAGGCATATCGGGAGATCGCCATCCGCTGGTGCAGGGATGAGGGGCTTGAATATACCGAGGAAAATTAAAAACGGTGGTATGGCCGCGACAGATGCGGTCATACCACCGTTGTACTTCTTACGCGTAGACCAGCTCATGAAGAACGATTTCCTCTGCCCGGTTACGGATATTGTTCATATGGCCCACCCATTCCATCTGGTCCGTTGCTTTTAAGGCTTCGGTTACACCCTCCTGCTTCGCCATAGCCGGGATAAGAAAACCCATGCGCTCATGACAGGCGGCATCAATTTCTGCGAGATGTTTCCACAGTTCTCCAAAGAGAAGCATCCGATTGTAAACGCCAGGGTGATGTTCCTCCAAAAACCTTTGGCGCATCCGGCCATATATACCGATTTCGTACTTGGTATCATCATCAAGCGCAAGGTCCGGGAGGTAGTAGTCTCCTACTTTCGTATAGGTCAGTTCCATAATTATTTCCTTTCATTTGCAGCAAAATGTGAATTGCAGTTGCGGAAAACGCTTGTCTTTTGCGTTCTCACCGCCTTTCTCATAACTGCAATGTACCATTTTGCCACAAATGAACCGCAGTCATATGTATTAGGTGGTGACTCCACCCTTTACATAGTAACTCTTGATGCTGGATGCTGTTACTGTCCCCTTCATTATCATCGTCTGATGACAAGTCAAATTGGTAAAGGGAAATCTGTCGAAACAACGGAAAAAAACAATGTGCGACTGTCAGAATCCAGTAGAATAGTGTCGAAAAAGCGAAGAAAGACACACCAGATATTTTATGGAGGAATCGCACATGAAAAACAGAGCAAAAATCACGGCCCTCTGCAACCAAAACATCGCTTGACAATGGTAAACACACCATTGAATAAGGCGCTGGGGGTAAGAAATCAGATTTTCCACTCGAACGACACACGGTCAGCCGTAGCGTGGACCTGGGAGAGAATGATGTCGGCTACCTGCCGCCGGTCGTCAAAGTCGATGTTGTCCCAGTTGCCCAGGTGGGCGGACAGGAACTCGATTTTTTGCGGGGAGACGCTTTCAGCGTTCAGCGCGGCGATCTCCTTAATCAGCCCTTGGCGGCGGGTGTCCAGCTCCTCGATCTTCCCGTTGGCGTAGGACATCAGGACCGCGCTGGCCCCGGTCAGGGTGTTCAACAGCTTTTCAATCTCGTCCTCCACCTGGGCCAGCTCCACGTTTAAGGCGGTCAGTTTGGGGTTGACCGTCTCGGCCTGGGCGGTCAGGGTTTGAAACTCGGACAGCTTTTGCACCATAGCCTCATAGACGAACTGTTCAAACTCCGGCGTCCGAAGCGTCCCGCAGCCCTCGCAGCTCATGTTGTCCGCCCGCTTGGTACAGCGAAGATATTGCGTTCCCGCCCGGTTGCCCATGCTTTTCAGCGCCCGCCCACAGTGGCCGCACTTCACTTTCCCGGCCAGCCAGGTATTTTTCGGCTTGCGCCCGCCCTGGAACGTGATGTTCGCCATCAGCTTTTTCCTGCACCGCAGCCAGGTATCAGCGGGAACAATGCCCTCGCTGGGGGCCAGCACAAGGATTTGATTTTTCAAGTCCTTGTTTTTCCGCTCCTGCACGTCCCGGCCCTGGTAGAGATAGCAGCCGTTGGTCCCGGCGAAGTCCGCCGCCTCGTTTACCACCACGGCCCCCTGCCCCTTGAAGAACTCGTACAGCTCCAGGTCCGCCTGGGCGTAAATGGGGTTGCGGAGCATTTGAGAAATGAAGCCCCGGCGCAGCTCCTTGTCATACACCAGGATGCCCTCCTGGGCGAAGTACCGGGCAATATCCCCGAACGACGTGGACGGCTCGGCGTACATTTCAAACATCAGCCGGGCAATATTCGCCGTGTCGGGGTCCGGGATCATCATTTTCGTGCGTATGCCCTGGATGGTGGTGGGCTCCAGCTTGAAGCCGTAGGGGGCCGCGCCGCTCATGTGAAATCCGCGCTGGCAACGGGAATAGTAGGCGTCCGTTACCCGCTTCTGAATCGTTTCCCGTTCAAGCTGGGCGAACACAATGCAGATGTTCAGCATAGCCCGGCCCATAGGGGTGGAGGTATCAAACTTTTCCGTAGAGGAAACGAACTCCACATTGTACTGTTGGAACAGCTCCATCATAGTGGCGAAGTCCAGGATAGAACGGCTGATACGGTCCAGTTTGTAAACCACCACCCGGCGGATCAGGCCCCGCTTGATGTCGGCCATGAGCTCCTGGAAGCGGGGGCGGTCCGTGTTCTTGCCGGAAAATCCCTTATCTTTGTAGTCCTTGAAATTCCCTCCCCGCAGCTCGTACTTGCAGAACTCAATCTGGCTTTCAATGCTGATACTGTCTTTACGGTCCACAGACTGTCTCGCGTAGATAGCGTCAATGCGATTTTCCATTGTCGGCTCCTTTCCGTATCGGAATGGAGCTGTCAACCTTTACAAGTATATTATACCAAAGACAGCCCCAAATCACAAGGATGTCACCCGGTCAGCGCATTTCCGCGCGGCCTGGAGCGTACTTGCGGAACACGGAATAAAGCCCCGTCTCAATCTCCCGCTTGCGCTTGTCCCGCACCTTGGGGGCGAGAATGGGGGTCAGGTTTTCAACGGTAATCGTCCGGCCCTGGAAAGAGGCCGTCTTTACTTCCTTGTGGTAGCTGGTCCTCGTCTGTGTCATAATCTGCCCTCCTATGTAAAACGGGGTTCCTATGCGTACAAGTTTCCCGCTGGTAGGTGGGGAAACGCAGAAAGGCAGCACCCGGAAGTGCTGCCTTTCAACCTTGCTCCACGTCTGGACACGGTGTCCAGAGGCCAGCAGGGTATTCCATTTCGATCCACGAACAGGGCCGCCGCGTCGGGGGAAGTTTGGGCTGCCGCAAGACAGACAGGCCCCAGGCGGGCGGCCCCCATGGTTTTGTTGTACGCTGTATTTGCCACGCACCCCCAGCGCGGGGAGTATTCCAGGCCGCCGTTGGCTCCGGCTGTCATAGCTCCACAGCACCGCTGCCCCCGTGGAGAGGGCTGGCGCATACCGCAGAACTCCCCCGCAAGTCTATGGGAGGGCGTGAGCAAGTTTCATAATCCCCCGCGCTGTCCTCGCGCCCGGCCTGCCACAGCCGGGTCAAAGGTTCGCGTTGATCGCTCGGTCCGCTCCCTGTTCACCTCCTCGGAGCTCCCATCCTGGCGGCGCGCCTTTTGTCGCTATTCACGCGGGTTTTGTGCCTGAAATACTGTATATTCAGTTGTCGGCGGGAGGGCTTGTCCCTCCTCACCTATCAGGCGCTTTTTCCGCATTTTCGGGTACACTTTAGCAAAAATAATCCAAATATTTTTTCAGCCCGGCCAATCCCTTTTGGATAGACTTTCGGACGTTGCTCTCGTCCGCGTCCTCGGCCCTGGCAATCGCCGTCACGCTCCGCCCCAGGATGAAACGGGCATAGACGCGCCGGGCCTGGACGGGCGGGAGGAGGTCAAGGGCGGCATAGAGGGCGGCGTGGTCCTCGGCCAGCTCCATGATTTTCTCCGGGGTCAGCGGGGGGTGGATCACGTCAGCCTCAAAGCCGGGGGTCCCGTCCAGGGAGCACTCGTCATGGTCCCGCTTGCGCCGCTTGTAGCTGTCACACAGGCGGCCCCCGATAGAGAGGGTCACGGCGATCTCGTCAGACACTTCCATAGTGATACGCTCGGTCAGGTGGGGATAGTAGTTGTTCAATTTGATGGTTGTCATAAGTAACCTCCATTTCGATACGGGGCGGAAAGGGACAGATCGAAATGGAGGGGCGGGCCCCGACACCTGGGAGGGCCACCCTGGGCCTCTGGACACGGTGTCCAGAGCCGACAGGAAACGACAGCGCCCGCACAGCGTTGTACTGTGCGGGCGCGTGAAGTGACATAGTTCTTTATATACTTACATATTTCGCGTTTGTGGTCGGAGTAACCCGGCGGAGGGGCTATGCTTTTTTTGACGAGTTAGGGGGAGCCAGGATAAAAAAGGACATGACGATACCTCCCAGATACCGCCGTGTCCTTAAAAATGGGCGACTTTAACACGCCCTCCGTATCCTCTTTTTCAAAAAGAAACGGCGGTTGAAATTATGTATTTCAAAACCGCCGTTTGCCCATGGCGCAAAGACTTAAAAAGCGGTTTCGCGTGGAAACAGAAAGAACCGATAAACCGCAATTTTTCACGATTTTATCGGCTCTGCGTCTGTGCGTCTGGCTCTCTTATAATTGACATATTCAGTTGTTGAACCGTGATTAGAGTTTCTTGTCTGCACTTGGGGCAGTATAGCGGGAGGTTTATCAGGACTGTATCTACGCGCAGCCTAAGCCGTGTCTTGTTGCCGCAGACAGGGCATAATAGCCACTTCTCTTTTCCCATAAGGTCATCCCCCCAGTGCTTTTAACTTGATTTCCGCTTTGCAGTTTACTTTCAGCAGGGCAGCTTGGTAGTGCGCTGTTTCCTGCTCAATATACTGCTGACGGGCATCGCAAATGATCTGCCTATCATCGGTAACAAAATAGCCCCGATATGTTTTTAAGATTACTCTACGCTCAATAAGTACGCATAGAGCTTTCCGCATTGTGTCCTGGCTGGTGCTAACTTCCCTCACAAGAGCAGAAGCGGGGGAAAGTTTACTTCCCATCGGAATAGTCCCATTTATGATTTTGAAAAGCAGTTCATTTGCCAGCTTGTGATAAATCCGCTCGCTTACAGAAATGTCCCATCCCATAATAACCTCCTACGCGGCAATCGCTACTTTTTGCGGTTCTTCCACGCCTTGTAGATTGCATTGGCAACGGGCAGCAGAATACAAATGATTACAAACCATTGCGGAAAATGCGGCATTGATCTTCCTCCTTTCTCATACTAATTTGAAAAATGCGGCCAGTACACAAATAGCGGCGACCAAAAGTGAAGCGATGATCCGGGAAGCAGAAAAACTATACAGTTTTTCCGGGTGTTCCATATCATAGCGCACAGTAACCGAATCCCCAATCTGTGATGCCATTGATACTTGAATACGATTTTTTGAACGATAAGTCTTTCCGTCCACAGTGTATGTGATCTCAGCCCACTTTGAATTGCGGGCCTTCGCCGTCTCCGCGTTTGGCATTTTGATAGATGATATAGTCCCGATGGTCTGCGCCGTTTTCCCGCGCTTCACCAAAAGCAGTAGCGCATTAACCAAAGCAAAGCAAACAGCGACAGCAGCGATAGCGTAAAGAAAAACAGTGTCTTTTCCCATACTCAATTCCTTTCGTCCTATGCTATAGTAGAATCACTTGAAAAAATTAAATCAGAATGATAAAATAGAAGAATGAGCTATCCAGTGAAATACAGAGAACGAACAATAGAATACAGACGGGAAGGACACACGCTACAGG
>CAJTGJ010000108.1 GCA_910575695.1 Oscillospiraceae bacterium | reverse complement strand
CGAGAGCGAGGCTTGGATGAGGGTCCGGAACTTGAGCAAAAAGATTTGCAAAAAAGTTTAAAAAAGGGCTTGACAAGCGGCCGACAGTGTGCTAAAATAAATCACTGTCCGGTGCGAAATGCGGACAGGACCTGCACCTTGTAAATTAAACAACGAAGAAACACGAAGCACCAGAAGGACTTGAGTCCTTCAGGAAACTGTCGGGAAAGACAGTGAAATGAAGGGTCTCATCAATTCTAACTTGAAGCTAGATTGGCTTCAATAAATTCGGTTTAAGCGCGAAAGCGTTTAGATACCATTTTATTGAGAGTTTGATCCTGGCTCAGGATGAACGCTGGCGGCGTGCTTAACACATGCAAGTCGAACGAGAATCCAGTGAAGGAGTTTTCGGACAACGGATCTGGAGGAAAGTGGCGGACGGGTGAGTAACGCGTGAGCAATCTGCCTTGGAGTGGGGAATAACGGTTGGAAACAGCCGCTAATACCGCATGATGCGTCTGGGAGGCATCTCTCTGGACGCCAAAGATTTATCGCTCTGAGATGAGCTCGCGTCTGATTAGCTTGTTGGCGGGGTAAAGGCCCACCAAGGCGACGATCAGTAGCCGGACTGAGAGGTTGGCCGGCCACATTGGGACTGAGACACGGCCCAGACTCCTACGGGAGGCAGCAGTGGGGAATATTGGGCAATGGGCGCAAGCCTGACCCAGCAACGCCGCGTGAAGGAAGAAGGCTTTCGGGTTGTAAACTTCTTTTCTGAGGGACGAAGAAAGTGACGGTACCTCAGGAATAAGCCACGGCTAACTACGTGCCAGCAGCCGCGGTAATACGTAGGTGGCAAGCGTTATCCGGATTTATTGGGTGTAAAGGGCGTGTAGGCGGGAAAGCAAGTCAGATGTGAAAACTCAGGGCTCAACCCTGAGCCTGCATTTGAAACTGTTTTTCTTGAGTGCTGGAGAGGCAATCGGAATTCCGTGTGTAGCGGTGAAATGCGTAGATATACGGAGGAACACCAGTGGCGAAGGCGGATTGCTGGACAGTAACTGACGCTGAGGCGCGAAAGCGTGGGGAGCAAACAGGATTAGATACCCTGGTAGTCCACGCCGTAAACGATGGATACTAGGTGTGGGGGGACTGACCCCCTCCGTGCCGCAGCTAACGCAATAAGTATCCCACCTGGGGAGTACGATCGCAAGGTTGAAACTCAAAGGAATTGACGGGGGCCCGCACAAGCGGTGGAGTATGTGGTTTAATTCGAAGCAACGCGAAGAACCTTACCAGGGCTTGACATCCTGCTAACGAACCAGAGATGGATTAGGTGCCCTTCGGGGAAAGCAGAGACAGGTGGTGCATGGTTGTCGTCAGCTCGTGTCGTGAGATGTTGGGTTAAGTCCCGCAACGAGCGCAACCCTTATTGTTAGTTGCTACGCAAGAGCACTCTAGCGAGACTGCCGTTGACAAAACGGAGGAAGGTGGGGACGACGTCAAATCATCATGCCCCTTACGTCCTGGGCCACACACGTACTACAATGGCGGCCAACAAAGAGAGGCAAGACCGCGAGGTGGAGCAAATCTCAAAAAGCCGTCCCAGTTCGGATCGCAGGCTGCAACCCGCCTGCGTGAAGTTGGAATCGCTAGTAATCGCGGATCAGCATGCCGCGGTGAATACGTTCCCGGGCCTTGTACACACCGCCCGTCACACCATGAGAGTCGGGAACACCCGAAGTCCGTAGCCTAACCGCAAGGGGGGCGCGGCCGAAGGTGGGTTCGATAATTGGGGTGAAGTCGTAACAAGGTAGCCGTATCGGAAGGTGCGGCTGGATCACCTCCTTTCTAAGGAGACTTCAATGAGGCAAGAGCTCATTGTAACGTCCTGGTCAGACTTCTGGTGCGTTCTTCGTTGTTTAATTTAGAGGGCGCAAGTCCTGGGGGTTTAGCTCAGCTGGTAGAGCACCTGCTTTGCAAGCAGGGGGTCACCGGTTCGAGTCCGGTAACCTCCACCACAGCCCTGATTAGCCGGGCCAATAGCTCAGCTGGCTAGAGCACACGACTGATAATCGTGAGGTCGGTGGTTCGAGTCCACTTTGGCCCACCAGCTTGTGAGAGCGGATTTCAGTACCCAAAGGAATTTGGATACTGAAATCTGACCTTAACAAAGGTTGGAAGGCGCACCTTGAAAACTGAACAATGTGAATGATAATTCCAGATGGAAGAGCAAGCAACAGAGTATTTAATTGTGGAACTTTAATCAGGACGGCAGTAGCTGTTCTGGTATGAATGGGTAAAAAAACAATTAGCCAAAAATCTCTGAAGCCTGCATGATTCTTATTTAGAGAACCAATAGGTTCGGACTACGGAGCGAACTCAAAAGAGTTTGCCCCGACGAGGTCAAGCTAATAAGAGCGCAAGGGGAATGCCTTGGCATCAGGAGCCGATGAAGGACGTGACAAGCTGCGATAAGCTTCGGGGAGCCGCAAATAGGCTTTGATCCGGAGATTTCCGAATGGGGAAACCCACTGGAGCAATACTCCAGTATCCTGCGTTGAATCAAATAGGCGTAGGAAGGGAACCGCCTGAACTGAAACATCTAAGTAGGGCGAGGAAGAGAAATCAACCGAGATTCCGCTAGTAGTGGCGAGCGAACGCGGAAGAGGGCAAACCAGAGGATTTATCCTCTGGGGTTGTGGACAGTCATTTAACAGTGGAAGTTAGGAGAACGGCATGGGAAGGCCGGCCATAGCAGGTGAGAGCCCTGTATCCGAAAGCGGAAGCTGTGAGGCTGCATCCAGAGTACCGCGGGACACGTGAAACCCCGTGGGAAGCCGGGGGGACCACCCTCCAACCCTAAATACTACCTGATGACCGATAGAGGAGCAGTACCGTGAGGGAAAGGTGAAAAGGACCCCGAGAGGGGAGTGAAATAGAACCTGAAACCTTGTGCTTACAAGCACTCAAAGCACGTTAAAGTGTGATGAGGTACCTTTTGTAGAATGGTCCGGCGAGTTATCATCACTGGCAAGGTTAAGGTATTCAGTACCGAAGCCGCAGCGAGAGCGAGTCTGAACAGGGCGTATGAAGTCAGTGGTGATAGACCCGAAACCGGGTGACCTAACCATGAGCAGGTTGAAGTGGGGGTAAAACCCCATGGAGGACCGAACGCACGCTCGTTGCAATGATCGGCGATGACTTGTGGTTAGCGGTGAAATTCCAAACGAACCCGGAGATAGCTGGTTCTCCCCGAAATAGCTTTAGGGCTAGCGTTGACTTAGATTCCCGGAGGTAGAGCACTGAATGGGCTAGGGGGCGATAAGCTTACTGAACCCTATCAAACTTCGAATGCCGGAGAATTGATGGTCAGCAGTCAGACTGTGTGAGATAAGTCTCATAGTCAAAAGGGAAACAGCCCAGACCCACAGCTAAGGTCCCAAATGTATGCTAAGTGGAAAACGATGTGGAGTTGCGAAAACAACCAGGATGTTGGCTTAGAAGCAGCCACTCATTAAAAGAGTGCGTAATAGCTCACTGGTCGAGTGACTCTGCGCGGAAAATATAACGGGGCTAAGCATACAACCGAAGCTTGGGCTTGCCGCAAGGCAGGGGTAGGGGAGCGTCGAATATGGGGTGAAGTCGCATCGGAAGGAGCGGTGGACTGTATTCGAGTGAGAATGCCGGAATGAGTAGCGAGAATCATGTGGGAATCATGATGGCCGAAAATCTAAGGTTTCTTGGGGAAGGTTCGTCCGCCCAAGGTAAGCCGGGAGCTAAGGCGAGGCCGAAAGGCGTAGTCGATGCACATACGGTTGAAATTCCGTAGCCACCGAAACTTAAGCACGCTGACACATTGGGATAGCCGGACCCTGGCGTTGGTTGACCGGGGCGTAAGGGACCGAAAATATAGTAGGGAAGCCGGCGATGCTCAGTGGCGAGAAAAGGCGTGAGGAATGCTAAGGTGCCCGTACCGCAAACCGACACAGGTAGATGAGGAGAGAATCCTAAGGCCAACGGGAGAAGGGTTGTTAAGGAACTCGGCAAAATGACCCCGTAACTTCGGGATAAGGGGAGCTCCCTAAGGGGAGCCGCAGAGAATAGGCCCAAGCGACTGTTTACCAAAAACACAGGTCTATGCTAAATCGAAAGATGACGTATATGGGCTGACGCCTGCCCGGTGCTGGAAGGTTAAGAGGAGGGCTTAGCGCAAGCGAAGGTCTGAATTGAAGCCCCAGTAAACGGCGGCCGTAACTATAACGGTCCTAAGGTAGCGAAATTCCTTGTCAGGTAAGTTCTGACCCGCACGAATGGCGTAACGATTTGGGCGCTGTCTCAACAGCCCACCCGGCGAAATTGTTGTACTGGTGAAGAAGCCAGTTACCCGCAACTAGACGGAAAGACCCCATGGAGCTTTACTGTAGCTTAATACTGGAGTTCGGTAATTCATGTACAGGATAGGTGGGAGACTTGGAAACCTGGGCGTCAGCTTAGGCGGAGTCAACCTTGGGATACCACCCTTGGATTGCTGGGCTTCTAACCTGCGGCCTTGAATCAGGTCGGGGGACACTGTTAGGTGGGCAGTTTGACTGGGGCGGTCGCCTCCTAAAAGGTAACGGAGGCGCTCAAAGGTTCGTTCAGCACGGACGGAAATCGTGCAATGAGTGTAAACGCATAAACGAGCCTAACTGCGACACCGACGGGTGGAGCAGTAACGAAAGTTGGAGTTAGTGATCCGGCGGTATGCAAGTGGAAGTGCCGTCGCTCAACGGATAAAAGCTACCCTGGGGATAACAGGCTGATCTCCCCCAAGCGTCCACAGCGACGGGGAGGTTTGGCACCTCGATGTCGGCTCGTCACATCCTGGGGCTGTATTCGGTCCCAAGGGTTCGGCTGTTCGCCGATTAAAGTGGCACGCGAGCTGGGTTCAGAACGTCGTGAGACAGTTCGGTCCCTATCTGTTGCGGGCGTAAGAGATTTGAAGGGAGCTGTCCTTAGTACGAGAGGACCGGGATGGACGAACCTCTGGTGCACCAGTTGTCCTGCCAAGGGCACAGCTGGGTAGCTACGTTCGGACGGGATAAACGCTGAAGGCATCTAAGCGTGAAGCCCCCCCTGAGATAAGATCTCTCATCCTTTATGGAGTAAGGCTCGACGTAGACTATGTCGTTGATAGGCCGGAGGTGTAAGCGCAGTGATGCGTTAAGCTGACCGGTACTAATAAGCCGAGGGCTTGACCTTACAATAAGAAGTGCAGGCTGCTTGTGGGAGTTCACATTGTTCAGTTTTGAGGGTGCGCCAAAGGGAAACTCTGAGCGACGCGGCCCGTTGGTCAAGTGGTTAAGACGGCGGCCTCTCACGCCGCAAACGGGAGTTCGACTCTCCCACGGGTCACCAACTAAATGCACCTTTAGCTCAGTTGGTAGAGCACCTGACTCTTAATCAGGGTGTCCAGGGTTCGAGTCCCTGAAGGTGTACCACTCCCCCTGGAGTGGAAGCACTCTGGGGGGACAGAAAAGATTTTGACTGTGAGAGCAGTTGAAATAGATAACCCGAGCGAAATCCAAAGAAGTGGGTTCGCGAGGGAGAGGAGACACAGCGAAATGAGAGAGTTTTCGCCGAAGGCGGAAGCGAAGGATATGGAGCTTGTGTCGACGAAGTCGGTGCTGATTGCGGTGAGGGTCCACCCGTTCCCATCCCGAACACGGCAGTTAAGCTCACTCGCGCCGAAAATACTTGGCTGGCGACGGCCCGGGAAAATAGGTAGTGCCGACACAAAGAG
>CAJTGJ010000107.1 GCA_910575695.1 Oscillospiraceae bacterium | reverse complement strand
CCGCTCATTTTCATAAACTGGCCTTCGTCACTGTCGATCACCGCCTGCGCTTCCGGCGTTTTCCCTATGATTTTGCCGCCGCGGTATTCAAGGGCATCAACCCCAAATCCATATCGGGCCTTCAGCTTTTTGTCCATCTGCCACTTGTCCTCTTGGGCAAATACAGTTGAGGGAGTCTCCTGCGTCCCTGTCGCTGTAACATTGGGAGCAGAAACAGTTCTGGCGGAATTTATTTCTACTATCATTTTCCTCAACTATCCTTTCTGCGCTTGACTGTGTTTATGTAATTGACAAATTCAGGAGTACAATGCAGAGAGCACTTTTTACGGGATTACCCGCCCATCTCGGTGCGTGATGCACATTTATGATCAGAACTTTTACAATTAAAGACGGGCAGATGCCTTCCAAAGAGCAGTTGGATGAAGTCAGGTCAGCGGCGGAGCGGGCAATACAGTTTGATGAGGATTGTCCAGAATTATCGCCAGCCATGTATAGGGCATTCAAATGTGCCGCGGCCCAGCGCAGCAGGAGAGAAAAGAATGCATGAAACAATGAACCTGCGTGGTGAGTTTTCTGCCACGCAGGTTTTTCTTTGAAATCACGCAGCCTTGGCTAAAGTGCTTTCAGGTTAAGCTGTCTTTCCTATCAGATCATTTTTTAAGAGCGCCCCACCCCAAAATCTGGGGAGGAACTATATCAACAAGACGCATACAACAAGTCAGGACAACTCCCGCAGAACTGCCGCCAGCCGTTCCGCCGCCGCGCCCAAGCCATCGAAGCCCGCGCACCGGCTGGGCTTGGCGTTGACGAGCTGATCCAGAAGGGGCTGACTTTGGGTGCTCTCGTCCAGGGCCAGCTCGGCGGCCATCACATCGTTCCAGGCCCGGTTCAGAAACGCTGCCTCCCGGCGGCCGTGGGTCTTGGTGAACAGCGGCTGACAACCGTCGCATAGTAGCTCAACCGTTTCATCGGGGAGCCCGACAGCGGATAAGTTCCGCTTTAAACCCTTCCGAAAAACGTCCGACAGATGCTCCCAATCCACACGGCTCAAGTTGTAGAGCACAAAAGCATACCTGGTATGACAGTGAACCGCCAGGAGGGAGGCGTGCCCCCGCAGGGAAATGGCGTGGAGATCCCAGCAGAAGCGTTGATCCAATTCCTCACCGTAAGGCAAGGCTTTGATACCAAGATGCCGCTGGAGGGGGATGGTCAGGCCAAGCTCCATGGAAGCACTTCCTTAAAAATTTTTTAATATGCCGTTTTATGGGACTTTATCTGTGTTATCATTAAACCATGGAAAAGCAATCGACAGATAAGGAGGTCACTCTATGAACCCTATGGGTGAAACCGCCGGAGGAGGACATCATAGAGTATTACATCAGCTATGACGAGGAAGGTTTCCCGCTGGACAATTTGAGCGGGTTAAATGTGGACGGCGCGGTGGCGGAGCGCGGGGTGGATTATTACAGGGAGAACCGAGTGCTGTATTTGTGCTTGGATGGCGTCCAGGGGCGGGCCATCGTGGAGGGAACCAAGCCCTACGAGGTGGAGTTCCAATACCGGAACGGGCAAATCGGCAACCTGTTTTGCGACTGCCCCCTGCGGTTAATACCTGCAAGCATGACGTGGCGGTGCTCCTTCAGCTTCGGGAGACGCTGGAGCTGATCGAGAAGAACTACGCCGCCCAATGGGATGAAAGCCGCTGTTTTGCCATCGTCTCCAAACCCATGCTGTACCGCTTTGCCATAGACGCAAACCCCGGAGCGGTGCTGACCTTGGGCTGAGTGTTAGATTAAGATCCCCTCGCAATGGTCGATCTCATGCTGGATGATTTGGGCTGTCCAGCCGGTGAAGCTCTTGAAACGGGTTTGGAACTTCTCGTTCTGATACTGTATTTTGATAGATTTCCAGCGTTTGGCTGTGCGGATGCCGGACAGGGACAGGCAGCCCTCCTCCGCCTGGTAGGGCCCGGACTTTTTGACGATCTCCGGGTTGAACATAACCATATAAGCACCCTCGTTGTCAAAGACGATGATGCGCTTGTTCACGCCAATCATGTTGGCCGCCATGCCAACACAGCCGTCCTTGTGGGCGGCGAGGGTGTCCAGCAGATCCTGGGCAACGGGCAGATCCTCCGGCACGGCGGGCTCGGCCTTCTTGGCTAAAAACGCTTCATCGCGCATGATCTCACGGATCATGGATATCAGCTCCCTGAATATCACCGCCGGGACTTTCCCCGGCGGCGGATTTGTGATATACTGCCAATAGGATACCACGAACAGGGCAGGAAATCAAATCCTTCCTGCGTTTGGAGGCGGCATGATGATCGACTTTTTCCATGAATTGATGGAGCAGGCCCTGATCCGGGAGTGCCGGGAGGAGCTGGCGGTCACTCTCTCGGTGGGCGGGGTATTCATGGAGGCAGACCACGACTACCCGGATCTGAACGTGCATCTGACGTTGTTCAACGCCGCGATCAGCGGGGGAACGCCGCAGATGCTGGAACACAATGACATCCGTTGGATTACGGTGGAGGAGATCCCGCAGTATGAATTCTGCCCTGCGGATGAGACGATCCTAAAGAAATTGAGAGGGGAATCATGATGGAGCCTGTTTACTATACTGTGGAATCCATTGATGGAGACTATGCCCATCTGATCAGCGATGGCGGCGTAGAAAACCAGGTGGCGATGTTCCTGCTGCCGGAAGGCACCACCGTGGGGAGCCGCCTGGTGCGGGAAATCCTTGAGTGGAGCCTGGTTTGACAGTGTCACAGAGAAATAGTCAAAGGAGTGCGTGAAGATGAATGGGAATGCCCAAAAACTGATCAAATACATGGACGGCGCATCAAAGCGTTTTGTGATCCCAGTTTATCAGCGAAATTATGATTGGAAAATGGAGCATTGCAAGCAGCTCTACGATGACTTAGTTAAAGTGATTCGGCAAAATCGAAAAAGTCACTTTTTTGGAAGTGTTGTGTCTGTCCAAAGTGAGAATGGGACGATGGAGGAATTTCTGATTATCGACGGACAACAGCGGCTGACCACCGTTTCGTTGCTGCTTCTGGCCATTTACCATTTGCTCCAGAAGAAAATCGCTGCTTCCCAGGATAGGCAGTTACCTGACAAAATACTGAAAAAGTATTTGATTGATGAGTACGAGCCAGAAGAAAAGCGGATCAAGCTGAAGCCGATCAAAAACGATCAGAGAGCGTTTGGCTTTTTATTTGAAAAAGGCGAGGAATACATTCCCGACTCCAACCTGACCATCAATTATCAGTATTTTTATGAGCGGATCCAGCGGGATGAACTGACGGTAGATGAGCTTTTTGACGCTATCTGCCGTCTGGAAATTATCAACATCAGTCTGAACCACGAGGACAACCCCCAGCTGATTTTTGAAAGCCTAAATTCCACGGGTCTCGATTTAAGCGAGGGTGACAAAATCCGAAACTATATCCTGATGGGGTTGGAGACTGAGCGGCAAAACAAGTTTTACGAAAAGTACTGGAACAGGATTGAGGAATTAACGGGCTATGATGTCAGTGCTTTCATCCGGGACTACTTGAGCGTGAAGCAGCAGAGCACGCCCAATATAAACGGGATTTACACAGCGTTCAAGCGGTATGTGGAGGACGGTGCCGGAAACGATGTGGAATTGCTTCTGAAAGATCTGCTGGGCTACGCAAAGCGGTATGAGATCCTGCTTCGAGGCAATTCTGCTGACGAACGGCTGAACGGGTGTGTCTACCGGCTTAACAGACTGTCTACCACAGTTACCCGCCCGTTTTTTCTGGAGACGCTGCGGTTGCGGGAGGAGAATGCCATTACCGCAGAGGGGTTGTATGAAATATTTCGAACAACGGAGAATTACATCTTCCGCCGCATGATCTGCGACCTCCCCACAAACGCGCTGAACAAGATATTCCTGCTGCTGCACCGGGAGATCATCCGCATGGATGGCAGCGAGAACCACTATGTAGAAAAGTTCAAATATGCATTGCTGTGTAAGAAAGACCGGGCGAGGTTCCCGTCCGATGGAGAATTCGCGGAGTGCATGGTGAGCCGGAATATCTATGGCATGAACTCCAAGAATAAGCTGTATCTGTTTGAGCGGCTGGAAAATGCGGGGACTGTGGAAACGAAGGATGTCTGGGAGCATCTAGACAAAGGGGAATACTCTATTGAACACATCATGCCCCAGCATCTTACGCCTGCGTGGATCGGCGAACTGGGCGAGGACTATGAGGATATCCATGACACATGGCTGCACCGGCTTTCAAATTTAACGCTTACCGGATACAATTCAAAGTATTCCAACAGCCCCTTCCTGGACAAACGGGATATGACCCACGGTTTCAAGGATTCCGGTCTGCGGATCAATCAGTGGATTGCCCAGAAGGAGCAGTGGAGACTCGTTGAGTTGGAAGAACGGGGACAACATCTGCAAAAACGGGTTGTTGAAATATGGACGTACCCAGTTTCGGATTACCAGCCGCCGGAGAAGCAGATGGATATGGTGTCACTGGATGAAGATGTGGTGTTGACAGGCAGGATTCTATCAAAATATAGCTTCCAGGGTGCGGAACAGCCTGCCGCCAGTTGGGCAGATATGTATCAGCAGGTCATTTCCAGTCTTCACGCCGAAAACAAAGCAGTCCTCACGAAGCTGGCGGTTTCCCAGGACACAACCGCTGATTTGACCCTGCATTTCAGCACATTGGCGGATACCTTTAGTTCATGCAGGCAAATTGACACAAACATATTTGTTTGGACGGGAACGGACACACAGTATAAGATCAACGTACTTAGGAAGCTGTTTGCGCTGTTCGGTGTGGAGGAAAGCGAACTTATTTTTTATCTCAGGGATGAGGAAAGTTCGGAAACGGCAACGGATATGTGGCGTGAACTCAGAAAACGGTATTGGGAATACGCCTTACCCGGGATCAAGGCTGCTTTTGGCAATAACGGCCCATTCAGCAATGTGAATCCAATCTCAAACAACTGCGTCACAGGTTTCATTGGCATACCTGGTGTTTCCATCAACTGCATAGCAAATTATGATGGAGCCCGGGTGGAGCTCTATTTGGGGCTGCCCGCTAAAGAGCGGAACAAGGCACTTTTTGATTTCCTGCTTGCACACGAAGAAGAAATCGAAGCTGCCATGGGAACTGCGCTGACCTGGAGCCGGTCAGATGAAAACAAATCCAGCAAAATATTGTGCGCACTTGCCAATGTGGATGTGTCAAGAGAGACGGACTGGCCCCGCATTGCACAATTCCATACTGAAAAAGCTGCCGCTATTTTCGCAGCATTTAAAAGGCATCTGGAAAGGTATTTCAATACAAGCATCTGAGGCAGCAGAAAAAACATTTTTGGAGCGGGGAAACAGCCACGACGAACGATAAAATTGCCGAGGTAGGTACCAATATCCAAGAAAAGGCCACCGTCATCTGGAACATCGCCAACGCCCTGTTTGGCTATTTCAAGCCCCACGAGTATGGTCTGGTCATCCTCCCCATGACGGTGGTAAAGCGGTTCCACGACTGCCTGCTCCCCACTCACGCCGCCGTGCAGGAGCAATACGAGAAGGTGAAGAAACTGGCGGCCCGGCAGAAAATTTTGTGTAAAAGGAGACAAGCTGTAGTCAAGGAAACAGGAGCAAATCAGAGGATTTCCCAGGCTGGACACAACCCGGCTAAACTCGGCTTATCCACCTGTGTTCCGAGCGGAGAGACGGTATGCGCGCGCAGCGTGAATGCCGTCTCCCCGCCCGG
>CAJTGJ010000106.1 GCA_910575695.1 Oscillospiraceae bacterium | reverse complement strand
ATGGTCTGATTTTCTCCCAAGCTCTGTCGCTTATATCATGTCGATGCTGTTCTCTTGCCATTTTTCTGCCCCCCGCTTCTTTTGGGGACTATTATAACACACCTTTATTGACGACACCATCTAGGACAGTACAGCGGGAAATTTATCAATTCTGTGTCGGCCCTTATCTTTATGCGGGTTTTGTTGCTGCAAACTGGACAACACAGCCATTCACCTTGATCCATTGACTACTGCAAAAAGTTGAGAACCAGGGCAAGAGCTACAATCCCCAGCATCATCAGCACCAGCGCAACGCTGATTACCGTGGACATGATGTTGACGGCGCTGCGGCTTTCCTCGCTCTTTACGCAGACCACGGAGAGCAGGAGACCCGCCAGCGCAAGGACGATGTTGCAGATCGCCCAAACCATGCGTACACCATCCGGCAGGGTGATTTTCAGAAACACCGGGACAAGGGTTGCCAGCGGCAGCAGACTGACGATCAGCGCCGCCAGACTGAGCTTTTGAAGTTTTTTTGTGACTTCCATACGATTACCTCATTTCTTTTTTCCCAAATTGTGTAATTGACAGGGCAAGCAGAGCAGCGAATACAGCGATTGCACAGGGCAGAAACGGCATCAACGCAAATGCGGCATCAGAGGTTTCCGCCGTAAAATCGTGCAGGGAGCAGGACACCAGATAGCCGCTGTAACAGTAGGGATAAGCAATCCAAAGCGGCGTGTTAGCGACCAGAATACCGGGGATAACCAGCAGCAGGTTCAGCCCCACGGAAAGCAGAGGTTTTTCAAATAACACCGTGATTGCCCACATTGCCGCCAAACATGGGAGCATCGTCAGAAACAGCCCCACGCACCATTTCAGAAGATAGAGAACAGGCAATGTTTCTGTAATACCCATTGTGGAAGTAGCCAGCATACCGGCAACTACGAACACCGCCAGAAAGACAACCATTTCCATGAATAGATAGAACATCAGGACACAAAACTTTGCCAGGGAAAGGGCTTTCCGGCTCACCGGCAAGGCCAGCATTTTCAAAATGCCATTGTTCTGTGTTTCCCTCCCCGCAATCATCACGCATACCACGATCATGCTGAACGGCAGCAGATAGTAGGCGTAGACCAGGGCGCTTTGAATGAACATAGCGGGCCATGCGTTGGTGTACTCCGGCGTGAAATACCGGCTTAATGCGGCCACCCCAGAGGCTACGACCAGCAGCGGGGCGATAAAAATCAGCGGGACGATCTTTGAGCGTTTCACTTTCATAAACTCAATGCCGAGCAAATCCAAAAAGTTCATGCGGCTCCTCCTTTACTCATAGCGCAGATTTTTTGCCATCCACAGCCCAAGGCCAAGGAAAAGGAGCGTTTCGACCAGAGCAAACAGCACCACCAGCATATCGGGCTGTGCGCTCATAGCCACCGCAGGTTTGAACATCACAATGAACGGATGCACCATCAAGACCGCCACAGCCGACGACGCCAGGGCCATCCCGCTTAAAAAACCGGCCACTCCCACGCCAAGGGGAACCCACATATTTTCAAAGCGGGAGGAGATCAGCACCATAAAGGACAGCACTGGCATGGATGTGATGAACGAATAGGCCGTAAAGCGGAGCAGCGTTCCCATTTCAAATGTCCCTTGGGGCAGATCGCTCATTCCGATTTTCATAAGCGCCAGATTTTCCAGAGCCACCGCCACAAAGAGCATGACGGTCAAGATCAGGAATTTGCAGAGATACATCCCCGGTACGCTCATGGGGAGCATATACATCTTTTTGATTGCGCTGCCCTTAAACTCCATGTTGTAGACCATGCAGGAGGCGACAACGATACCAAACAGGTTTAGTATCATAATCATGCCGTAAAGCTGGGTCAGCAGTACGTCCATCGGGGCCAGCGGAAGATTGAGCAGCGTATCTTTTCGGACAAGGAAGTTGACAAAGGCATAGGCCGCGCCTAAAATACCGACAGCCAGCAGCACTGGGATCACCCCTGTCCGCTTCTCTTTCCGCAGTTCGATCACAAGCGCCCTCATAGCTTTGCCCTCTGCTTTCTGGCGGCGTTGTCTTGCTCTACGATGGAGAGGAACACATCTTCCAGGTTGTCAGCGGACATTCCCGCCTGCCTTGCGCTGTGCCGCAGATCATCCAAGCTGCCCTCAAACAGCAGCCGTCCATGATTGAGGATGCCGATGTCATCCGCCATCAGTTCAATTTCCGACAGCATATGGGAGGAAATGAGGATGGTACAGTCGTACAGATCGGGCAGGGATTTTACCAGATTACGAATTTCATGGATGCCAGAGGGGTCAAGGCCGTTGGTCGGTTCATCCAGAATGAGGATAGGCGGACGGCCCAGCAGCGCCCCGGCGAGGCCAAGCCGCTGTTTCATACCCAGGGAATACTTCTTTGCGAGGCGATCTCCAAATTCGGACAGCCCCACCAGCTCCAGGGCGTCCTCCACGGTGTTTTGACCCAGGCCCAAAATCCGGCGTATCACATCCAGGTTTTCCCAGCCCGTCAGGTTGGCGTAGAACGAGGGGGCCTCAATAAATGAGCCGATCTCCCGCAGGATTTTCAGCCGGTCATTTGGAAAGTGTTTTCCATCAATGGTGAAGCTGCCCTTTGTGGGGGCAGTCAGCCCCAAGAGCATTTTCATGGTGGTGGATTTGCCCGCTCCATTGGGGCCGAGAAAGCCGTAAATACTACCCCTGCGGACGTGAATAGACACATTGTTGACGGAGGTAAAATTTTTGTATTTCTTCGTCAACTGCTCTGTGGCGATGATATAGTCCATAGACACATCTCCTTTCTGCCCCTATGGTACAGCATCAACCTGACTTCTACATTCTCGTGTCCTTACTTTTAGCTTACTTTTCTGTGAAGGCGTTTACAGAGTAAATTTGCCGTGTTATAATTAGGCTGGTAAATCATCGTTTAACAGTTAAGAGGAGACTTTTTATGAGATTATTAGTAGTTGACATACAAAAAGGAATAACAGACGAGAGACTTTATAACTTCAATTGTTTTATTGAGAATACTATTCGGATAATTCATACAGCCAGAAAATACAAAATAGAAGTTATTTATTTTCAACATGATGATGGACCAGGGACGGGTTTTTCCACTGGAGACGAAGATTTTGAGATTGCAATACAGGTTTTACCAATTAATGGAGAAAAAGTGTTTATAAAAGATATTAATAGCTGTTTTGGAAATAAGAAATTTGTGAATTATTTAAAAGAAGTCAATGAAGATACACTAATGATTGTTGGCTTGCAGACCAATTTTTGCATAGATGCAACTGTAAAGTCTGCATTTGAACGGGGCTATAAAGTCATTATTCCTAAAGATACAAATACAACATTTGATAACGAATACATGGATGGGGAAACTACTTACAAATATTACAATGACATGATGTGGCCTGAGAGATTTGCAAAATGTATTTCTTTAAATGAAGCCATAAATTTATTAAGTAATGTCTAAAGAGTCGGACAAATTGTATTTTATCGGGGAGACATCACGATGGACAATTCATTTTTACACAGCAAAAAGCTCCTGCTGGTGGATGACGAGCCTGAGCTTTTGAAAATGGTATCGGCTATTTTAGCGGACGAGGGCTTTTCGCGCCTCGTGACCGCCGCCAATATGAAAGAGGGAATTGCCGCTGCCAAAGCGGAAAAGCCTGATCTGGCAATTCTGGATGTGATGCTCCCGGACGGCGACGGCTTTTCCCTGATAGAGCAGATACGCGCATGGACGGATATTCCCGTGATTTTTCTGACGGCCCGTGACGAGGCGGCGGACAAGCTGGCAGGGCTGGGCCTTGGAGCGGACGATTACATCGCAAAGCCCTTTCTGCCCCAGGAATTTCTGCTGCGGGTTTACGCCGTTCTGCGCCGGTGCTACAAAGAGGATTCAGGCGTTTTGAAACTGGACGCCTGTACGGTGGATTTCAGCCGAGCCGAAGTGGATAAGGGCGGTGAGGTACTTCCCTTGACAGCGATGGAGCATCGACTGCTGGAAACTCTTGCCAAGAATGAGGGCCGCATCGTAACCGTGGACACGCTCTGCGAGGCCCTATGGGGCGACAATCCCTTTGGCTATGAGAACAGCTTGAACGCCCATGTGCGGCGCGTCCGGGAGAAAATCGAGACAGACCCGTCAAAGCCGGTTTCCCTGCTGACGGTTAAAGGGCTGGGCTATAAGCTGCTGGCGAGGAAATAGCAGATGAAAGCATTTGGAAAATATATATCAAAGTATCTTCTTTCCTTTTTTGCCTTTGCGCTGGTTCTCCTGCTTGTCAACATTCTGGCGTTTGCTTTGACGTTCGGAGGTATCGTATTCAGGGAATACGGCTCGGCATCCCCGGCAAATATGTTAGAGGCCGTGGCCGCTGATCTGTCGGCATCCGGCATATCAGAAGAAAGGTCGCAGGAGCTAGACCGTAATCAGATTTGGGCTATGCTTTTGGATGCAAGCGGGCGCTGTATTTGGGAGGCATCTTTGCCAAAGGAAATACCAACGCAGTACACTATTCAAGATGTGGCTGTGTTCTCAAAGGGCTATCTGCAAGACTATCCTGTTTTTGTGCGGAACATGGACAATGGCCTGCTGGTGCTGGGCTACCCGAAAGACAGTTTTATGAAACTGACGGGAAACTATTTCCCGATACGGGCAATCAGGATTTTCCCGCTCTTTGTGACTGGCATCCTGGCGATTGACATATTGCTTTTGTTTATGGTCTACTATCTCTCTAAAAGAAAAATCTCCAAAAATACGGAGCCGATTATGGCCTCTATCAAAACACTGTCCACAGGCAAACCTGTTGATTTGTCCATTCGAGGCGAGTTGTCGGAAATTGCGGATAGCGTCAATCAGGCGTCCCAGGTGTTGAGCAGGCAAAACCAGGCCCGCGCCAACTGGATCAGCGGCGTTTCTCACGACATCCGCACACCACTCTCTATGATTATGGGATATGCCCAGCGGATTGCCGGAAATCACGAAACCAGTGGGAATATTCGGCAGGAGGCAGAGATCATTCGGGCACAGAGCGCAAAAATCAAAGACTTGGTGCAGGATTTGAATTTAGTATCGCAGTTGGAATATGAAATGCAGCCGCTCCATAAAGAGCCGATACGTCTGTCCAAATTACTGCGCTCCTATGCGGCGGATTTGCTTAATGCGGGTATCAGTGAGAAACATTCCATCGACGTTGAAATTTCGCCCGAAGCGGAAACAGCAGTTATAGACTGTGACGCCCGGTTGATTTCGCGGGCTATCGGTAACTTGGTGCAGAACAGCATCAACCACAATCCGCAGGGGTGCGATATTTTCCTGTCCCTTGACTGTTCATCGGAAGGTGTTTCAATCACGGTTGCGGACGATGGCGTGGGTATGTCCGCTGAAAAATTGCGGAAGCTGGAAGAAAAACCGCATTACATGGAAAGCACCGATGAACGGCTGGACTTGCGGCATGGGGTGGGGCTTTTGCTTGTAAGGCAGATTGTTGAGGCACATAGTGGAATAATGAAAATAACAAATCGAGCTGAGGGCGGAGTAGAAACCGCTTTAGTATTCATTAGGGTGTAGTAGAAAACGAGGACTGGAGAAACGGGCAAGCAGGGCATCGTGGGACCCACGATGCAAAATTGGACCTCCCGCAGTGAGCGGGAGGTCCAATCTGCTTGTTGGTGGCAGCGCCCCCAAACCCCTTTGAAGAGAGCGCCGAAAAATTTGTGTAAAAGAGAATAAAAGGCATCCATTCAGTCAAGAATCGGAGCAAGGAAAAACTTGATTGAAAGGATGTATTTTTATGG
>CAJTGJ010000105.1 GCA_910575695.1 Oscillospiraceae bacterium | reverse complement strand
GAACGACGACGGACAAGCCATTTTCCCGGCACAGCTTGTCGCTCATGTTCCGTATGCCGTAATAGCTCCTTTTGTTGGAATTGTATTTGTGGTGGTCTACGAAATTCACCGCGCAGAAAATAATGTGATTGTGGATATGCCCCTTGTCAATGTGCGTCGTCACAACATATTCATGCTGCCCCTTTGTTACCGCGTCGGCAAGCTGCTTCCCGATTTCGTGGGCTTTCTCATAGTCCACTTCCCCCGGTGCAAAGGACTGTATCAAGTGAAAGGCTAAATTGTTGCCCTTATCCAGTGCTTGCGACAGGGTATAGCCGAACTCAATATCTGCCGTTTCATAGGAGCAGCCGAAAGAGGATATGAGCATTTTCCCGTCCGTCTTGTCCGGGTTTTCGATATAGTCAAGGGCTTTGCTTAGGGTGCTTTTAACAGGCTTAATCTTTGTAACCGCCATATCTCCGCAAGCACCCCCTTTATTTCCTCTATGTCCTCTTTGTATGCGTCTCCCGTTGCGTTCACGCGGCGGGCTATCTGGTTGACGTTGACACCGATTTTCTGTATCTCTGCGGTCATTGCTTTTATATCGGCGTGGTCTATCTGAATGATGTACCCGTCAATGGCAATCTTCCGCAGATACGCCGCCATGTTCCGGGTGGGAACGAGCTTCATTTTTTCCAGTATTAAATCCCGTTCTGCTTCCGTCACTCTGAATTTGATTTGCACCGTCCTTTTCCGTCCGTCCATTGCTTCGCTCCTTTCCGTTTTTTAGAGGGTTTGGGAAACTTCCCAACAAGCCATTTTCAACCGACGCGCTGCAGCGCGGGAGGGGGAAAATACGGAAGT
This sequence comes from Oscillospiraceae bacterium, assembly GCA_910575695.1. Lineage (GTDB taxonomy): Bacteria > Bacillota > Clostridia > Oscillospirales > Oscillospiraceae > Enterenecus. The sequence goes on along the minus strand of CAJTGJ010000105.1, from coordinate 5,014 downwards.
GGGTACCCGCTTCCTATGCTTGCTACGAATGTTTTTATCCTTTAGGCTCTTATCCCTTACTACGGAGCAATCCCCGATTTGCCAAACTTACGCAAAAGAAAAACGCTGCAATCTCAAAAAAGATTACAACGCTCTCTAAACCTTATTCAATTCTGACGGACACATTTCATCTGCCCTCTGTTTCGACTTCCGCTATTTCCTTTGCCGTTGCGCTCACAATCCGTATGCCCGTATCGCTCATACCGTCAAGGAGCGCGTCAAGCTGCCGCCGCTGCGTGTTCTTCTCCGGCGGCGTTTCCAAAAGGAACTGGTCTACGGAGATATTGTAGCGGAGCATAAGCTCAAAGAAAATCTGTAAACTTGGGTGCTGCCCCTTGTTCTCAATGTTCGCAAGATAGCGCGGCGAGATAAACATTTCGTCGCTTACTTTCTTGCGGCTCTCCTTGCGCCCTGTCCGCGCCGCCTTTATCGCTGCCCCAAAAGCCTTGAAGTCGTATTTTGGTACTGGTCTTTTTGCCATAGTTATTCACCCTATTACATTTTACTGTTCACCTTTCTTCTTGGATATGTCTACACCGTTCTATCAGTTAGCCAAAATAATTCACAATTCTTTGCGGAAGAAGCCTTGTATTTATTCGGCTGACCGTATATAATTATAGCGATAGAACTTATAGAAAGGGTGAATGAAAATGTTAGAGTATATTTCTGCCCCGGAAGCAGCGAAGAAATGGGGCATTTCTGAAAGACGGGTACAAAAGCTATGTGAGGAAAGCCGCATACCCGGCGTGGCAAAATTCAGCCGTATGTGGCTGATACCAAAGGACGCGGAGAAACCGACCGATAAAAGACGAAAAAATTTCAAATCTACACAATAGATTCAAATTACCCTGTTACAATTACGGTTAGGAGGTGCGCTATGAGTAAAATATTAATTGTTGAGGACGATTTATCTATACAGGCTTTGCTGCATGACTTTATACAGGAAGCCGGATATAGTGTTGTACTGGCGGCTGACGGTGTGGAAGCCCTTGCGAAGTATTCCGAACAGAGCTTTGATTTGATACTGCTTGATATTATGCTTCCCAAAATTGACGGTTTTGGTGTTTGCGAAGTTATCCGGCAAAAATCAGATGTGCCTATCATCATGCTTACGGCATTGGACGACGAGGGAAACCAGCTTAAAGGCTTGGACTTGCAAGCTGACGATTATATTACAAAGCCTTTTTCCATGCCTGTACTGTTGCGGAAAATCGCCGCTGTCCTACGCCGTTCATCAAAGCAGAATGATATTCCGCAGACCATGAGCTATAAGGATTTAACACTGGATTTAGAGGGGTACAAGGTTTATACAAAGGAAGAAAGCATTGATTTAACGCCCCGCGAGTTTGAAATACTGCGAGAGCTGCTGATACACAAGGGCAGAATTTTAACGCGGCAAAACCTGTTACAAACACTTTGGAAGTATGAGTTTTTCGGAGAAGAACGGATTGTTGACACACACATAAAGAACTTACGGAAAAAACTTGGTGCTGCTGACTATATAGAAACGATTAGAGGGGTGGGATATAGAATTGATAAGGAAGATTAAAAGTAAGTTATCTATAAAGGTGTTTTTCATCACAGCGTTACTTCTGGTGATTTGTTGCTCAATAACATATTTGTGTATAGCCCGTTTTGCGCCATACATCTATACACATGAACTATCCGAAGTGGAGGAAATAACCGATATATTGTCTGTTGAATTATCTGATAGACAAATTGAGGAAGTGCCATATATCATTTCAACTTTTAATGAAATTCTCTCTAAAGAATATGATAATGAATTTATAATCCATGTTTTCCAAAGCTCTGGCGAAGAAGTAGCCTTACCTAATTTCGATACCTTCACAGGTAAAGTTTTTTCAGACTACAAAAAGATGGAAAGGACACAGGAACAAAGCCTGATATTTGCAGACAATACAAACGAATATATATTATTCTTAACGAAAAACACTAACAAGGAAAGTCAAATCATCGAAGCACTCCAAAAGTCTTTTCCTATTTTAAGTATTATTATTTTTGCGGTATCAGTAATTGCAGCATTTTTCTATACATGGTATCTGACAAAACCAATTATAAAAATCAGCCAGTTATCAAAACAAATGTCCAATATGGATTTCAGCGGCTTATGCTCTACTACCCGTACAGATGAAATAGGAGTGCTTTCTGATAGCTTAAATGATTTGTCAAAAAAACTTGTGGCAGCTCTTTCAGAATTGCAGGAAGCTAATCAAAAGCTGCAAGCTGATATTGATATGGAAAGGCGGCTTGAAAAACAACGGGTAGAATTTTTTGCGGCAGCTTCCCATGAATTGAAAACGCCTATCACTATTATTAAAGGGCAACTTCAAGGTATGCTCTATCAAGTGGGACGATATAAAGACCGGGAAACATATCTTGCACAGTCTTTGGAAATTACGGACACTTTGGGAAAAATGGTACAAGAGCTTTTAACAATATCCCGCTTAGATACTCCGGGTTATATCTGCAAAAAAAGCAGTCTTAATCTTAGCAATCTCATAATTGACCGTGTTACAGCGTTTGAAGATTTATTCATGCAAAAGGGTTTGACGGTTGAACAATCCATATACCCGGAGGTTTGTATTTTAGGCGATATGCAGCTACTTCAAAAAGCACTGGATAATCTTTTAGGAAATGCGGCGGCGTATTCGGGAGCCGGAAATCAAGTATTGATAAAGTTATGGAACGAAACAGAAACAACCACCCTTACGATTGAGAATACAGGCGCACATATCCCCGACGAAGCTATTCCCAAACTGTTTGAACCATTTTATAGGGTAGACCAGTCAAGAAACAGGCAAACAGGCGGCACAGGTTTAGGATTGTATATTGTAAAAACGATTCTTGATTTGCATGGTGCGAAAATTGAAATTGCAAATACGATTCAAGGTGTTATCGTTTCCGTACAGTTTTAGCACTTATATTTCAAAGGCGGCGAGCAGTTAGCTTGCCGCTTTTTCTATCTCCACATAAAAAACATATTCAATTCAAAATCAATTCAAGTTAGAAAGGTATTCTTTAACTGTACCCGGAAAAGGTAACAGAAAGGAGCTTTTACTATGAAGAAATATTTACCAATTATTCTTGCCACCCTTTTAACCATGAGTGTGTTTACAGGGTGTGCCGAGCGAAGTAATTCGCCAGAACAAAGCAACATATCAATCGCCAATTCCCCTATTGCTACTTCCGAACCGGGGGAAATGCCGGACAATTCCTTTAGTAAGGAAGAATACGAAAAATTGTTGACTCTGCAATTAGATGGCTATGAGGATATGACTGTTTCAGATTATCAAAATCGTGTTTGGGAACTAACAGACACGGAGGAGTACAGCGATTTGTTGGAACGTGTTTCAAAGAGTGAAGTCCTGTATGGGTTGAGAGATACCAACGAAACAGCCTGTTTTCTATACTATGTGTTGGAACCGCTTACTGCGGAAAAGTGGCAATCAAGAAATTATAGCGGCAGTGTAACTTCTGAATTTCCGTATCCGAAAGATAACGCTGTAGTAGAATATACTTTCACTTTGACTATTTTGGACGCTGACACACTCACGGTTGGAGAATACACCGCAGCGCGTTTGAGTGTGATAAACGGTATGCAGAATATAATTAAATCTAAAACAAAAGACGAATTGCAGTTTGTAAATAAAAGCTCCATGATGGACGCTCTTCAAAAGGATATAGACGACCTTACTAATCAACTACAAACAGAAAAAATCAGCGTTTCTATTGATTACACATATTTTCCCTTATCCGCCGAAAATGATAATCATGCGAATGTGTATTTTGATGATAATGTGGAACAGCGCAGATACCCAAACGGAACAGAAGAAGATTATCTTACCTTGTTTTCCTTGAAAACGCCCGACTATAAAAATCTGTCGCTCATGGATTTTAACAATGCCTTATTGGAATGGACAAATGAAAATCCCGAAAGAATGGAAAGGATTAGTGAAGATAGCGGCTGGAATGATTTTAAAGTTGCTTTAACTGATGAAGAACTTTCTTTTGTGAAACTGACAGTATTTCTGTCTGGCATGGAAAACGGAAAGGCAATTCAAAGTGATTACGCCGGACAATCTCTTAGCCCCTATTATGAAGAATACCTTCCACAAAAGATTACAAATGAAAACGGAGTAGCGTGGTGTAGCTTGTATTATCAGTTTTCTTACAATATCTCAGACGTAGAAGCAATTACTGTCAATGAGCGTGACCGACAAATTGAGGATATGATAAATGCTATACACGTATTTTGGAACAATGCAGATATTGAGAACGTATTGAAAATGAGTGAAAGCGATATAGTACAAGAGCTAAAAAAAATAGCCGAAAAATACAGCACTAAGTATATAACAATTACAACCAATGAGGAACAAGTGCAATTTGAATGTATGGACGAAAGGGCATATATAGATTAACAGATAATTTACCTATGTTGAAGTGATAAGTGAATATATATCTTGTTATCTGCCGCACGACGGCAAAAGAAAAAAAGCCGTCGTACAGCAGAGGTATTTTTACACGCCTATCATCAAACGGCGGCTTTTTGAGAAATCAAAGCCGCCGTTTCTTTTTGGCTTCTATTGAAATGACGCGGTATCACTGTTGAAAGTGGCGGCTAAAGGAGGTAGCCGCCATGAAGCACATACCGTATCGACAAAATCCGACGGTCATTGACCTATCAAAAAAAGCCCGACCACCGCCGGGAAAAACTACGTCTATAAATATGAACTGTCTAATCATCTAAATACTTTTTTCAGTACCCTTGCGCCTGTCCGGGCTTTTCGGACAGGCGCATTTTGCTGCTCAAAAAATTTTTTGAAGAAATTTCAAAAAATCTTCGGCGTTTTTGAAAAACGCCGTATTGCCCCGCGAAAAGGGGGAAGCACCACCAACTTTCCAACGAGAAAGGAGGTGAGAATGTGGAACCTAATAGCAGGGAGTTTTACAAACA
>CAJTGJ010000104.1 GCA_910575695.1 Oscillospiraceae bacterium | reverse complement strand
ACACCTTGCTTGTTTCCTGTAGCGTGTGTCCTTCCCGTCTGTATTCTATTGTTCGTTCTCTGTATTTCACTGGATAGCTCATTCTTCTATTTTATCATTCTGATTTATTTTTTTCAAGTGATTCTACTATACCAGTGTAACTCTGCCAGGAAGCCCTGTCAAGGGGAAATTTAGAAAAGCGGAACTTTATTTGCTCTGAATATGACGATACATTATATCCAGTACACTGCACTTTTGTCTAAGGATTTCTTTCGTTCTCTCCAATCGGGCATCAGTGTTGTCAGGAAATCATAAAAGTGTTTTGAGTGATTTGGATAAGCAAAATGGCAGAACTCGTGCATCACCACATATTCGATACAGTTTCTTGGCACTTCAAGAAGACGCTTATTCAATGTAATGATCCCTTTTTTCGCTAAACAAGAACCCCATCGGGTCTCCATGTTTCGGATACGCAGTATAGGCATTGATATCCCATATTTTTGAAATACCGGGTAGGTTTCCGAAATGATCTCGCCAAAGATGATTTGGCATTGTTCATCCAGATATCGTGTCACCATTCTTTGCTTTTTTGCAAAGTCATCGGGATCTTTGATACAAAGATACAAATAGATCCCGTCAGAGGAAATTTCTTCTCGGACGTTCTTCTCCACTTTCAAGCGGACTCCTCTGCCCAGCAGATAAAACGTCTCGCCGCTGACATACTGCCTGGGCTGAAAGGTATACTGCGCCATTTCAAGAAACTTTCTCTGGGCCGAGCGAATATAGTTTCCCTTCCTGATTACAAAACCATCCACTTTTTCTGCCGGGATATCTGGATTTGCTGAGACATACACTTTGCAATCTTTATGGATCCGCAAATTGAGGTTCTTTACCGGCTTTTCTTCCAGCACATAGCGGATCTCGCTGCCTTCATATAAAACTGTTCTCTCTTGCGCCATCGCTGTTAAAACCTCCGAAGCGCCACTGTTTTCACATTTTCAATAATCCTATCAATGGTGTCAAAAGATAGTTTTAATCCCCGTTCTTTCTCATAGTCATAAAAGAGATCATCAATATCCTGCGAGATTCGGTCGTGGATTGTTTTGTTGTCGGTCCAGTCCACTTGACTGTGGTTAGCCACAATTTTTGTAATCTCTTCCGCAATCTCCGCAGCAAAATCAGGAGAAACTTCCGCTTCCTTTGCTTCGTCGAACACCGCTGACAAAACACCGTAAAACGCCTGGGCATGGACATTATTCTTAATGGATTCCGGGTAGGTTACGGTGCTCCTTCCAGCGTGATAGTCTTCCATGATGGTACGCATTTTTGCCAGATATTCCGCCTCGGAAATCACCTTTTCCTTGTACTGCTCCAGCGCTTCCTTGATTCGCATGGAAAAACTGTCATAATAGGCGGGATTCTCCTGATACCTTTCGCTGATGCTGCGGGTCAACTTGCTGGTAATAGCATCAGCTTTTGCCCGAAGAGATCCCAATTCCTCCAATTCCCGCTCAAAGTCATCCTTATTCAGAATATCAATGGGGCTGGTGATCTGCTTTAGTCCAGCTACCGAGAGGTGTGTGTCCAGAAGATTTTGCATCAGTGGTTCATATTCCCGGTTATCAATGGCATCACAGTAACGGATTTTCACACTGCGGCGCACCTTCGAGAAAAAAATAAAAGTGTTTTGATACTGCTTTAATTCATCTTTCGGAACGGCCGCATACGCCTGTTCCGCATTCAGTACTATATTTAACGCCTTGCCAAAAGAACAGAGAAGACGATAAAAGTTCTCCCGCTTCTTATCGTCAGCAAGAAACACTTCCACCTCTTCGGCATCACAAGGATTTTTCAAGCCTGCAAATAGTTCTGTTATCTGGGTATAGGCTTCCCGCAGGCCAGCTACAGACGACAGGAGATCCACCACAACACCCTTCAGGTCTCCCCCGTCAAAGTTTTCCAGCCCAGCGCCGCTGTACAGATCCATAGCGGTATCCAGGTTTTCAATCAGTCCACGGTAGTCCACAATAAGGCCGTAGTCCTTGCCCTCGTACAGACGGTTGGTGCGGGCAATGGCCTGGAGCAGACCATGCTCTTTCAACTCTTTGTCGATGTAGAGCACCTGGCAGATGGGTGCGTCAAAGCCGGTAAGCAGCTTGCTGCACACGATGAGAATATCAATGTCCCCTACGCAGAACTGGTTCTTCATCGCCTCTTCATAGGCATCTGCATCACCGTAGCGGTTCATCATTTTATTCCAGTAGGCAATGACCTTATCGTCAGCCCTCTCATCTACATCGTCTGCACCTTCCCGGAGATCGGGCGGCGAGATCACCACGGCACAGGTCAAATCGCCGAACTGCTCAAAGCACTCCAAATAGCGGACTGCATCCCGCTTGTAGTTTGTGGCCAGCATGGCCTTGAAGCCAGTATTCTGATACCCTTCGATGAAATGTTCGTTGATGTCCAGAGCGATCCGCTTGATCCGGGCGTCGGTGGAGGTGAGTCGGCGGATACTGCTCCATTTCCGGGACAGGTCATCCCGCTGAGCTTCCGTGAGCCGTTTGGTGGTCTGTTTGAACCAGAGGTCGATATTTGTTTCGTCCACATTCTGTTCCACAAAGCGGCCTTCGTAAATAAGCGGCACAATGGCTCCGTCATCCACACCGTCCTTGATGGTATATTTATGGATCAGCTTTCCGAACTTCGCCATAGTGCTCTTCTCTTTTTTCATCAAAGGCGTTCCGGTAAAGCCGATGTAGCAGGCATTTGGGAACGCTGCCCTCATTTTGGTGGCCAGCAGGCCGTAGTTGGAGCGGTGGCTCTCATCCGCCAGCAGGAACACATCCCGTGAAAAATTCTTGTGCTCCATTTTTTCGGCGGTGTTGAACTTATTGATAATGGTAGTGACCACATCCGCCTTGCCGCTGCCCAGAAGCTCCACCAGGTTTCGCCCGCTGGACGCCCGGGCCGGATTGAGGCGGGTATGGGCAAAGGTAGCGGCAATCTGGCGATCCAACTCTTTCCGGTCAGTGACAATGACCACCTTCGGGGCGCAGTCGGACAACTCCATTAAAATATACTTTGCCAGCATCACCATGGTCAGGCTCTTTCCGCTGCCCTGAGTGTGCCAGACGACGCCGCTTTGACGGTTGCCTTTCTCGTCGGGTTTCCGGATGGTCTTAACGATTTCTTTGATGGCAAAATACTGCTGATACCGGCATATCTTCTTCACATTGGTGTCAAAGAGTACAAAGTACCGCATCAGCTCCATTACACGCTCTTTGCTGAATAGGGAAATCAGATTCCGATCCTGCTCGTTGGGGGTGCGACCGTCCACACACCGGGCCAGCGCATCTTCCAGAAAAGCGGTATCCTGTTCTTTCCACACATTCCAGAATTTCTTGGGCGTTCCGGTTGTGGCATACTTTACAGCATTTTTATTGGTCGCCATCACGATCTGCGCAAACTTGTAGAGCTGTGGAATGTACTCCTTCTGCTGGTTGCGGATATTCTGTTCCACGGCCTGCTCCACGCTGACCTGTGGGGCCTTACACTCGATCACTGCGAAGGGGATGCCGTTGATGAACAGCACAATATCTGGGCGGGCGTTGTGAAGCTTGTCCCGACTGTCCACCGCGAATTCCTCGGCCATATGGAAAAGGTTATTCTCCGGGTGCTCCCAGTCGATGTATTTCAGGTTGAAGCTGAGGTTTTTTCCCTCGCCCACGGTTTCCGGATAACTTTTCCCCAGCAGAAGGGCATCATAGATCTTTTCACTGGTACGCACCAGGCCGTCGGTAAGAGGCTCGTCCAAATCCTCCATGGCCCGCTCAATATTGGCGGCGGAGAACTCGTTTTCTGCGCCCGCGAAGGCGTAGCGGTTGAGCCGCCGCAGCTGGCCGCGGAGAATGTCTTTCAGCAACACATGATAGCCGCTCCCTCGTTGTAGAGCGCAGTCCTCTAGCGAAATGTAGATGTATCCCATGGACTGGAGCAGTTCAAGCGCTGGCTGCTGACTGGCATTGCGTTCCAGATATGCGTTTTTATCCATGATGCGGCCCCCTTTTTGAACATCTGGCAAAAGCAGAAAGAGCAGGATAGAGTGATTTGCCTTACTTTTTTATGGGGCAATCCCATATTTCTCTTGAATCGTTTTAAGAAAATCTTCTTGCTGTTTTGGCTTCACAAAAATGTAATCAAAGACTTCTTCCAGTAAGTCGAGCATAATCGCAGATTCGCCTTCTTCCACTTCCACGATTTCATTGCTGTTTGTACTTTTCTTAGGGTGTGCGCCAAAATTAGCGATTTTCCGCATAATTTGCAACATAGAAACAAGTTTAGAGGGAACATTGTTCATACCCTCTAATTCCTTTAATTCTTCCTCAAGATTTCTCTTGTGAATATGCAATTCTTCATGTAAGAGCATTTGCAATAAGTACCGGCTTAATGTGGCACTAGCACGCGGACTTATGTTATTGACCTCTTCACTTTCGCGGAATAATTCAGCATACTGATGCGGAATAAACTCATGAAGCTTTCGAGCTGTGGCATAGCGCGGATAAATAGGCTGCTCTTCATCAATTTGATCGATCCAGCATCCATTTTCGTCCCAGCCAAGTGACATTCCATGTTGTAGTTGGATGACCAAATTACAACACTCCGGACAAAATCCATATTGAATCGCATACCCATCCTTTAAATAAGATTCCTCGGGATGTATATTTTCTAATGCTGTCTCCGACCAATTCATATGAACAGTGGTGGCACAGTATGGACATTTCATTTTTTCACCCTCACAATCCCCGTCAGCAGAAGCTGCATCAGGGCCTTTTTCTTTTGCTTTTCCTGTTCGATGTCCTGCCGGAGCAGGTCGAGTTCCCGGTCGGCCGTGGAAAGGACTTGAACGATGGCGGTTTGTTCTTCAGAAGGGGGGAGCAGGAGTTTTGAATTAAAAAAATCATCTACAGTAATATTCAGTAAGCCATGATTTCGCGCTCCTTCTTGCGCACATGCCTGTATCTCGTGATTCATGACTCCTACCTCAATATACTGCTCCAAATATTCATCAGAAATACTTTTATTTTTTATACGAAAGCAAATGTAAAGTGGAGATACTATTCCAGCATCATATCGTGTTAACCGCTTAATAGCCCCAAACGGATAGCCATTAGAATAGCTTTTGTTATAGGCAAAGTCACCTCGCTCCAATAAGAAGTAGTTGCTCTTATCGTCGCTTGCAATCGCCTTGTTGAAAAATTCAGCTTGATTGATTAGCCCATATTGGGCAGAAATCGTAAGTACATTAGTATTTCCTATGGTATTCCTTTTCGTGTGTCGCTTTACAATTTGGTGTAAGCGAACAATCTTCCAATCTCCACTAAACCCCGGCAGGCGTTTCTTTCCCGTTAAAAGTTGCTGCATCAGATATTTTTTCTGCCGCTGCTTTTCAGCAAGACATTTTTCTTTCAGTTCAATCACCTTGTCCTGCGTGGTGAGGATTTCAGCGATTTTAGCACGTTCGGTTACCGGGGGTAAGGGCAATGCAAAATCCAAAAATTGAGAAAAATGGACACGCCGCTTCTCGACCAATGACCCCGTGGAGACCCTATTGTAGTAAGTAATCATCGTGCCGCAAGTTAAGAAGCTGTCCATAAACGGTAAATCGCTTTTGTGTACCGTTGTAAAAATGTCATAGTACCCCGATACTGCCACTGGTATAGTACCTTTATGCCTGGCAACTGCACCAAAGCGAAGGTTCATTGGATTATAAGCATAATCGTTTGGCCTGACAATTTTATAGGAATCCTCTTTTTTTACAAGATGGCTTCTTTCATATCGTTCTGTTTTCGGAGTAATTCCATCTTCTATTGTAAGACTATACAGAGGGTACTTGTCCAAATCATCTGTATAGTCGCTGGTACTGGTAAACAGCGTGGAAAACGGGCTCATCGGTAGAATGAGTGGGTGGTAAAAACTGAACAAGCCCTTGGCAACACAGGGGAAACGACTATGATTAAGTTGCGAAACAAAAATCAAGGAAGAAGGCC
>CAJTGJ010000103.1 GCA_910575695.1 Oscillospiraceae bacterium | reverse complement strand
AATCAAACTCATCATCCGTACCGCTTTTGGCTTTCGCAACGTGGATAATCTTCTCGCTATGGTTATGCTCTCCTGCTCCAATCTTCATCCCACTCTCCCTAACCGCTGACCCGCCCACTCTTTCTACCGAAGCCTCAAATTTCTTCGGCGTTTTCTTACAATTTCAGATTGGCGTTGACATCAAGTTGTGCCGGACGTTATTCCGGCAGATCTTCCCGTTCCCCGTCAATGGTGCCTGGGGGCGGGATGCTTTGGTCTTGGCCAGGTCTGCGCTGGGGCTGTTGGGTAGGGACAAACCCCCAGTCCCTCAGCTTGAGCTTCAGCCGCTTGTCGCGGGTCACGCCGTCTTTTTTGGCGTACTCCTCCAGCTCCAGCGAGCCGGATACCCACAATACGCTGCCTTTGCCTACGCCGGCATCGGCAAGCTGCCGCGCCATGGCACTCCAGGCCCACACCGAGAGATACTGCGGGTGGGAGTTCCTGCCGTACCCCACGTATTCCACTATGGGGAAGTTGAGGTAGGGCACCTTTTTCGCGCTGGTCTTCAGTTCCAGCTCGGACGTGACCCGGCCTGTGCAGTACAGTTGGGACATAACGCTCCTTTCTGCCCGTATGGGCCATGATGTGTATATAAAAAGAGCCAGAGGGCAGACTGATCCCCTTACAGGGGCCAGCCATCCACCGGCTCTTGCGAACAAACCCAGGAAACGCCTCGTAAATCATCCCTGCTGTTTTTCCAACAGGGCCAGCGAATCCTGCAACGTGTGCAATGCGAAACCCTTCGCTCCCAGGCCGCTGAGGCGGGCCTGCCCTCCCGCAGTGGGAGGAAACGCACATAGAATCAATTACAAGGGGATTGTACCACAAGATATCTGTGGTGTCAATAGTAAAAACACAATATATAGAATTGTTAAAATGAAAAGCTCAACATATAGCACACATCGACTTGCGACTAAAAATAGTTGCAATTTGATAGTTGCTGTGGTATACTACTGGCATAGGAGGAGATTGGATGGGACAAAAAGAAAAGCTGATCAACAAACTGAAATCAAGTCCAAAAGACTTTACGTTTGATGAGGCGGAGACACTGCTGGGGTACTTCTCTTACGGCCGAAGCAATAAGGGACGGACCAGCGGCTCACGGGTGATGTTCGTCAGCGCATGGCATCCTCCAATTTTACTGCACAAGCCACATCCGCGCAAAGAATTTCTGGCCTATCAAGTGAAGCAGCTCGTTACTATGCTGGAACAGGAGGGATTGATTTGAGTACTACAATGGAATACAAAGGATATGTTGGAAGCGTGGAATTTTCCGAAGAAGACTGCATTTTTTTCGGAAAAGTCATGGGCATCCGCGCCCTGCTCTCCTATGAGGGTGGCACAGCGGAGGAGTTGGTATCGGATTTCCACGGCGCGGTAGATGATTATCTGGCTATGTGTGAGACCGAGGGGAAAGAGCCGGAAAAGGCATTCAAGGGCAGTTTCAATGTACGCATTTCCCCTGAACTCCACAAAAAGCTGGTGGTGCGGGCCACCGCCCAGCAGATGTCCCTGAACAGTTACGTGGAGCAGACGCTGGCCAATTCCGTTGTGAACCAATAATGCGGCAGGCGGGGCAGATACCCCGCCTGCCTTTTACGCCTCCACAAACAGCCCCGCCGGACACACGCCCTCATAGCCGGGGGTGGAGATATACCAGCACCCGGGACCCGTGATCTCCCAGGTTATCTCCAGCGTGATATCGTGCCAGCCGTCCGGGAACCGGGCCCGGAAGCAGTCCCCGGCGTGGATGCCGTACCCATCCACCAGCAGACGGGGGTGGGGGTCCTGGTCGTTGGGGTCGGGTAGCTTGATCTGGCTGTACTGTTTCTTCATAGGGGATTCCTCCTGTCATCAATTGGGCCGTCCACATAATAAATAGTGGCTGCGCGTTTATTTTTTTGCACGCTCCCCCAAAATTTTTTATCCCCGATCAAAGACGATCTGCTTGCGCAGGTAGAGATTGGCCACCGCCATGGTAATGGGCATCCGCTGTTTGGCCTCCAGCATCTCAAAGGGGAGGCTGTCGCTGGTGGTGTAGTCGTTGTCAATGAGAACGTCCATGAGCTTTTCGTCGGTGGACACATCGGTGGCCCCCACCTCAGCGCACTTGATGAGCTCGGCGGTGGACAGCAGCGCCTGCCGGGACAGGGCCAGCACCTGGGCCTCCCGCTCACTGGGCCTGTCCTTTCGGAACAGTTCCCTGGCCTTGGAGAAGGGCACACCGTCCAGCAGCAGCTTGCCGAAAGCGGTCAGCTTCAGGGGCAGGCTCTCCGAGAGGGGGACCACATAGAGCCCGCCCAGCAGGTCGTACAGCGCGTCAAAGTCGGTGTCCCCCACGCCCCGGGCGATGAGGCCCCGCACCTCCAGGCGGTTTAGGCAGGTTTCCAGCGTCCGCCGGGCGGGGGGCAGATCCCCGGCCAGCTGGCCGTATTTCATTTCAATCTGCTCCAGCCGCAGAAACCGCCAGTTGAGGACGGTCCACACCGCCATCTCCTGGATGTCCACCATGTGCTCCTCCTGGTTCACCAGGATCACGGGATAGGTACGCCCATCGGCATCTGTTTTGCGATGGAAGCGGCCCACCGCTGTATAATAAGTGGTTTCCTTCTTGATGTTCATAAACTCGCCTCCAAACCTTGATAGTATCTTTTACAAATGGGGCAGACGCTTTTCAACAATATCTTTCCGGATTTTTTGTGTTGCCCGGGAGATCCACGCCCCCACCTGGTTGGGCTTCGCGCCGTAGAGCCGGGCGATATCCGCCCCGGTCAGACCCTTCACCTTCCATTCCAGAGCCTCCACCCCCAGTAGGGCCACGCCAGTGTACCGCCGCTTGCAGTCCGCCAAAAAATCTGCGGCGTCCAACTGGCCAAGCAGCGCATCCACCCCATCCGGGACGGACAGCTCCGGGCAGGGCGGAGGTCTGCCGTCATCCGGGCCGTTGTCGTCCAGGGAAACGGTGGACAAATTCCGCTGATCTGTATTGACAGCTTTGCAATGGTTAAGCAAGTGATTGCGGATCACCGCGGTGGCGTAGGTGCTGAACTGGGCGGAGCTCCCATCATAGGTGGCAGCAGCCTTGCACAGCGCCGCTGCCCCTTCCTGGTAGAGGTCGTCCCAGCCCAGACCGCAGACGCTCTCATTTACATGGATGTACCGGGAGATCACCTTGTCGATTACCGCCAGGTTATCCTCCGTCAAGGTGCGCTGATCCGGGGTAAGGGTGAAATCGAATTTCATTGGGATCACCTTTCTTTCGTGAGACGGCAAACGCTATGCCGCATGGCTTACAGTCGGGAAATATTCTTCGCACAGCCGGATGACCTGTTCACAGCGGAACAGGGAAAACCTGCCGATGTGGGCCTCCTGTTCCGGCAGGCCCAGCTTGGCCTGAAGCCAACGGTACGCTTGCTTCTTGCTCATCAGCCCGGTTTCCCACAGCCGGTTGAAGGCTTTGTGGGCTTCGATGCGCTTGCACCGCAAATCTCTGTCGGCCAGGGTGCCCATGGGAAGGCGGGTATCCCTGTGGGCGGCCACATAGGCATCGCAGGCCGGGAACCGGGCGCAGACATAGTAGGGCGCGGTAGGGTCTGCGGCTTTGGAGCCATATACCACGGACGCGGGGCGCAGGAGCGCCCGGGAGCCGCAGTAGGGGCATTTGATATTCACTCGTTTCATGGGGAACACTCCTTTTTTCTATTGGGTGGGCTTCACCGATTTTGAGATAGTTCTGAAAATACTTTCTGTTTTATTACGCACCGCTCAAGGCATAAAATGGGCCGTCATTTCTGTAAAATTTCTGTGAACAGCAAAAAACCGCCCTGGAGTATTCTCCAGGGCGGGTAAAGCGGTGAATTTAAAATGCGGCAGGTATGCCTTGGCAGAGGATAGCAAGTGGGTCTGCCTCCGATGACGGCATAGCCCAGAGCAGATATTGGGCGTACAACGATTTGAATGCATCCTCCGTGAGCTGGCCGCAGCACTCGGCGGGGTCGATGGTCTGGCCTGTGAGATGCTGGAACTGTTCCACGGCCATCACGATAGGCTGGCCGTCCCGGTCTGCGGACAGCAGATAGCCGGGGGTGTCATTCTCAGCCCCGGCAACCAAAATGCAGTTCCGCCAGTTGCCGGTACAGGCTGATAGCAATAGATACGTCTGCCTAGAAATGGTATCCATGTTTCCTCCTCGTATAAAATCCATTGGGTTGTAAAGTGGCATAAGATCGTGTATAATACAAATGACACATGATGTTGGAGGTGGCTCAAATGGAGGTAGTGCGCAGATTTATTGACGCAAGCAGCCTTATGTCCGTCATACCGTTGCCGGAGGCTTTTCACGGCCGAAAGCTGGAGGTCATTGTTTTGCCGGCAGAAGAAGCTGACACAACAGCAGAGAAAGCAGATACAAAAAGCATCGTACAATCGCTGATCGGCGCAATTCCCTCCACAGATCTGCCGCTGTCCGCCCTTCGTGATGAGAGGTTGGGAAAATATGAAGCTTCTCATTGATACGAATGTAGTGCTGGACGTTCTGCTGAAACGGGAGCCGTATTTTAATAATGCGGCAAATGTGCTTAATCTGGCCCAGCGGAATGATGTGCGGGAATATGTATCTGCCTCCGCCATCACGGATATTTACTACATCGCAAAGCGGCAGATGAAGGATCACTCTGCTGTAAAGGATCTGCTGAAACGGCTTTTGATGATTGTCTCTGTCGCGGCAGTTTCTGAGCGGGAGATTCAAAACGCAATCAATCTGGAGTGGACTGATTTTGAGGATTCCGTCCAGTATTCCGTAGCCTTGCTGAATGAGATGGATGGAATCGTCACAAGGAATCCCACCGACTATCAAGGCTCAAGCATCCAGGTTTGGCTGCCCGCGCAGGTGTTGGAGGCGTTCTCCGATGAAAGACAATGAGGCAGGCGGCGTTTGTCAGGCTGTACCTTCTGAGCTGCTGGCAGCCCTAAAGGAACGGCATGACGGATACCAGGGCCGCAATGCCCGGGATGTGTTAGCTGGCATGGAACAGGCTATTGCTGTAATCGAAACCAGACTGAAACACAAAGAGTAATCGCAGGGCACGGGCAGAGAATAACTGCCGCGTGCCCTTTTTATACCCCAATGATCCAGAACGGCCCACCCGCCCCGGCCCGGTGCCCGGCCTCATTGAGGAGGATGGACAGATCCCACGCCTTCTGGCTCCGGGAGGTGCTGGCCGGGTCGGCCACCAGGATCTTCCCGTCCTGCACGCCCCGGAGGACAATAAAGTGGCCGGTGGTGGTAAAATGCCCCTTGCCCATAATTGCCACTACCAGCTTTCCCTGGCTCAGCGCGTCCAGGATGCGCTGGGGCTCGCTGGCCTTGCACCCTTCCACATTCAGGCCCCAAGCTTTGGCGGCGTTGGGGATCAGCGAATGGTAGGAGCCTTGCCCCTTGCACCAGCCGCCGTTTTCATAGGCCCACTTGGCCATGGCGATGGGGTCTACGATTTCATCGGTCAGGGAGGACACCACGATGGCCATGGAGGTGGGGCCGCAGCCGTAGCCCCCGATGTTGTCCGTGCCAAAGGGCTGGTTGGCGTACCGCTGGTCCAGCTGGTTGAAGTAGACCACCTCGGTCGCGCCATGCGTGAAGTGCACGTCCCCCAGGGAGGCGATGGTGCCGCCGGTGTACTCGGTGTGTTGGATGGAGCCGTCGCTCAGGAACAGGCTGAGGTTCTGGGCATAGTCCCCGGCCAGCGCCTCCTGATCGTCCGTCAGGTGGAACACCTGGTCGGCAAAATAGGCTTCGCCGTTGTAGACCAGGGTGTAGACGTACCAGGTTTCCTGTTTGGTCTCCACCACGTCCGGGGTGTCCGGGTCGTCCGCCTCCACCGTCCGGGTCTCGCTGGCGCGGGTGAAGGAATACAGATGCCCCTTCCCGTTTCGCAGGAGCTGCTTCAAATCCTCCAGGGAGATTTCCTCCCAGCTCTCCTCTTTGGCGGCGCAGTATTGGCCGATGAAGGAATTGGTATTGCTGGACACGGTGAAGGGCTGGACGACCTCGTAATTGTCCCCGCCCGTAGTGGCAAAATCCTGGGCGGCCCGGGTCTTGGCGTCCTCCACCCCCTCGGCCAGAATTTCATCAATAGCGGCGGCGATGCTGTCCATCTGTGCGGTGATGGCGTTGCCGTTGTTGAGGACGGGCTGGCCGGGCGCGCCGCTGCTGGTGATCTTGTCAATATCAGTTGACACATTCAACTCAAAGATATGCGGAACTTATGCGGCAGCATCCAGGGCGGCATAGTATCTCTGCCGTTTCACCATAGGCGGGA
>CAJTGJ010000102.1 GCA_910575695.1 Oscillospiraceae bacterium | reverse complement strand
GGGCTGTCCTCCTTTCTGCGGGTCGTTCCCCCGTCCTTTTGTGCCGAGAGGCACAAAACGCCGTCTGCAAGACCGCACATACCACATTCATGTGGTATATAAGTGCGCCTTTGCTAAAAAGCAAGGGTAGGGGCGCAAGCCCTTTACCCTTGCGCCCCGCCCTCGTTCCGGCTCCCGTTTGCGTTGGTTTGTTATACGCTTTCCACGAAAGACACTCCCGCCGATTTTTGGCAGGAGCGAGGTTGATATTTTGAAATTCTTTGATGGATGATGATGGAAAAATTGCGGCTGTTGTGGTAGACTGGATATATATTGGGGTGATTAGGATGAAAAAAGACGAAGCTCTTCAAATTATAGTGGACGAACAATTAAAATTTTATAACTGGTTTCACGAACACAAAGTAAGGCCCAATGAAGTATTGATAGAAAAATTAGGAGAAAAATGGTGTGTTTCTGCGGCCGATGAACGGGCCTGCATTGCTGAAACATCCCGCACTTATTTTGATAATGAAGAAGATGCTCTTGAACGATTTATCAAATTGGTAAGATTGGAGAAAATTTATATCTGCTAACCCTGTCTATCTTGCCACCACTTTGCTCCAAACACCTATTACCCTTGCGCCGTCCTCCTGCGCTGTCTGGTCGGTTTTGGCGGCGGGCTGGGTGTTATCCCCTCGCCGCCGTTCCCGCGCCCTGTGCGGGGGCTGTGGCGGCGTTCTGGGCGGTCAATCCGTCCAGTATGCGGCGGCTGTGTTCGGTCATTACAGTCTGCTCCAAAAATGCCTTGAACTGCTCCTCGGTCAGCGGGATGGTGTCGGGCAGCAGCTTTTCAAAAAGCCCCATGCGCTTGCAGAGGCGGTTCGTCCTGTCCTTGCGCTCCTGCTCTTTCTGCTCCTGGATCAGCCGCTTTTTCTTGTTTTCAAGATGCTTGATTTCTTCCTCGATGCTTGCGATTTTCTCAATTTTGGTCTTTGCCATTTGTCAAACTCTCCTTTCATTTTTTCGGTCTGGAATGGATAGGAATGGAAAAGCCGCCACGCTCTTTTTCAGCATGGCGGCTCGGTGGGGGTTCAGATGGCGGCATGGGCGGCTCCGGCTTCCTGCGGCCTGATTTCGTAGGCTGTGCCTTTCAAAATTGCCGCCCTCTGCGCTTCCTCGGCGGCTTTCTTGGCGGCTACCTTTCGGGCATAGCGTACCTTGTCCCGCTCGCGCAAGGCCGCCCGTTGTTCCTCCGTCATTTCGTGGCGGCGCTTTTTCCTGCTCTTTCTTATCGGCGTTTCCTCCGGCTGTTCCTCCTGTTCGGGCAGGTCGAATTTGCCGATAAAGTTCAGATAGATTTCAACCTCCTGTTCCCGTACCCCGTTTACTTTGGTGGCCTCATGGACGATTATCTTCTCCACAAATTCATTCAGCAGGGATGCGGAAAACTCGGTAAACTCGGTGTGCCGTTTCACCAGTTCGATAAACTTGTCAGCCCTCACGCTGTCGGTGTTGTAGCGGTCAATCTCGGCCTGTAACCTCTCGATTTCCCCGTCAAGGGTTTTCTGCTCGTTGTCGTAGCCGGTCAGCAGTTCGGAAAAGTGGTTTTCGGGTATCTTCCCCGTGGCGTAGGCTTCATACAGTTTCTTGATTAAGCCGCTGATTTCCTCCCGCCGCCGCTTGGCTTTTAACAGCTTTTTGCGGCTCTCCTTTACCGCCGCCTCCTGCTGTAACTCCGATTTCTCCCGGACACGCTCGATAAACTCCGCCTCGTTCTCCCGCACATATCCGCTAACCCGCCGTATGGCTTCCAGCACCAGACTTTCCACAACGCTGACGCGGATATAGTGGCAGGTACAGCTTCGGGAATAGTGGCGGTAGCTGGAACAGACATACTCATGGTGGGGCTGGTCGGGTCTGCCGGTACTGCCCCTCTTGTGGTACATCTTCTCTCCGCAGTCGGCGCAGTAAAGGATGCCGGTCAGCGGGTTCGGCTCGCCGCCGATGCACTCCCGGACACGCTTGGTTTCCCGCAGACGCTGAACGACATTCCATGTTTCCTCGTCAACGATGGCGGGGTGGGTGTCCTTGAAAATCAGCCGGTTTTCCTGCGGGGTGGCCTCCCGCTTCTTGGATTTGTAGCTTTCCGTGGCGGTCTTGTTGAGGACTGTCCAGCCCATATATTCCTCTTTTTTGAGGATTTGGATAAGGGTGGCGGTGGCCCATTTGTAGGGGTCTGCGCCCGCCGCGCCCATGCTCACCCGCTCCCCGATAGCCCTCCAATGGGCGGCGGGGGTGAGTATCTTTTCGGTGGTCAATTCCTCCGCAATTCTGGCAAGGGGCTTGCCCTCGATAACGCCCTGGAAGATGCGCTTCACAACGGGGGCGGCTTCCTCGTCCACAATCCATTTCTGGCGGTCGTCCGGGTCGTGCAGATAGCCATAGGGGAGTGCGCCGGTGACGTGCTTCCCCGCCGCCGTCCTCGCGCCGAAAATCGCCCGTATCTTCCGGCTGGTATCTCTTGCGTGCCACTCCGCAAAGATGTTTCGGAAGGGCATGAAATCGTCCTCGCCCTTGGCGGTGTCGATGCCCTCGGCCACGGCGATCAGCCTGACGCCCCGCTCCCGCAGCTGCTCCAGAAACAGCCCCACGCGCAAGTGGTCGCGGCCCAATCTGCTCATGTCTTTAATCAGGATTTGCCCCACGTTGCCGCGCTCGATGTCCTCCATAATCTGCAAAAATCCGGGCCTGTCCCAGCGTGTGCCGCTCCACCCGTCATCCGTCCGATGGACAAAGTTGGTGAAGCCGTTCCGGGTTGCGTATTCCTCCAGATATTCCTTTTGATGCTCAATGGACAGGGATTCGTTTTCCCTCCCGTCCTCATGGCTTAATCTCTCGTAAAGGATAGTCAGCTTGTTGTCGTTCATGGTTCCCTCTTTCCGGCTGTCCGGCGCTGCGGCTCTCGGTGTCGTTTTCACTGTTTCACCGCGTCCCTTTCAATCAGGCGTACCAGCTTATCGCTCATGGTTTCCCTGCTCGTCCTGCTGAAATGAACGCTCACCTTGTAGGTCGTGGAGCCAATCCGCTTTGTGATGTGCAGCGGCTTGTCGGTGCGTTCAATCGTTCTGTCTGCTGTTACTGCCGGCATAGGATTAGCCCCCTTTCCATATTCGGTTGTCTGTGATATACTACCGTCAAAATCACCTTGGCGCGTCCTTTCCCGCGCCCCTGTGCCGCCTGCGGCCTGACTGCCTGTTGTTTTCGGGGTGTCCCCGTTCCTTTACGATACACTCCTTTGGGGTTTTTAAGCTGCTTGCGGTCGCAGAGTATCATGTTGTTAGAAAGGGCGTTCAAGCCATAGTATAAAGCCGCGCCCGTCTGGAAAAGCTCCTGTGTGATAAAGGGGATAAAGATAGCTGTGCTTGACGTGGTAAGCCCCCGCTGTATGGCGATAAGGTTCTCCCCAAGCGGTACAGAGGACATAAGCCCCGCTTCCTGTTGGTAGTCAAGGCGGGTGAGGGCGCAGTTATATTTCTGTGCGATACCCGCCGCCGCGAACACGTCATTTTCCAGTTTCCTTTTTGTGTCTGCCATGTTCACCACAAGGAACGTGAGCAGAAACATACGCTCGTTGCGGCTCTGCAAGTCCTGTAAGAGATTTTTCGCTTCGCTGCCGAACGTGGCAAGGTCGGACGGTATAATATCCATGTCATAGCCGCTGCGTACCGCCTTTTTCTGTTCCTCGATTTTCATTTTGTCAAGGTCGGTGATTTTCCGCTTGATTGTCTTTATGGCTTCGGTCTGGTCGATACTGTGGATATGCAGATTGACGATAACGCCCGTTTCCAAGTCCAGAATATCCGATAAGATACGGTCGTTTAACTCCGGCGCAAGGATTTCAAGGAATGAAACCGCGCCGATTTTGCGCCCCATGCGGAAGTAACGCCCCTCGCCAAAACGAAAAGAGGACGGGGCGATAAAGTCCTTTGTGGAAAGCCCGGACGGGGCAAGCCATGAAAAATCAAAGGCAAACTGCCCGCCCTCCGGGTGGAAAATGCCATGCAGCATTTTAAGGCGTTCATAGCCTGTCATGGGGCGGGCAGACACGCCCAAGAGCTTAAAGTTGTTCAGCACGTCCGTTTCGATACGGGCAAGGCGGGATTTCGCCGCGCCCAGACTGTCGGCTTCAATGGCAAAGGTGATATATTTTGCTTTGACAAGCCCGTTGTTTCCCTTTGCAAGCTGGTTTTTCAGCATATCCCGGTATTCTGTGCGGATAGAATTGAAAGCGTCCTCCTGTGCCGGGATATTGACCGCCTTTTCCGCTTCGCCCCGCTGCGTCCCCTGATTGATGAAAGAGAGCTGCACCGAAACGGAAGCGTCAAAGTAGTTGAGGAAGTCGCACCAGTTCTCAAAAATGGCGGTCTTGTCGTCTGCCTGTGCAAGCTGATAGTTAATATCTTCAAAGGCGACGGTCTTTGAGTATTTCCGTTCCGTAACCTTGCAGATACCGTCCGGGTACATCTGGATATAGGGGATTGTCTGCTGCGCGGTATGCGCTTTCCCGTCGCCCTTTGCCTGTCTGATGATTTCCGCAATCTGCTTTTTCTCGGCGCGGGTGAGCTTGCGGGGCGGGTTAGGCTTTGCGCTTCCCGCCGCGCTGTTTCTTCGTGTTTCCTTTTGCAATCGCTGATACCTCCTTTTCAAGTTTTCTCTGCCGTTCTAAGACGGAATAAAAGTTGTCTGTCCTGTATGGTCGTTCTTTGGGGGCTATGAATTTCGTCTGAATGATGTTCTTCACCACCACTTCAAGGGGCTGTCCATGCTTTTCATACATGGCGAACAGGAAACAGGGCAGCATGACGGCAATCATAGCCATAGACGCAAGGCTTGTGCCTGTGCTGTCTTTGAGCAGAAAGAAAAGCGGCAAGCCGATAATGAGAGCTGCCGCAAAACATACAATCTGCCGTTTGGTAAGGTTGAACGCTACTTTTGTCTTGACTTTGGATAAGTCTTTGGGTACGGGTACATACGCCAAGTGAAAACCTCCTTTCTCTGGGTTTGATGTTGCTGTAATTTTCCATAAGGGTAATCAAGGCAAAGGTCAATCTATGCCCTTTGCCCGCCCGTATTATATGGGGGTTATCCGCGTCAAGGTCGGGTCGTATTTTCGCCGCTTCGCTCTGAAAATCTCCACCCTGCCCTTGACACGCCGCTAATGCGCGGAGAATATCGACTTCGCCAGTGCGCCGGATTTGAACAGGGAGAAACAGAGGATAACGGTATAGGCTGCAAGGGAGAATATCGCGCTGTGCAGATTGTCCGCTATTATCATGTTGTTTACCAGAACCGCGTAAATGCCGACGCATATCATAATGAGGAAGCCTTGAAAACCGATAGCGAACAGGGATTTTAGGTAGTTGTTTCCTATCTGCCCCCATTCCCGGTTCGTCATAGTTGCAAACGGGATAGGCGATACCGAACAGTAAAGGTAAATTTCTATCATGCGCCCGTAGAGGATAACGGTTATCAGTACGGACATGATTTTCATGCACAAGCTCACAAGGCTTGTTTCCATGACAAGTAAGAGCAGTTCGGGGATTTCCATAGCGTCAAGCCCGCTCTGCATGGAAGCAAGGGCGGCGGCAACATCAATCTCTGTGCTGCCGCCGATTACCCCCGCCGCGCCGGAAACAACGTGCT
The DNA here is from genome assembly GCA_910575695.1 of Oscillospiraceae bacterium. Taxonomy (GTDB): domain Bacteria; phylum Bacillota; class Clostridia; order Oscillospirales; family Oscillospiraceae; genus Enterenecus. Next base: position 676 of record CAJTGJ010000102.1, on the reverse strand, counting down.
GCGCCATATCGAACACCGCCATAGTGATGTCAAAGGTGTGCGTCACAAGGTAGACTGCCACAAACGCCTTGAACACCCACTTGAAGAACATGGAAGTGTCAACGTCGTGCATATTGTTCTTTTCCGTTACCATGCTGATAAGCTCATAGCATAGGACGTAGGTAATGACAAGCCCCGCAATGGGTACGATTACATTCTCACTAAGGGTCTGTATCATGGAGAATATATTTGCGTTCCACCCTTGCGGGGTCTGCCCTACCTCTGCGGCGATAGTGCCGACTTTCTCGTTCACGTCCCCGAACATAGTTGACAGATTACCGTTTATGGCTCCTATGAGGATTTCCTTTATCCATTCGTTAATCGCGTCAAGTATGCTCTGCATAAGCCTTTACCCGCGCTTCTTAACCGAACAAGCCGGAAAGCAGCGGTACAAGGGTCATGCCGATAAGGGCAACGCCGCCGCCCGCCATAAGCTGCTTCATGCCCTGGCTCTTCGCGCCCGGATTGTCATTGCCGTAGCCCTCCATCAGATTGATTACGCCCCAGATACCAAGCCCGGCTCCAAGTGCTACAACAAGGGTCTGCAAAACGTCTACTGCGCTATTGAAAAATGCCATAAATATATCCTTTCTGCCGCGTCTGCGGCTGTCCGGCAAGCGGACAAAAGGCGGTCAGC
>CAJTGJ010000101.1 GCA_910575695.1 Oscillospiraceae bacterium | reverse complement strand
TTTTCGACGCCAGAATCCGACACCCGCTGACTTTTTTCGTACCCCAGTTCTGTGTCCAGCTCGCTTTCCATCACCTGCTGCAAAACGTCCCGGAACATTTCCTTCATCGCATCCATAATTTCTGTCGTGCTGCTGAATTTCTGGCTGTCCACGTAGGCCTTCAGCATTTCCTTCGGTGTGCTTTCCATGAAAATACATCCTTTCAATCAAGTTTTTCCTTGCTCCGATTCTTGACTGAATGGATGCCTTTTATTCTCTTTTACACAAATTTTTCGGCGCTCTCTATGTTTCTGATTAGGCACTCAAAAGACTCTCGCAATTCATAGCGAGCTACCTTTTGGGCGTACTCTTGGTTTCGCCCCTTGTCAATGACCGATTCAATTTCTTTGACAACTTCTTGAAAAATCGGGTCGCTTGCGTAGTCTGTTGAAATTGCTTCGCTGAAAGAACAAAAAATCGTGGCCTGATCTACGATTTTTTCCCCGTAGCGGTTGATTAACTTCTGATAATGGACTTCATTAAAGCTATTTAGATTTCTGCTTATATCTACAGCCTCAACCAAGCAGTCAATGAATTCCCCAAAATATGGGGATTCAAACAGGCTATTTATAGCCTGTTGTCTCTCAGCAAGTTCTTTTTCTAAACCCTTGTGGGTTGCACGTCGGAGAGATTCCACCGCCTTGCAGCTCAAACCCAAAGATTCGCAAATTGCAGTATTCAATTTCGAGCCGTCTTTATAGCTTTCCTCACCGAGAAGATACCCATACTCACAATTGAAAAGTCGGGCCATTTCCAACAACACATCTTGCGGCGGGAGAAGTTTTCCTTTTTCATAATTTGAAATTTGTTTCCCAGAAATGCAGAGCATTTTGCCGAGTTCTTCTTGCGTCCATCCGTTCTTTTTGCGCTCTTCCTTGATGGATTTACCGATTTGTTCGAAATCATACTCCATTCGAGTCCGCTCCTTACTCAAAAAGTAAATATATATATCGCAGTTCTATTGACAGTTCCTGTGTTGAGAAGTATACTGTAACCAAACCCAAAAGTCAAGGAGGTAATAGCCATGGACAGAAAAGAAAAGCAGAGAAAACGCGGCCTTATTGCCGGAGCGCTTGATTTAGCAGGAGCGCATCTCAAAGATAGCGAAGTTGATACACTGTTTTCCATTGTATCTGATCCAGATACCTATAACGGGAAGAGCAAAACAATTAAAAACAGGTTTACCAGTTGGTGTTCTGACGGAAAGTACACAAGAGAAGAAGAAACAACATATACTCTCTTTTCCGGTGATGATGGAGTTCGCATCGAAGAAAAATATGGTTATCATGATGATGACGGGCAAAGTGGTGAAAGTAAAAGGATCCACACTTCTGCCAGAGGAATACTTGGGATTCTTGCTGATTTCTTTGGCGACTAATCCAAGGAAAAGTGTCCCAGATAGTCGCAAACAAGAGAGGCATTTTTATGGGAAGCATTTTTCAAAAAGCGCAACAGGAAAAGATGGTAGAAAACCTTCAGACGCTTCTGGACAGCGTCAAAGGGCTCCCCGAAGGATCGCAGGAACGGGCAGAAGCATATATAGGCGCTTTGGAAAGACTTGTAGCAGAAATGAAAAAGGAAGAATACCAACGGGCAATATGGGACTTTTCCCGTGAGAAAGCCCAGCCTGTGTTTGCACAGAATGAGATACTCATGCTCAGGCCCGCGAAGGAGAGCGATGCGGATTTCTATGTGGCTGTCAGAATGCAATACTCCATGATGTACCGTACTATGGTTCATGTGGATAAGCACAGCAGTGAAAGCCTGTTCCAGCTTGATCTCGGCCACCCGGAGTCCTTCTACTGCATCATCGAAAGCCCAGAACAAGTGCCTGTCGGCTATCTTGGCATTAAGGACACCAGAAAAGACATATGGGAGCTTGCCATAGAATTGGACAAGCAGTACACGCAGCGCAGATTGGGGCCGCAGAGCATCGTGCTGTTTTTAAATGAGATAAGCCGAATCACAGGGAAGACAACATTTAATGCCTGGGTTGAGGCAGACAATATTCCATCGCAAAAGTGCTTTGAAAGGATAGGCGCGGCGTTTATAGGGCTGTGTGACGGCCCCTTGCTGAAAACACCAGAAGAGAAAGAACAGTTTGAGGGGAAAAATCTCAATCTCATTGATGACAACATAAGGAACTTAGCAGACCGCCTTGGGGTAGAACCGAGAAAATTGCTGAGCCATGTGCTTGGTTATCGGTTAACGTGTCCTTTGTAGCAATCAAATGAACAGCAAGCCCCTGGTGTCATAAACAGAAGTGGCATCCTGGCAGCGAATGGCCCGGTCGAGGGCCATGATCGTTGCCACGATGCCATCTATTTTTTCTGTGGATTTGTCTTTGTCCGGCTTGATGTTCCCGGCTGGGTCCTGGTGCATGACCACGTTCTGGGCCATCCACTTCAAGACCGGGTTGCCGCCGTGGTTGATGCGGCCCTCCATCAGCAGCTTGTACAGTTCCTTGGAGGGCGGGGACATATCCTTGTAGCCCTGACCGAACGGAACCACAGTAAAGCCCATGTCCTCCAAGTTTTGAACCATCTGGGTGGCGTTCCAGCGGTCGAAGGCAATCTCCTTAATGTTGTACCGCTCCCCTAAATCCTCGATGAACTTTTCGATGAAGCCGTAGTGGACCACATTGCCCTCGGTCGTGTTGATGAAGCCCTGCCGTTTCCACACATCATAGAGAACGTGGTCGCGGCGGCAGCGCAGCTCCAGCGTTTCCTCCGGGGGCCAGAAGAAGGGCAGCACCGTGTACGGCTCCTCCTCCGACCGGGACGGGAACACCAGCGAGAGGGCGGTGATGTCCGAGGTGCTGGAGAGGTCGAGGCCCCCAAAGCACTCCCGGCTATAGAGATCGTCCAGGTCGATGGGGCGGTTGCCCCGGTCGTAGATGTGTTCTGGAATCCAGCACACAGTGGCGGAGGTCCAAATGTTCAAGCGGAGCTGCTTGAACACATTTTCTTCGGCGGGATTGTCCAAGGCGTTCTGGTAGGCGTCCCGCACCCGGTCAATGGAGATCGTGTGGCCCAGGGAGGGATTGGCCTTGTACCAGTTGGCCTCGTCCGTCCAATCGTCCTCAATGCCCAGGCCGTACACCACAGGGTAGAAGGAGGGGTCGCTTTTCCGCTCGTCCAACAGGTCGAGGGCCTTGGTGTGCAGTTCATAGCAGATGCTGTTCTTGTTAGTGCCAGCGGTAGTGATGATAAAGAACAGCGGTTGCTCACGGGCATCGCCGGAGCCTTTGGTGAGAACATCGTAGAGCTGGCGGTTGGGCTGGGCGTGTATCTCGTCAAAGACCAGCCCGGACACGTTCAGCCCATGCTTAGTGCCGGTTTCCGCCGAAAGCACCTGGTAGTAGCCGTTGTTGCTGTAATTCACGATGCGCTTCTGGGCGGCGGTGATCTTGGAGCGGCGCATGAGCGCCGGGGACATCTGTACCATCTGCTTCGCCACATCGAAAACGATGGATGCCTGGTTGCGGTCGCAGGCCGCGCCGTAGACCTCCGCCGACTGCTCGTTGTCAGCGTAAAGCAGATACAGAGCCACCGCAGCCGCCAGCTCCGACTTGCCCTGTTTCTTGGGAATCTCCACATAGGCGGTCAGGAATTGCCGCTTGCCGTTCTCCTTCACAATGCCGAAGATGTCCCGCACGATCTGCTCCTGCCAAGGGAGGAGCATGAACGGGGTCCTGGCCCACTTCCCTTTGGTGTGGCAGAGATTCTGGATGAAGGTGACGGCCCGGTCCGCCTTGGTCTTGTCGTAGCGGGAGGTGGGGAGCATGAACTTGGAGGGGGTGTATTCGTATGCCATCAGGAGCCACCTCCCAGCAGTTTCTCCATCTCGTCCGCAGGCTCCACCGAGCCGTCCCCGGCGATGATGCGGCTCCGAGCCGAGGGAGTCAAGCCGAACTGCTCACAGAAACGGAGCATAATTTTCATATTGGTCTGGGCGATGGACACCTGCGGCACTTGCTGGAGGTATCCGTTGGGGGTGCGGATCATGGAGCCGTGCTGGGTAATGAACTCCTCTGCCTCCTTCCATCGGGCGTGGGCTTGGCAGTAGCCAGCGAAGGCCGCCATGTCCAGTTCGGTGAGGATGCCCATCTGCTCCAGCACCTTGCCCATGCGCCGCCACTCCCGCTTGGCCTCGGTGTCCAGCCAAGCCGGACAGCGGGGAGCCTTGCGCTCCGGCTTCGGCTCGTTAGCGTTCAGCGGGCGCTTGCCAGGGTTGCCCTCCAGCTCTTTGATTGCGGTGGGCTTGGGTTTGCGGCCTCGTGTCGCCATCGGAACCGCCTCCTTTCTGAAAAAAGTGTAAAAAAATGACCTGCCCAGCGGCAAGTGGTCGACAAAAGGACAAGCCCGCGATATAATGAAGCAAATCACATATCGGAAAGGCGGTTCTCGTTATGAGAAATGAACCGGAAAAGCGAACATGGTCCGGCACCATCATTTCCATCCAGCCCCGCACCACCGTCTGGAGGTACCGGCTGGACAACCGCACCCACTCACACATCGGCTATAATCTGTTCCTGGACGGAGAAGTCAACGGTTTGGCAGGGCCTTTTTCTGTGGCAATTTCGGAAAAGCAGCAACAAAAAGCACAATTTCGTATCGGCGATAAGATAAAGGGAACTGCCTGGACGAAGATGTATGCGGTCACGGAGTATGCCGATTACTACCGCGCCGGGGCGCTGAAGGTGGTGGAACGCTCCGCTGAGCCGCAGGATGCAGGTTCTCCGCCGCCCTATCTCGCACCGCTGCCGGATATGGCTACCTATGAACGGCGGGGTGCCAGGATGCTCAGCACCTCCTGCTACAAGGGGAAATGCTTTCAGTGTGTCTGGGCCACCATGGCGGCGGTGGCCATTGAGTATGATTGGGGCGTCAGGCAGAAATACCGCTTTGAAAGTTTCTGCTATGGACCCAAATCCTGCAAGTTCTACAAAATGGGCAGGCCCCGCGCTGTGCCATACAAGGGCGACAGTCCTTCCTACGATGACGGCTGTTTGGACGAGATTCTTACAGAGGGCCGGTCGTGGGACGAATAAGACGGTTCATAACGAGCAGCAGCCCCGGAGGGCTGGTGCTGTGGCGTATTCGGTTTTGGTTCAGCTCACCAGGGGCATCCGCTGTTCTCGCAGCCCCGCGTGTCGTAGAGCATATCCTCAACGCTGGCATAGTGCTGGAGCCGGGCCAGTTCCTCCCGGAGCCGGTCGATTTCCCGGTACGTCTCATCGTAGGCACCGGCTGGCGCGAATCCGCAGCCAAGCTCCACGTCAACCTCAATCCACTGCTCCAAATCGTCAATCTTCTTGATGATCTCCTTTTTCTGCCTCGTCATCGTCCGCACCTCCCTCAGTGAGCCATCGCCCAGGCAATGGCGTGGCCGTTGTCCTCGAAGGTGTCCTCGGAGATGCTGGTCAGCTCCACCCGGCCCTCGCAGGTATGGTCGGCGGTGGTGAAGCGGTAGGTGGCCCCGTAGTAGCTGCACCCGTTGGGGTCGTAGAAGTACCCCGCGACCAGGATGCGGTCGCCGAAGGTGAGGATCGTGCCGCTGTTGTGCATCAGCCGCGTTTCGAGGTTCTCCGGGGTGGTGGCGGTGGGGAGCCGGTAGGTGTCGGCCTTGGCTGCGGTCTTGCTGTTCATCTTGATTTTCATGGTGTTTTCCTCCGTTTTCAAAAGTGTTGTTTTCCCTTTCGGTAGTCACATATTCGCTCTAAAACGGAGCTATAGCAAGTTAATTTGGAGCATAATTTACACAAATAACTGGTGTGGAAACTGTGTGGATTATCTCCTCTGGCAGCGGTGGATGGTGTCGATGATCTTGTCCTGCTCGGCAGTGTCCACCCCGATGCTCTCCAGTGCCTCCCTGGTGCCGCAGTCCGGGCAGATGGGGCCGGAGCCGTCTCTGGCCGTAGCCGGGGGGCGCGGTGTAGGTCTGGCCGCACCTGGGGCAGACCGAAATCCGAAAAATGTTGTTTTTCATTTCATCCCCTCCATGCTCCGCTGGATGGCGTCGGTCAAGTACCGCTGGCCGAAGCCGAAGAAATCGTACCCTGCGCGGCAGACCCGCACATAGGCGGCAGAGGGCAGGCCGAGGCTCCGTTCCTCGTGCATGATGTAAACGAACACCCTGCGGCGGCGGACTTTCCCGGTACGGATGCCCTTGATGGGCAGCACCATCTCAGCCTTGTAGTAAAAGGTGGGGAACCCCTCATAGTGGTCCAGGGCCAGCTCGTCATCCTCGCCGACCTCCCACGCCGCCACCGGGACACTGGCCCCGGCCTTCGGCTCGATGGTGAGGTAGGAGCCGGTCTTGCTCCCCTTGAACAG
>CAJTGJ010000100.1 GCA_910575695.1 Oscillospiraceae bacterium | reverse complement strand
GGCAACCAATGGAGAATACCCGAAATTCGCGCTCTGGGAAAATGTCCCCGGAGCCTTGTCAAGTTCTTCCCGGCGTGACTTTAAGGCTGTGCTGGAAGCGTTCACAGAGGCCGAAGTTCCAATGCCTGGTTCTGGACGGTGGGCAAACGCCGGAATGGTACGAGGCCGAGGAGCTGACCTCGCTTGGTGCGTGTACGACGCCCAATATTTCGGAACGGCACAGCGGCGCAGGCGTATCTTTCTTATCGCAGATTTTAGAGGCCAACGCAGCGGAGAAATACTTTTTGTCCCCAAAAGCCTGTCAGGGTATTTTGCGGCGGGCGGAACGCCGCGGCAAGGACCTGCCGCCTATGCTCAAAGCGGCACTGGAACAGCAGGCGCGGGGGATGTGATCCCCGCCATCTCCATGCGTATCCGCTGCGGCTGTGAGGGCGGCGGCAAGGGGCCGCTGCTCCAGATAGAAAAAAGCGGCACTCTGGCAACCGGAAATGACCAGTATCTCTTTGCGCCGAAGGACGCGGTAGAGATACTCAACGACCAGGGCGGCGATTCCCTCTGCGTGGAGAAAGGCGGCGTATCTCCTACCCTCCGCAGCCAGACCCACGGAAATCTGCCAATCACCGCATACGCCATCCAAGGCTCCATGATTGGCAGGGCGGACGGGAACGGACCGCAGGGTGACGGAATCAACGAGAATGTGTCCTTTACCCTCAACACCATCGACCGCCACGCTGTCTGCATGGCGACCGGTCAGACCAACGCTGAAATCATGACAGAGAAGTCCCCCACGCTGGTGGCAGGGCATGAGCAGCCCATCGTGACCCACCCGCAGATTGCCGGGACGCTCTGTGCCTCCGGCGCGGGGCTTTCCCGCCCTGCCGGACAGGGGAACGAGCTGGACTTCTGCGTGATGAGCGCAGGCTTCAAGCACAAGGCCGGCAGCCAGTCCGGGAGCATCGGTTTCCAGGAAGAAACTGCTCCCACCCTTCTGGCGGGCCAGCAAAGCGCCGTAATGAAAGCCTGTTTGATTGGCGGCGCAGCTGTGATGGAGGCCCAGACCGCCGCCGTTGACTGCCGCAACCTCCGGGAAACCGATGAGGTCAGCGGCACGCTGCTGGCAAAAGCGGCCTCCGGCGGCTACTCGCTGAATTACCAGAATCCCGTCCGCACCGGGCTATGCGTGAGAAGGCTCACCCCCACCGAGGCGGAGCGTTTGCAGGGCTACCCGGACGGGTGGACGGAGGCCGGCGCAGATGGCAGCCCCATCAGTGACACAAAGCGTTACCAGATGTTAGGCAATTCTATCGCTGTCCCCTGTGTTGCGTATATTATGCAGGGCATTACAGACGCCGTTAATCAGGCGTGTGAAAAAGGAGGGAAAAAGCTATGAGCCATCAAAAATTATTGTTAGTGGAACAGGAAACCATCCTCCTCTACAACCAGGCGGAGCCTGCCGCCCAGGTCTATACCCATGACCCAAAGCTGATGAAAAAACTGAACCGCCTTGCCGGTAAACACCCGGAGCAGATCATCAAAAAGGACGCCCACAACTTCATTGTCCCCAAACGCTGCGTATCGGTCCGGGAGCCGTACAGCGAAAAGCGGCGCAAAGCCGCCAGTGAACGCGCCAGGGCCGCAGGCTATAAGCCGCCGTTGAAATCCTCCTCCGGTCAATAAGCATGGGCGGGAATGTCTTTGAAACGGTAAAGCAGTCCATCACCACCAGAGAAGCGGCGGAACACTATGGAATCGAGGTAAAGCGGAACGGCATGGCCTGCTGTCCCTTTCACGATGACAGGACGCCCAGCCTGAAATTAGACCGCCGCTTTCACTGTTTCGGCTGCGGGGCGGACGGTGATGTGATCGACTTTGCCGCCAAGCTCTATAATCTTTCTCCCAAAGAGGCGGCGGAAAAACTGGCCCAGGATTTTGGCCTGCTCTATGACAGCCAGGCGCCCCCGAAGAAAACCTATGTCCGTCAAAAGTCAGAAGCGCAGAAGTTCCGGGAATCCAAGCAGCGGTGTTTCCGCGCGCTGGCAGACTACGCCCATCTGCTGCGGGGCTGGGAAACCGGCCTTGCGCCCCTGACCCCGGAGGATGAACCGCACCCCCTTTTTGTGGAGGCGCTGCACCAAAAGGACTATGTGGAGTATCTTCTGGACTTTCTGATGGAGGATGGCATCGAGGAACAAAAAACATGGATTGCAGAACACCTAATAAAAATCATAGATTTGGAAAGGAGAAACAAAGAAATGGCAGAGAAACCCACCAACCGGGAGCGATTGCGGGAAATCACCGAGGGCATTGAGCAGAACATCAAGGAACTGTTTGAGAGCGAAAAGTATATGCGCTATCTGTCGGTGATGTCCCGGTTCCACCGCTACTCGGTCAATAATACCATGCTGATCTATATGCAGAAGCCGGACGCGACCCTTGTGGCTGGCTATAACAAGTGGAAGAACCAGTTTGAGCGCCATGTGAAGAAGGGCGAGCGCGGCATTACCATCATTGCGCCCACCCCCTATAAGAAGAAAATCGAGGAGCAGAAGCTGGACCCGGACACCCACGCGCCAATGCTGGACGCAAACGGCAAGGTGGTCATGGAGGAAAAAGAGGTGGAAATCCCGCTGTTCCGTCCGGTGAAGGTGTTTGATGTGAGCCAGACGGACGGAAAGCCCCTGCCCTCCCTGGCGGCAGATTTGTTCGGGAATGTCCGGCACTTTGAGGCGTTTATGGAGGCGCTGAAACGCTCCGCCCCGGTTCCCCTTGCGTTTGAGGAAATGGATGCGGATACGGACGGATATTTTTCTTCCAGCCAGCAGCGCATCGCCATCCGCCAGGGCATGAGCGAGGTGCAGACGGTTTCCGCCGCTGTCCATGAGATCGCCCACAGCAAGCTGCACAACTTTGATGTGCCGGACAACCCGGACGCGCCCTTGTATCAGGAAGTGGAGCTGTTTGGACAGCCAGCCCTGTTCTCCAATGAGCGGATTGCCGCAGACGATCTGCCGGACGGACTGTTTTGTTATGACCTGCGCGGTTCCGATGATGACCCCGGCGCGCCGGTTGCCGTAGAGGAACAGGTTATCGTCAACCACGCCGGTTCCGTCATAACCGCAAAGCCGCTGGAACTGCCGGAGCAAGGGTATCTCCCTCTGACCGATGAATCCGGCCTGGACTTTAACGGCGGCGAAAAGACCGCCCAGCGGTTTTTGCAGGACCATAAAAAGGACCGGCGCACCGAGGAAGTGGAGGCCGAGAGCATCTCTTACGCGGTCTGCCAATATTTTGGGATTCAGACCGGCGCAAACAGCTTTGGGTACATTGCGAACTGGAGCCAGGGCAAGGAGCTGAAGGAACTGCGGGCCAGCCTGGAAACCATCAACAAGACCGCCGGTACTCTGATTGCCGATATTGACCGCCATTTTCAGGAGGTCTGCAAGGAGCGCGGCATTGATCTGGAATCCGGGCCGGAGCAGGACGCCGGAAAAGAAACCATACAGCCGGAAGGCCCGCAGGCCGGCCAGGAGAATCCAGAGGCTATCCCTGAACCGGAACCCTCCTGGAAAATCCCCGCCGAACTGCCGGAGCAGGACCCCTCCATGTTCCGCTATTACATTACCCAGGAATCTCTGAATGTAGGAACCTATCCTTTGATGGACGGGAAAACCATCACTGAACTGGCCGCGCCGGTAAAGGTGGAACAGGATTCCATCACTGCCTTTGGCTGTATCGACTACCCCCAGCCGCTGACCGCCGAACAGGAACGGGAATACGCCCTTTTGCCCGCCAGCCAAAACCTGCGGGCGCTGGATTCCATCGGCCATGCCGCAGAAGCCGCCCAGCTGCCCGACGCGCCGGAGCAGGCGCTGGATGAATACCCGATGCCGGACCCTTTGCTGCGGGAGGACGATCTGAAAAACTGCGGCTATCAGGACGGGGACTTGCTGCCCCTCTCCAAAGAGCGGGCGCTGGAACTGTTTGAGCAGGATTTGACGGTGTACGCGGTGGTGGACGGGGGCGGCGCGGAAATGCTCTTTGACCGGGAGGAATTTGAATCCCAGCTGCCCGGTACGGTGTTCGCCCTTTCCCGCGAGGAATGGGAGGAAAGCCCAGCCTTTGACGCGCTGGTGCAGGACCGGCTGAACCGCCAGCAGGAACGGGAGCAGGCGTTTCTCTCTCATGAGGGGGACTGCTTTGCCATCTATCAGGTAAAGGACGATGACAGCCTGCGGGAAATCCGCTTTGAGGGGCTGGACTGGCTCCAATCCATCGGGCGCGAGGTGGAGCGTGAGAATTACAACCTGATCTACACCGCGCCCCTTTCCGGCAAAGATACGCCGGAGGTTGTGGCGGAGCAGCTGTTCTACCGCTTCAACAACGAACACCCCAAGGACTATCACAGCCCCTCCATGAGCGTCAGCGACATCGTTGCCATCCGCAGGGACGGCGCGTTATCCTGTCATTACTGCGATAGCTTTGGCTTTCAGCAGATCACCGGTTTTCTTGACGCGAACCCGCTGAAAAATGCGGAAATGTCTATGGAGGACGATTACGGCATGATTGACGGGATCATCAACAACGGCCCCAAAGAGCCGACCGTAGCCCAGCTGGAACAGCAGGCCAGAAGCGGCCAGCCGATTTCCCTGATGGATTTGGCGGCTGCGGTCCACCGGGAGGACGGGGACAAGCGGAAATCGGTGGTGGAACAGCTCCACCAGCAGCCGAAGCAGGAAAGCAAAAAGACAGCGCCGAAAAAGAGCGCGGAAAGGGAGCTTTGATATGGGACACTTTACCTTTGAAGAAATCAATCTGATGTGCATTTACAACACCGGAACCCGCGCCGGACTGATGGAGAGCCTGACCGAGATGCGCGGCTATCTCTCGCCGGAGGAAACGGAGCTGATGGAGCTGACCGACAGCGCCCTTCATAAGCTGCGCGCCATGACGGACGCGGAGTTTGACAGTCTGGAACTGTACCCGGACTTTGACGAATAGGAATCCATAAAACCGGAGGGGCTGGCGCTGTGCCGCCCCTCTTTCTTATCTAAAACCCGAAAGGAGGGCCGAAAACAATGGCAACCAAAGCACAGATGTACGCACAGATGGCCGACCATGCGGCGGTGCAGCTCACTTCCAGCTGGAATGAGTGGATGCGGTTTCTGGACACTGCATCCAGGCTTTACAAATACCCCTTCCATGACCAGCTGATGATCTACACCCAGCGCCCGGACGCTACCGCCTGTGCCAGTATGGAGCTATGGAACGGAACCATGCACCGATGGATAAAACGCGGTTCCAAGGGCATCGCCCTGGTAGACGATTCCGGGGACCGGACCCGGCTGCGGTATGTCTTTGACATCTCTGATACCAGAACCCATGAATATTCCCGCACCCCTTGGCTCTGGAAGATGGAGGAACGGCATATAGATTCCATCTCCGCCATGCTGGAAAACCGGTATGGGGTGGGCGGCGATGATTTAGGCGGGCAGCTGGCCGAGATCGCCCGCAGGCTGGCCGGGGAATACTGGGCGGACAACGGGCGGGACTTCCTTTACATCGTTGACGATTCCTTTTTGGAGGAGTACGATGAACTTAACATCGAAGTCCAATTCAAAGCCGCTGCCACCGTCAGCATCGCCTATTCCCTGATGTCCCGCTGCGGGCTGGCCCCGGAGCAGTATTTCACCCACGAGGATTTCATGCCGGTTTTCGATTTCAACACACCGGCCACCGTTGGGGCGCTGGGAACGGCGGTCAGCCAGATCAACCAGCAGGTGCTGCGGCAGATCGGCGTAACCATTCTAAACGCGGAGCGAGAGGCCAACAAAGAAAGGAGCCAGCAAAATGAACAACACCTTAACTTACATTCAGAACGGGGATTATCTGATTCCCAACCTGCAACTGACAGAACAGCCCGAAACGCCCCTGGGCAAGTACGGCAGGATGCGGAAAACCTACTTGAAGGATCACCGGCCCATCCTTTACAACCGTCTGCTGATGAGCGAGAAGCTGTACCCGCACCTGTTGGAGATCGACCGGACCGCGAACAGCCGATTGGAGCAGCTGATGCCAAAACTGGCGCAGGCGGCGGGCGTGACCGAGGAACTGAAAGCCCGCGACATGATGCAGTGGGTGGGCCTGATGAACAGCTGCAAGGCCCAGGCGGAGGAGATTCTGCTGGCGGAACTTATCAACAGCTGACCTTAAACCTGTTTCTTTCCGAAACAGAACAGATTCAGAATATTGATGAAGCAGAGAATGTGAAAGCGTCCTCTGCTTTTTCTTTTGCCCAAAAGGACATTGACCATGCAAAACCGCCCCAGCCTGCGCTGGAAGATGTGCTGGAACAGTACAAGCCGGTTGTGACCGCCGCCATCATGGAGGATACGGCATACCGCAACGCCTGCGGCCATACTGACCATGAAAACGCTGTGATTGAGGG
>CAJTGJ010000099.1 GCA_910575695.1 Oscillospiraceae bacterium | reverse complement strand
CGGGAAGAATACGCGGCGGCTGAACAGGCAGCTTTTGAAGCCTTGCAGGAACAGGCGACGGCATGGGACGAACAGGCGGGAAAGACCCTTGCCATTGACAAAGCCATTGAGTATGTGAGGACACCCGAAGCCACGCATACCGCGAACCAGTGGGAAGCTACGGACTACGGGAAGCACATCAGCAACCGCGTCTACCAAATGCGCTACCACATATCCGAGAATACCCGGTATGACAGGGAAAAAGAGAAATCCATTCCCTATTCGTGGACGCTTTCATGGAGCATTTACACCAACAGCCCCCACAATTACGGACAGGCAAAAATTGCCGGGCAGGAAAGGAAAGTCTTTGCAGACAAGGCAGCTATGGAAAAATATCTGAATGGGCGTATCAAAGCCTATCAGCATTTATTCACCGAGGTATCGCCGCCTATCCCGCCAGAGTATGCAGACCATTTCAAAGTAAACGGGCAGCTTTTACCGGGCTATGCTATCGAGGGCGAGGAACGGGCGCAGCCTACCGCTGAAAAAGCAGCCCCCGCCACAGCAGAGCCGCCACTGGACACCGAACAGAGAAAGGAGCGCGAAACTATAAACGAGCAGTTTTCAATTCTTATCGACAGCCGCAGCCGCTTTGAAACAGGCGAACCGGGCGGCGTGTGGCTTCCCATGCCGACCACAACAGAGCAGCTTCACGCGGCTATGGAAAGCGTCGGCATTACCGCAGACAATCCGCAGGATTTTTTCATCAACGGGTATTCTTCTACGGAGGACTGCCCCTTTGACTTGCCGCTTTCCGTTATCCAAAGCGCAAGCATGGACGAGCTGAATTATTTTGGAAAACTTCTGGAAATGCAGAGTGACGGGGACAGGGATAAATTTGCGGCGGCGGTTACACATGGCGAGTATACCGGAAGCATGAAAGACCTTATCAACCTTGCACAAAACCTTGACTGTTACTGGCTCTATCCCGCTGTCCGCAGCGAAGAAGATTACGGTTATTATCTTATCGACGAACTGGACGAGCTGGAGCTTCCCGAAGAAGCAAAGAAATATTTCAAGTATGAAGAATACGGGCGGGACGCAGTTAGCAAGGATAAGGGGCAGTTTACCGAACAGGGCTATATCTATAACAATCAGAACACCTTTACCGAATGGTATCGGGGAACGGAAAACGAGATACCCAAAGAATACCGCGTTATGAGCTTCCCACAGCCGGAACGCGGCGGACAGGACAAGACCTTTATGGACGCAGCCGCCACAGAGCAGACCGCCCGAACCGCCGCAGAGCAGCCACAGGAGCCGCGCCCGGTTATCCCTATCGTGCTGACAGCCGGGAAGCCCGCCGAGAAATTAAAAGAGATTACCGACCGTCTGGAACAGGGCATTACGGAACTCTTTGACAGCGAGCGTTACCGGGAATATCTGAAAGTCATGTCAAAATTCCATAATTACAGCTTCCGAAATACCGTCCTTATCGCCATGCAGAAGCCGGACGCTTCCCTTTTGGCGGGCTTTTCCGCTTGGAAGAACAACTTTGAGCGAAACGTGATGAGAGGGGAAAAGGGAATTAAAATCATTGCCCCGTCGCCCTATAAAATCAAACAGGAAATGCAGAAAATCGACCCGCACACGCAGAAGCCCGTTATCGGCAAGGACGGAAAGCCCGTCACCGAGGAAAAGGAAATCACCATACCCGCCTACAAGGTGGTATCAGTCTTTGACGTTTCCCAGACCGAGGGAAAGGAGCTGCCGGATATTGCCGTTGACGAGCTGACAGGCGACGTTGACCGCTACAAGGATTTTTTCGCAGCCCTTGAAAAGACTTCCCCCGTTCCTATCGCCTTTGAGAATATCGAGGGCGGCTCTCATGGCTACTACCACTTGGAGGACAAGCGCATTGCTATCAACGAGGGCATGAGCGAATTACAGACCTTAAAGACCGCTATTCACGAAATCGCCCATGCGAAGCTGCACGACATTGACCTCAACGCGCCAAAGGACGAGCAGCAGCCCCACGTTGACCGCCGCACCCGCGAAGTCGAAGCGGAAAGCGTCGCCTATACTGTCTGCCAACATTACGGGCTTGACACGTCGGACTACTCTTTCGGCTATGTCGCCGGGTGGAGCAGCGGGCGGGAGCTGTCCGAGCTGAAAAGCTCCCTTGAAACGATACGCAACGCAGCCGCCGAGATTATCAATTCCATAGACGCGAATTTTGCGGAGCTGCAAAAGGCACAGGACAAGGAGCAGCCCACCAGAGAGGAAAAGGCAGCCGCACCGGAGCAGCCGGAAGCCCCGGCAAAGGCAGATACAGCCGGGAAAGAGAAGCCGGAAGCAGCCGCACCGGGAAAATCCGGCGCACAGGAAAAGGCGGGCGCAGCCCCGAAAGAAGCCTTTACCCCGGAAACGATTTACAGAGTGCGCCGGAACCCTTACAGCGACAGCCGGGAAAACAGCCACCTCTTGCAAGCCTATGTGACACAGGAGAACGGGCGGGCGAAAATGGGCGACGTGCTTTATACGGGAACGCCGGAGAAATGCCGCGAGCTTATGGGGCAGCTCAAAAGCGGCGAGCTGACCGAGGGCGACGTAAAGCAGCTTTACGCAAAGGCACAGGAAACGGCGCAGACCGCCGGACAGGACAAAGACACCTTTTCCATTTACCAGATAAAAGGCGGGGACGAAACAAGGGATTTCCGCTTTGAGCCATACGACCGCCTGCAGGCGGCGGGAAATGTGGTTGACAGGGCGAACTATGAGCTTGTCTATTCCGCGCCCCTTGCGCCGGAAACTTCCCTTGAAGATATTTATACCCGCTTCAATATCGACCACCCCAAAGATTTTAAGGGACACAGCCTTTCCGTTTCCGACGTGGTAGTGCTTCATCAGGACGGACAGGACGCGGCGCATTTCGTTGACAGTGTAGGTTTTCGGGAAGTGCCGGAGTTTTTACAGGAGCAAAAGCAGCTTACCCCGGACGACTTGGAAACGGGCGAAACTGTCAAGACACCGAGGGGGACTTTCCATGTGACCGCCATGAGCCGGGAGCAGATAGAAGCCGCCGGATATGGCTTTCACCACCAGTCGGACGACGGAAAGTATCTGATTATGGGGAATGGGACGCGGGCGTTTGCTGTTGCCGCAGAACAGGCGCAGCGGGACAATCCCTTGAAAACCGCCGAGCAGACCACAGAGCAGAACGGAAACATGATTGACGGTATCATCAACAACACCCCCACCGTTGACGAACTGGAAGCAAAGGTAAAGGCGGGTGAGCAGATTTCCCTTGTTGACCTGGCTAACGCTGTCAAAGCCGACAAGGAGCGCGGCAAGGAAGCGAAGCCGGAAAAGAAGCCCTCTATCCGGGCGCAGCTTAGAGCCGACAAGGAAAAGGCGCAGAAGAAAACCGCAAAGCAGAAGTCACAGGACTTGGAAAGGAGCTGACCCATGCCGGAACAGAGTAAATTTGAAAACGTGGATTTGTTTGCTTCCCTTGAAGCGATTATGAAGCAGAACACAGGCTTTTACCAGAGCGACTTAGACATTGACAAAGAGATTATCGCAAAGGCGGCGGCAAGCCCCCACAGGGAGGACAAGACCCTTTTGTGGTTCTGCCGCCCGTCCGGGACGCACTGTTTCCGGGAGCGCGACGTTTTCCTCAAAGACACCGCGCCCCACAATACATGGCGTTTCTACATGGAGCAGACAAGCGACCGCGTTCTTGCCTATGCAATCGAGCTGACGGGAAAGGAGCGCGGGAAAATCAAGGGCAATCTGTACGAACTGGACTACGCTAAACACTATGAGCGCGTCAAGGAAAAGGAGCTGCCCGCTGATACGGTGAAGCTGATTTATGAGCATGGGGAAAGGGTACAGGAATCCGGGAGATATTTTGACGGAACCCCAGACCCGCAGCTTGGGAAGTTTGAACGCTTTGAAGCCGTACCCAACGACCCGGACGCGCTGCAAGCTCTTTTACAGGAAGAACGGCGCAGCCGGGAGCAGCTTTCGCCGGGGGACTTCAAGGCGCATATCGCAGCCTTGCGGGACGGACTGATTGAAACGGAAGCGCGGCGCATTGTGCGGGAAATGAAGCGGCATTACGAGCCGAACAGCCCGAACAAGACCCATTTCATGGTAGAGCTTTCCCCGGCGTTCATGCGGCTTGCAGCCACAAAGGACACTGACCGCCTTTTCTCCATGCTGCCCTATAAGACCCTTTCCTTTTCCAAAATCGAGGGCAGACATGGGACGTATGCGCTGATTGACAAAGGGGAGAACCGGGACAGGGAGATAAGGAAGCCCCGCCCCTCTATCCGGGCGCAGCTTAAAGCGGACAAGGCAAAGACCACCCCGAAAAAGGCGGCGGCGAAAACAAAAAATCACGATATGGAGGTATGAGCATGATTAGACTGACTGTTGAAGAAACAAACCTTTTGAGCATTTACAACGAGGGCGGCAAGCGGGCTTTGATTGAGAATGTCAACGCCGCGCTGCCCTACATGGACGCGGATATGCGGGAGCTTGCAAAGCGCACCGTTTCCAAAGTGGACGCTTTGACCGAAGCGGAATTTGCGGAGCTTCCCATTTACGCCGCTGATGAAGTATGAACGGGGTTAAGCGGCTGACGCCGCCCCAGAGCCGGAAAGTCAACGCCCTTGTGCGCCGGACGTGCTGCAACTATGATAACGGGAACTGTATCTTACTGGACGACGGGAACGAGTGCGTATGTCCGCAGCTCATTTCCTATTCGCTTCTCTGCAAGTGGTTCCGGGTTGCGGTGCTTCCCGCCGACAGGCTGCTCTATGCGGAGCTTTACCAGACAGGGGATAAGAAGAAATGTACCGAGTGCGGCGCGTTCTTTGCGTCAACCTCTAACAGTGTCAAATACTGCCCCGTCTGCCGGAAACGTATCACTCGCAGGCAGGCCGCCGAGCGCATGAGGAAAAGACGCGCCCCTGTTACGCAGTAGGCGCGGAAAACCCCTTGATTTACAGGGCTTTCCGGGCGTGAAAATCGGACAGGCGATACTTTATACCTTTATCCCCGAAAATGGCGTTCTACTGCGTAACATTCACGAAAACAGCACCCATAAAAAGACAGGGCGCGGAAGTCATATACTGGCTTCCGCGCCCTGTTCTTTTTTTGCCTATCTGACATTTCCCTTTTCCATTTCTTCAAGCGGGAACTGCGGGAGGGCTTCTATCAGCTTCTTTGTGATAGACTGGCGCATATCTTCGTTGATTTCCTGTTTCGTGCTTCCGTCCGGCTGTCTGACCGCTACCGTCGATAGCCTGTCGATTTCGTCCTTGTAGCAATCCACGACTTTCTCCACCGCCCATTTCTCCCCGGCAACGGCGGCGCGTATGGTTTCATATTCCGGCATTTTCTGGTTTTCCATGCTCAACGCTCCTCTGCTTTTTGATAGCCCTATCATAGCACAGCGGCGAGGATTTTGCTATCCTTATCCGCGTTCTGTTTCCTTTTCCCGTTCCGGCTGTCTGTCTGCCTGTAAAATGCTGTCAATGTTCTGCTTGATAATATCATATTCCCGGACTTTCTTTTTCAATTTTCCATAGTCGGCGTAAAGGGCTTCTTTCTGCGCTTGGAGGGCTTCATACTCCGATTGCAGCGCGGCGAGGTTCGGGAGCTTTGCAATGCCCGCCGCTTTCAGTGACCTTGCGGCGGCTTCATGGAGGATAATTGCCTGTTCCTGTCCGGCGCGGTACTTCTCCCTGTTCCTTGCCTTGCGGTATGCGTCATAGACAGGCTTTGTCTTTTGATAGGTGGAAACATTCTTGATAAGCACCGCCATTTCCGCAAGCCGCTTTTCGGCGTTCTTCAATGCGTCTGCCGCCTGTCCGCTTTCCGCTGCCATTTCCAGGGTCCGGCTGACTAAATCCGCGTACTGTTCAATCTTGTGTTCCGTCAAGAAATTCATGGTTTTAGCTGCCTGTTTCAGATTGTGGATTTTCGCCCACTGTTCATAGCCCTTACTCTGCGCCGCCTTGATACTGTTCTCAATGTCGATAAGCAGCGACACGCCGCGCTGTTCTCTGGGAGCTTTCGCCGCTTTTGTCCGTCTGCCCGCTATCCGTTCCCTTATGGCTTCCTCTGTATAGTCTGCGCCGAGGGTTTTAAGGCGGGTGAAGCGTTCCTGTCCGGGTGCGCGGCATGATACATATTTCCCCGGCTTTATCTCATAGCCCGCCGCCTGTAACCGCTGCAACAATTCCTCAAAACTGGAAACTTGGGGGATAAGCGCGTCAAGGGCGGTTTTCAGCTTGCCTTTCCAACTGGTACCCGTCTTTTCTGCCTGGTACTCTGCATAGCTTTTTCCCTTGCTGCCCTTGCCGGGAACGACGACGGACAAGCCATTTTCCCGGCACAGCTTGTCGCTCATGTTCCGTATGCCGTAATAGCTCCTTTTGTTGGAATTGTATTTGTGGTGGTCTAC
>CAJTGJ010000098.1 GCA_910575695.1 Oscillospiraceae bacterium | reverse complement strand
GCGTGGTGGATCCCGCCGGTCATGAGATCGTCCCCGCTTACCTGTATCTGGACGTGCATGACGGCCATGGCGTGGGCGCGGCCAACAAGACTACTGGCGCCACCCAGAACACCACCGAGCACCGTGTCTCCAAGAACGGCGGCAACTGGGAGTATACTGCGGGCGAGAAGGTGCTGCTCCAGGGCTACACCGACTACACCCAGGGCCTTGACGCTGGCGGCTATACCACTGGCAACCCTGCTACCAACGGCACTGGACTGAACCATACCTTCAGCCAGTCCGAGAAGGAGCAGGCCGCTTTTGAGACCAACCGGCTCGGCAGTGACGACACCAAGATCAACGTGCTGGGCAAGGCCGAGTACAAGACCGGCAAGCAGACCGTCACCTACTGGAACCAGGCCAAGCACACTGTGGACAACGTGGATTACAACGACGCCATGACCCTGTTCCTGGATGTGGCGGGCACCACCACCGGCACCACCTTTGCCTGGTATTTCGACGCCAAGGGCAACCTGATCGGCATTGATAATGTGCCCAACACCGTGAACTACGGCGTGATCACCAGCATCTACAGCGCCTTTAACCAGGGCGAAAGCGCCACCGACGGCACCGCCAAGGCCATCGCCAACGTGCTCTACGCCGACGGCACCACCGGCACTGTTAGCATTGACCGGTTCCTGCTGACTACCGCTGCCAGCGGCGGCGGCCACGGTACAGTTGACACCAAGATGACTGACGCCGATACTGCCACTCCCACCTGGACTAACACTGGTGTGGCCGAGCTGCTGCCCGTGTATGACAACGGCAGCAATGTCATGATTGCTACTGAGCGTAAGAATACCGCCGCCAAGAACGCCACTGTGGCTGGCTGGCTGCACGTTGCCCCCGTCATCAATGTCAACGCCGTTGAGAACGGTAGCAACACCGCTCCTTACTTCGGCATCCTGCGCGGCAATATGTTCAAGTTCGTGGGCTCCCCTGACGGCGGCATGACTGCCATCGAGGTGGCTGGTCATAAGGACGCTACTCCCGCCAACCACGCCACCAACGAGAACACCGGCATCTATGAGTGGAACTACAACGCCACTCCCACCGCCGGTATGATCTACAAGAACTACGGCTATGTGGCGATGAACTCTGGCGCTCAGACTGGCGACATCTGGCTGGATTCCGACACCAGGATCATGGTCCGCGGCTGGGACGGCACCAACGCCACCAACACCGTGAACTGCTACACCCTGGCCACCCTGCCCGGTAATGTGGACTTCAGCACCAACGAGATCGACTGGTCCGATCCCGATGGCGACGGCCGCGCTGACTACGTCTATGTCACCGGCACCATTGAGGGCACCACCACCTACGGCCTGTTCTACTACAACGGCGGTGCCGCCCAGTGGAACGGCGTGGACGGGAAGGGCACCGCGTTCGGCTGGCTGAACGGCGAGCCCACCACCATCACCTTCGATGATGAGACCGAGTTCAACCTGATCCGGAACAGCCAGGCGTACGCGGGCCACCTGTTCGCCCTCCAGCTGACCAACGGCGTGGTTTCCAACGTCATGGGTGAGAGCACCACTAACACCGACCACATGGAGTGGCTCATCAACAATGAAACCAACCAGGCCCCCAAGACTGCCTTCAAGGTGAACACCATTAAGCTGTCCACCACCATTGCTAGCGGTGGCGTGACCAATGTTTCCGCTACTGCTACGGACATCTTTGGTGTGGGCTCCGCCAACACCAAGAACGGCAACCCCTACACCGCCAATACCGAGGTTGTGTACCTGAAGGACGTGACCGGCACGCCCACCGCCCCCGATGTGAATCTGACCTACTATTCCGACACCCGGACTGTGAGCGACGGCACCAACACCTACTACCTCACCCCCGGCTCCAAGGTCATCGGCCTGGGCATGGGCGTGAACCAGGAGAGCGCCATTCTTGACTACCTGAACAAGAGCACCACCAACGACGTGACCATTGTCTACGAGCAAAGCGCGGTGAAGTCCATCGTGGAGATCTACGTGGCTACCGACCCGAACAACACCTCCAGCGGCGAGGCCGGCAAGACCGTGACCTTCGGCAACGACATCACTGCGGCTCCCACGGGCCTGACTGATGGCGTTAACGCTGGCTCTGTGGGCGCGTGGCTGAAGAACTTCAGCTCTGGCGTGTTCTATTGCAGCGACCACAAGGTGAACGCTGCTGACAAGGCTGGTACCGGCAACCTGCTGTACTTCCCGTTTGTCATGAGCACCGCTACCGCCGTACCCGCGACCCTGACCATCAGAGACGCCGCCGGCGATCTGCGGTTCAGCGAGACCGGTACTCCGGCTAATGTTGGCGCGAACATCTTCCGCTTCGACTTCAATCCTGACATTCCCATTACCGTTGGCAGCTGGTTGAACGGTGTCGGCCTGAGCGCTGGCATTTACAGCTATGACATTACTGTCAATGGCGTGTCCGTGTCCAGCGGCACCTTCACCCTGATCGCGAAGTAATTCATCCGCGCAGCAGAACCCAAACCCACGCAAAAAAGGCCCCCCGGGAATTTCCCGGGGGGCCTTTCTCGCGTTTCAGCCCAGGGCGATGTAGGTATAAGGGCCGGAACGGATGTTGAACCCGCTGCCGACTGCGGTTTTAAATCCATTCTCAACGATTTCCAAACCCTCGCCCGTACGCCCTGCCAGCGCCAGGGCGGTGAAGCCGCCCCCGCCGCCGCAGTAGTGGGCCAGCACCGCGTAGGGCGCGAAGTCCAGGGTTACCAGGTTGTCGCTGTCAGTGGTGGCCATGTAGGTGCCGCAGGCGAACCGCTTTGCCTCGAACACCTTGATCCGTTCGTCCATGTCCCCCAGGGATCCGCTCACCACCTCCTCAATTTTCCGCGTGTTCTCGTTCAGCGCGTCCGGCAGGAACGGGTCCGAGCTCTCGATCAGGTTCAGTTTGTAGGTTTCTGTTTGTTGCATAATGTTATCCCTCCCGCAGGAGAGGGATAAACGGCCCGGTGATGCACGTCCGGGGGCAACGGGGAGGGGAAATTTTGCGGAATTTTCCCCCGGTGCAACCTTGCCTTTTTTGTGAATTTTTTGTAAATTCTCCCCGGTTTCGGACAAAAACCGTGCAACAAACCGGCGGTTTCATCCTCCTTACAGAGGAGGATGAAAAATTATGCAACAGACAGAAAAAAGAGGCTTCAACATCATCGAGACGTCCGACGCCTTCTCGCCGGACGCGCTCAACGACAACACCCGCAAGCTGGAGGCCGCGCTGGACGCCCTGACAGCATACGCCGACGCGGGGGACGCCGCCGTGGTCAGCCGGGTGGTGGAGCTGGAGAAATTCCACTTTGCCTGCGGCGTTTACAAGGGCAATGGCGTCGAGCGCCTTATGAACGTGGGCTTTCGTCCATTGATGGTGGTGCTTCAGCTGGAGAGCAGGGAGGCGCATATAATCATTGAGGGCAATTATTTTACTGATTCCACTTTGGAGTTTGTAGAAAATGGATTTTTTCTGACCTTGAACTGTGGTTTCAATGTCAAGAACGCAACGTACGTTTTTTTTGCCGTTGGTAAAGACGAGTAAGTGCGAAAAAAGGCCCCCCGGGAAATCCCGGGGGGCCTTTTTTACTGGCATTTGGATCGCAGGAAAAACGAATTATTCCATGGTGAAAGAGCCAGTGCTCAGGTAATTGGTAACACCATCAGACGTCACGGTAGTGATTTCGAAGGTGTAATTACCCTTTTGCAGGGGCAGCCCGGGCTTGTTACCACTGATACCGCTGTCCGAGCTACTCGCAGTAAACAGCAACGCGTAATACTGAGAGTTCGTAGTGCTGGCACCCGCAGCATCGCTCTCACTGAACGCCAAAGCACCCTTGGAATCGTAGATGCTCAGCTGGGTGACAGTATTCTGAGGGGCCTTGAACGGGAAGTAGATTACCTGTTTGGCATTCGTATCGTTTGTGATACTCATGTTAGTCTCGACAGTGCCTTTGTTGTTATTGCTTGCAGCATCGCCATCACCGCAAGTGGTGGCGTAAACCACTGTATTAGCAGCACCATACTTGATGGCATTGTCCAGAGCGCCGCCGCCCTTGGTTGCAAGTACCTTCACGCCATCAACCACGGGCTTGGTGGCCTTGCTGCTGGGGGTGCTGCCCTCGCCGCCCGGAGGAGTGATGTCGGGGCGGGTGGTGACGTAAATCTGACGAACGGATCCGTTAGTGCCATCCTCGAACACGATGGTTACATCATTGACGCGGCCCTCCATGTTCAGGAAGTACAGAGCGTCGCCCAGCTGAGCGCTGGAACCGGTCAGATAGTACTTCGAGGTGTAATTCAGAGAACCAACGATCTTACCTCCGCTCACAGTGTAATTAGCAACCTCAATCGAGTTGTTGCTGCTGTTATAGCGGACATCGGTGTAATGTTCGCCCGGGGCGTTGTCAGTATTCTGCTTATTGCCATCATCGTGCAGCCAGATAGCCTTGGTATCATTAGTGTAGTCATTACCGTTGTCCACACGATTGCTCAGGCCAACACCGAAGTTGGCAGTACCGCTCAGGGTCAAATTACCGTTGGTAATATTAGTGTTCAACTGCATATTTCTCACAGTGATCGCACTGCTGTTGGGAACCGCAACGTTCAAGGTAGCGCCAGTTGCCAGGATCCAATCCTTGTTGTGTGTGCTGGCAGTACGTCCCATCAGATTGTCAACCACGCCGTCAAACATACGGACAGCAAACAGGTGGCCGCCATAGAGGATGGTGCTCTGCTGGACCAGATCGAACTCGGCCTTGTTATCGAAGTACAGGTCAGTCTCCTTGGCATCCAGCCAGCCGTGCAGGTAGCCGGAACCAGTCTCCTCATTACCGTCCCACCGGCCCGCGCCGCCGTTGTAGTAGAACAGGCCGAAGGTAGTGGCTCCCTTCTTCACGCCGTACACATAGACCACGTCGGCAATGCCGTTGTCGTCGGTGTCGGCCCAGTCGACCTCGGAGTTGCCAGCCACGTTAATGCTGGAGGGCAGGGCGTCAATGCCATCGTACACATCAATGGTGTTGCTGGTTTCGTCGATATCACCGTTGGCGTCAACAGTGCATCCACGAACCACGATCTTGGTATCATCGTCCATGCGGATCGTGGTACCATTCACGTTCAGGTAAGCATAGTTCTTGACCAGCTCAGAGGTGCTGTTTGTGGCAGTCATTTTATTGTAGTGACCCACGTAAACGCCGGTGTTATTGGTGGTTGTGTTGCCATCACCGGCCACCTCAATGGCGGTGATATAGCCGTCAGCGCTGTTCACGAACTTGAACAGGTTGCCGCGGATGATGCCGTAGGAGCCGCCGGTACTAGAGGCACCATTGTTGACGTTGCCCCAGGGAGTTGTCGCCCCGGTAAGGGCTTTCTCAGCGGAAGCGTTGAGGCCAGCCACAGGAGCGATGTTCAGCCAGCCGGCCTGAACCGCGTTCTTGGCATTGGCGGCATCGCTCCGCGGGGTGGCGGTCATGGAACTGGCAGCGCCGTTGTCATAGGCAGGCAGCAGCTCGGCGCTGGCGGAACCAGTCGTGTTGTCTACACCGTTGGTCTGATCCACCATTTCAGCGTTCACATTGGCATGGCCGGAGGTGGTAGCCGCGACAGCGCCATAGATGCCGTTGCCCAGAGCCCCGGAGTTCACCAGGAACCGGTCGATGGTGACAGTGCCCTCGGTGCCGTCAGCGTACTTCACGGTGGCGATGGCCACGGCAGTGCCGTCGGTCTGGCTGTCGCCCTGCTTGAAGGCGGAGTAGATGCTGGTGATGATACCATAGTTGATGGTGTTGGGCACGTTGCCGATGCCGATCAGGTTGCCCTTGGCGTCATAATACCACGCGAAGGTGGTGTTGGTGGTGGTGCCAGCCACATCCAGGTGCAGGTCCAGCTGGTCCAGCTTGTCAACGTTGTCCACGTTGTGCTTGCCCTGGTTCCAGTAGATGGTGGTCTGCTTGCCCAGAACAGGCACGGCCTTGGCTACTTTGGCGTAGTACTCCAGGGTCTTGCCGTCGGCCTTGAGCAGAACCTTCTCGGCCTCAAACGCGGCCTCATTTCTCTCTGCATCATCGCGGTCATGGCGGCTGGAAACGTCATTGGCGTCAATGCCGTTTTCGTTGTCGGTGTAGGCGTTCAGAGTGATGAAATCACCCTTGGCGAACGTCCAGTTGGCGTCGTTCTTCTCAAGCACCACAGGAGTGCCGCCCGTTTCGGTGTCAGTAAAGCTGTCGTACACATTCACGTACAGCTTGGCGGGAATCATCACGTGCTCCTTGGCGTCCAGTACGCGGTCCTCCACCTTGGTAACCTTGCCCAGGAAGGTGTCGGTCATGACCACGCTGGCGGGCCAGGTGTTGTTCTTGTGCGGATGGTACAGCTTACCGTAGAACTCAGTGATACGGCCCTGACCGCCCACCTTGGTGACGGTGTCGGTGGCCACGATCAGATAATTGTCCGTGATGGCCTCATTGTTGTTGACATACAGGCTGTA
>CAJTGJ010000097.1 GCA_910575695.1 Oscillospiraceae bacterium | reverse complement strand
CCATTGAGCATTTCTGGTCCTGGCTGAAGCGTACTCTCCGTAAAATTCTTCCCAAACTTGACTCCCTTGATTTGTCCATCTTTGCTGCTTTTTATTTTTGTGATAAACTTTTACTTGTTTGAGGGGTTATAAGTGATTTTACTATACAGCATATGGAAAAAATAAGAATGCAGTTCATCCATACCGTCACCTCAGCAAAACGCCCGCGTTTCCCTGGGGACGGGCGGGACCCGGTCTACCGTCCCGGCAAACTGGGACAGAGCCCGTGACGCCTCAAACAGGCTGTCGTGATAATCCTCCAATACGGGGACGTCCTCCGCGTCGAAGGCGTCAAAGTCGATATCGCCCAGATAGAGGCCATTCCCTTTCAGATTGGGGCGCAGGATGTGTTCCAGCAGATAGCGGTTGACCCCGTCCTCGGACACAGAGGGCACGTCCTCCGCCTGGAAGAACCGGGTTGCCAGCAGCTTCAGGTTCAGCTTCATGCTCATGCCGCCCGCCCCCTCAATAGTCGCTGGGGAGCAGGACGGTGGTGGCGGAACGGTCGGACTCGGTAATGATCCAGAACTTCACGCCGTCCGAGGTGTGATAGACAGAAAAAATCCTGTCCCCATTGACCAGGGCTTCCTCGTTGAGCTTCCCGTCCGGCTCGCACACGTCGCCCCAGTCTCCGCTGAGGTGCCGGTTGATGGCGGCGTCTACCTCCACGCGGGGGAGCGCATCCTTTGCGTTTCGGGTGATCATCAGCCTGCCCGAATCAAACCGCGGGTTTTCAATAATAACACTCATAAAAAATCCTCCTTGTCATGTCAGCGCCTTGAAGCCGTTGGGCGTCAGGATGTTGAATATCATTTTGTTGGTGATCGTCTCACGGATTTCACTGCCCATGTGCATTCCCGAAGGGAAATACCGGTCCTCTGTCTCAGTTCGAGTGATTTTCACGATCCGGCCCTTGATGATGTGGGGCGTACCGCACTGGATCAGGCCGTTTATCATCCCCGAGCCGCCGATCAGCCCGATCTGGCTGATGGACAGGGGCAGCGGCGGGCGCTTTACCCCGCTGTCCAGCTCGCTGCGGGACATTAACTGCTTAAAGCTGTCCGAACGGCTGAGCTGCCGCTCCAGCTCCTTCTGGTTGAACTTCTCGCCCTTGAACGTCCCCACCTCCAGCGGCCTGGGCGGGAGGGCATAGCGTCCCTCCGGCAGTTCGGCGAGGGGCGGGACAGACGCGGGATGGGCGGCGAACCACTCCAGCCAATGGGCGTCCAGGGGCTCCACGTCCCGTTTTTTCCTTGTGCCCAGCACAGCCACCTGCTTGAACTTCTTGAACTCGGCGTCGGTAAACCGCCACAGGCCCAGGTTTTCAAAATTGTCCACCAGCACCCGGCAGATGTCCGGGGTGAGGCGGTAATAGGGGATGACGTATACCAGCAGACCACCCATGGTCAGTGTGCCCAGGCTCTCGATCAGGAACCGTTTCTCATGCCGCGCCCTTCCGCCGCTCTCGTTGAGCACGGACAGATAAGGCGGGTTGAGAAACAGCAGATGGAACGCCTCATGGCTGATCCTGCTGTAGAAGAAGCTGCCAAAGCCTACCCGGTGCAGGCGTGTCTGGGCCTCCTCGGCCCGGTGTTCGTCCAGCTCCACGCCGTAGGTGAAGCAGTTGTTTCCCTGGGCGATCTGCCGCAGGGCCATGCCGCAGCCGCAGCATGGGTCCAGCAGGTTGGTGGTGACGCCCTCCGGGAACCGGATACCGTTCAAAATCAGCGAGATGTTATCCGGATCGGTGGGGTAGTAGCCCATTTTGATGTTGTTCATCATCCGTCCCACTACCTGCGCGTTGGTGGTCCCGTCTAACGGGAGCTGTGCGGCAAAACCGTTCAGCGCGTCGTACACTGGACGGTACGCATTGCTGAGCAGGTTAAAGCCCAGCAGCCCCTCCCGAAGCTTTCCCGCCATAGCGGCCAGCTGATATCCCTCGGCCTCCATCAGCAGGAGCTGGATTTCGCTCAGGGCATCCGCCAACTGCTTCCGCGTGCCTGCCAGCACGTCATAGGCGTCCCGTGCGGCACTCAGGTCCTGGGTGCGGTAATTCTCCACCCGGGCCCGCCAGACCACCATGGCCTGGATGAGCCGGCAAATATCGCTTTGGGCTTCCCGCAGACGCTCCACGGCATAGCACCGCGCCTGGGGCGCGTCAGGCTGCACGCTCATGACAGATCCCGTCCGCCAGACGGTCCAGGAATTGCTTGTAGGACAGGCTCTCCAGCTCCCGGCGGGTGATATATTGATTGCGTCCGCCAGAATAGTCCTTGATGTGACAAACGGTACGGCAGAGCAGTACGTTTTCCTTCTGATAGCAGGGCTGGGACAGCTGAACATACAGGCCGCTGTCTGCCCACATCCCGATCAAAGAGCAGTCCCCGGATACGGCGATGCCGCCGGGGTTGGCGGACACCTTGTACTCCATAAAGCCCAGATCCCTGGCCAGCGCCCTCAGAAACGTCTTGCCTGTGTTCAGGAACACCTTTTTGTCCCCGTTGGGGCCGTCCTCGCGTTCGCCCCAGATATCGCTCAAATCGCGGCCCAGCAAGCCGGCCAGCTTCCGCATATTCTTTTCCTGAGATTGAACTGACATATTCAAATCCTCCTCGTGATAAATGGGGAGGACAGGAAGCGCCCGCTCTCTGTCCTCCATTCGCCTGCGCTCACGCCGCATGGCTTTCCGTTTGGGGATCCGCGGCAGGCTCATAGTCCGCGTCGATCACAGTCCTGGGGGCGGTAAACCTGACCCACCACGCCCGCAGGCAGGACGCCAGCCAGAAGCGGAACAGCCCCCGTTTTTTCGGCGGCAGATGGACGGTTTCATCCGCCGTCACCTCGTCAATATTGCTGAGGGCCACAGCCAGCTTGGGTGTTACCACCCGGTCCGCGCCCAGGAAACAGGACACATCGACGCGCTCCGACGCGAAAATCTGAGACGCCTCCACCCGCTTGGCGCACAGCCGCCGGCAGGTGATGCCAGTGGTTTTCAGCTCATCCACCTGGATGCTGCCGGCGGAGACGCTCCCGGCCTCCACAAAGCCGCAGCCGCCAATGGCCCTGGCCCTGAGAACGCCGGATACCGTCAAGCTGCCGTCCACCACCAGCCATTCGGTGATGAGATTGAGGTGAGATACTTCCGTTCCCTTGGGAATGTACACCGTTTTCATTGCGCTTCTCTCCTTTTATTCTTTTACGCCGCCATGCTGTTATGATTGATCCGAACGAGCATCAGCAGGGCGTGATCCTTTCTGCCCTTGGCCTCGATGACAAGAGGGCCGACAGGGTTTACCAGCTTCATACGCACTGACGGCGCTTTTTTAAACTGCTTCAGTATGTCTGCCATATAGTCCAGGGTAAAGCCAAAGGCTACGTTTGCGTTTCCGTCGGTCTGCACCCGGGTGGCATAGCGTTCGCCCTTGCTTTCGGCGAACAGCGCTCCGCTGCTGAACCGTACCGCATGATGGGATTTTCCGCGCAGCGCCCGTTTCAGATAGCCCAGTTCTCCCAAAAAATCCTTGGGACACACATCAAATTCCACCTGGAATTTGTCCGGGATGGCGCTGTCCAGCTTGAACAGCTCACCCTCGGGCAGACGGAACAACAGCGTTGTCACGCCGTCAGTCACCTTCGCAAACCGCTCGCCCAGCTGGACGGAAACCGTCTGATCCCCGAACAGCTTCAAGTGCCCCAAAGCGTCCGGGGTAGCCATGAAGGGCGCGGGTACGTTCAGCTCCGGGTCAGTATCCCAAGCCATACGGTAGCCATCCAGGGCATAGACGCGGTTTCCACTGAACTGCACACTGACGATGCAGGCTCTGGCCTCCTCTTTGCGCGGGACCCCCACAGCGTATTTCACCCGCTCCACGCGGGCATACAGCCGGTTGGCGTTGGTGGTAAAGCTATGCTTCGGCTCCCAGTTCGGATACCGGGGAAAGTCCTCGGTCGGAAACGGATAAAGCTCCGCCGACCGGGGCCCGCAGGACAGCACCAGCTTGATTCGCCGCCGGTCACCCTCGCCTGTCTCCGTCTGCTCTAAAACCAGTTCGCCGTCAAACTGCCGGAAGGCCCGGGCGGTTTCGCGGGGACGGCCCAGCAAAAAGGCAAACTCATCGCCCTGGGCGGGCAGTTCCGCGGACAGGTAGGTGTCCAGGTTGGTGGAAGTCAGGGTACAGCGGTCCTGTTCAAACCGCACCAGCACCCCCTCCAAAAGGGGGATGGCCGATTTGCGAATCAGGCTGCTCACCCGGTCTAACGCCTGGATAAAATTCTTTGCGTTGACAGTTGCTCTCATGCTGCTTTTTTCCTCCTGCTCTGTTTTTGCAGCTCAGGCCGCACGTTGACAGACTGGGTGGAAAAGGTCACTTTCCGCACTGTGCTGCCACCGGTGGCCAGGATGTTGTAAATCATGTCTACCACCGCCGTGGCCGCCGTGATATTGGCCGCTATGCTCTGGGGGGCCGACACCGATGCCTCGGCACAGGACAGCTCCGTGGGAAATTTGTCCGTCTCCACCAGCACATCCGGGTAGACCATGCCCACGGGTGGGTAGTAGGTCTTCCCGCCCCGTCGCACGCCGCATACCACCTGGCCGGTGTATTCGCCGTTGCCGCTGTCGATGTAGACCAGCTCCTTGGTCAGGTGGAATACCCGGTGGCACAGCTGCCGGGATTTATTGTTGTCCACCGCGCCGATCAGAATGACCATTTCCGGGACACGCACGTTGTACGAGTGTCCGGGCTGGCGCTGCCAGAGGTATTCGGGCTCCAGCAGGGTGCGAAGCCGCTCCTCCGTCTCCACAAAGGCGGGGACATACTCTGTCTCCATGCCGAACACGGTGGAATACCGCTCCGCCAGCACCTTGGCCTTGTTCTCCCCCAGGTCGGCGGGGGTGAAATTCTGCCGCACCAGGTTCTTTTCCTCCACCACGTCGCCATCGCAGAGGATGAACCGCACCGGGCGGTCCAGCGAGTACAGCAGGCGGTACAGATGGAGCGCGATGTGCCCTCTGGTGCCGCCCGCGCCCAGCATGACGACTTTCACGGGACGGGTCATAGAGAACTTCATTGGGCAATCCTCCGAAACCGAAGCTGCTCAGACAAGGGATGTAGTACCGGCAGAGCCTCCCTGCGCAGCGGCGTCACCTGGGTGCGCCACTCAGCGGGAAACACCGCGCCGAAGCTCTCCAGCACACAGCCGGGGTCCAGCTCCAGGTAGGTACCGCCGCAAGACATCCGCACGGTGATATCCGGGAAAAACTTGTCCAAGCGGCCCACCACGATATAAATGCGGGTGGCCTGTTCGTCCCTGTCATCCACCGGGGAGAACTTGGCCTCCATGCTGTTATGGCTGTGGATGTCGATGTAATGGAGATATCGGTCCTCGGGCAGGGCCTCCCCGCTCAGATCAGCATCGATATGAGTTCGGGTCACCGTCTGCTTGGGACGCGCACCACAAATCCCTGTTCCTGCCTGTCCCAGAAGATATGGGCCAGCGTTTCAAATTCCGACCGGCCGTCCATATAGCAGCGGAAGAAAGACACGATCTGGGCTATCAGTTCCATGGGCACCAGCGGCAGGGCCGGGGTAAACCCGGCCCTGACCGCCGTGAAGTCGGTCACGTTGTGTTTGGGGGCGATGAACTCGCCCAATTCGGTTTTGCGCAGCTCGTACACCCTGCCGTCGCTGCCGGGAAACAGGCAGATGGCCTTGTCCGACGCCTGGGCCTCCTCCAGAGAGTTGAACACGCCTTTGTAAGAGGCAATACCCTTGCTCTGGGCGGTGACCTTGGGCTTTACCAGGCAGTCCGGGTTCTTGTCCTTGGCCTTTTTCAGCGCATTCAGGAACGAACTGGACATCTGGATCTCCTCCTTGACAGAGACGATGGTGGCACCCTTGGGATCGGTGATGACCTTGACCGTCTTGCCATACTCCACTGTCCAGGATACCTTCTTGCCCTCGGCCAGTTCCGGGAAGTCGTCCGCCTTGGCGATGCGCAGCTCCTCGAAGGTCATGCCGGGGTCGATAATCTCCTCTCTGACGCTGCCAAAGGAAAACACGGGGGCCTTTTCAAACAGGGACTTGGCCGCTTTCTGCTCGGTTTTGGCCTGCTGCTCCGCCATGGCGGCGGTGAGGGGGTCTACCTCCGGCTGGGACTGTGGGGCCGCAGGCACAGTATCCTGCACCGCAGGCACAGTAGCCGGGGCCTGCTGAATGGCCGGTGTTTGGATGGGCTGCACCGTCTGGAACACAGGCGCTTCTGACGGGGCAGGCGGCGCGGTCTGCTGAGGTGCGGGCTGGACAATGGGTTCGGCAGGCTCGGGCTGCTGGGCCAGGGCCGCCTCAAAGGGGTTTACATCGCTGGGAGCCGCGCCGCTGGGTGCGCCCCCAAAAATGGCGTCAAAGTCCAGGCCCTCCGCTTCCGACATTTCGGTAAAGGGAAATCCGCTGTTCTGTTCACTCATGGTTATGACCATACCTTTCCGCTGCGCTCCAAGGCACCAAAGGGGATGAAACACCGGTGGCTCTAACGCAGCGAGTCAAAATTTGTTAGAATAGGTTTGAGGAAACAGGCACA
>CAJTGJ010000096.1 GCA_910575695.1 Oscillospiraceae bacterium | reverse complement strand
GGCCCAAGGTACAGCGCCGGATCGCCCAGCTTATCAAAGAGGACCGCTTTTTTACAGAGGCTGAACGGGACAATCTGGACGATATAGACCCTATCGCAATCCGGGAAAATCTGGCCCAGCGCGGCATTGTAAACGGCCAGGTAACAGAACCGGAGAAGCTGGACAATGACCCCTTTATCCAGCAGGTCATGGCTGATGTGGAGCGGCTCACAGAGGACGAACCGCGCTTTTCCGTTGTTATGACCAGCGATGCGTTTCCCGACCCGGAAGATGCGTTTGCCGTCTGGGACAACCAGACCAATAATTACTATACCGCCTCTGATGGAACGGTACGGACATTTTCAAGAGAAGAAGCTGCGGAGCAATTCCTGGCCGGGCTGGAACCACAAGAGATAAAGGCGGACCGGCAAGAGGAACCGGCACAGGAAACAGCCGCACCCGCTGCGGACGAACCGGGAACACTTCCCCGCGACCCGCTGGCATCGGCCTATGGCGTAGGGGATTTTGTTTTTCTGGAAGATACCGAGTACCGCATCACCGATTTGCAGCAGGGCTATGTCCAGCTGAATGACCCCGCGCTGGCCTACCCCATTTACCGGACGGAAAGCAAAGAACAGTTTGAACGCGCCATCCGGCAGGACCCGCGCAACAGCGCCATCACCGACTATCTCCCCGCCGATCTGGACCGGTTTTCCCCGGATTTACGGGAGGCTCTGACCGGGGATGGCGGTTTACTGGATGGGTTGGCAAAGGAGGATATAGCGGTACTGCTCCGAAGCGGCGCAGGCAATCCGGCTGTTGCCCAGCATCTTTCCCAGCGGTTTTCGGGTACAGTGGAAACCATGCAGCTGGAAACCGGGGATACGGCAGATTACAGAACAACCGACAAAGGCATGGAAGTAGAGATTTTGCGGGAGGATGAAACGGTTCTGGCGGTGCTGTATGAAAGCTGGGAACCGGTTGCCGCCGCACTCCGCGCCCTCTACCAGCAGGAACTGGACGGATTCTCCCACGAACCGGCACAGCTAAAGGAACAGCCAGCAGAGAAACAGCCGGATTTGGGGAATCCTCCCGCACCGGAACCAGCGCCGCGAATGACTACCACCCCTGTCACCCGTTATCCGGGCGAACAGAACCACCTGCCCTATGATGTGGAGATTCATACCCTGCACATAGAGAAACCGGAACCCACCCCACCCCAGCCGACAGCCGGGAACTTCCGTATCACCGACATTCACCTGGGCGAAGGAGGGCCGAAAGCAAAATTCCGGGCCAATATGGACGCTATCAGCCTCTTAAAAGAACTGGAATTTGAAAACCGGCAGGCCACGCCGGAAGAACAGGAAACACTCTCCCGGTATGTGGGCTGGGGCGGTCTGTCAGACGCTTTTGACGAGAACAAGCCCACCTGGGCCAAGGAGTTTGCGGAACTCTACGCAACGCTGTCCCCGGAGGAATATGAAGCCGCCAAAGGGACCACCTTAAACGCCCATTACACCAGCCCTACCGTAATCCAGGCCATTTATGAAGCGGTGGGTAAAATGGGATTCCAGACCGGCAACATCCTGGAACCCTCCTGCGGCGTGGGCAATTTCTTCGGTATGCTGCCGGAGGAAATGCAGGGCAGCAAACTGTACGGCGTGGAACTGGATTCCATCACTGGACGCATCGCAAAACAGCTCTATCCAAAAGCAGACATCACCATCGCGGGCTTTCAAACCACCGACCGGCGGGATTTTTATGATTTAGCCGTAGGAAACGTGCCGTTTGGCCAGTATTCCGTCAATGACCGGGCCTATAACAAGCTGAACTTCAACATCCACAACTACTTTTTTGCAAAATCGCTGGACCAGGTGCGTCCGGGCGGTGTGGTGGCCTTCGTCACCAGCCGCTACACGATGGATTCCAAGGATTCTACGGTGCGCCGGTATCTGGCACAGCGGGCGGAGCTGTTGGGCGCGATCCGTCTGCCCAACAATGCGTTCAAGGCCAATGCAGGGACAGAGGTGGTATCCGACATCATTTTCCTGCAAAAACGTGACCGCCCGATTGACATTGCCCCGGACTGGACGCAGACCGGACAGACCGAAGACGATTTTACCATCAACCGCTATTTCCTGGACCACCCGGAAATGGTGCTGGGCAGGCAGGAGCCGGAAAGCACCGCTCATGGCATGGATTACACCGTAAATCCCATTGAGGGATTGGAACTTTCCGACCAGCTGCACGACGCCATAAAATATATTCGCGGAACCTACCAGGAGGCCGAACTGCCGGAGCTGGGCGAGGGGGAAGAAATTGATACTTCTATCCCCGCTGACCCTGATGTAAAAAACTATTCCTATACCGTTGTGGACGGTGCGGTGTACTATCGGGAAAACAGCCGCATGGTGCGCCCTGACTTAAACGCCACCGCCGAGGCCCGCGTAAAAGGGCTGGTGGAACTGCGGGACTGTGTGCAGAAGCTCATCGCACAGCAGATGGACAGCTTTGTTTCGGATACGGCAATCCGTGAAACCCAGGCCGAATTGAACCGGCTCTATGACGCATTTTCCGCAAAGTACGGGCTTATCAATGACCGGGGGAACCGGCTGGCCTTTGCCGATGATTCCAGCTATTATCTGCTCTGCGCGCTGGAAGTCATTGACGATGACGGACATCTGAAGCAAAAGGCGGATATGTTCACCAAGCGCACCATCAAGCCCCATCAGGCCGTTACTGCGGTGGATACCGCCAGTGAAGCCCTGGCTGTTTCCATCGCGGAAAAGGCCGAGGTGGATATGGCGTACATGGCCGAACTGAGCGGCAAAACCCAGGAGGAATTGGCGCAGGAGCTGCGGGGCGTGATCTTCCGTCTGCCCGGACCATTGGCGGAGGGGGAAACGCCCCGTTATGTGACAGCGGATGAATACCTCTCCGGCAACGTGCGCCGGAAACTGCGGCAGGCACAGCGGGCGGCGGACAAAGACCCCGCCTTTTCTGTCAATGTGGAGGCGCTGACCGCCGCCCAGCCCAAGGATTTGGACGCATCGGAAATCGAGGTGCGCCTGGGGGCTACCTGGATTGACAAAGACTATATCCAGCAATTCATGTACGAAACCTTCCACACCCCGTACTATCTGCAAGGAAAGATTGAGGTCAAGTATGTCCCCTACACCGCCGAGTGGCAGATCACCAGCAAAAACGCCGTTGGGTACGGCGATGTAGCCGCCAACACCACCTACGGAACCGACCGGGCCAACGCCTACAAGATTCTGGAGGACAGCTTAAACCTGCGGGATGTCCGCATCTATGACACCGTTGAGGACGCCGAGGGCCGGGAGCGCCGGGTACTCAACGCCAAAGAAACCACCCTTGCCGCCCAGAAGCAGATGGCGATCCGTGAAGCCTTCCGGGACTGGATTTGGAAGGACCCACAGCGGCGGCAGACGCTGGTGCGCCAGTACAACGAGGAAATGAACAGCATCCGCCCCCGCGAGTATGACGGGCAGCATATCCGGTTTGCGGGCATGAACCCGGAAATCACCCTGCGGGAACACCAGAAAAACGCCATCGCCCATGTGCTGTACGGCGGAAACACCCTGCTGGCCCATGAGGTGGGCGCGGGCAAGACCTTTGAAATGGTAGCCGCCGCGATGGAATCCAAGCGGCTGGGCCTGTGCCAGAAATCCCTCTTTGTGGTGCCGAACCACCTGACCGAGCAGTGGGCCTCCGAGTTTTTACGGCTCTACCCTTCCGCGAATATCCTTGTCACCACCAAAAAGGATTTTGAAAGCCACAACCGCAAGAAATTCTGCGCCAGAATCGCCACCGGGGACTATGACGCGGTGATTATCGGACACAGCCAGTTTGAGCGTATTCCCATCAGCCGGGAACGGCAGGAGCGCCTGCTGCGGGAGCAGATCAACGAGATCACCGACGGGATTGCCGAGGTGGAGGCCAGCGGCGGGGAACGCTTTACCGTCAAGCAGCTGGAACGCACCAAAAAATCGTTGGAGGCAAGGCTGGAAAAATTGCAGGCCGAGGGCCGCAAGGACGATGTGATTACCTTTGAGCAGCTGGGCGTGGACCGGCTGTTTGTGGACGAAAGCCACAATTATAAAAACCTCTTTTTATACACCAAAATGCGGAATGTGGCGGGACTTTCCACCACAGACGCGCAGAAATCCTCCGATATGTTTGCCAAATGCCGCTACATGGACGAGATCACCGGCAGCCGGGGCGTTGTGTTCGCCACCGGAACGCCGGTCAGCAACAGTATGACCGAACTTTATACCATCCAACGCTACCTCCAGTATGAGCGGCTCCAGGAATTGAACATGACCCATTTCGACTGCTGGGCCAGCCGGTTCGGTGAAACGGTGACAGCCCTGGAGCTGGCCCCGGAGGGAACCGGCTACCGGGCGCGGACAAGATTTTCCAAGTTCTTTAACCTGCCGGAGCTGATGAACCTGTTCAAAGAGGTGGCGGACATCAAGACCGCCGACCAGCTGGACCTGCCCACCCCGGAGGTGGAATACCACAACATCGTGGCAAAGCCCACCGAACACCAGCAGGATATGGTGAAGGCCCTCTCCGAGCGCGCCGCCAAGGTCCATTCGGGAACCGTTGACCCATCAACCGACAATATGCTGAAAATCACCTCGGATGGCCGCAAGCTGGGGCTGGACCAGCGCATCATCAACCCCATGCTGCCGGACGAACCCGGCACAAAAGTCAACCAGTGCGTGGACAATATTCTGCAAATCTGGCGGGACGGACAGCCGGAAAAGCTGACCCAGCTGGTGTTTTGCGACATTTCCACACCCCAGGCGGCTGGCTCCAAAAAGGTGGCTAA
Organism: Oscillospiraceae bacterium; assembly: GCA_910575695.1. Taxonomy (GTDB): domain Bacteria; phylum Bacillota; class Clostridia; order Oscillospirales; family Oscillospiraceae; genus Enterenecus. The sequence goes on along the minus strand of CAJTGJ010000096.1, from coordinate 1,858 downwards.
AACGCTGGATAACCCGATACTTCACGCGCTGGAACAGGCAGTTCCAGAGCCGGAGAAACCGCTGGCCTTTACGGTCTATGAGGACATCCGGCAGAAACTCATCGCACAGGGTATGCCCGCCAGCCAGATCGCGTTTATCCATGAAGCCAATACCGAAGTCCGCAAAAAGGAGCTGTTCTCCAAAGTCCGCTCCGGCCAGGTGCGCGTCCTGTTAGGCTCCACCCAGAAGATGGGGGCCGGGACCAACGTGCAGGATTTGCTGGTGGCGCTTCACGATCTGGACTGCCCCTGGAGGCCCGGAGATCTGGCCCAGCGAAAAGGTCGGATCGAGCGCCAGGGCAACCAGAACCCGCTGGTCCATGTTTACCGCTATGTGACCGAAGGGACATTTGACGCATACCTCTGGCAGACGGTGGAGAACAAGCAGAAATTCATTTCGCAGATCATGACTTCAAAATCCCCGGTCCGCAGCTGTGACGATGTGGACGAAACCGCCCTGTCCTTTGCGGAGATCAAGGCCCTATGCGCCGGGGACCCCCGCATCAAGGAGCGTATGGATTTGGATGTGGAGGTATCCCGCTTAAAGCTGATGAAGGCCGACCACCAGAGCAAGCAGTACCGGCTGGAAGATCAGCTGTTAAAGCACTTCCCGGAGGAGATCGAGAAACACAAAGGCTTTATCCAGGGCCTGGAAACGGATATGGAAACCCTGGCGGCACACCCCCACCCGACAGACGGATTTACCGGCATGGAAGTCCGGGGCGATACGCTCACCGACAAAGAGAACGCCGGAGCCGCCCTTTTGGACGCCTGCAAGGAGGTTAAAGGCTCCGATCCGGTGCAGGTCGGCAGCTACCGGGGATTTGCTATGTTTGTAACCTTTGACGCTTTTCAGAAGGAATATATGCTCCAACTGAAAGGCCGCATGACCCACCGTACCGCCCTGGGCGCGGACCCGCGCGGCAACCTGACCCGTATTGACAACGCGCTTTCCCAGATGCCCCAGCGGTTGGAAAGCGTCAAAGTCCAGCTGGATAACCTTTACCAGCAGCAGGCCGCCGCGAAGGAGGAAGTGGGCAAAGCCTTCCCCTATGAGGAGGAATTGCGGGTCAAGAACGCCCGTCTGGTGGAGCTGGATATGGAGCTGAACATGGACAGCAAGGGGCAGTCCCGTCCAGAAGCGGCGATTTCCAAGCGCGAAAGGCCCTCGGTGCTGGAAGGGCTGAAACGCCCCCTCCCGCCCCGCAGCATGGAAAAGAAACCCAGACAACAGGAACAGGAGGCAAGATAATATGAACAGCAACGAAAAGAATACGGCCCTTTATGAGAAGATGGCCGCTGAACAGGATACCTTCCGGGATTGGCTGAAAAGCCAGTCCCCGGAGGAGGTCTTAAACCATGCCTATGAGTACACCGTCCGGGAGGACATTGTGCTGGCGATGGAGGAACTGGAACTCTCCGATAACCAGGCACAGGCGCTTCTGGATTCCCCCTCGCCGCTGGCTGATGTGTACCGCCATTTTGAAAAGCTGGAAACCGGCTATATGGATGTGATCCGGGACAGCATTGAGGAACGGGCAAATGAGATGCACAGGGCAAAAGAGGAACAGAGAGCCGTCCCGATCTATCCCCACTCCGCCGCCTATGCGTCCGAGCATGGGGAGATGGCGCAGTACCGCGCCTCCCTGCAAGCCAGTCTTGCCTGCAAAGAAGCCATTGAGCAGGCCATCAGCGCCCACTATGGGGATAACCGCCTGAATACCGAGGCCGCTGTCAAAGAGGTGCTGGAACAATTCGGGCCGGAGCGTATGCAGTACATCCTTGCCAATACGGTGCTGAAAAAGGAGCATGACGGGCG
>CAJTGJ010000095.1 GCA_910575695.1 Oscillospiraceae bacterium | reverse complement strand
CTTCGCCATCTCGTTGAGAACGCTTTTCTTCTTCTCAAGCGCTGGCGCGGCATTGCTGCGCGCTACGCCAAAAATGTCGCTTCCTTCGTCGCTGCTGTCCAAATTCGTTGTATTGCCATTTGGCTCCTCGTTTATTGACGACACCATCTAGAGAAAAGGACGGATGTCGGTGCGAGTGCTTGCGGGCCGCAACCGCCATCGAAACCCTGCTGGCGGAGCGGGACGCGGCGGTGAAGGAACTGCATGGGCGTTGCAGCAAATGTAAACACTTTTCTTCCGGCCTTCTTGAATTTCCGTGCACAGATTGCCGTTTCGAGAGAGGAACGAGCGATCATTGGGAGTGGCGCGGCCCGCAGAAAGGCAGCGCCGGCGATGAGTAAGCCCAGCCATTTGCTTCGCAAGATCAAAGCGCAGAATGAGGCAAAGTACGATTATCTGTTCCGTAAAAAAATCGACATGGCCATGCAGATCGTCCAGGACGCGGCGTTTCTCGCCGCCGCCGATGTGTTCCAAATGGGGCCGGGGCGCTGCGAAGCATTTGGCGCGGCGATCCGGGACTATGTCAACGAAATTGCCAGCACGATGTGCACAGACCAAGAAGGAGACCCGGAGTACGTTTACACCCGTGAAAAGGTTGACCAACGCATGCGGAAGATCTGCGGGGATAAATTTGATCCGTGGGAGGTTCGATATGGAGAAACCAAATAATCCGTACACAAAATACATACAAAACAATAAGAGAGGGAAGAAAATATCCGTTTTATGGTCTGTGTTTGAGGGTGATTGGGAGGACCTTACCATTTCGCAGATTGCGGAGGTGCTGAACGTCGCACCGGGGACGATCCAGAATTGCCTCCGAAGGATAAGAGCGGAGACCGGGTACACGGTGCCCCACGCAGCGAGAAGGAGGCCGGATGATTACGACGGCTAAAATTACCCTGCCTCTGGTGGGGGCACGTAAAGGCCATCATATGGGCTTATACAGGGCAGATGGGAGGACAGGTATTGGCAGAGAATGAATTCCCCAAACGCCTGCAAAGGCTGAGGGAGAGGGAGGGGAAAAGCAGAGTGGTGCTGTCGCAGCTGTGCGGGTTGCCAGATAGTTCGATCCGTAGATACGAGAGGGGGGAAGCAAAGCCAACTCTGGATAGTTTGGTGGCGATAGCTGACCATTTTTGTGTGAGCATTGATTATTTAATTGGCAGAACAAATTATTGATTTCCTGTTCTTAAAAGAACAATTTCCAACGCTGCATATGCGATAATAGGAGCGTGGGCGGCGCAGCCCGCACCCTCCATTCTTTCCCCCTCTGCGCTGGGGCGGCAGTCTCGCCGCTGCTGCCCCCTCCATGCCGCTTTGGCTCAAAGGGAGAGCAGTCATTGACTGTGCTCCAGTTCGATTCTGGAAAGCGGCCAAGCCGGGATGGTCCGTCCCGCCCGTTGAGCTGGGCCACGCCGTCACTGGATAACGGCCCCAGCGTTCTGTGATTTGGACAGTCACAAGCCCCCGCCAGCCCTGCGGGACAGAATTGGGCAACACAGCGCCGTCAGCGTGGCGATATGACATACTTAGACAACAACGCCCTTGAAAGTTAGGCCATAACCTTTAGGGAGAAAATGGCCAGCCGGGGAAGGACCGGCACGGCGCTCACATACGCAGCCCCCCGGCGCAGGAGCCGGGGGTTGTACCGACGGGACAGAGAATTTTACCACTTTATTCCGACCTGTTAATAAACGGAACAAAAAGGGCGCGGGAACTGCGATAGTGCTGCATATGTGGGAAGCGGAGCAGGAGGTAGAGTGATGCTGAGAACAATTTGCAATTATTTCCGGCAGTGCGCCTGTAATCATGATTTTGAAACACTGGCGATTGTAAAAGTGACAGATGAGGTGGGCAGCACATCTTATCATCGTACGTATCGCTGTAAGAAGTGCGGTTTTGTCCAGAGGGTGAAACTGTAAGAATGCTGATTTTGACTGAGAGGTGGGGATTGTGGCCCGTGGAAAGTTTGAATACTGGCTGACTGAGGACGGGCTGACCCTGCTGGAGGGCTGGGCGCGGGATGGGCTGACCGATGAACAGATTGCGCACAATATGGGGGTTGCGTATTCAACCTTTAGGGTTTGGAAGGAAAAATATTCGGCAATTTCAGCGGTCCTAAAGAAAAGCAAGGAAATTGTGGACTTCGAGGTTGAAAACGCGCTCCTTGATGCCGCGTTGGGCGGGAACATCACCGCACAAATATTTTGGCTGAAAAACCGCCAAAAGGCGAAATGGAAGGACAAACCCGTTGAGGATACCCAAACCGCCGCGCTGGAAACTGCCATGCGGGCGCTGGCGGATATTATTGAGAAGCCCGTACCAAATCGGAAGATTGAGGACTTTGAAGAATGAATTATCCAGCCCCGTTCTCCGAAAACCAAAACGAATTCTACTGGCGCTGCTTTGATAGCTGGTTCAACGTGGCAGAGGGCGGAAAGCGCGGCGGCAAAAACGTCCTTATAACGATGGCCTATTGCTCCATCCTGGAGAAACACCCCAGCAAGATACACCTGATTGCAGGAGTATCCACAGCCACCGCCCGCCTGAACATCCTGGACTGCGACGGATATGGCATGATGAACTTTTTCGAGGGTAGGTGCAGGCTGGGCCAGTACCAGAACCGGGATTGCCTGTATGTCAACACGCCGACTGGAGAAAAAATTGTGCTGGTATCCGGTGGAGGGAAAGACCGGGACGAACGTCTGATTAAGGGTAATACATACGGCACGGCCTACATCACCGAGGCCAATGAGTGCCATCCAAACTTTATTCAGGAGGTTTTCGACCGGACGATCTCAAGCCCTGACCGAAAGGTATTTCATGACCTGAACCCGAAGAACCCGGAGCATTGGTATTATAATATCCTGGATTTCCACGAAAAACAGCAGGCAGTTGAACCAAGTTACGGATATAACTACGGGCATTTCACGATAGCTGACAATATGAGCATTTCCGATGCTCAATTACGCAGTGTCCTCAAGACTTATAACAAAGACAGTGTTTGGTACAAACGCGATATCTTGGGGCAAAGATGTATAGCCGATGGCCTTGTCTATCCCATGTTCCGCGACAGTATGGTTGTTGACGTAATTCCATGGCAGGCGTTACAGCGCGGTACGTGGTATATATCTGTGGACTATGGAACGGTCAACCCGACCGCTGCGGGGCTATGGTGTTTATGGAAAGGAACGGCATACCGGGTGAGCGAATATTACTACGACAGCAGAAAGCCAGGGAACCACCAGAAAACAGACGAGGAGCACTACGCTGCCCTGGAAGATCTGGCAGGGGACCACAAAATAGAAGTCGTTGTCGTTGACCCGTCTGCGGCCAGTTTCAAAGCGACCATTCGGCGGCATGGAAGGTTCCAAGCGTGGGGCGCGGATAACAGCGTATTAAACGGTATCCGCCTAACGGCAGACTTATTGCAGGTGGGGCGGATTTTGATCCATAAGGACTGCAAAGCGCTGATATCAGAAATCGCATCATACCGATGGGATATGGAGGCGGATTGCGGAGAGGACGCCGTTGTAAAGGAGAACGATCACGCCTGTGATGATATGCGCTACTTCTGCGCCACCATCATGGAGCGGGAAGTGCGAGGGAATGGAATTTGAGCCATACACCCCGCTGTATGGCGAAAGACCGCTGCAATAACCGCCGCCGTTTGGAGAAAAGGAGAATATCACATGAACGAAATGATAATTTTTGAGAACGAGCATTTTGGGCAAATCCGCGTTATCGAGCAAGACGGCGAACCGTGGTTTGTGGCGGCGGACGTGTGCAGGGCGCTGGAGCACACAAACACCACAATGGCGCTGGAACGGCTGGACGAGGACGAGAAGTATAAGTTCAGTTTAGGGTTGTCGGGCGGCGATACATGGTGTGTCAACGAACCCGGCCTTTACTCTCTTGTACTGGGGAGCCGAAAGCCGGAGGCAAAGGCGTTCAAGCGGTGGATTACCCATGATGTCATCCCGGCAATCCGAAAGAACGGCGGTTACATCCACGGAGCCGATTCCATGACCCCGGAGGAACTGATGGCAAAGGCACTTTTGGTAGCGCAGAAAACCATTGAGAACCAGCAGCTGCGGCTTTCCACGCTGACGGTGGAAAACCAGATCATGAAGCCCAAAGCGGACTATTTTGACGATCTTGTGGATAGAAACCTCCTGACCAACTTCCGGGACACGGCGAAACAGCTCCATACAAAACAAGGCGGCTTCGTTTCGTTCCTGCTGGAGAAAAAGTACATATACCGCGATCAATCCGGGAAACTGCTGCCCTATCAGCGGTATGTGGACGATGGCCTGTTCGAGCTGAAGGAGTGCTTCAATGAAAAATCCGGCTGGAAGGGTACGCAGACGCTGATTACACCAAAAGGCCGGGAAACGTTCCGGCTTCTGTTCATGGGGGCCGCATAGCGGGGATTTTTAAAAAGAGGTAGCGATATGGGATTGATCGACTGGGCGCGGAACCTGTTTGGTTTCGGAAAACTGAATAAAGAAACCACGCCCGCCGGGACCATCGAAAAGGAATTTGGCGTTCATCCCGCCGCCTCCCGGAAGATGGAGAACAACATCAACCTTTGGTGGGCAATGTATACCAATCATCCGCCCTGGGAGAGTTGCGACGTGCGGCCTCTGGGCCTGCCGGGTGCGATTGGACGGGAGTTGGCCCGCCATGCACTGGCAGAGTTTTCGGCTGCGGTATCAGGCAGTGCGAGGGCGGAGTACATTAACCGGCAGGTGCAGGCGGCAAAGGCCAGGTTTGCGCAGAATCTGGAAATAGGCCTGTGCTTGGGCGGCGTGGCCCTCAAGCCGTACCCGGACGGAGATAGAATCCTTGTGGGGGCGGCGACAACGGGCTTTACACCCACCCGTTTTGACGGCACTGGTAAGGCTATTGGCGGTGTGTTCAAAAGCAAGCCCTTACGGCAAGGAAAAGACTGGTTCGTCAAGCTGGAATACCATGATTTCCTCCAGCGAGAGGACGGAACAACTGTCTACGTCATTGAGACCAAGGCGTTCCGCAGCGGTGAGAATGGAGGAATCGGGGCGAAGGTGCCGCTCAACACAGTAAGAGAGTGGGCGGGTCTTCTGGAGCGGGCGGAAATCGAGAACCTTGATGGACCGCTGTTTGCCTATTTCAAGCCGCCTGTCTCAAATCAGGAGGAGCCGGATTCCTTTATGGGAGTTTCTGTATATTCCGGCGCTGTGGTAGACCGAATAAAAGAGGCCGACGAACAATGGGAACGCATCTGGTGGGAGTTCAAGAGCGGTGAGCGAAAGATATTCTCTGATGCCACGCAAATTGACGCCGGCCAAATCGGCGACCGGCTGTTTTTGAAAGGGGCATTCACCAGCGATGGGAACCTGTTCGAGCAGTTCAGCCCGGAATTACGCGGCGCTGCCTTATACGACGGCTTCCAATATATCCTGAAAATCATTGAATTTAACGTTGGGCTGGCGTTCGGCACAATTTCAGACCCGCAGTCTGTCAACAAGACGGCAACCGAGGAGATCATGACAAAGCACAGGCAGTATGTCACAGAAAGCGACATTCAGACGGCGTTCCAGTCCACACTTGACGATCTGATCTACGCTATGGACGCATTGTGTGATCTGGCGCGGCTGGCCCCGGCTGGCACATACAGCGTGGATTATAACTGGGGCGACGGCGTGCTGGACGACCCGGAGACAAAGCGGCAGGATATGGCGATGGGGCTTTCTCTGCTGAATGCTTCCATCATCGGCCCGGTAGAATACCGGATGCGCTACTTCGGCGAGGATGAGAAAACCGCCAAAAAGATGCTGCCGGATATGGAGGACATGACGGACGAGGAACAGGACGAGATCGAGTAAGTGGAAATAGGCAAGCCTAATCCGACGGGGTGAAAACGGGGAATCGCTACCCGCTGACTTGCCTTTCCAATATAGCGAGTTTACGAAAGCGAGGTAAACAATGCCAAATTTTATTGACCTGACCGGGCAAAAGTTTGGGCGCTGGACAGTCATTAGTAGAGCGCCTGACCAGATTTTATCAGGTAAGAGCGCAACGTCTTGGAATTGTGTTTGCGACTGCGGGAAAGAAAAAATAGTAAAGGGATCTTCCTTGAAAAGCGGGAAATCCGTGTCTTGCGGTTGCTATTCGTCCGAACTCAAAAGCGCTCGAATTACAAAGTGGCATGAAGAAAATAAACCAGATGTCGTAAGAACAAGCGAAAGACTTCACAACATTTGGAAAAGCATGATACAGCGATGCCAAAACAAAAATCACAAGTATTATTGCTATTATGGTGAACGCGGTATCACTGTGTGCAAAGAATGGAAATCGGATTACATGGCGTTTAGGGAGTGGGCACTTTCAAACGGATGGCAAGAAGGGCTTACAATCGACAGGATAGACAATGATAAACCGTATTGCCCGGAAAACTGTAGATTTGCAACAAAAAAAGAACAGGCTAACAACAGGAGAAACAACCGCTATGTAGAAATAAAAGGCGAGCGTCGCACGATAGCAGAATGGTCTGATATATTAGACAGTGTTTACACGAGTTAAGTGCGAATAGCAGCCCAAATAGCGATACAACGGACGTGTACCGCAGCGATAAAAGCATCTGAGGTTTTGGCATAGCGAGTGGCAATCCCTCTCCAGCGTTTCAGAACCAGGAAGCAGTTTTCTACCAAAT
>CAJTGJ010000094.1 GCA_910575695.1 Oscillospiraceae bacterium | reverse complement strand
AACGAGGCATATTGCCGGGATACCTCGGTGAAAACACGGAGCCAGCTTGAGATCAAACGCCAGCGCGGAGATTTCATCGGCTCTTTTGCTGTTTTTGGCTATCGGAAGGACCCGGAGAACCGCCACCGCCTGCTGGTAGATGAATACGCCGCCGGTGTGGTGCGGGACATTTTCAAATGGAAGCTGGAAGGAATCAGCGCGGGCGATATAGCTGACCGCCTGACGGCGGAGGGTATCCTCACTCCCATGGACTACAAGCGGTCCCAGGGGATGCGCTACTCCACGTCCTTCCGGCTGAAAGAGGAATCCGTGTGGGATGCCGGGATGGTGTTGCGGATTCTGAAAAATCCGGTCTACATCGGCGTGTTGGAGCAGGGGCGCGTGACCACCCCCAGCTACCGGGTGAAGCGGCTGGTGGTGAAGCCCCGCGAGGAATGGGCGGTGGTGGAGAACTGCCACGAGGCCATTATTGACCGCTACGACTTTGAGACGATCCAGAAGGTGCTTGCCCTGGACACCCGCACCAGTGTCAGCGGCAGGGCGGTAGAACAGTTTTCCGGTATGGTGAACTGCGGCGAGTGCGGCGGGGCCATGATTCGCAAGACGGTTTCCTCCGGCAAGAAGAAGTATGTCTATTACGTCTGCGCTGCCCACAAGAACGAAAAGAGCTGCTTTGCTCACTCCCTGCGGGTGGAGGTGCTGAACGAGATTGTATTGGAGGCTTTGAAAAAGCACATTCAGGACGTGATCGACCTCTCTGATTTGCTGGAGCTGACCGACACGGCCCAACTTCAGCAGGCGGGTGTGCGGAAGCTCCAAGGCCGTTTGGAGAAGAAGCGGGAAGAAATCGACCGCAATCAGGCCCTTTTGCGCTCCCTCTATGAAAGCCTTGCTGACGGCGTGATCGACCGGGACGAATACCAAGACTTGAAAAGGACCTACTCCCGCCGCCGCGCCGAGGCAGAGGAACAGGCCGAGGCCATTCAAGAGGAAATGAACCGGGAAATGGGCAATCTCTCTGAGGGCCGGGACTGGATAGAGCAGTTTCGCAAGTACCGGAACATTGACGCTCTGGACCGCACGATGATTGTTTCTTTGATTGAGCGCATCCTGATTTTCCGTGATCGCAGGGTTGAGATTGTCTACCGCTGGCACGATGAATTTCAGTGGCAGACAGATTTACTCCGGCAAACGGTCCTTCCTGGAAGGGAGGCGGTCTGAGGTGGCGAGGACGAAACGCAAGGTCAATCCCATTCTGCCGGTAGCGGCCCCCGCAGAAAAGTCCAAGCGGGTATATCAGGCGGGCGGCTATGTCCGGCTGTCGGTGGAGGACAGCGGAAAGCCCGGAGCGGATACGATCATCAATCAGCGGGAATTGATTCAGAGCTACATTGACAGCCAGCCAGATATGCAGGTCTACGACCTCTACTGCGACAACGGACGGACAGGGACCAACTTCGACCGCCCGGAGTTTGAACGGCTGATGGAGGATGTGCGGGCCGGGAAAGTGGACTGCATTGTGGTCAAGGATTTATCCCGGTTTGGCCGTAACTACCGGGAAACCGGCAACTATCTGGAACGGATTTTCCCACTTCTGGATGTGCGGTTTATTGCTGTCAACGATAATTTTGATACGCTGACTGCTGAACGGTCCCAGGACGGCTATATTGTGCCGCTGAAAAATATCATCAACGAGGTTTACAGCAAGGACATTTCCAGGAAGCTGCTGCCTGTATTCGCGGCAAAACAGCGGAACGGGGAGTTTATCGGTAACTGGGCGATTTACGGTTATCAGAAATGCGCCGACGATTACCACCGCATTGAGCCAGACCCGGAAATTGCGCCCGTGATTCGAGAAATCTTTCAATGGCGGCTCTCCGGCATAAGCTATCAGAATATTGCCCGGAAGCTGAACGAGCGGAATATCCCCTCTCCTGGCCGCTATCACTATTTGAAAGGTAATTCAAAATCCGAACGATATGCCAACGCGATTTGGAACGTATGCTCCGTTAAAAACATACTGTCCAGCGAGGTTTACCTGGGTCATATGGTGCAGGGAAGGAAACGCTCCGGGCTTTCTGAGGGCAGAAAGACCTGCCGTGTACCAAAATCCGAGTGGATTATCGTCCGCAATACCCATGAACCTCTGGTGGATGAAGAAACCTTTCAAGCGGTTCAGCGGATGGCAGAGGACGCCAAAAGCACCTATCATGCGCGAGAGGGAAAATATGACGGATTGGGTGCAACACCCAATATTCTCCGAAAGCTGGTCTACTGCGCGGACTGCAAGCGGCCCCTGGTGCGATATAAAAACGTGAACAGCAGTATCGGGAGACGCTACTATGTTTACATCTGCCAGACCCACTCCAATGATCTTGCTTCCTGCCCAAAGAAGTATTTCCATGAGACGAAGCTGATTGAGCTTCTTTGGGACACGTTACAGCAGGAGATCGCACTGGCTGGGGATTTGGATAAGTTGGTGCGCCAGTACAGCACATCAGCAAAAGCGGCGGGTCGGGAGGCGGCTGTCAAGCGGGAGATCGCTGCTGCAAGGCAGGCCCTAAGCCGTGCGGAAATGCTCTATGACAGCTTGTATCAGAATTACGCTGATAAACTGATGTCAGAGCGGGAATACACGGAAATGAAGCGGCAGTACCGCTCCGATATGGAAAGGGCGCAGGCCCGGTTGGATGAGCTGGAACAGCGGCAGAAGGACGAACGCCAGCAGACCATGGAAAACCCCTGGCTCACCGCCTGCGGCCAGTTCCGGGAAGAACAGGCGTTGACGGCGGATATGGCCCACGCCCTGATTGAGCGGGTAGAAATTGACGCAGAGAATCATGTATCCATCACTTTGCGTTACCGGGATGAATACAATGCCCTGCTCCGGCTGCTGGCGGCAGAGGGAGAGGCGGTGTCCGCATGACCGGCGTGACCGCTAAATACATCCGGTTGTCTGCTGAGGACGTTGATTTAGGAAAAGACGGGAAGATCGAATCCAACAGCGTCACGAACCAGAGAAACCTGCTGGACGCTGTTATCAGCCGCACCCCGGAATTGGCGGATTCCCATGTAGTCGAGTTCTGTGATGACGGATGGAGCGGCAAAAACTTCGAGCGTCCCGGCTTTCAAGCAATGATCGCCCAGGTGCGGGCGGGGAAAATCCAATGTATCGTGGTGAAGGATTTATCCCGGTTTGGCCGTGATTATCTTACAGTCGGCAACTACATTTCCAGCGTATTCCCCTTCCTGGGAGTGCGGTTTATCGCCGTCAATGATGGCTTTGACAGCATCCGGCCAGCCGATATTGACAGCCTGGAAACCTCCTTTAAGGCCCTCATATACGACCTATACAGCCGGGACCTGTCCCGGAAGGTGCGGAGCGCAAAGCGTTTCCGCGCCCAGCAGGGAGACTTTCTTTCCCCTTTTGCTCCCTATGGTTACGTCAAGGACCCGGCTGACAGAAGCCGCCTTGTGATAGACCCGGAGGCGGCGGAGACGGTGCGGCGTATTTTTCGCATGACGGCGGACGGCCAGAGGAAGGAACAGCTTGCACGGCAGCTCAACGCGGAGGGCGTACCTACTCCCATGCTTTACAAGCGGGCGGCTGGGTGTACCCGCACCAAATGGAACAATCTGTTTGACGAAAACTTTTGGACGGGCGGTCTGATTTATGGCATCCTGCGGGATGAACGGTATGTGGGCAGGGTTGTCTATGGGAAGCATACTCGTGACCGGATCGGTCATGCCCATGTGGTTCGGGTTGACCGTGAGGACTGGATAGTTGTAGACGATACCCATGAGGGTATTGTTACTCAGGAAGAATTTGACCGCGCACAAGCGGCAATACGAGCCTTGGAATGCGGAGCGGTCAAAAATCATAGGCATCCCTTGCAGAAGAAAGTCCGCTGTGCAACCTGCGGCTATGCCATGAGTCGGGTACAGGGGTCAGCGCCGTATTTCGTGTGCCGTACTTCTCGCATGAATTCCGCCTATACTTGCAGGGTGAGGATACCCGAAGCGGACGTTCTGGATACTGTGTCCGAAGGGCTTCGTATGCAGGCGTTGATAGCGGTGGAACTGAGACGGTTATGGGAGGAACAGTGCCAGGGCCGGAAAAAGGATATTACCGCCACGAGGAAAAAACTCGCGGGACTGCGGGAGAAACACCAGCGGCTTTCCCAGCAGGTCAGCGGCCTCTATGAATCCTTTGCATTGGGCGAGATCAGCAAGGCGGAATATCTCACCGCAAAAGCCGCCGCCGCAAAACAGCGGGACGATGCCGCTGTCCAGATCACCGAGTTGGAGGCCTCGCTGGAGAATATGGACACGGACGGTAGCTTGCGGAACGGTTTTGTTTCTGCCTTTGGAAAGTATCAGGAGGTAGAGGAAATTACCGATGAGATTGTGGCGGATGTTTTGAAAGAGGTCCACATCCACCCTGGCGGGCAAATTGAAACCGTCTGGAATTACCGGGACGAGCTGAAAAAGCTGATACTTGATTTGCAAGGAGATCATCAGGATGGAGAATAAAAGAGCCTGGATTTATTGCAGGGTCGCACACCCTGACGCACACGCGCTGGCGGCTCAACAGGCCAGTCTGGAGGCATATGCGGAAGCGCACGGTTTTAAGGTTGTGGGCACGACTGCTGAACAGGCCAGCGGGTTAGACTTCTCCCGCCGTGGGTTGGCCGAGGTTTCCGGTGCGGTGGCTGATGGGAAAATCGACCTTCTGCTGGTAGCAGACCTCTCCCGCTTGGGGCGGGATGTTGGAAGGACGGACGCTTATCTGCGCTGGCTGGAAGATCAGTTTGTTGAGGTGGTCTGTGCTGACGGCGCTGTGCCACAGACGGCCACCGAGATACTGCGTGAGTTGGTGAACACAAGCAGGACAGATTACAGATAGTCCCAAGCAGGGGCCTCTCCATCCAAGAACTTGGACGGAGAGGCCCTTAATCCGTATAAAATTGGGGTGAAATACCATGGATATTAGATTTGCCGATACGACAGAAGCCGCCTATCAGGACCGGGTTTGCAGTATCCTCGCATCACTCAGCCTAATGGTAGACGCTCAAAAACATTCGGGAGATTGTAACGGAAATCTCCGGTGGCTGTACCGACGTGAAATGGAGTACCATTACAGACGAGCGGTTTTTGAAGCCCTTCGGCTGCTGGGTATTCTGATTCACGACACCGGCATTGTAAATGAAACAAACCTGAACCGACTTTGCGAGAACGGGCACACCGCGCTGGAAGATTTAATTAGCAGATATGCCAAGTGTTTTGATACTGAGGTCGAGTAGTCCCGCAGTTGAAACCATTCGGAAGTGTTCATAGTTTATTTACATTTAATTTTTGTTCCGTGCTTGACATTGGCGGACAAGGGTTACAGCGGCAAGAATACGGATAGGCCCCAGTTTCAAATGCTGGTGGAGGACATCAAGCGCGGGCTGATTGCCAGGGTGGTCGTTTACAAGCTCGACCGCATCAGCCGTTCTATTCTGGATTTCGCAAACATGATGGTTTTGTTCCAGGAGTACAACGTGGAGTTCATATCCTCCACAGAGAAGTTCGACACGTCCACACCGATGGGCCGGGCGATGCTGAACATCTGCATTGTGTTCGCACAGTTGGAGCGAGAAACCATCCAGAAACGGGTGCAGGACGCATGGTACGCCAGGTGCCAGCGCGGTTTCAAAATGGGTGGGCGTGCGCCTTATGGATTTCGGACGGAGCCTATCATCATTGACGGCATCCATACAAAGAAGCTGGTGATTGAGCCGACCGAGGCGGCGTTCGTGCGGAAGATGTACGAGATGTATATTGACCCACAGGTCTCGCTTCACGACATCACCCGGCAGCTTACCGAGCAGGGGATGCGGACATACTTCGGCAAACCGTTTTCCAGGGCGACCATTAGCATCATGCTTCGTAATCCCATTTACACCATGGCTGACCTGGATATTTACGAGTTTTTCAAGAGCCAAGGGACGAACATCTACAACGATGCCGCCGACTTCGTAGGGACAAACGGATGTTACTACTACCGGAGCAAGGACAGCACCGAGAATAAGCACACGCACTTGGAAGGCCAGACGCTGGTGCTGGCCCCCAGCGAGGGCTTTATCCCGTCTGATTTGTGGCTTAGGGTTCGCAAGAAGATGATGGCGAACCAGACCTATCAACCGGCCAGGAAAGCCCGCAACACCTGGATGGCGGGGAAAATCAAGTGCGGCAAATGTGGCTATGCTCTGATGTCGGCCCATTCCTGCGGGTATCTCTATCTGCGCTGTACGAAACACGCTGACAGCAAGTTTTGTTCCGGCTGCGGTACAATCCGTCTCCGCGATTTAGAGGCGGTAGTTTACCAGCAGATGGTGAAAAAGCTGGAAGACTACAAGACGCTGACGGGCCGCAAAAAGAAAAGAGCCGCCAGCCCGAAGCTGACGGCAAAGCAGACGGAGTTGGCCCAGGTGGAGAGCGAGATCGAAAAGCTGCTGGACACGCTGACGGGCGCGACCCCGGTGCTGATCTCCTACGCCAACGCCAAGATTGAGGAATTGGACAGCCGCCGTCAAGCCCTTGCCAGCGAGATTGCCAAACTGACCGCCGAGGCGGTGTCCCCGGAGCAGATTGACACGATTTCCAACTACCTGGATGATTGGGAGAATGTCAGTTTTGAGGATAAGCAGCAGGTGGTGGATTTGATGATTACCGTTATTCGCGCCACCAGCGAGAAGCTGCAAATTGAGTGGAAAATCTGACGGCGGGCATACCGTCAGGCCAGTATCTTTTTATGTCCTTGTCCAGTGTAGTTCT
>CAJTGJ010000093.1 GCA_910575695.1 Oscillospiraceae bacterium | reverse complement strand
CGGCCCGAAACGCTGTCCAGCTCCACGCCGTAGAGCCTGGATGCCGCCATGCTCTCCGGCAGCATCCCGAAAAAGTTTCCCACACCGCAGGAGGGTTCTGTTGCCGTCCTATAAATGATACAATGTAACGAAATCCAAAATGTACTCTCTTAACGATGAACCTATGCTGGGTGCAAATGCACCACCCTCATAACGATTGAGGTGCAATCGTTATGAGATATTCTTTCTTCAAAATTGCCTATAGCGACATCGGTCTATAATCGTTCAAAAGGAGGGCACCCCGCCGAAGCGGGGTGCCTTTCCCTATACCATGATTTCCGTTCCATCGCGGAAGGCTATCGTGATTTCTTTCTTCCTGCCGACCGTAACGAAATCCACCATGCTACTCCAGAGCCGCTCATCAAACTCGGTCAAGATGCCCTCCTGCACTTGTATGGTTCTGATAAAGTTCGACAGCCGCTCACTCTGGGCGACCTTTGCAGTGATGGCATCAACCACTTCGCCGTGTCGTGCTTTGGCGGTATCGTAGCGTTCCATCAAAGCATCGTAACGTTTCTGGTACTCGTCCTGGTTCTGAGCGATGCGAGCATTTTCGGCAATAATGCTCTGTGCCATCTCTACCACCACGGACATCTCATCCTCCAGCGTGTGCTTTTCTTCCTCTAAGACATCCGTCCGGCAGAGGGTTTGGCGGATAATCTGCGCATTTGCAATAATCTCTGCCTTCTCGGACACAATCTGGTTATACGCTGAAACGAATGCTACTTTGACCTCATCCTCTGTAACATGGGAAGTTTCACAGCGTTTCCCCTTGTACTTCCGGTTGCAGCGGTATATCACCCTGCGGTATCTATCGGTCGAATGCCAGACCTTGGAACCGAACCAACTGCCGCAGTCGGCGCATTTTATCTTGTTCGAAAAAATGCTCACGCCGCTGTAGCGGGAACTGCCGCTCCTGCGCTTTTCCAGTTCCGCCTGTACCAAATCGAACACCGCAGGCGGGATGATGGCTTCGTGGTTCCCCTCCACATAATACTGGGGAACTTCACCCTCGTTCTTTTTCATCTTTTTGTTGAGGAAGTCCACCGTGAATTCCTTCTGCAAAAGGGCATCGCCTTTGTATTTTTCGTTGGAAAGCATCCGGCGCACTGTCTGCTGATTCCACACATCCTTGCCGCCTGGAGTCTTGATCCCTCGTTTGGTAAGTTCCACCGCGATGGAATGGGGACTCATCCCTTCGAGAAAAAGGGAAAAGATGAGCCGCACGGTTTCCGCCTGCTCGGTATTTATCACAATCGTACCGTCAGGCCCTTTATCCAATCCGAGGACCCGGCTGTAGGCAAAGCTGACCTTGCCATCGGCGAACCGCTTGCGCTGCCCCCAAGTGACATTCTCCGAAATGGAGCGGCTTTCTTCCTGTGCCAACGAGGACATGATGGTAATAAGCAGTTCACCCTTGGAATCCAGTGTCCAGATGTTTTCTTTTTCGAAATAAATCTCAATGCCCTCATCTTTCAGCTTCCGCACGGTAGTAAGGCTGTCTACAGTATTCCGTGCAAAGCGGCTCACGCTCTTTGTAACAATAAGGTCGATTTTTCCGGCGAGGGCATCTGCTATCATGGTTTTGAAACCCTCGCGTTTCTTTGTATTTGTTGCCGAGATGCCTTCATCCGTATATATGGCAACAAACTCCCAGTCATCCCGGCTCTTGATGTAATTCGTGTAATAATCAATCTGCGCCTCGTAGCTTGTGGTCTGGTCTTTATGATCCGTGGAAACACGGGCATAACCAGCAACGCGGCGCTTTCTTGTGCTGTTGCTGGGAGCAGCAGTGTACCTACTTATAGTGGCGGGTATCGCCGTTACTTTTCTTGCCATTCACCATCACGCTCCTTCCGCTGTGTAAACTCGTTGAATCCTAGGCCCGTGCCGTTTCTGCCGCCGCGACAATTGTATTCGCTCCACAGAGCCTTGCGTTCTGGCGTCCACATTGTTTCCTTGGCATGGGATTTCCATTTGACGGATTTTACCTCGCCGCCATAGAAATGGAACTCCATCGTATCTTTTCCGATGATGATTACACTCTCAATGCGCTCCGCAAAGGCAAGGTCGTCAAATTCTCCTGTACAGAGGACTTCGGCACATACACTTTGCAGCAGTTTTTCTGGGATGTCCCGCGCTCCGCAGCTTTTCCCTCTGCCTTTTTTAGAGCCACAAGTCCAAATGACATAACTGCCCCGTTTCCGGGCGGAGCGCAAAAAACTCCGTCCACAATTCCCGCATTTGATTTTTGTGGAGAAGCAGGACAAGTTCAGCGACTTGTTCGCAAAACAGCCAAGTTCCCTGCGCCGAGCCATTTCCTCCTGCACATAATCAAAAGTGGCTTTGTCGATGATAGCTGGGTGCGTGTCCTCCACATAGTATTGCGGCAGCTCACCGTGGTTCTTCCGCCGTTGTTTGCTGATAGGGTCCGCAATGTATTCTTTTTGCAGGAGCATATTGCCCGTATAGGTGATGTTGGTAAGGACAACCTTGATGTTGGAATCCACCCATCGACAGCCATCCCTCGTGGTAATACCCTCGGCGGCAAATTCCCGTTCCGTTTCCAGCCGGGATTTTCCATCAAGGAAGTTCTGGAAAATCCTGCGGACAACAGCGGCTTCCTCCGGCACAATGACAAGCCCATCGCCCTCCCAGCGGTAACCATACACGCGGGAGCGCCCGTTTGGAATGCCCTCCGCCATCCGCTTTCGGATGCCCCACTTCACATTGTCGCTGATGGAGCGGCTCTCCTCCTGGGCAAAGGACGCAAGGATCGTCAGCATCAGCTCACCGTCCCCGCTGAGGGAACTAATATGCTCACGCTCGAACCGCACCTCTACGCCAATGTCCTTCAGATGCCGGACGGTTTCCAGCAAGTCCACCGTATTCCTGGCAAACCTGGAAATGCTCTTCGTCAGAATAATGTTGATTTTCCCAGCTTCGCAGTCATTCAGCATACGCTTGAACTCGTTACGCTTTGCCGTTCCTGTGCCGTTCACAAAATCGTCAGCGTAAACTCCGGCGTAGTCCCATTCGGGATTCTTTTGGATGAGCGAACTGTAGTGGCTTATCTGCGCGGACAGGGAATGGTTCATCCTCTCGCTCTCCATCGAAACGCGGGCATAGGCAGCGACCTGTTTCCGCTTTTTAAGAATTGGAGCGGTTGGCTCCACACGGCTAATTTTCGCCATAAAATCACTTCCTTCCGCTACTATACATCACTCTAAAAGGCTATAAAGTCAACGACAAACCGGAGAATAATGTGCCGAAAACAGGATGGTATTTCGCAAGGAAAATTGTATCAATCTGACGATACTCTTCCTCTGAAATCAGCCCCTCGAAGAACATTTTCCTTGCTATGCCCATGGTAGCTTGGTAGAGCTTCTCATTCCTAAAATCGTCCTTATCCACAGTGGACACCTCCAAACCGGTCGGCAATGTAACATTCATGGCTGCAATACTTCCTGTGGCTGTTGCCATAGACCTCAAACTCTCTGCCGCAACCGGGGCATTTGTACTTGTACACAGCTTTCCGCTTCACAAGATCGAGATGTGAATTCCACCATTTGTTCCTGCAGGCATCGGAGCAAAACCGTTTCGTTTTATGCCCGAAAACCTGGTGTATCTCCTTACCGCAACACTCGCAAAAACTCGTCCCCGTTTCCAAGGGTTCAACTGCTTCCACAGCAGATACAGAGCCAGCAACAATGCTATTCCTGCGGCAGTAAGATTTGACTGTGTTCTGCGATATGCCAAGCGCAAGGGCGATTTTGCCGTAGCCATTGCCCTTGACTCGGAGATTCGCTATTTCCCTTTTTTGAGCGTCCGTCATTTCCTATATACCTCCATCTGCGGAAACACCTGCCAATCGTTATCAGGTCATCCCTTCTGACAGCTATGTATTGGGAAATGCCAAGACTCCTAATTTCGCGCAAAAAATAAGACCCACCAGAGAGAGAACTCCCCGGTGGGCCTTAGCAGTGTCTATCAGATTTTCTGTGCGTAGTCCAGAGAAATCCAGCCCGCGCCGGATTTCAGCCTGCCCCAGCCCTTGGCGGAGCCGGGGCCACTCTTGACCTCGGTGATGGTGAACACCCCGGCCCCAGTGAACCTCCCGGTCTTGGCGGTATCAGTGCCAGGGCCTGTGCGGATGTTGAGGTCGGTGGCAGTCACTCTCACCTTGAAGGGAACAGCGGTACCGCCCGCCGTGGCGAGGATGGCTTTGAGGATGGCGATGATCTTCTCCCCATAGCCCGCGCCGGTGGCCCATCCCTTGCCCTGGGGATTCTCCTTCTGGCCCAGCCACTCCACCACCTCGGCACAGCCCCGCGCCACATACTTGAACCGTGGGTCGATACACTCACCCTTCAGCGGCTCGGTGGATGCGTAGGCTTTGAGGTGCTGCACCTGCGCCCGGATGCCGAGCTGGGCCGTGGAGAAGGAATTACCCTTCAGCCCATTGGCGGTGATGCCCATGCCGCAGAAATTGTTCTGGTCCAGCGTGACAGCGGAGCCAGCGAAACCAAAGTTCCCGGTTTCCAGACAGGACTGCGCAAAGGCGATGTCGCCCCGCACACCCTCCGCCGCCCCCTCGGACAGATAGAGCGGCACCATGTCCAGAACGCTCTGGGCGACCTTGGGATTTTTGGCCTTGATGTAGGCTTTCATCTGCTCCGCAGTAGCCACAGCCGCGCCCATGATCTTCGTGCCGGACACACCGCCGGGGGCAGCGGCCCCACCGCCCATCGCGGCCTTGACTGCCTTGCGGAAGGTGTCCATGGTGTAGGGCAGGCCGAGCTGCGTCCACAGATGCTCCGGGTCGCCGTGGTTGGAAGCGATGCCCCGCTTGCAGCCCTCCTTGTGGCTGACGATGACCCCGTCCCCCAGAGGGTCGAGGTCGAACTTCTGGCAGAGCATGGCGAACAGCTCCACCGCCGCCTGATAGGTGCGCTTGGCCACAGCCTGGGCGGTGGCTTTATCGGAGCAGGTGAAGGTGGCCCCGCCTGTGTACCTGATGCAGCCCGGTTCGCACATCTCCACCCCGATGTGGGTGTTGTTGCCGCTGGCCCCGCAGTGCCAGCCCCGGTGGTTCCAAGGAAGCGTCTGATAGATGGTGCCGTCATTGCCGTCAATGAAGGCATGGACGCAGGCCCGGTCGTAGCTGGCCTTGTTCCAGTTGCGGACAAACACCTGGGCGCTGGGCTGGGGACAGCCCACAGAGTGGAGCATGAGGCCCTTGACCGTGATCCTCCGGCCAGCGGTGTAGCAGGGGTTTTTGGTGAGGATGGACTCAATCAGTTTCATTCCCCGTCACCGCCCTTCTCCGCCCGGTCGTGGAGCTGCTCCAGCACGTCCTTCAGCTTCTGGGGGACAGGCAGGCCCAAGTGCGCGGCGTTCTCCAGCAGGGACACACCCTCGTTGGACAGGTAGAAGAAGATGATGGCGGTGCGCAGCACCGAGCCGGTGCCAATGACCTCCACGTCCAGGATGTTGGCGACACCCACCAGGAAGAAGATCAGCACCTTCCGGCAGATGCCGCGAAAGCCCACCTCGCTGGACAGCTTCTTGTCGTTGATGGCGCACATGACCCCGGTGATGTAGTCCACCACTGTGAACACCACCAGGGCGATGAGGAGGCCGTCACAGCCGCCCAGGAAGTAGCCCAGCCAGCCGCCCACGGCGGTGAACACCATCTGGATCGTGTTCCAGAACTCTTTCATGGAAAATCCCTCCGTTTCAAAAATGTGTATAATAAAAGGCCATCCGCCAAGCGGCGGACAGCCCTTCATCCGTTATTCGGTTGTCTTGGCCTTAATGTAGGCCGGGATGCCGTCTTTGACCAGGACGGGAAGCCACGCGCCCGCGCCGGTGAAGTCCATCGTCCCATCGAACAGCAGCTTGCATAACACGGGGACACCAGCGGTATTGAGCCCGCTGATATACAGCGCGTTCTCGCCGGGGAGATAGGTGATGCACCCATGCTTTGCCACCAGCCCCAGGAGGCCCATGGTGTCGATATAGCCCCAGCCGCTGGTAGCCAGCTTGGAGCCGAACAACAGCCCCGTCCCCACAAAGATGAACCACATGGACTGCTCCGCCACATAGCAGACGGAATCGGTGAACAGCACCGCCCTGGACGGCAGCTTGATGTTCAGCTCCCTCCACTCCGGCAGTGTCCCGCCGTTGTACCTTCCGTGCATCAGCGTAACCTTTCGGTCAACAAGATCCACGTTGTAGAGATATTCGTTATTGGCCCCGGCGGGAAGTGTGATCATCTGGGGGATATAGTTCGCTCCAAAGAACTTCTGGATGTATTTACCCCGTTCATCCTTATCTATGGCTTCGGCCATATTTGCGTAGCTGGTGTAGGAGTAATACGGGTCACTTTCCGGGACACCATATAGGGCTTGGGACAATGAGCCAATACTGAACCAAAACTTCACGCCATAGGAATTGCTGTTTTCTTGAACCCCTAAAAAGCGGCTGGAATAGAGTGCCTCGTTCTGATTTTTAATTGAGA
This sequence comes from Oscillospiraceae bacterium, assembly GCA_910575695.1. GTDB lineage: Bacteria > Bacillota > Clostridia > Oscillospirales > Oscillospiraceae > Enterenecus. Next base: position 405 of record CAJTGJ010000093.1, on the reverse strand, counting down.
ATCCGAATTTAGCCATCAATCTTGACGAGTATGTTTTGGTCATGCTGCCGCTGTAGGCATTGCAATACCCTTGCACTACTGTTGCCGTAGTTGCGTACTGGCCAGCCTTCCAGGTGATGTAGTATAAGTTCGTCTCAGACAAAAGGAGGGTCATCATTTTGGTGCCACCTACATCCACTACATAGGGGATCGTATACTGGTTGGCTGTCTGCGTTACCCTGTTGCTTACATAAGTCGTTACGGCTGTCATAGTAATTTCGGTTTCCGTTCCTGCAAACGACACCAACTCAAACAGAAGAATCCTTGTCTGCGTTCCGCCGATCTGTGTCAGGTAGAGAGAGCCGCCGCAGATGGAGAGATAGGCGGGGCTTGCGGAGGACAGGGTCTCAGCACCAGAAACAGGGA
>CAJTGJ010000092.1 GCA_910575695.1 Oscillospiraceae bacterium | reverse complement strand
AAGGTGACGGAGCTGGAACCCGCCGCTGGGTACACCATCAAGGAACCCGCCACCCAGGAATTTTATATCAAGGGCGGCGAGAGCAAGGTTATCACCTTCCTTCTGTAGATAAAAAAGATGCCGCTGGGTAAGCGTTGCGGCGCAAGGGTTTCAGACACACGCCCCCATCTGTAGGAGAAATTGCGGCTACAATGGAAAAACGTCCGGCAGGGCAGGAACAAGATCAAACTTATCTTGTTCCTGCCCCGCCGGACGCTTTTCACAGCTTCAGTCGGATGCTCTGCTCATACAACAGAGCATATTTCTTTTGGATAATCCTGTCCATATTGTAATGCCCGAAGAAGTGGTATTTGAATTCACACCGCTGGGTGATCTCGTCCAGAAAATCTGTCAGGGTGTCCGCCTGATAAAATCCGCCGCTCAGTTCATCCTGCACCGAGGTGGAGCAGCAGTGGGTGAGAATGTAGTCCACCTCCCAGCCCGCTTTGTCCAGGCTGGCCCTGGCGGACTGGTACTCATCCTCGCTGGGCAGCTCATCCTTCCACCAGGACAGGTGGTTCACTCGGTACATCGCACCCATAGCGTGTTCTCCTCATTATTTCCTGACAGCCCTGTCGATCTCAACATCGGTATATCGGAACTTGATGCGGATGGTTTCGGCATCCACAACAGTGATCCTCTCCACATACCTGCGGGTGATGGTATCATCATACTCGGTGAATTCGGACTTCTGCCGCTTCAGCCACTCCGCCAGCTCCCGCAGTCTGGCCTCCTGTCCGGCCCGCTGCTCCTCATCCTGCTGGATCGCGCCAAGCCGACCCAGAATGGCCTGTTTCTCCTCCATGATCGCCTTGAGTTGGGCATTCAGTTCCTCATTCTCCATATCCTCCAGCACCTTGTCCAGCAGCTCCGCCTGCTGGACGGTCAGCGCATCCAGGCGGTTGCGCAGGGTCAGCGGGTCGATGCCGTCCGCGCTGCCGCCCTGCTGGACGATGCCGGCGAGGTCCAGCAGTTCATCCCCAAGGCCCTGCCCTGCCTGGACAAACTCGTTGATGCCCTCCAGGATGGCCTGATGCAGCTTGTCCTCATCCATGCTGGGTGAGTCGTGGCAGTATTTCGTGCCGAACTCCAGCCGGGAGACGCACCGCCAAACGATCCGTTTCTTCCCGTTTCTGGCCAAGGTGCATCGCTTGTAGGGTGTACCGCACTCCCCGCACACCAGCAGCTCGGACAGGGCGTATTTGGCGGAGTATTTGCCCTGCTCGGTCTTGCCCGTTTTCTGCATCACCTTCCGCTTACTGCCACGGCGGGCCATCTCCTCCCGCACCTGATAAAACATAGCCTTGGAGACGATGGCCGGATGGTTTTTCTCCACATAGACCATGGAACGCTCTCCCTGGTTTTTCTTTACCGTCTTGCTGATGCAGTCGGTGGTGTAGGTCTTTTGCAGCAGGGCGTCGCCAATGTAACGCTCGTTGGTCAGAATATTGCGTATCACCTGATAGGTCCAGCCCTGGATGCCGCTGGAGGTGGGTACGCCGTCCGCCTCCAGCTCTTTTTTAATCTGAGCCAAGCTGCATCCGTCCAGGTAGCGGCGGTAGATGCGTTTTACCACCTCCGCCTCCGCTGGCACGATCTCCGGCTGGCCGTCCGGCCCCCGCCGGTAGCCTAGCAGTTTCTGGTACTGGAAGGGGACATTCCCCGCCTCCCGGCTCTTTTGGATGCCCCAAATCACGTTTTTGCTGATAGACTCGCTCTCCGCCTGGGCAAAGCTGCTGAACAGCGTGAGCAGGAACTCGCTGGACTCGGTTAAAGTGTTGATATTTTCCTTTTCGAAGATCACACCGATGCCGTTGGCCCGGAGCATTCGCACCACCTCCAGGGAGTCCACCGTGTTCCGGGCAAAGCGGGAGAGGGATTTGGTCAGGATCAGGTCGATTTTGCCCCGTTTGCAGGCGGCGATCATCTTTTTGAACTCCACCCGCTTCTTCATGCTTGTGCCGGTTTTACCTTTGTCCGCGAAAATACCGGCCATCTCCCAATCGGGGTTCTCATCGATCTTCTGGGTGTAGTAGGCTTTTTGGGCAGTGTAGCTGGTGAGCTGCTCCTCGCTGTCGGTGGACACCCGGCAGTAGGCGGCTACCCGCTGTTTGCGGCCAGAGGCCCTTCCGGGGGCAGTGGCCTGTTTTGTGGCGGGGATGACGTGTATCCGCCGCCCCTGCTGTACTGTCTGTTCCATGGTAACTCCTTTCCCAATCGAATCAGCCTGTCATTTGAAGGTCACTGTCACCGCGTTCTCCGCAGTGATGGTGATATATCGAATGGCCTGATCGTAGTCTTTTTCCCGAATCAGACGCAGGATATCTGTTGCTGTCATCTGCGTAGGGAAGCATGCGTACCGCGCGGAAATGCCCTGCATGATCAGGGCAGTCACCTCCTCCGGGTGTTCCGGCTTCTCCAACCCCCGGTTGATGGCGTTGGTCAGCCGGACGGTATCCTCAGAGGGGGTATAGCCCGGAGCGTCTGCCGGAGGCGTGTACTCCGCCGCCTGCCGCTCTACCTCCGACAGCAGATCAGCATCGGGGATGGTGACGCTCATGCCGCACCCGTCACAGTGGAAGCGCAGGGTGTGTCTCCACTGCCGTTCGGAAATCCGGCGCAGGCTGTGGCCGCAGTGACCGCACCGGAGTTTCCTGACCAAGCATAGGGCCGGGTGGTCACCCCACTTGCGCATCCGGTCTGCCCTCATTGCCTGCGCCGCATGGAAGGTTTCATCATCGACCAGGGCCGGATACCCCTTTTCTCCCATATAGCGGGAGTTACGAAGCGTCTGCACGACCCTCGGCCTGCTCCATACGGGGCTTTCCTCGCTGTATGGAAATCCCTCCGCATTGAGGGCATCCGCTATCTGCTGCTGGGTCATGCCGGAGAGATAGAGGGAAAATGTCCGCTTTACGCCCTCTGCCTCCTGGGGATGGGCGCTCAGTTCCCCGTCCTGGATTTGATAGCCGTATAAAATTTTTCGGTTCATTTCCTGTCCTCCCGAAGCCATTCTACCACCTCGAAACCGCCCTTCAGCTGGAACTGCAGGCCACGTCCGGATTCTACTGTGATTTTCTCTACCAGAGCGGCAAACAGCTCCGCATCAAACTCCTCCAGCTGGTCAGGGCCTTGGTGGAGAACATCCACTGCCTGTCGCATATCCTCTGTTGCCTCGTTGATGTCATCATTCTTCAGCAGCCTGCGGCGTTTGGCCCGGAGCTGGGTCAGTTGCGCGTCCAGAGCGGCCAGCTTGGCGGCGCAGGCGTCTGCATCCAGCAAGCCATCGGCCCGGAGTTTACTGATTTTATAGTTCTGCTCGGTGGCCTGGGCGATGGCCTGATTGATCTCCAGCATGGCGGGATTTTCCCGCTGTACAGCACTTTCCAGCTCCTCCATCTGTCTCAGGGCGGGTTGCAGGATGATGCCCTCATGGAGCCGCAGCTTGTTGTACATCCGAATAAAGGCTGTGTAGATATCTCTCTCCCGGACTGGCTTTGCCGGACAACTCCTTCTGCCCTCCGTATGTTCTGAGCAGCTCCAGGAAGCTGTTCCGGACTGGCTGACATTACGGTAAAGTGTCGCACCGCAATTTCCGCAAGTAATCTTTTTTGACAGCGGATATTTTACTGGCGCCGATAAATAGACTTTTCTCTGCTCCAGCCGAATTTGAACCCTATCGAACATTTCCCGGCTGATGATGGCTGGATGGCAGTTTTCGATATAAAATTGGTTCAGTTCACCCCGGTTTTTTACTGTGGTATATGGGAATCCGGCCTTGAGGGTTTTCTGGCATAGGGTACTGCCGGTGTATTTCTCATTGGTCAGCCAATCTACAATTGCTTTTTTTCTCCAGATCGATTTGCCATATTTCTTCTTAATGCCTCTGCGGTTCATTTCTGCCGCAATACTGGCGGGGCTGTATCCGTTCAGGTAGGATTCAAACACCCAGCGGATAACCTCCGCCTCCTCCGGGATGATCTCCAGTGTCCCACAGCCCGCGTTCCGGTATCCATAGGGCGGCTTGTTTGTGATGAACTCTCCCCGTTCCATTCTCCGGCGATACCCCATGCGGATATTCTGTGAGATGGACATAGACTCCTGCTGGGCCAGGGAACCGGAAACGCTCACCATCAATTCTGTGGTGAGCGTTCCGGTGTCGATATTCTCTTTTTCAAACTGGACGGTCACGCCCAGCCGCATCAGCTCCCGCAGAGCGGCAAGACAGTCCTTGGTGTTCCGGGAGAAGCGGGAGATGGACTTGACCAGCACCCGGTCGATTTTGCCCTTCCGGCAGTCGGCCAGTAAGCGGTTGAAGTCCTCACGCTTGTCCGTTTTCGTGCCGCTGGCCGCTTCGTCCGCGTAAATGTCCACCAGCTCCCAGCCCTCATGCTGGCTGATCAGCTCGGTGTAGCTGCGGATCTGGGAGGCGTAGGACGACTCCTGTTCCTCCAGTGCGGTACTGACACGGCAGTATGCCGCCACCCGAAGGGTATCGGGCCTGCCCTCGCTGGGCGGGATGATGGTGATGTTTTTGCTCATTCCTGCGGCCTCCTTTCCTCTGGGTACCGACAACACTACCACACCTCATCGGAAATATCCAGCGCTATTCCCAAACAGTCTGGGGGCGGTATTTGTCCCGCGCCAGCCGCTTGGCGGCGTACAGTTCCTCCAAGGTCAGCAGGCCAGCGGCGGCGGCCTTTTCCAGCAGGCGGGTCAGCAGGATATACCGCAGTTCACTCTTTGTGTCGATCATGCGGATGCCTCCCGGAAATAGTCCGGCCCTTTCACCTGCCGAATAAACCGTGCCACGTCCTCCAGGCTGCCGGTGACCGGCATCTCCGGCAGGGCAGCCAGCACATCCTTGCTGTAACGCTTGCCCTTGGCGGCCCGTTCATCCAGGATTGCCACCACGCAGGTGTCGGTCTCGGTGCGGATGGCCCGTCCGAAGCCCTGCTTCAGCTTGATCTGCATCTCCGGCACCACCACCGCCCGGATGAACAGCCGGAGGGTGGGATGATTTTCCCTCTCTTTTTCCTTCAAAGCGTCTGGCACGGCGAAGGGCAGGCGGGGGATGATCAGCAGGGATACGCAGTCTCCGGGGAAGTCGAAGCCCTCCCAGGCGGCCCCCGCCGCCAGCAGCACACTGCCGGGGCTGGCCTTGAACTGCTCCGTGGTATGGATGGCGCTGCGGCCCATGGTGAACAGCGGATAGCGCAGACCGTGATCCGGCAAACGCTCCTTCACCGCCGACATGGCGGCGTAGGACGTGAACAGCGCCAGGGCATGGCCCTGGGCCGCGTCCAGCAGGGCGGCAATCTCCTTCGCCAGCTCGTCATAGTAGGCCGCCGCCTTTTGCCTGGGCGGAAATTTGGGTAAGTACAGCAGGCAATTCTGCTGGTAATCAAAAGGCGAAAGTGAAACGGACTCTGTGACACGGCTGTCGGTGAGCAGGCCCGTTTCCTCTTTGAAGCGCCGGAAGTCCTCGCCCACGGCCAGCGTGGCGGAGGTGAGGACAGCGGGCCGCTCCTGCCGCCAGAGCGTCTGGCGGAGCTGGGCGGTCAGGTCGGCAATGGTGGCGCACAGCATGGTGCCGCCGTGGGCGTCCTCCTCCGTGTAGAAGACCATATCCGGGTGTCCCTGGTGAAACAGGGCCACGCTGGAGGAAACGTTCTTCAGCCGCCTGCGGGTGGCGGGTGTCAGCAGGCTGTGGAGCTGCCGGTGGATCACTGTCAGGCTTCGCTCCGGCGCAGCCAGCGATTTTTGGTAGTGACCGAAGGGCTTACCCTCTGGTGGGCGGTCCAGCTTCCGCAGCAGGGACTTGGCGCTGTCGGTCAGCACCTCCGCCGCCAGCAGGAAGCGCTCTCCCCGCAGGCTGTGGGTCAGGGCGCGGATGTCCTCCGCCGCCAGGGTCACCCCGAACATCTGACGGGCTGTCTCCGGCAGCTTGTGGGCCTCGTCCACGATGAGGGCGCAGACATCCGGCAGGATGGGCTTTCGCCCGCTGCCCCGGTGGATGGCGTCCGCCAGCAGCAGGTTGTGGTTGCAGATCTGGAAGAGATACTGCCCGGAGTCACAGTCCTCCAAAAAGGCGCGATACCGGCAGGTCTCCCGCTGGCACTCACAGATCCGGGGGACGCAGACGCGCTCCCGGTCGTAGCCGCTGAGATGGGCCGTCTCGTCCATGTCAAGCTGTCCCCACAGGGAGAGCAGGGCCGCGCCGGCTTTCCAGTTCTTCCTTTGCAGATCCAACTGGCCCAGCCGCCGTTCCAGCCGCTCATCGCAGACGTAGTGGGACTTCCCCTTTCGGATCACCGCCTGGAGGGGCTGGGCGATCATGCCGTCCTCTGTCAGCAGCTCGGACAGCAGGGGGAGGTACTCATCCCGCGCCGCGGTCTGGAGGGCGATGCTGGAGGTGGAGACCAGGATGGGCTTCGGTCCCAGCCCGCAGGCGGCCCGGAAACGGCTGTACACCGTCCCGGCCACCAAATAGGCGTAAGTCTTGCCGATCCCTGTCCCGGCGTCACACAGAGCGATACCGCCCTCCAGCATGGCGTCCAGCATCCGGTGGCAGAGCGCCGCCTGTTCGGGGCGCTCCACCATGTTCCGGGTGGGGAAAAGGACTTTGAATATCCTATCGATTTCGTTATGGGCATTCTGCCTGTTATTATCATAATTCATCCGTAAAATTCCCCTTGTTGGTTCATTTTCTCTTAGGTACTCATCGTATTCTCAGCTCGACCCCCGATGAGATATAGGGAACAGTAGCGGATAAGGCTTGGCGGGCCTTCACGGACACATTCCAAGGGTCTCTACTGATTTCAACCCAGGGGATGGCGGGCGATTTTGCCAAAATCGCCCCGCACAGGCTTTATCGCGGCCTGGAGGGAGCTTTCGCTCCCTCCAGGTCATGGCGCGCACCATGCGTCTGTCCGTGTGGTGATCCGTACTGCTGATGTGAAATTGTCAAGGTGCAGGGCTTTCGCCTTGGGTATGTAAATGGTAAGATAAAGTATACCAATTTTCGCCACTGAAAGGATACCAATCCTCGCCACAAAAGGGGCCAAATCTCGCCACAAAGTATACCACGGAAGCCGAGGGCAACCATCTGGTAAAATGAGAGGACACTCACCCAGATGGAGGCCAGAAAGGAATGAAGGGGTATCACGTGTACAGCAAGATTCAGCAATTTCGTTCGGCGGGATTCAGCCAGCGGCAAGTGGCGCGGCGGCT
>CAJTGJ010000091.1 GCA_910575695.1 Oscillospiraceae bacterium | reverse complement strand
GGTGAAGATTTTGAAGTCATCCGCGTATCGAACACAGGTTACTTCCTTCAATTTGCTTCGCCGCAGGGACGCGAATTTGTTTCCCTTGTTCGGCGTGCCATTTGGATTGGGGTGCATCTTGAAAGGATACCGGGTAGGGATTTCCTCCCATTGGCTGGCTAACCACCAGTCCAGTTCGTTCAAGACGATGTTGGAGAGGAGCGGTGAAATGATGCCGCCCTGTGGTGTGCCAACCTCTGGGAACCCGATTCCCGCAACCTCAGCTTTTAGCATTGCGGAAATGATACTGAGCAGCTTTTTGTCCCGGATTCCCATTGTCCACATTTGTTTCAGCAGTTTCCCATGGTTCACATTGTCGAAGAAACCTTTGATGTCAATGTCCACCACATAATGTAAGTGGCTCAACTGCATATTCTTGTGAACCTGAGCGATAGCGTTCTGCTGGCTGCGATTGGGACGGAACCCATAACTGTGGTCATGAAACTTTGCTTCACAAATGGGCTCCAGTACCTGCAATACGCACTGCTGAATCAGTCGGTCGAGGATGGCAGGGATTCCCAGTGGACGGATTTTTCCGTTGTCCTTACGGATTTCCACTCTGCGGACACTTTGCGGAACGTACCATGTGAGTTTTCGTTGTACAAGAGTGACGATTTCCTCGTCAGAGATTTTTTCCAAATCTGCGATTGTTTTGCCGTCCGTGCCGGGCGTGTGGCTTCCATCGTTCTTTTTCATGTTGCGATATGCCAGCCGGATATTTTCAGGCTGGATTATCACTTCGACCAATTTGTTGAAAATTTTGCCGTTTTTGCTTTCCGCATACAGTTTGTCCTGTATTTCTTGAAAGTCATAATACTCGGCATGACGCAGTTTGGACTTCTTCAAAGCCTTTTCTTTTGTTGCCATAGTCGGCGCTCACCCGCTTTCATGGGGGATTGCCTTTCTTAGTCCTACTCGAACCTATGCGTGTTTGTTAGCTATGCCTGGATATTGCTTCTTCTCATGTTATCCTTGACTACAGCCCGTCCCTCCACCGCTTACTTTTTTCACGGCTTCTCAGTTTGTCCATCGCTGAACAAACACGGTACCATGGCTGCTCCTTCCTCCCGGATCAAGAGAAGTTATACCGCACCTCCCGCTTCTGAGCGACACGGCTTTCCTTCTCATGCTTCATCGTGTACAATCACTCCACATCCGGGACTTTCTACGTTCCGATATTCCTATCTGTGCATGATGCCCTTAGACTATCCTTTAGGCCAGTATGCTTGGCAGCGCCTGTAACGCTACAAGGTATTTCATAGCGACCAACTTACTTTACCCCACATACACCGTTTTCACGGCAGCAGCATTTCTACTGCTTATTCTTCTTGACCTGTGCATTCGGACTTTCGCCAGTGGTAGTCAGCCACATTCTTGTCATAGGCATTTTATAGACCCCCGGCCTATAGACTGCACCGCCCACCTCTGGGCAGCTTTCCACAACGGCCCTCTCGGACTTTGTTTGGACAGTTCTCAGCCGACTTCAACGTGCTGTGTCAGCTTGGGATATTGCACTCCCGCGCCTCCAACGTAGTATCAGGTGAGCGTTTCCGGGCGTTACCCCTTCATTCCACTCCTCGGAATATCAGTTAGGGAAGTCTCTGCTTCCCCGCTACTTTTACCTCCTCGCAGGATTCCTCCCGCTTTTAGTTTATTTGTAGCAACGTATCGCTACACGGTCGCAGAAGATCATTTGCGCGGAACGCTGGTCGGCTGTGCGCTGCCATATCTCAAACACGTTGTTGGCGCAGGCGTTGACTTTGCTGGTTTCGCTGTCAGGGAGCAGGGGGTTGGAGAGCCGCTGGTCAAGGGCCAGTTTGCGCCCATCGTTGGTGATAAGCAGCATATTGTCCACGCTGCTGTCAACTTCCCTGTTTCTCACCTTTTCAGCCCGTTCCGCCAGCGCCGCCACCATCTGCCGTTGCAATTCAGAGGGTTTCAGGGAGATCGTGTGATAGATGGCCTTGGGGACGGGGAGGTTCAGCATATCCGCCGTCTGGATGTCCGCCACTTCCTTGAACATAGCCATCAGCTCCGGGAGATTGTGGAACCTGGCAAACCGGGTCTTGGCCCGGTAGCCGGTGCCCTCCGGGGCCAGCTCTATGGCGGTGACAGTTTCCCCAAAGGTGGACGCCCAGGCGTCAAAGTGAAGCAACTCCTTCTCCTGCAACAGCGCATATTGCAAATACTTCTGCATGGTATACATCTCAACCATTGTGTTGGAGATAGGTGTGCCTGTGGCGAAAACAACGCCCCGGCCCCCGGTCAGCTCGTCCAGATAGCGGCACTTCATATAGAGGTCGCTGGACTTCTGCGCTTCGGTCTGGCTGATGCCGCCCACGTTCCGCATTTTAGAAAATGCGGCAAGGTTTTTGTAATAATGGGCCTCGTCTACAAACAGCCGGTCAATACCGAGTTCTTCAAACGTGACCACATCATCCTTCCGACTTTGGTCGTTCAGTTTTTCCAGCTTGGCGTCAATGGATTTCTTGGTGCGTTCCATCTGCTTGCGGGAAAAATTGTCCCCGTGGTTCTCTTTCAGTTCCCGAATACCATCAAGGATTTCCCGCTTCTGCTGGCGCAGCATGGCGATCTGGCGCTCTACGCTCATGGGTATTTTCTCGAACTGCGAGTGGCCGATGATGATGGCGTCATAGTCGCCGGTGGCGATACGGCCACAAAACCGCTTGCGGTTCTTGGTTTCAAAGTCCTTTTTAGTCGCTACCAGGATATTGGCGGAGGGATAGAGCTGCAAATACTCTGCCGCCCACTGTTCCGTCAGGTGGTTGGGCACGACAAACAGGCTCTTTTGGCACAGGCCCAGCCGCTTGCTCTCCTGCGCCGCCGCCACCATTTCAAAGGTCTTGCCCGCACCCACCACATGAGCCAGCAGGGTATTCCCGCCGTAGAGGATATGGGCGATAGCGTTCACCTGATGGGGCCGTAGGGTGATCTCCGGGTTGATGCCCACAAAGTTCAGGTGGCTCCCGTCATACTCACGGGGCCGGATGTTGTTGAATTTGTCGTTGTAGAGCCGTGTCAGCCGTTCCCGGCGCTGGGGGTCTTTCCATATCCAGTCCTGGAACGCCTGCTTGATAAGCTCCTGCTTGCCCTGGGCGATGGCGGTTTCCTTCTTGTTCAGAACGGGCTTTTTTCTCCCTTCCTCATCCTGAACATAGTCAAAAATACGCACATCCCGCAGGTTCAGGGTTTCCTCAATGATCTTGTAGCCGTTGATACGGGAGGTGCCGTAGGTGTTGTGCGCCTTGATGTTGCTCTTGTCGTAGGATTTGCCCTCAACATTCCAGTCGCCGGTGTGCTGGAAGTAGCGGACGTGGATGTTCCACTGGCAGTAGTTTGGAGTGCTGAACAACTCAAACATGAATTGCTCCACGATCTCCGGGGGGAGCCAGGTGGCCCCCAGGCGCACGGAGATTTCGCTGGCAGTCAGGTCTACCGGCTGCACCCGTTCCAATGCCTGCACATTGGCAGTATAGTCCTCCGGGTACTGTTCGGCGCTCCGCTTTGCCCATTCCAGCTTCTCCCGCACGTTGCCGGAGAGGTATTCGTCGGCGGGGAGGTACTTTTCCTCGATACTGTTGCCGTACCCGTGCATGGGGTTCAGGAAGATCACGCCGTTCAGGTCGGCGTATATCTCCTGCTCGGTCTTGCCGGTCAGCTCCATCATAAAGGGCATATCCACCTTGGCCTTTTCAGCCAGTGACACAGCCAGGGCCTCGGACGCCGTATCCACGCTGGTGACGACCACCTTCTGCTTGATGGTGCGCTTGGTGAACATATCCGCCTTGCGGACAAAGTTGCGCTCATCGTCCAACACTTCCAGGGAGGTCAGCAGGAAGTAGGCGCTGTCCATGCTGAAGGCGCTGCTGTTGGCGCGGGAGTTGATACGCCCGTACTTCTCCACAAAGGCGTCATAGAGGGCATTGAGCTTGCGCTGCTGGGCCTGAATATCCTCGGCGGGCCAGTCCTCGGTCTGATAGTCAATGAGCGTCCGCACACAGTCCCGGATGCCGATCAGCCCCTTGATGCGGTTCGCCGCCGTCACGGACACCTCCACCGGGTTCATCCGGCTGTTCTCCCGGTAGTACACCTGCCCATCCACCACGGTGTAGCTGAAATTCCGCACATTCGGGTCGGCGGGGATGGATTTGTCCTCGCTCTCCGCCTCCGGGTCGTCCATCACATACTCGGTGATGGAGCCTTGGATGTTCTGGATGGCGGCGGCAAGCTGCTCCCCCAGGTCTTGCCCCTCAAAGGGCATACAGCTCGTTTCCCTGCTGTTGCCGTACATCATATCATCAAAGACCATTTCCCCCAGCACCATTTCCGGGTGGTCAAGGAAATATTGGTTGATGGGGACGCCGGTTTCCGTCTGGCCCAAATGCACCCATTCCGGCTCGACGCTCATCAGTTTATCCCGCTTTTGCAGGAAGATGATGTCCGTCGTCACCTTTGTACCAGCATTGGACAAAAATGCGTTGTTGGGCAAACGGATCGCGCCCAGCAGATCCGCACGCTCCGCGATATACTTGCGAACGTCCGGCCGCTTCTTATCCAGCGTCCCCTTGCTGGTGACAAAGGCCACGATCCCACCGGGGCGTACCTTATCCAGTGTCCTGGCAAAGAAATAATCGTGTATCAGGAAACGGTTCTTGTCATACCGCTTATCGTTCAGGGTATAGCTCCCAAAGGGGACATTGCCGATGGCAAGGTCAAAAAAGCTGTCCGGGAGGTCTGTTTTCTCAAACCCCTGGACAGCGATAGAGGATTTTTGATAGAGCTGCTGGGCAATACGGCCAGTGATGGAGTCCAGCTCCACCCCGTACAGTTTACTGTCCGCCATACTCTCCGGCACAAGGCCAAAGAAATTGCCAATACCGCAGGACGGCTCCAGGATGTTGCCGGTGCGAAAACCCAGGTTTTCCACCGCCTGATAGATCGCCTTAATGACGGTGGGGGAGGTATAATGCGCGTTTAGCGTAGATGCTCTGGCGGTGGCATATTCTTCATCGGTCAAGAGCGATTTAAGCCGGACAAATTCATCTGCCCAGGCTCCATTGTCCGGGTCAAATGCCTGTGGCAGACCACCCCAGCCCACATACTGCGCCAAAACCTCCTGCTCCGCTGGGGTGGCAAGGCGTCCCTCGTCCTCAATCCGTTTCAGCGTCAGGATGGCAGCGATGTTGTTCTCAAACTTGGTCTTTGCGCCGCCCTCTCCTAAATGGTCGTCGGTGATGCGATACTCATGCCGGTCTGCGGTGGGGATTTCCGGGTGCAGTACAAAGGGGGACAGCTTCTTGCGGGGTTTCGGTGCGGACAGGGACAGCGGTTCGTCCTTTTCTACCTCATGGCTGGGGCCTCCGCCGAGTTCGATCACAATCGTGTGGAGCTTGACCTGCTCGGATGGCTCTGAATGTTCGTGACCATCTGCTAAACCTTCGGTGCCCATTTCTTTTTCAGCCGGTTCCGGCGGCTCTTGCTTGGCCCGCTCCACCGCCAGCCATTCAGCGGCCTCCTTGTCCGCCACGGCTTTCCTGACCTGCTTCAGATAGTCCTCAGCCTGCCATTCGCTGGTAAATTCCTCCCGGATGCCCTCGCCGTCTACATATATCTCGTCCCGAACATCGTCCCATACGGCGTAGCCGCTCTCTGTTTCAATGACGGAAAAGCGTTCAGGGGCCGGGGGCGTATTGGCGGCGATCTGCTCCACATCGGACATGACCTGCTGAATAAAGGGGTTTGCATCCAGCTTCTCCGGGTCTACCACATGGCCGTCCACGATACCGTTCTCTGCAAGGGCAGCACGGACGGCGGCGGGGTCAATGTCGGAAAAATCATCGCTTTTCTGCTTGGCCTTTTCCTTGGGCTGTGCGGGGAACGAGGAAATAACACGTTGGTTATTTTTCAGCGCCGCCACGAACACATCAAAGCCCTTGCTGTTCAGTTGTTTTACATATTCCTTCCGTTTGTGGGCGGGAAAACCGCACATGGACACGCGGCCATATTCAGGGATATTGCGCTCGGTCAGGGTCAGATTGAGGGCCTTCGCCGCGTTCCATGCATCGTCACCCTCGGCCCCGCCGTACAACTCAAAGAAGTCGCCCACCTGATACAGCAGCAGACTGACAGGGATATGCTCTTTGATGAAGTTGTATTCGTCCCAAAACCTGCCGCTGTCAGGCCCCGGCTGCGGGGTGGGGGTCACGGCAGGTTCCCGCACCAGCGGCGGGGTGGAGAACACGGGGGCGTCCTGTGTGGCGGAAATGGTCATGGTGGAGGTGGCGGCAAATTCTTCGATCTGCGCCCGAATATCCTCCGGCAGACCGTCCTCATAATAGGTCACGGTTCGGTCGGGGGCGATATGGGCGATAGTCCTATAATCACCGTGTCGCAGTTCCAGCCGGTTCCACACCGTCACGCCGTTTCCCAGGTACCCAAAGCCCAGGTCATAACGAGGGGCGTCCGGCTCCGCAGGTTCGGCGGTGGGCGCTGCGTCCTCCACCACCTGAAGCAAACCATCGTTCAGGGGATTTCCCGCCAGCAGCCGGTCAAAGTCTTGTCGGGGTAGCTCTATATTGATGATGGGAAACGCCGGGTCAAAGAGCCGGACGGTCTGCTCATCAATCGCCAGTAATTCGTATTCCTGTGTGCCCAAATACACAGTGGCCCCCAGGGTCAGCCGGTACTCCTTCGGCTGGGCCGGGGGCGGATTCAGCTCGTCATAGTCTGGCTCCGGCGTTGCGGCCAGGGGGTCGGGAGGGTTGTCCTGACGACGGAACTCTTGGTAGCTTGCCTTTTCAGCCGGTGACAGGTATCTGTCCGCTTCGATCAGTTGACCGATTCGCTGGGAAACTTTTTTCCAGTTGAGCGTGACGCAGGTATCATCAGGCTTGGTAATGTCCCCTGTGCCGATTTTCAAACCATCAGGGCCGCACCAAACTCTCACCCTTTTCTCCACGTCAATGGAAAAATAGGCAGTAGGCTCGTATTCGCCTATCAGAAATGACACGTTTTCAGTGGCGTCCCATACCGTTTGATACCGTTCATAAATGCGGAGCTTGCTATCTTTTACACCGCTGCCATACAGAAGTGCAGCGTCAATGTCCTCCTGGGAGATAGCAAAAGCGGAGGACTGTTCATCCTCCGCCGCTTGGATCGCTGCTTTTTGTTCTTCCTCCGTGGGGAGGGTGTCGCTTACACGTCGGTGTAGACCAGCTCCGTCAACGCCACTTCCTCCGCCGACGCCCGGATGTGGCTCATCGGTAGAATGAGTGGGTGGTAAAAACTGAACAAGCCCTTGGCAGCACAGGGGAAACGACTATGATTAAGTTGCGAAACAAAAATCAAGGAAGAAGGCC
>CAJTGJ010000090.1 GCA_910575695.1 Oscillospiraceae bacterium | reverse complement strand
CCATAAAAATACATCCTTTCAATCAAGTTTTTCCTTGCTCCGATTCTTGACTGAATGGATGCCTTTTATTCTCTTTTACACAAATTTTTCGGCGCTCTCGCGCTCGCTTGTTGGTGGCTGACGCCCCCAAGCCCCCGTAAGGACCGGCGCGGTCGCGCCGGTCCTTTTAAGCCGCCTTCGGCGGCTGCTGTTACTCGCAGGGAGAGAAAAATCATTATCGTGCCTCCTGCTGGCGGTTGCGATTTTTCTCTTTTTCGGTCACGCCCAAAATCCTCTCCACGTTGTTTTTGGCAGTGAGCAGTTCTATCATTTTTGCCTTGGCCTGCTTGTATTCTGGATACCGCTTTCTGTTCTCAGCCTTCAACATGGCGTACTCCTGTTTCAGCGATTGCATGAACGGTAGCTTCTTCAAACCGAGGGAATCAAAGTACCACTTCGCCGCTTGACAGGCCGTGATTTCACCGCTATGCTGTTCATAAAATTTCTCCCGTTTCCTGCCCGCCAATTTCCGGTACTGTGCGTAAATCTCTCGTGTTTTTCCGTAAGCGCCGATCGGTAATGTATAGTTAGAGTCTGCTGAAAAACTTTAAGGCAGCTAAAAAAGTGAGAAATAGGAATCAGTCAAAGAGAAACAGCGAAGAAACAGCTGAAAAAGATTCAAAAGTGTGGTATCATAAGGGGGCCAAAAAGAAGGTTTTTTTGGAAAAAACCTTGAATATGGGGGTAAGCGAGGATGTATCACCGGGATGATAGCGGGCAGCTGACGATGGAAGAATTTTTTCAGCCGTTTGGCGGCAGACTGCGCAAAGACAATCGGTGGGTGTGTCTGGCGGGCATCATGCCCTGGGAGTACATCGAAGATATCTACGCAAAGAATCTGAGCGAGGAAACGGGCCGCCCGGCCATCTCATCCCGAATCGCTTTTGGCGCGATCTTCATCAAAGAGTTCTGCCGCCTCACAGATGAGGGAACCGTACAGGAGCTCCAGGAAAACAGCTATATGCAGTATTTTCTGGGCTTGCACGAGTTCCAGACGGAGCCGTTGTTTGATCCGTCTATGATGGTGCATTTCCGCAAGCGGTTCCCAGTGGAGGAGGTGGCAAAAATCAACGAATATGTCTGCACGGGGAAGTGGCCGGAGGAGCAGCGGAATGTGGACCGGAACGATAATCCGGAGGATAGGGATGAGCCGCCCTGCGCAGGCAAAGAAACCGGGTCCAAAGCGTCTGCACATAAAGGGAAAGCAAATCCGAACGCGTCCAAAAAGAAGAAAGCACGCAGAAAGAAGAACCGCGGCAAGCTGATCCTGGATGCCACGGTGGCCCCCGCCGACATCAGGTATCCCACAGACATCGACCTGCTCAACAGGAGCCGGGAGCACCTGGAAAAAGCAGTGGACATTCTCTGGCCCCACGTAACCCATACCAGCCATAAGCTGCCGTATTCGGCAAAAAAGGCCCGAAAGTCCTATCTAAAACTGGCGAAAAGCAAGAAATGGACCAGAGCGAACTGCCGCAGGGCAATTGGAGAGCAGCTGCGGTATATTGAGCTGGTATCCAAACAGCTGCGAAAGTTTTCGTCCCAGGTTCCGGATCACGAAACACTGTTTCCCCGCTGGCTCAGGGACCGGCTCGCTGTGATCCCGGTGGTGTACCGCCAACAGAAGATGATGTACGACAACGGCACCCATACCTGCGAGGGCCGGATCGTTAGTTTGGAGCAGCCCCACGTGCGTCCCATCCAGCGGGGCAAACGTCCAAATCCTACCGAATTCGGGCAGAAACTGCACCTTTCCGTGGTGGATGGATACACCTATTTGGAGCAGACCAGCTGGAGCAATTTCAACGAAGGCAGTGACCTTGAAGCCGCTGTGGAAGATTATTTTCGGAAATTCGGCTGCTATCCCAGCGCCGTTCTGGCGGACAGGATCTACCAGACCCGCCGCAATAAAATGTTCTGCACCCAGCTCGGCATCCGGCTGTCCGGTCTGCCGCTGGGACGCAGGAAAGCTTCTGAGACAGACACCAAAATCAAGCGGCAGATCTATCGGGACGCCTGTGAACGCAACGCCATCGAGGGTCGAAACGGCAACGCGAAACGTCGGTTCGGGCTTGACAGATTATTCTCTAAACTGGATGAAACGGCAAAGACCGAGGCTGCTCTCATCATCCTGGCCATGAACGCCAGCCTCCGGCTGGTGCGCTGGCTTGCACTCTTTTTCCGTTCCCTTCTGTCCTTGTTCTTATATGTGCCTTTTTTCAGCAGACCCTAGTTAGTATAGCAGAAAACCACCAGCAGGCACGCCGCCCGCTGGTGGTTCTTTCATGCTCTATCCCGTAGCGCTTTTATATATTCCTCTCCGTAGTTCCGCCCGTAATACCGAAAAAATACGCTTCCGTCCTCAAAAACGATCCAGTCGCAGTTTGTTCCGTTCCTGATCCCGTCTTCTGCAACCTTTTCCGTGCATCTCATCCAGCTTGCCAGGCTTTCCGCCGCTTCCCCGATTGAAGCAAATTCAAAAACTTCCCCGCCGTCCGCTATGCACTCTTTCTTGTAGTCTTCCTTTGTGAACCCTTTAACCGCTTTCATTTTTCTCCGCCCTCCTGTTCCAGCACCATTTCTTCCCCCATATCCCGTGCATACTTTTCCCGGACTGCATCCGCCACATAGGCGTTAAAGGACGTATACCCGGCCCGCTCGATCGCTTCCCGCATACGGGCTTTCATGCCTTTAGGCAAGGCCAGTTCCATTCTGTCATACACCTTATCACGGTATTTCTTCTTTGCGGCTGTAGCCGCCGCTCCCCTGGGCGTAGGGTATTTTTTTTCATCAGCCATAAAAAGGCCCCCTTTCCATTGTCCCACATTATAGCACACTTTGCACGTTTACGGTAGTATAAATATTGCACAAAAATACGGTAGTATATTTGTGCATCTTTCAGCGGGTTTTCCCTTGACGCTTTTGTGTTACGGTAGTATAATATGGACAGTTAAGGGAATCAAGGCCGCCCACCTGCCGGGGCGTTAAGAATACGGCGGGGGCCAACCTTACGGGCCGACACGCAAAGGGGGCCGACACGGCAAGCAATCCAAAATATTTTATAGGGGGTTACTACTATGGCAATCGACATGGTTCTTTTTGATATTCATTGCAAGCTCTTTTCCAGGCTCGGAAGCACGCTTGATGCAGATAGGGCGATCGCCCCTCTGGAATGGTACGTTCGGACTGGCCGCGCTCCCGGCGCATTTGTGCGTATCCTTAATGGCTGCACTTCTCGCCAGAAAACCACCATTGCAAACCGTCTTATTAAGTTCATCGGCGGCGATTACCAGGATGCGATTAACAGCGTTTGTCAGTATATCGGTTTTGACCGCTTCGCTTAATTGCTGCGGCTTCCGCCCTTCCCGCCGGGGCTCGAAAATACGGCGGGCCACACAAAATATTTTTAGGGGGTCTTCCTTATGTTGAACCTTACTTCTATCCGTACTCTTACCAATCACGGTTACGATATGCCCGCCATTCTGGCCGCTGTTCGCGCCGCCGAAACTAACGGAAGCGCCGATCTGGACGGCTGGACGATCCGGTACAACGATCGCGGCGAAATGATCACCGTTCACCCCAGCTGGTGCGGGATCTATGTTGGGGACTACAGCGCCCACATTATCTTCCAGAAGAACATTTCTTACACGTTCAGCAGATACGGCTTTATGAACGCAAAATACAGGGACTTGCCCGCCGTCCCGGAAAAGCTGGACGCGGCCAAAACTAACGGCTTTATTCTCTGTGAGTGCTGCGCCTGCGATTTCCCCCGCCGCAAAAAGCAGGTTGAAAAGTTGGGCTACACCGTCCACCGCTCCAATATTTCCGCCTGTGAAACTGATATTTCCACCTGCTGTTTCCTGATCGCCTGATCTCCACCGCCCCGGCCACGCTGGCCGGGGTTCTTCTGTTGTTACGGTAGTATAATATAGACAGTTAAGAGAACCACACAAAAAAACAAATGGAGGTTACGAAAATGAAGGTAGCAAACGCGATTCTTGAACAGCTGGGCGGGCAGAAGTTCCTTGCAATGACCGGGGCCAACCACCTTGTAGCGGACGGGAACACGCTGCGCATGACGCTTCCCAAAAACGCCAGCAATGCCAACCGCCTGTATATCACCCTGGACGCTACGGACACGTACACGATGCACTTTTTCAAGTACACCGCCGGGCACCTTAACAAGAAAACTTTCGCCTGGATTGAAGATAAAACGGTTGAAGTTCGGACGGACAGCGGCGTTTTCTGTGACAGCTTGCGGGCCATCTTCACAGAAGTAACCGGAATGTATACGCACCTGTAAGAACCACCGCCTGGCGGCCCAGCCGCCGCCCGGCTCCATCAAAAGAAGGGAAGGTAAAGCACAATGGAGATCGCGGAAAACTTTGATCAGTTCGTGGAGCGGGTTTCAGAAGCGGAAAGAACCGTTTTGAACAGCCCCGCCGGGCAGGCCCTTACAGAAGAACTTCTGCAAATGAAACTGGCCCAAAATCCGAACATGACGGCGGAAGAATGGGCGCAAACCAAAAGTGAATTTATGACGTTTCTTTTCGCTATGTTCGTGAAGGAAACGCCGGAAACAATGAAGGAACTTGGCGGCCACGTCTGAAACGCATTGCAGGAAGCCCCGTAAACGCCCCAGAAACGCAAAGAAGCCCGCAGAAGGTAATTAACCCCCTGCGGGCTTCCGTTCGCTCTGGCGCTGTCTATGGCCCGCCCTGTGGGCTTTTATCCGTTCGCGCCGTCCTGCTGTTCGTTCCGGGCCGCCTGGCCGCCCTCCACGATCACAGCGGCAACGCCAGCCGCCGCCGCTTCCGCCGTGGCCGCGTCCACTGTTCCCACTTTCAGCCCGGCTTCATCGTATACGTTTACGCTGCCGTCCTGGTTCACGTCCAGCGCCCCTTCCGGCACTTTGTCCGTGGCAACCGCTACGCCGGACGTGCCCGGCACGTTAATAACCACCGTGGACGCTTCCGCAAATTTCCGCTGCCCGATTTCATAGTAACGGGCCGCGCTGGCCGCCTGCGGTGCTTCCTGCGGCTGCTGTGCTTCCGCCGCGCCCGCCATCATGTTTTCATATGCGGCCTGGGCAATGGCCCGCAGTTGGTCTTCCGTCACGTCCCACCCGGCTTCTTTGGCAACGGCTTTCAGCTGTTCCACAACCTTTTCCATTTTGTCGTGCCCGCTGTCCGCTTTCATGAACTCCCGCGCCCAGACAACGAACTTGTCAGCCCACGCGGCCAGCTGCCGCAGTTTGTCCGCAACGCTTTTGGGCACGTTGGGGAAAACGTACTTGCCCAGAAGGAACGCCCCCACAGATACCAGCAGGGCTACAGTCTGATAAATGATATTTTCCATTTTCTTTTCGTCCTTTCTTTTACTGCTTTTTAAGATATTTTCCGCTGCTGAATCCGGTATACTTAACGCCTTTGTAAGTAACCTGGATATACAGCCACTTTACGCCGCCCATCTGCGTATAATAGCCGTAGTTCTGCACTTTGGTTCCATAGGGCAGAACAACCATGCTTCCATCAGAAGCCCCGGCAACGTTCCGCATATGCAGGCCATCCCCTGCCGTAACTGTATAGGTTCCGGAGAGGCTCTTGTCAAAGCCCTTTGCCGTCCCCGTTGCTTTGCGTTCTGCCCCGGCGGCGGGCGTTGCCTGGGCGGGCTTCTGGGCCGTCTGTGCTGTCAACGCCAATTTGAAATTGTAAGAAAACGCCGAAGAAATTTTGTAGTTTTTCGGCGGAAAGGGGGGTAACAAAATCAAGCGTTTCCTTGGTCAAATAGGGTATTTACAATTTGCTGTTTCTGACGCATAAATTCCTTGCGCTCTTTCAGGCGGTAAGACTCACCCTTGATATTGATAACGGTACAGTGATGCAGAACGCGGTCCAGAATAGCGGAGGCGATGGTAACGTCGGCAAAGACCTCATTCCACTGAGAGAAGGTTTTGTTTGAAGTGAAAACGGTAGACGTTTTCTCATACCGTCTGGCAATGAGCTGGAAAAAGAGGTTTGCGCCCTGGATATCCATAGGAAGATAGCCGATTTCGTCAATGATGAGCATCCTGTACTTGGCCAGAACCTTGAGCTTGTCCGGCAGGCGGTTCTCAAAGTGGGCCTTCTTGAGCTGCTCAATGAGTTGGTGGCAGTTGATGTAGTAGGTAGAGAACCGGTGCCGTGCCGCCACCAGGCCCAGGGCGGAGGCCAGATGGGTCTTGCCTACACCGGGCGGCCCGAGGAATACCACGTTTTCCCCGTTCTCCAGGAAGCGCATGGTGGCCAGCTCGTCGATCTGGCGCTTGTCGATGGAGGGCTGGAAGGAGAAATCGAAGTCGTCCAGGGTCTTCCTGATGGGGAAGCCGGACATCTGGATTTGCTTCTCATAGGCCTGTTTCCGCTTGGATTTTGCCTCTTCTGAGAAGATATGATCCAAAACGTCCACAATGTTGAGATTCTCCGCCACCGCCCGTTCCAGGTAATTGTCCAGGATTTCCAGGGTGTTCTTCATCTTAAGGCTTTCCAGGTTTTCCCGCAGCCTGTCCATGGTAAATTCAGTCATACAGCACCTCGTCATATCTGGACAAATCGGATGGCTTTAGAGGAAAATCAATCACCTTGTCCTGTTCCAGCAGAACATTTTCCGCATCCATGTTCTGCTTTAACGTAAGCCTTCGGTAATGCTGAGGATTGACAACCATGTCCTTCCTTTGATACGATATCCGGTGCAGAGCGATCTGCTTCCCCTCATAGTAGGCCGCCAGCATACTGTCGAGGGCCACGACTGCCACATCTTTGCCGATGTACTCCGCCGGTACGGAGTACTGATTTCCGGCGTAGGAGATGAGGCAGTCTTTTTGTACCCGCCTGAGGTTGATTTTGTCGATGATGTACTCACGGGTGAGAGGGCTCAGGCCCTCTTTTTTCAGCCGCTCAAAGGGAATCTCATTGGTGGTGGCGTGGACTTTACCATTGACCTTGTTGCACCAGGCCAGGGCCTGTCCATTGAGATCCGCCAGGCTGTTGTACTTGATTCCCACCATGAAGTTGTCCCGCACAAACTGCACCGTCCGCTCCACTTTTCCTTTCGTCTGGCCCCGGTATGGACGGCACAGGATGGGCTTGAAACCGTAGAATCCAGCAAAGTCCTCAAACTGCCGGTTCAGCGTAGAGTCCTCCTGTTTCAAAAGCCGCTTGATGACCACCTGCTTCATGTTGTCATACAGAATTTCTTCCGGGTAGCCGCCAAAGTACCGAAACGCGTTCTGATGGCACCGTATCAGCGTGTTTGTGCTCATATCTGTGACAAATTCGATGTACCGCATCCGCGAGTACCCCAGTATCATGAGAAAACAGGCTCATCGGTAGAATGAGTGGGTGGTAAAAACTGAACAAGCCCTTGGCAGCACAGGGGAAACGACTATGATTAAGTTGCGAAACAAAAATCAAGGAAGAAGGCC
>CAJTGJ010000089.1 GCA_910575695.1 Oscillospiraceae bacterium | reverse complement strand
CCATAAAAATACATCCTTTCAATCAAGTTTTTCCTTGCTCCGATTCTTGACTGAATGGATGCCTTTTATTCTCTTTTACACAAATTTTTCGGCGCTCTCCAGGTATCTGCAACTTTGACCGCTTTGCTTAATTTCGCAAGAGGTCTACTATATTTCTTCATAGAAAAATCATTACAAACCGTACTTGTTTTTTATGTGATTAAAGTAGTTTTGAAGTTCAAGTCTGGTATCATCCGGGATTTTTTGGTCTGTCAGCCACTGGGGAAGCTGGACATGGACCAATCCTTCCTGATTCTGATGGAAACGCAGGGGTCCTTTTTGCATATCCAACTTAACCATTTAATACCCTTCCGTGATCCACGCCTCGGCAACGGTATTGCAGTTTGTACGCGGATACCAAAACTCGAACTTTTTCGCGCCGTCTGGGGCAAAAGACGCTTCATGATTTGTTCCACTTGTGCAAAGATGAGAGTAAGATGACCTTTCTTCGTAATTTTTCTTACCTAAATATTGAATTGGACCTTTTCACTGGCAAGATGCACCTGTTGCTGGGTTTATTGGCAAAATCTTGTCCATTAAGACTATCACAACTTACTAAATTGGTTAAAAAAGGATTTTGCGGATATTGACTTTGGTAACAAATCAAAATTATAGTATCTACTATTTGCGCGAAACAAGAGCAGATGTTATAATTAACCTCATGTAATCAGGGGACAATTTACAATTTCTGTCAGGCGGCAGTAACCTCGAATCAGCATTGGGGGGGCAATTGCTATGATTCAAGATATCAATTCATTTATTGAAGGGTTTTACCGGGAGAATTATCAAAAACTCTATACCTATGCGTTCTCTATACTGAAGCAACATATGGATGCAGAAGCCGCTGTGCAGGAAGCCTTTATTGCGGTCTGCGAAACGCCGATGGAATTGATCCGCAGTGAAAACCCTATGGGGTGGATGAAAAAGACGGTCAGATACCGGGCACTGCGATTATTAGATGAGCGAAAACGCACAGCCGCACTCCTCGTATCCGTAGAAGCTCTTGCATCTGTTGTGAATCATACCACACAAGACAACTTTGATACGGAATTAGCCTTGCTCTGCCAGTCCACAGTCTCAAAAGACGAATTTGATTTTTTCCTGCGGCTTGCTAATGGCGCCACAACATTTCGTGAAGAATCAGAAAGATTACAGATCAAGCTGCCAGCTTGCTATAAGAGGTTTGAACGTATTCGAGACAAACTGCAACGGGCTGTGGGCAGATACTACAAATTCTAACGCATTTTTTTGGGCAAAGTGACAAAGTTCAAGGATTTTTTAAAATGCTGTCTAAAAATGGTTTGCTAAACCGCTATATAAGTGTAGGGGGACAGAAAATGGAAAAATCAAACGGGTTCAAAGATTATGACTACAGCTATTTGCGTCGCCTTCCCATTGACAAGCTGTTGGAGCTGTTGGAAATTGCGCCAGCGCTCTCAGATGACCCGGAGGACGAAGCATATTGGGACGCGCTGGAGGAGGCGATCATTGAGAAAGAAAACAAAAATCCCACAGGATTTTTCCCTGATGTAGACCAGCAATGGGAGCAGTTCGTTGCCCACTATATGCCTGATATGAGTAAAGCCGCGCTTGAATCTGAGCCAGCAGAACACGCCGTTTCCCCGCAGACCAACCATCAGCCCTTTGAAGTCCCCCAAAAGCGTGTTGTTCGGTTCAGCCGAATTTGGCGCACGGCCTTGGTTGCCGCCGCCGCGATTGCCTGTATGTTTGCCGTTATGGTTACGGCCCAGGCCGCAGGCGTAGATGTGTTTGGTGCGATAGCCCGGTGGACTGAGGATATATTCAGCTTCGGGCAGATTTCGCCTGACAGCGAAGTGTCTGACAACCTGGGCCAAGAGACAGAAGGACCGGTGGCGGACGCTCAAGACCCAAACCGGGAGTTTGCCTCTTTGCAGGAGGCGCTTGACGCTTACGGCATGACGGAGGTACACGAACCGGGATGGCTCCCGGAGGGGTATGCCCTGGGCAGCGTTGACGTGCTGGCGGTGGACGATCCGTTCCTGCGCTCCTTTTCGGCGTCCTACACAGACGGCGAGGGGGTTGTAGGTATTGGCATCATGAGTTATGATGGGATGCCTGCCACTCAGGTACAAAAAATCGGCGTCCCGGTGGAATCGGTGGAGAAAAATGGCATTGTGTTCTACCATGTCGAGAACTCGGTGGGCCTCACGATTGCGTGGTACTCCGATCAGTATGAGTATTACATCAATGGTAGCCTTGGGGACGATATCCTGTGGAAAGTTGTGGAATCCATGTTTACGTGAAAGGAGGAGCTTTGTGAAGAAAAAATGGCCTGTCCATACTGTCCATATTTTGTCCGTGCTGCTGTGCATGGTGATGCTGTGCAGTATTCCCGCCCATGCGGCGGAAGCACGGGCAAGTGACCGGATTGCGTACAGCACGGCCACGCTTTCAAAGGCGAGCAATGGCAATCTCAGCATTTTCTTTTCTGTCCGGGCCACCGGGATCATGGAAAAGGTTGGTGCCACCAGCGTGGCAATCCAGCGTAGCTCCGGTAGCGGCTGGGTGACAGAATACACGTTCAATACCAGCAACACCCCGACGCTACTTCGGGAAAACAAAGATTGTCATAGTATGGTGCTAACATATTCGCCGCGCTTTACTGGGGGTGAGTACCGCGCTGTGGTGGTGATCTATGTGAGAGATGCGGCGGGGATAAGTACGCAACAGTTAATTAGCAGAGCTACTTGATAGGGGGTTATTTCGATGAAAAAACATATGTTTATCTGCCTTATAGTTGCAATGATCTTACTGTTTACTATGTTCATACCTGGGTATGCAAGGTCTGAAAATTCTGAATCTTTGCGCAATGAAACTTGCGAGGATTTTTTGTATGAAGTGTATGGAAACGTTGCAGGCACACCGCTGGAAGTAATCGGAAAAACAATTTCTATTAACGAATTTGGAGGAGCATATGTTGACAAAGCAGGCAACTATGTTGTCAATGTAACAGATTTGGGGCAAGGTTTAGCAACTTACAAGGCACGTCAAAATGGTGACACTGAGAACGTAACCTTTGCGCAAGTAAAATATTCCTTATCACTCTTGGAAAATGCTGTTGAACTTCTAATACCGTATATGAGGCAATATAAAATACAGACATTAGACGCTAATGATATTACCAATCAATTAGATGTTTGCTTGTCTGATTACAGTGAAGAAAATAGAGAACACCTAACTGCATTGATAAACAAACTCCAAATTCCTAATGATTGCGTTAACTATATTGACCAGAGCGGTGCCATCGCAGAAATCACAGTAGGGCGTCTTGATGAGTTTTCTCCAGACGATCAAACCGCTTTGGAAAATGTTTTAGGTGCTGAAGCAATGAGCGGTAAAGAACTGGTACCAGGACAACTGATTGTGATAGGGCAAGGTGTGTATAGCCTGGGTCCTTACAGAAAGAATATCGGTCGTTTTCTCTCTGCTGGGCATTTAACAACAAAAAACGCTCCAGTTAAACTCAATAGCGCAGGATATCCCCAAATAGGAAATATTTCTTCGACATATTTTAGCGGGAATCGAGATATTTCTACAATAGCCTTGACTAATGGCTATGCCCAGCACCAAGGTTTTTCATATAATTACTATCCTGCTCAGCTGTCAACTCAAATTTCAATGGTTGGTGGTACTACGGGAATTTCAAACGGCTCAATTACAGCTGTAAATGCAGTGGTGAATTATGAGGCACAGAATGTTACCCTTAGACTGTCCGTAGGATCATACAAGTGTGCTCCAGGTGATAGTGGGGCACCGATTTTCAATCAGGTGAGTGCAGAGCCGGGAACACTTGTTAACATTTCCGCATTTAAGAACTGCTATGGAGTTCATAGTGGCGGTCTGTTCAAGAATGGTAAATGGGACGGGAAAAGCTACTTTACTCCATCAAACAACCTGCCTACGCAATGAATTACTTGGGTACAAGAATCTCTCTGCCCACGGTTGTGAAACCGGATGCTGCAAACTTCGTCACCACCACATTGTTCATGCCATAGGAACAGTGGCAGACCAGTAGTTTCCCCGCCTCGTTGCGGCCCGCCACAATGCCAGCAGGGGATACCCTGCTGGCATTGTTCTTAGGCGTATATGATTTTCATGTCCACGATTTCCATTGCGATTGCCCGGATGTTGTTCATCTTTCCAACCCAAGCTATTCCGTCCCGCCCCCGGCGGGACACTTTTTCGGTCCTGCGGCCCTCCCGGACGGTGGAAATGATCAGCAATTTTCCTGGCGTTCCACCTCAATATCGTTTCCGATTTGTCATAGCCCATCAAGCGGTCCACGTCAAAGGCCGTACCTTTTCCCTATATAGGAGAAAAAGTTTTCCAATTCTGTTCTGGCATCATCCGGAATCTTCTGGTCTGTCAGCCACTGGGGGAGCTGGATGTGAACCAATCCCTCCTGGCACCGATGGAACCGCAGGGTTTCTTTTTTCATGTCCAGCTTCACCATTTGATAGCCTTCCGTGATCCATGCTTCGGCAATGGTATTGCAGTTTGACCTCGGATACCAATAGCTTGAACTCTTTCGCGCCGTCTTGGGCAAGGTATGCCCGATGTACTGCTCCACCTGCTCAAAGGTGAGCGTAATCGACACAGCTGTTGAGGCCGCAAAAAAACGCTTCAGTTTAATAAATCTCCAATCATTTGGGATTGAATGCTTTTCCCGCAAGCCTATGGGTTTGTCCTTGGCCTCACGGATTCCGTCCAGCATTTGGAGAATTTCAAAGTCATTAAAAACGCTCACATCTTCATCTGTGCTCAAGATAACCAGATCGTTGGGTTTGCAAATGGTATGAACATAGGCCATGTTCCGTTTACTCGCCGGATAATTCAAGTCACGCTGCACCAGCGTCCGCCGCTGGTCTTGCAGAATGGGGCGGTTGCAATAATAGCAGCGTCCACCCTGACGCTGCCAAATGGGACGGAAATCCGCAGTTACGCGCTCGATCCCTTTTTGATGCTCCCGCATTTCAAAGTAATCTGTGTCGATGTAGTAATTTTTGTTGGTTGCGACTTTTCTGTGTTCAACAAGCATCACGTCAGCCAGGGAAATCACATAAACATCCTTCTGATCTGGCAGGGCGTAGATGTGGCGTCCACCAGCTTCCCGATACCAATATTTATTGATAACCTTGGTCCTTTGCATTTTGGGGTGCTTGCTGATCGCCGCTTGGAGCAGAAAGGTTTGCACCGCAGTATCCACATCCCGGAAAGCGTCAACGGCATCAGAATACCGATGATAAGCAGCCCACTTGGTCAGTTTACTGTTGAGGGCGTTAATCAGGCTCCGCTGGGATTTCTTGCAGGTCAGGATCAGCTCCCCCAACTCACCTTTTACCCGTTCCACCGCCTCGGCAGATGGATAGGAACGTACCACTCCATCCTTCTTGATGTATGTCCTGGAAAGGAACGTCACTCCATCCTTGATATTCACGATCTTGCATTTGCTTCGAGATAACGTAAGGCCGCGCATCTCTAAAAATCCTGCCAGAAGGGACATTATTTTCTCCCCGGTCTTTTTTGTCCGCACCGTGATGAAGATATCATCGGCCCACCGTATCATATTGCCGTCCAGATAGTCGATTTTGTCCTTGTTGGGATATAAATGGTCATAGAGATATCTTTGCAGACCGTCCAGCGTCACGTTTCCCAGCAGCGGGGACAAGTTGGCCCCCAAAGATATCCCTGTTTCTCCAGCCGGAAACAGCTCCCCCGCAAAGACGTGTCCGCGCTTTAAGAACTCCTGCAAAACCTTTTTGTCCATGGGGACATTAGAGAGGAGCCATCCATGCTGGATGGATGCATAACAGGCTTTTACATCCGCAACCACAATCCACTCTGGGGCGTCGCCTCCCTTCAGCGCCTCAAAAATATAGGCCGCTGCATCCTGCATGGAACGGCCTGGACGGAAGGCAAAGGATTTGCGGTCGGCCATTGCTTCCGCAACCGGGGCCAGCGAATAACTGTAGAGCACTTGCATGGAGCGGTCATAGAAAGTTGGTACACCTATATGCCTGTCCTTCCCGGTGCTTCTGGAGTGGGTGATGATTTGTCGAAGCGGTTTGGCATGGTAGCCGTCCGAGGTCAGGGACAGGGCGCCTTTCATTTTTTGTTCCGGCTTCGTCCATTTTTCACCGTCCATCCCAGGTCCGGCGTTTGACCCGCAGACGTGGCGGACTGCCAGCCACTTGGCCTCATCAAGCCGCACGATTTTCTTTTGAAGCTCCACGATTCGTTTTTCATCTCGGGAGTTTGCGGCCAGTGCCAAGCTCCGTTGAATGGCCGCAAGAGTTTCCTCTGCCTGTTTCCAGTCGATTTCATTCCAAAGTTTTCCCAAATACTCGTCCGGAAACTCGATCTTCATAGCTTTATCTCCAGCATGACAGGACAGTGATCTGAGCCGTAAATCTCTGTTAGGTGCTTGATTGCAGTTACCTGTTCAACAATACGGTCCGATATACAGAAATAGTCCAGACGCCAGCCCCGATTCTCTTTCCGTTTTCCGAGACGATTGCTCCACCATGTATAGGCCCCGGCCTGTTCTGGGTATAAGCTGCGGAAAACGTCAGTAAAGCCGCTCTCCAAAAGCTCCTCCAGGCTTTCCCTTTCTTCAGACATATAGCCCTGCTCGGCCCAAACAAGCCGTTCATTTTCCGGATAAACGTCCAGCGAAGAACGGGTGGTGTTAAAGTCACCACAAAGAATCACGGGCTTTTGCTCATCCAGCACGATCAGTTTTTCTCGCAGAGCTTCGTCCCATTCCATGCGGTAGCTGTGCCGTGCAATGCTTCCTTGTGACTGGGGGAAATAGGAATTGACGGAGTAAAAGTCCTCAAACTCCAATGTAATTAACCGGCCCTCCTGGTCCAGCCCCGTATTGCCAAGGCCATAGCTCTCACGAATTGGCTGTTTGCGCACCGCCGACATAACTCCGGCGTAGCCACCCCGTACGCTGCTGTTCCAGTATTGATGGAATCCGGGGGCAGCATCCGGGCGTTCATTTGTCCTCGTCTCTTGGATGCAAATTAGGTCAGCCCCCCATTCATACAAAGGCTCAAATGAGCCATTGATCAGACATGGAATAATGCCATTCACATTCCAGGACACAATTTTCATGGGTACACCTTATTCAGAAGGAAATCTTACCTTCGTGCGTTCCGTTGATGACATAATAGGCGGTGTGCTCCTCCGGCTTAACATAGAGCTTTAGATCAGTGACCAGAGTACGCTTTCTTGTTGCATGGAAATCGGCCTTTGCCGCTTCTACCAACACACCCATATCGGTATCGGTGCCTTGATATTGCATAACCAGCACAGGCTTCAGATTGTCGGCCTGAGCCTTTTCTTTTGCCCGTGCTTCTGCCGCCGCTGCTTTTTGATCTGGTGTCATGGGTTTCCTACCGGGCCGCGTTCCTTTTACTGCGTTTTTTTCGGTTTTCACATTCATGTCAATTCCTGCCTTTACAATATTGGCTCATCGGTAGAATGAGTGGGTGGTAAAAACTGAACAAGCCCTTGGCAGCACAGGGGAAACGACTATGATTAAGTTGCGAAACAAAAATCAAGGAAGAAGGCC
>CAJTGJ010000088.1 GCA_910575695.1 Oscillospiraceae bacterium | reverse complement strand
AATGCGGCTCCAGCAATGCCCATACTTCGTCACTTATATCATGGCGGTGATACGATGCTTCCATTTTTTATTCCTCTTCTTTCTTTTGTTTGCTTCTATTTTACCACCTATGTCAAACTTGTGTAGACACTATCTAGTGCAATAGTTGGAACATGGTTTGCTTTTTTCAATCCAGGCATTGGGGTTGTATTGTCAGTTAGCATTATTGGAGCAGGAGTTATATATTTTCTCGCTAAAGGAAAAGATGATTGACGGTTAATTCCAGAAATTATTATATTACGCCAGATAATAACAAAACAATATGAAGCAATGGGCGCTTACTGCTGAAGTGAGCGCCCTTTGCGCTTTTCAAAAATAGCCAAATGGAGTTGAAAGCCTACCTATCAGAGCGGACAAAAAGCCCTGTTGGTCGCTATAATGAAAAACGGTCAAAGACCATGTGCGTAAACTTTATGAGCGGGGCTACGGCATTTTCCCCCAAAGTGCCAGACGCCCCTTTTCATAACGGTATTTAGTCCCCTACGGGGGAGGGGTACTCGCACAAATCTCACATGAAAGAAGGGATCATTTTGCGTAAGGAGCAATTTGACATCACAGGCATGACTTGCTCCGCTTGTTCGGCCAGGGTGGAAAAGAGCGTTGCCAAGCTCTCCGGCATCCAGGAGGTGTCTGTCAATCTGCTGAAAAACAGCATGGTGGCCTCCTATGACGAAACGGCGCTTGACACGGGGCAGATCGTCCAGGCAGTAGAAAAGGCAGGGTATGGGGCAATCCCCAAGGCTGGACAGAACAAGTCCGCCGCCGCACCCGCCGCCGCTTCTGCCTCTGCTGGTAAACCGGCTGTCAGCACCGCCCAGGCGGAGTACAAACAGATGAAGGGCCGACTGCTGCTGTCCGCCCTTTTCACCATCCCCTTGTTTTACATCTCAATGGGCCACATGATGGGGTGGCCGCTCCCTGGCGGTCTGCTGGGAATGGAAAACGCCATCACCTTTGCATTTACTCAATTCCTGCTGCTCATTCCCGTGGTGTTCGTCAATGCGAAATACTACCGCATGGGCTTTAAGACCCTGTTCCACGGCTCACCCAACATGGATTCGCTGATCGCCATCGGCTCCGGCGCGGCTATTGTCTACGGCATCTATGCCATTTTCAAGATCGGCATTGGTTTCGGGTATGGTGATATGGAAACAGTACACAGCTTTATGATGGATTTGTACTTTGAATCTGCCGGGATGATCTTGACCCTTATCACGCTGGGCAAAACCTTGGAGGCCCGCGCCAAGGGCAAGACCTCAGATGCCATCACCAAGCTGATGAACCTTGCGCCCAAGACGGCCACTGTGGAGCGGAACGGCATAGAACAGCAAATCCCCGTGGAACAGGTACAGCAGGGGGAAACGCTGATTGTCAAGGCCGGTGAATCTGTCCCTGTGGACGGCGTGGTGCTGGAGGGTTTTTCCTCCGTGGATGAATCCGCCCTGACCGGCGAGAGCATCCCCGTGGAGAAGCACGTTGGCGATACGGTAATTGGTGCGACTATCAATAAGACCGGCTATTTCAAAATGCAAGCCACTAAGGTAGGGGATGACACCACTCTGGCGCAGATCGTCCGGCTGGTAGACGAAGCTACCAGCTCCAAGGCCCCCATCGCAAAGCTGGCTGATAAGGTTGCTGGGGTATTCGTCCCGACTGTTATTGGTATCGCACTTGTGGCGGCAGCGGTCTGGCTGGTGCTGGGCTATGGCGTTGAGTTTGCCCTGTCCATTGGCATCTCCGTCTTGGTAATCTCCTGCCCCTGCGCCCTGGGGCTGGCAACGCCTACCGCTATCATGGTAGGAACGGGCAAAGGGGCCACCAATGGCATCCTGATAAAATCGGCGGAGGCGTTGGAAACCGCCCACAACATTGATACTGTCGTGCTGGACAAGACCGGCACGATCACCCAGGGCAAGCCGGTGGTAACAGACATTTTGTGCGGAACCGGGATAGATCGTTTGCGGCTGCTGCAAACCGCCGCCTCCCTGGAAAAGTTGTCGGAGCATCCTCTGGCGGACGCTATCACCGCAGAAGCGGGAAAGGCAAAGCTGCCGCTGTCCCCGGTTGAGGACTTCCAGCAGATTCCCGGTCAAGGCATCGTAGGCCGGGTAGACGGCGAAATGTGTCTGGCAGGCAACCGCCGCATGATGGACGCCCACAATATCACAGGCGGGCAACTGCTGCGCTCCAGGGAAACACTGGCGGCAGAGGGCAAAACGCCCCTGTTCTTTGCCCGCGCCGGGAAGCTCATGGGCGTGATCGCTGTGGCCGATGTAGTCAAGCCTACCAGCGCCCAGGCTATCCAGGAATTGTCCGGCCTCGGTATTGAGGTGGTCATGCTCACCGGGGACAATGCCAAGACCGCCCAGGCCATCCAGCGGCAGGTCGGTGTAGATCGGGTGGTGGCCGAAGTGTTCCCCCAGGACAAGGAAAAGGAAATCCGCCGCTTGCAGGACAGCGGCAAAAAGGTGGCGATGGTGGGAGACGGCATCAACGATGCTCCCGCGCTGGCCAGGGCCGATGTGGGTATCGCCATCGGAGCGGGAACAGATGTAGCGATAGAATCCGCTGACATTGTGCTGATGAAAAGTGATCTGCTGGACGTGTCCACAGCAATACAGTTGAGCAAGGCTGTCATCTGCAACATCAAGCAAAACCTGTTTTGGGCTTTTATATACAACATCATCGGCATCCCTATCGCCGCCGGTGTGTTCTTCCTTTCCTTCGGCTGGAAGCTCAACCCCATGCTGGGGGCGTTCGCCATGAGTTTCAGTTCTGTATTTGTTGTGTCCAATGCACTCCGGCTGCGGTGGTTCCGGGCCAAGCATGACGCTTTCCCGGAAAGCCGCCAAGCCGGGGTGAATATGGAGAATATCTATCAAAAAGGAGTGTTTCGAAACATGGAAAAGGTACTGTTTATTGAGGGAATGGTCTGCGGGAGCTGCGTCAAGCACGTCCAAAAGGCCCTGACCGAGCTGGCTGGTGTGCGGGAGGCTGTTGTCGAGCTGGAGAGCAAGACCGCCAAGGTGCGCCTGGACAACAGCGTGTCCGACGATACGCTGAAGGCGGCGGTGGAGGATGCTGGCTACACACTGGTCAGCATCCAGGAAACAGCTTGAAAGCCAAGCGGGGCGATGTTGCCCACAAGCTGAAAATAGCAAGGGGCCAGTTGGACGGTATCCTGCAAATGATCGAGGAAGATCGCTACTGCGTGGATATATCCAATCAGATCACGGCGACCCAGGCTCTGCTCAAAAGCGCCAATCAGCAGATTTTACAAGCCCATATTCGTAGCTGCGTCCGGGAGGCCCTGCAAACCGACGCCGCAAATCCAAAGCTGGAAGAAGCGTTGAAACTGCTGGAAAAGATGGCGCAATAGCACAGGGAGCGGAGAGAACTTCATCTTTCCGCTCCCTTTTTTCTGCTCCTGTCTGGATTGTAAATCCTCCGTTTTGGAGCGGACAACGCGCATTGTTTTCGCTATACTTACAGACGGTTAGATACGGCTAATCTTTAAGGAGGTGCAATCATGCAACAACCGCTTGACACAAGAACGAAGCTGCTGACCAAAAGCCCGTTTCCGCTGATGATAGAGCTGGCGATCCCCGCCGTCCTGGGCATGGTGGTCGTAGGGCTTTACAACATGATGGATTCCATCTTTGTCGGCCAGATGGTCGGAGATGTGCAGATGGGAGCCGTCTCCATGTCCTACCCGTTCACTCTTATCAACGCCGGTTCCGCCGCCATGATCGGCGTCGGTTCCGCTTCAGTGCTGTCCCGCGCTATCGGAAAGAAAGACCAGGACACAGTAAAGAAGATCATGGGCAATTTGGTTGCTATGGTGCTTCTGATGTCCGTGGTCTACATGGTGATCGGCATGGTATTCACCCGGCAGCTCTTATCCCTGACCGGGGCCAGCGACAACATCCTGACCTATGCAGAGAAGTATCTGCGGATCGTATTCGCCGGTTCCCTGTTCGTGAACTTCTTCCAGAGCGCCAATATGGTCATCCGTGGAGAGGGACAGTTGAAAAAGGCCATGACCATTATTGCCAGTGGCGCGATTCTCAACATCATCCTCGACCCTATTTTTATCACCATTCTCGAACCCCACGGCATGGGCATAGAGGCTGCGGCATACGCCACGATTCTCTCTCAGTTTATTCAGGCTGCTGTGACACTGTGGTACTTCAAAAAGAAAAGCCCCAATGTGAAAATCGGGCGCATCCGTATTGATGGGACACTGTTGCCGCAAGTCCTCGCCGTGGGCGTTTCCGCTCTGCTCATGCAGGTTTTGACCTTAGTTCAGCAGACGGTGATCTACCGCGTGGCATCCGTCTATGGCGGCGATACCTCCCAGCTTCTTTTGGGAGCGGCACTGCGGTTCTGGAATTTCTCGTTTGTACCGCTGTGGGGCATCAGCCAGGGATTCCAACCTGCCGCTGGTACAAACTACGGAGCAAAAGACTATGACCGGGTAAAAAAGCTGACGGGTGTGTTCATCACCGCCGCTACGGTGCTGTCCCTGGTATTCTATATCCCTGTTGAACTGTTCCCGGATAAAATCCTTTCTATGTTCCTGACAACTCCGGGTATCGCTGAAGCGGGAGCCACCAATTTCCGCATCATGTTCAGCACCTACATTCTGCAAGGCAGCTTCCTGATCGCTGTAACGCTGTTCCAGTCGCTGGGCAAGGCCAACAGAGCCACTTGGCTGGTGCTGTTCCGGCAGATCATCTTGTTCATCCCGCTGTGCGTACTGCTTCCGATGGTGGGTGGTATGGGTATCCGGGGCGTCTGGCTGGCGATTGCTCTGACAGATGCAATCCTGGTCATTATCACGATTGCCATGATGCTCTCAGAGTTCCGCAAAATGCCTGCGACCTCCAACGTGAACAAATAAGGAGGCTGCTATGAAAAAAGTGTTATGCCCTCTGGCGATTCTCACTGCTATTGCTGCTGCCGCATGGTGTCTGTGGGATCGTGTGATTTGGAATAAGTAAGCAAACAATTAGGAGATAGAACAAAATGAACATTCTTAGCGCGGTTAAGAACACGGCTTTCTCTGCCGCTGTTACCACTACGCTCAACTATCTGGAACAGAACCCGGAGCAGAATATTCCCAAGGCTATGGGCCTGATGGACAAGGTGCTGCCTGACGGCTGGTACGAGAGCCAGCGGGCCGCGTTCCGCAAAGCCATTGACGAGAAGGGGAATTGGTATCAGCTCCTGCTGAAAGCCTATCAACTGGATGAAAGTGTCAGAAAGGCGTTCTTTCAGAATTTTATTATCAACGCCTCGCTCAAAGGAGGTGCGCTGCAAGAGGAAATCCGGCAGCGGGAGGGCTGCAACGTCCCATGGGCAATCCTGCTTGACCCCACTTCTGCTTGCAACCTCCACTGTACCGGCTGTTGGGCGGCGGAGTACGGCCATAAGCTGAACCTGAGCCTGGAAACCATTGACAAAATTGTGCGCCAGGGTAAAGAGCTGGGTACATATATGTATATCTACACCGGCGGCGAACCGATGGTGCGGAAGAAAGACCTGATTACCCTGTGCGAAATGCACCCCGACTGCGAATTTCTCTCCTTCACCAATGGAACGCTGATTGACGAGGCGTTTTGCCGGGAAATGCTGCGGGTCAAGAATTTTGTCCCGGCCATCAGCTTGGAAGGCTTTGAACAGGCCAACGATGGGCGGCGTGGACAAGGCGTATATGAGAAGGTACAGAACGCTATGCGGCTGCTGAAAGAGCATAAGCTCCCATTTGGCATTTCCACCTGTTATACCAGCGCCAACTACGAGGACATCAGCAGCGAAGCCTTCTTCGATATGATGATCGAGGCCGGGGCTATGTTTGTGTGGTTCTTCCACTATATGCCAGTGGGGAACGAGGCCGTCCCCGCTTTGCTGCCCTCGCCAGAGCAGAGGAAAGCAGTCTATGAGCGGGTGCGCCATTTCCGGGAAACGAAACCGATTTTCAGCATGGACTTCCAGAACGATGCCGAGTATGTGGGCGGCTGTATCGCCGGGGGCCGGAACTATCTGCATATCAACGCCGCTGGCGATGTGGAGCCGTGTGTATTCATCCACTACTCCAATGTGAACATCCACGATTGCAGTCTGCTGGATGCGCTGAAAAGCCCCCTCTTTATGGCCTACCATGACGGCCAGCCGTTTAATGAGAATATGCTGCGGCCCTGTCCCATGCTGGAGAACCCGGAAATTTTGCGGGATATGGTGAAGCGCACCGGGGCGAAATCCACTGATCTGCAATCGCCGGAATCCGTAGATCATCTTTGTGAGAAGTGTGATTCCTACGCGGCCTGCTGGCAAGGAATGGCGGATACGCTCTGGCAGAACTCGAAAGAAAAGTAACGTGATAAAAGGGCTGGTGCTTTGAAAGCACTGGCCCTTTGCACGTTTGAATAGACCATCCAAATGGTATATAATTACTGATTGGAGTTAAAAACCTACCAAATGGAGCGGTCTATTATGGAGAAAAAATATATAATCAAAGATGCCAGAAATACCCTGGCCCATCAGCTTGAAACCACTGGAATAACGGAGAAAACGCCTATGAGTGAAAGCCCTATTACAAACGCAAGGGGCCTGTCTGCGGCTATCCCGAAGGATAGCGAGGGATACTGCACTGTCTATAAGTTAGATTGCTCAGATGGCCTTGGGCTAATGACTGTCTATCAGGTCTATCCAGGCATCCAGCTTATTTACAACGACTTTGAGGCGGCAGGCTGTAAGTGGGATAGTGCGGTTGACAGCGACATTCTGGAAATCAACCATTGCCGCGAAGGACGGGAGGGGAGCCGCTTATTGAGTGGCACTTGCCTATACCTCGGCGAAGGTGATCTATCTATCCACACAATGGATAACTGCGCCCCGGAAATGTCTTTCCCTCTGCGGCACTATCGCGGAATTACCGTAGCACTCAATCTAACATTTGTATCGGAACATCCCCCGGAAATCCTCGCTGAAACAGGAATTGACATTTCTGCTTTCAAAGAGAAATTCTGCTCTAATGGCAGTTGCTTTATCATGCGGGCCAAAAACGANTATTCTGTGCCAGATCGTTTGCAGAGGCCGTATTTCAAATTGAAGGTGCAGGAACTTCTCTTGTTTTTGAGCATGGTGGATGTGGCCGAGGAAAAGCAGCGAGAATACTATACCTCGCCCCAAGTTGAAATTGTGAAGCAAATCCATAAACGGCTTATTTCTGATTTGCAGGAGCGGCCCACAATAGAAGAACTTGCCAAAGAATTTCTTATCAACACGGCCACTCTGAAAAACACATTCAAAGGTATCTACGGACAGCCTATTGGCACATACATGAAGGAATATCGCATCAAACAGGCAGCATCTCTGCTCCGTCAGACACAGGCTACGATTGCAGAGATTGCAAACAAGGTTGGATATGAAAATCAGAGCAAATTTGCTGCTGCGTTCCAAAATATTATGAGAATCACACCTGCTGAATATAGAAAGCAAAATACAAAGAACTTATAGCAATAGCCACTGCCAAAAGAGAAGTGGGCAAGAGGGCAATACGATACTGCTCTCTTGCCTGTTTTGTTGGGCTTAGGAACACATTTAGGAATATGCCAATATTTTAAGTCTGCCCAGCGGCGGAAAAGAAAAAAACCGCTGTTGGGCAGGCTGATTACTCCTGTCAAATAGTCGATTGCTTTACAGCGGTTTTGAACTTATTCAAAGCCGCTGTTTTTATGAACTAAAAATAGCACACTGGAAAAATTGGCGGCTCAAGGAGGTAGCCGCCATGAGGCCGAAAGAGTTTCGACCAATTTTGACAAAGAATGATTCATCAAAAAAAGCCTGTCCCCCGCCAAGGGATATTCCGGCCATGAAGATGAACTATACAATGTCGTCACAGCTAAATTTTATTCTTCCCCCTGCCCGGTAGGTTTACGACCTGCCGGGCGTTTTTTGTCATTTTCAGTCGATGGGCATGAAAAGCCCGCCTTTGGTGTAGGTTGTCGCGGCCCGCCGTCCAGTCTGAATTTTCAAAAATTCAGACTGGAGGTAAAAGAAAATGGCAGACAGCCATCCGAAAAATCTTGACCCCCGGCCCAAGCGCCGGAGGGACGAGGACAGTCCCTACGAGATATATACCGCTGGAATCAACACCGCTCACCCGCGCTTCTATCTGTTCTTCAAGGACGGCGGCGGAGTGAAACGCTGGATGGAGATTGACAAAGCCCTGTTCGACGCATTCAATGA
>CAJTGJ010000087.1 GCA_910575695.1 Oscillospiraceae bacterium | reverse complement strand
CTTCGCCATCTCGTTGAGAACGCTTTTCTTCTTCTCAAGCGCTGGCGCGGCATTGCTGCGCGCTACGCCAAAAATGTCGCTTCCTTCGTCGCTGCTGTCCAAATTCGTTGTATTGCCATTTGGCTCCTCGTTTATTGACGACACCATCTAATATCGATCCATGCACTACGATACTGTTAGCTGACCCACATAAGAAAGGAGAAAATGACGTGGATCAGCAGAAAATCACTATTTTGTACTGTCGTTTAAGTAATGAGGATGCCCTTGACGGCGAGTCAAATTCGATTGCAAATCAAAGGTCCATTTTAACCAAATATGCAGCAGAACGAGGCTTTACTAACATCCGTGTGTTGGTTGATGACGGCTATACCGGGACGAACTTCAACCGGCCTGGGGTCCAGGAAGGACTTTCTCTGGTGGAGCAGGGCTTAGTAGGCACTTGGATCGTCAAGGATGATTGTGTTATTTTAGAACTAAACTCAGAAAGCCCTGAAAACACGGGACTTTGTGATGTTAGTTCTGTTTTTTGACCCAAAACAGAGGATAACAAAAGCGCAGGGCGGCGCAAGGAGGGTAGGACGCCCATCAGACAAAGCAAGACTTCATAGAGCGGGTATCGCTGTCGGAGAAATCCGGCGGTCGGTATCCGCTCTTTTTTTGCGTCCGCAGACGGTTACATAGGCGTGTATCCTGCCCCATCTTGGGGGCTGGGTACACGCCTTTTTTCTTTTTCCCATAAACCCACATTGAGAAAGCGAGGTGAACACAAATGCCTAAAGCAAAGCCCAAAGAGCCGGAAGCGCAGACCGTGGCTGCGGCAGAAGCCGTGACGGAAACGGTACAGCGGTTCCCCCTCTCCGAGCTGCACCCCTTTGAGGGGCATCCCTTCAAGGTGCTGGACGATGACGCTATGGCGGAGACCGTGGAGAGCATCAGGATGGTCGGGATCGCTAATCCCCTCATCGTGCGCCCGGACCCGGACGGCGGGTATGAGATCATCTCCGGCCACCGCCGCCACCATGCCGCAGAACTGGCGGGACTGGATGCCATCCCCGTCATTGTCCGAGAACTGGACGATGACGCCGCCGTTATCATGATGGTAGACTCCAACCTCCAGCGGGAGAACATCCTGCCCAGCGAGAGGGCCAAAGCCTACAAAATGAAAATGGACGCCCTCCGGCATCAGGGACAGCGCACAGACCTAACTTCGCCGCAAGTTGCGGCGAAGTTCCGCGCCGATGATGAAGTGGGAAAAGGTGCGGGCGTGAGCGGCGATACCGTCCGGCGGTTCGTCCGCCTGACGAACCTGATCCCCGAAGTGCTGGACATGGTAGATGAGAAGAAGATCGCCTTCAATCCCGCCGTGGAGCTGTCCTATCTGAAGCCGGAGGAACAGCGGAACTTTCTGGAGGCTATGGACTATGCCCAGGCCGCCCCGTCCCTGTCCCAGGCCCAGCGCATGAAGAAAAAGAGCCAGGAGAGCGGCTGTACCCTGAAGGATATGTGCGGCATCATGGACGAGGTGAAGAAGGACGACCTGGGACAGATCGCGTTCAAGACCAGCGACCTTCAGAAGTTCTTCCCCAAGTCCTACACGCCCAGGCAGATGAGCGATACCATCCTCCGCTTGCTGGAGCAGTGGCAGAGGCGGCGGCAGCGGGACCAGCAGCGGTGACACGCCTCATCTGCGGGCGCATTTTTATGAAAAAAAGGAGGGCTTAACGCCTATGAACAGTATCCATTTTCACTTCAACGGTGATGTGAACATCAACCTGTCCCTGCCCGACAGCGCGGACAGGCTCGGCTACAAAAAGCTGGTGGACTCCCTGGAGGACTATCTGCACGACGCGGCGGAGGAGGCCGCCGTCACGGAGGCCGAGGCGGACTCCATCGTGATGGTGATGCGCCCGGACAAGACCCCGGAGGTCATGCAGGAGACCCAGTGCTGGGACGAGATCGAGAGCCGCGGCAGCTATGACTGCCTGGAGGTCGTGTCGGATGACAGCCTGGATGTGGAGGGGCTGGCTATCGTCTTTGACGGGCGGCGCGTCCTGAACCTGGGCAGGGAGCGGTATCTGCTCGGCCCCGTGATCGTCTACAAGACCGATGAGGACGGGGACGGCGTTTCCCTCTCTGCGGAGGATGTGATCGCCGCCGTGGTCTACTTTGCCGACCATACCGTGACCCTCTACGCCGATGGGAAGGACTTCCCGGCGTTCCACATCTGAAACCAACGGCATCATACCTCCGGCGCCGTTTCCGAAGAAAGGGGGAATGAGATTTGCAGGAGGAAGTTGAAAACAGGACAGTGAACCTGATGATAAGCACCAGCAAGCTGACCGGGCGGACGCTGGTGGCGGCATTCCGCAAGTACGCCCAGCACCGGGCGCGGGTGAAGGCCGGCAGGGCGGCGGAGGGCGACCACGGTAAGATGACCGTGGAGAAGCTGATCCGCAAGGACCAGGGGGCGCAGCAGATCGACATCGCCAGGAGCGGCATCAAGGACTTTGAGCGGGTGCTGAACAAGTACGGCGTGGACTATGCCATCCGAAAGGATGTTTCCCAGGAGCCGCCCCGCTTCATGGTGTTCTTCAAGGCAAAGGACGCCGATGTGCTGACCGCCGCCTTCAAGGAGTATTCCGTGAAGCTGTCCCAGAAAGAGAAGCGGCCCAGCGTCCTGAAAGCCCTGGCGCACCTGAAAGAGCTTGCCAAGTCCATCCCCTCCAAGGTGCGGGAGAAGAACCAGGAGCGTGAGCGATGAACCAGAAAACAAAGAAACTCATCATCCTGAACCTCCCCTATGCCATCATCGGGCTGTTCTGCTCCAATATCGGCGAGGCGTGGCGCATCGCAGAGGGTACGGACATCTCCACAAAACTGCTGGGCTTCTTCACCTCGATGGGGACAGCATGGGGGAACCCCATGCCCAGCTTCCATCCCTTCGACCTGTGCATCGGGCTTGCCATCGGCGCGGCGTTCCGGCTGGTGGTGTATGTGCGGAGCAAGAACGCCAAGAAATACCGCCACGGGGAGGAATACGGGAGCGCCAGATGGGGCGGCCCAAAGGACATCGAGCCGTTCGCGGACCCCGTGTTTGAGAACAATGTCATCCTGACACGGACGGAGAGCCTCACCATGAACAGCCGCCCCAAGGACCCCAAGACCGCCCGGAACAAGAACGTGCTGATCGTCGGCGGCTCCGGCAGCGGCAAGACCAGGTTCTGGCTCAAGCCCAACCTTTTACAGTGCCATAGTTCGTATGTCATCACTGATCCAAAAGGGGGGATCGTCGAGGAGTGCGGGGCCGTCTTGGTGCGGAACAAGTACCGCATCAAGATTTTTAACACGATCAACTTCAAGAAGTCGATGCACTACAACCCCTTCGCCTATATCCACTCGGAGAAGGACATCCTGAAGCTGGTGACAACGCTGATGGTGAACACGCAGGGCGAGGGCAAGGGCGGGGACCAGTTCTGGGAGAAAGCCGAGAAGCTCCTTTACACGGCGCTCATCGCCTATATCCACTATATCGCGCCCGTGGAGGAGCAGAACTTCGGGACGCTCATCACCTTCCTGAACGCTATGGAAGTCCGGGAGGACGATGAGACGTTCCAGAACCCTATCGACCAGATGTTTGAGGCGCTGGAAAAGAAAGAGCCAAACCACTTCGCTGTCCGCCAATACCGGCTCTATAAGCTGGCGGCCGGCAAGACGGCAAAGAGCATCCTCATCTCCTGCGGCGCTCGGCTTGCCCCCTTTGACATCGCCGAACTGCGGGAGATCACCCGGTATGACGAGCTGGAGCTGGACACCCTGGGGGACCGCAAGACCGCCCTGTTCCTCATCATGAGCGATACGGACAGCACCTTCAACTTCCTCATCAGCATGATATACAGCCAGCTTTTCAATCTGCTGTGCGAGAAAGCCGATGATGTGTACCACGGGCGGCTCCCGGTCCATGTGCGCTGCCTGATTGACGAGTGCGCCAACATCGGGCAGATACCGAACCTGGAGAAGCTGGTGGCGACCATCCGAAGCCGGGAAATATCGGCCTGCCTGGTCTTGCAGGCGCAGAGCCAGCTAAAGGCGATCTACAAGGACAACGCCGACACCATCATCGGCAACATGGACACCCGCATCTTCCTCGGCGGCAGTGAGCCGACCACCTTGAAGGAGCTTTCCGCCGCCCTGGGCAAGGAGACCATAGATATGTTCAACACCGGGGTGAGCAAGGGCAGCCAGGAGTCCCACAGCGTGAACTACCAGCGGACGGGCCATGAGCTGGCCAGCGTGGACGAGCTGGCGGTGCTGGACGGCGGCAAGTGCATCCTCCAGCTCCGGGGCGTGAGGCCGTTTTTGTCGGACAAGTACGACCTGACAAAGCACCCCAATTTCCAGTACACGGCGGACTGTGACGAGAAGAACCGCTTCGACATCGAGAAGTTCCTGGATCACCGGCTGAAGCTGCGGGCGAAGGACGAGTTTGATGTGATCGACGCGGACGGATGAGCGCCACGCCGTAAAGCCCCCTCTGCGGGGCTTTTTCCATGTCCGGGCGTTCCCTCCC
Organism: Oscillospiraceae bacterium; assembly: GCA_910575695.1. GTDB lineage: Bacteria > Bacillota > Clostridia > Oscillospirales > Oscillospiraceae > Enterenecus. Next base: position 3,816 of record CAJTGJ010000087.1, on the reverse strand, counting down.
TGCGTGGGACAACGCCCGCCTGTAATGAAGCTGCCCCCACTTACCTTACGGCAGGCATCCAACAGGCGGGCTGACTATGCGGGGCGGCGGGCGCCCTTTTGTACCATCAAAACCATTCCACGAACCGGGCGGGGCAAAGGCTCTGCCCCCTGTCTTTAAGGAGGACAAATTTATGGCATTTTTCAACAGTGCGATCGGTGTTTTGCAGACCCTCGTTGTGGCGCTGGGCGCCGGCCTCGGCGTGTGGGGCGCGATCAACCTTCTGGAGGGCTACGGCAACGACAACCCCGGAGCCAAGAGCCAGGGCATGAAGCAGCTGATGGCCGGCGGAGGCGTCGCCCTCATCGGCATCACCCTGGTCCCCCTGCTGTCCGGGCTGTTCACCGCCTGATGCGGGCATCCCGCCCGTAAGGGCGCAGGTTCTCCCCCGGCCTGCCGGAGATGGAGCTGTCCCCACTTTGACAATGGCAGGCATCCATCCGGCGGGCCGGAACGGGAAAAGCCGCATAAAACCGGGGAAATCCCCGGTTTCAGTAAACCAAACAACCACTTTCCGGGCGGGTCCATCTCCCGCCCACCGACTTTAAGGAGGACAAAAATATGGCATTTTTCAACAGTGCGATCGGCGTTTTGCAGACCCTCGTTGTGGCGCTGGGCGCCGGCCTCGGCGTGTGGGGTGCGATCAACCTTCTGGAGGGCTACGGCAACGACAACCCCGGAGCCAAGAGCCAGGGCATGAAGCAGCTGATGGCCGGCGGAGGCGTCGCCCTCATCGGTATCACCCTGGTCCCCCTGCTCTCCGGGCTGTTCACCGCCTGACACGGAGGCAGGACAAGGCCCGCTGTAACCAGGGCGGGGCGGCGCCCTGCCGCCCTGCCCCACCAGATGAAAGGACAAGGTATTTGATTTGGGCAGTATTCTTGACGCAATCGCGGAATGGCTCAAAGAGCTGCTTATCAGCGGGATCATGGGCAACCTCACAGGTGTTTTCGATTCGGTCAACTCCCGCGTGGGGGAGATCGCCACGGATGTGGGCATGACCCCGGCGAGCTTCTCCCCCGGCATCTTCTCCATGATACGCAGCGTATCGGAGACCGTCATCATCCCCATAGCGGGGCTGATCCTCACCTTCATTGCCTGTTACGAGCTGATCCAGCTCATCATTGAGCATAACAACCTCTCGAACTTCGAGACATGGATCATCTTCAAGTGGATATTCAAGACCTTCGTGGCTGTCACGCTCATCTCCAACTGCTTCAACATCGTGATGGCGGTCTTTGATGTCTGCCAGAGCGTGATCTCCCAGAGCGGGGGCATCATCGGCGCGTCCACATCGGTCAGCGATGAGGCCATCGCCGCGATGGAGGCCACGCTGGAGACCTACGGCGTGGGTACGCTCCTGGGCATCTACCTGATGAGCTTCGTCATCCAGCTCACCCTCTGGATACTCTCCATCGTGATCTTCGTCATCGTCTACGGGCGCATGATCGAGATATATCTGATGACGAGCCTCGCGCCCATCCCGCTGTCCACCTTCGGCAGCCGGGAGCAGAGCCAGACCGGGCAGAACTACCTCCGCTCCCTGTTCGCCCTGGGCTTCCAGGGCTTCCTCATCATCATCTGTGTCGGCATCTACGCTGTGCTGATACAGTCCATCTCGTTCACTTCGGATATAGTTGGCTCCCTCTGGGGCGTGGTGGGGTACACCGTCCTTCTGGTGTTCACCCTGTTCAAGACCGGGGGCCTTGCCCGGAGTGTACTGAACGCCCACTGACCGGGAAAGGAGGTCATCATGGCAGCGTATATTTCCATCCCCCGCGACCTGACGCGGGTAAAGACCAAGGTGTTCTTTGGGCTGACGAAGCGGCAGCTCGTCTGCTTCGGCGCGGCGGCGCTCATCGGCGTCCCTGCGTTCTTCCTGATGAAACGCTCCGGCAACACCAGCCTCGCCGTCATGGGGATGATCGTCCTCATGCTCCCGCTGTTCTTCCTCGCCATGTACGAGAAGGACGGCCAGCCGCTGGAGGCGGTGGCGCGGCATTTCATCCAGGCGAAATTCATCCGCCCGAAGGTCCGTCCCTATGCGACCAACAACTATTACTCTGCCCTCATGCGGCAGGACCAAGTGGAAAAGGAGGTACAGGCCATTGTTCAAAACGCGGAAAAACGGGCGCGGGAAAGCGGAGCCAGCCGCTCTCCCCGCAAGCCTGACAAAGGCGGAGAAAAAGCAGATCAGGGCCATCATCGAGAAGGCCCGCAGGGATGACGGCACTCCCCGCACCGCCCAGCAGTCCATCCCGTTCCAGCGGATGTTCCCGGACGGCATCTGCCGTGTCACCGACAACTACTACACCAAGACCGTCCAGTTCAACGACATCAACTACCAGCTCGCCCAGCAGGAGGACAAGACGGCTATCTTTGAGGAGTGGTGCAGCTTCCTCAACTTCTTCGACAGCTCCATCCGTTTCGAGCTGTCCTTCATGAACATGGCGACCGACGCGGAGAGCTTCGAGAAGTCCGTCCGCATCCCGCCCGCTGGGGACGCCTTTGACAGCGTCCGGGCGGAGTACAGCCAGATGCTGAAAAGCCAGCTTGCCAGGGGCAACAACGGCCTGACAAAGGCGAAGTACCTGACCTTCGGCATCGAGGCGGCCTCCATGCGGCAGGCGAAGCCCCGGCTGGACCATGTGGAGACGGACCTGCTGAACAACTTCAAGCGCATCGGCGTGGCCGCCTCCGTACTGAACGGGAAGGAGCGCCTGCGCCTGATGCACTCCATGTTCCACATGGGGGAGCGTGAGCCCTTCGCCTTTGAGTGGAAGTGGCTGGTGGAGTCCGGGCTTTCCGTGAAGGACTTCATCGCCCCCGCCGCCTTTGCTTTCAACGGCCGGCGCACCTTCCAGGTGGGCGGTATGTACGGTGCCCTGTCGTTCCTGTCCATCACGGCCTCGGACATCAGCGACCGTATGCTGGCGGACATCCTGGACATCGACTCCAGCCAGATCGTCACCATGCACATCCAGTCCATCGACCAGAACAAGGCCATCAAGACGGTGAAGCACACCATCACGGAGCTGGACCGGAGCAAGATCGAGGAACAGAAGAAGGCCGTCCGCGCCGGGTACGACATCGACATCATTCCCTCCGACCTCGCCACCTACGGCAGGGACGCCAAGGCGCTCCTGAAGGAATTGCAGAGCCAGAACGAGCGGATGTTCATGGTGACGTTCCTGGTGATGAACACCGGGCGCACCGAACAGGAGCTGGAGACCAATGTGTTCCAGTCCCAGAGCATCGCCCAGAAGCACAACTGCGTCCTGCGGCGGCTGGACTTCCAGCAGGAGCAGGGGCTGATGTCCTCCCTGCCGCTGGCGCAGAACCTCATCGAGATACAACGGGGCCTTACCACCAGCTCCACCGCCATCTTCATCCCGTTCACCACGCAGGAGCTGTTCCAGGACCGGAAGGAGTCCCTCTACTACGGCCTGAACGCCCTTTCCAACAACCTCATTATGGTGGACAGGAAGGCTCTTAAAAACCCCAACGGGCTGATCCTTGGCACTCCCGGCTCCGGCAAGTCCTTCGCCGCCAAGCGGGAGATCGCCAACGCCTTCCTTGTGTCGGACGATGATGTCATCATCTGCGACCCGGAGGCGGAGTACGCGCCGCTGGTGGAGCGGTTCGGCGGGCAGATCATCAGGATCAGCCCGTCCAGCAACCAGTATGTCAACCCGATGGACATCAACCTGAACTACTCCGAGGAGGACAACCCCGTGGCCCTGAAAGCCGACTTCATCCTCTCCCTGTGCGAGCTGG
>CAJTGJ010000086.1 GCA_910575695.1 Oscillospiraceae bacterium | reverse complement strand
TAAAAATACATCCTTTCAATCAAGTTTTTCCTTGCTCCGATTCTTGACTGAATGGATGCCTTTTATTCTCTTTTACACAAATTTTTCGGCGCTCTCGGTACGCTCGCCAGAATCGGGTGCAGGATTCCCCTCCAGAGTGGCCAGGTACTCTTTCACCCTGCCGTAGTGGATACGCAGGAACTTGTTTGCGCCCGCCGTCATGCAGACCAGATAGGGCTTGTCCTCGGCGCGTTTCTTGTCCATGAACTGGTACACAGGGTCATCCTGGGGCTTGGTCTGGATGAGACAGTCCATCACCAGGAACAGGGCTTTACGCAGCTCGGGTGAGCCGCTCTTGGAAGTCCGCACGCTCTTGGCCTTGTGGGTGCCGGACTGGTTGGCGCCGGGATCAACGCCGGCAAAGGATGTAATGGCGCTGCGGTGGGCAAACCGTGTCACATCCCCGATCTCCGCCATGAGCTGTGGTCCGTTGAGAATACCATCGTCCACATACAGCCGGTGGCTGAGGAAATTCCCCTTGATGTACTTCACTACATTCTCAATTTTTCCTTTGCTCTCCGGGTCCGCCCCACGGCACATACGGATGGACAGCCCGCATTCCTGCCGGAACTTCTCAAATTCGTAGGTGTAGATGATGTCTCTCGCGTTTTCACTTACGCAAACGATACTGTCCTGGTCAAATACCAGCTCCTCCGGCATCCCGCCCATGTAACGAAAGCAGTCATGGCAGATCCGCACCAAATCTACGCTGGTAAAGGGCCGGCTCTGCTCCTGCGCGTACTTATACCGCGACCGGGACAGCACAAACGCCGCCACATACACCCTGGTCTGCCCGCCGTCTGCGTTGGGCATCATCTTCTGCCCGAAATCCACCTGCATCTGTTTCCCCATCGGCAGCTCCGGCACCGCCTCATATTCCCGAGGCGCCGCGCTCTTTTTCAGTCCGTATTCTTCCCGCAGCTGCTTCACATACCGGGATACCGTTCGCTCGCTCACCTCCTCCCGGTAGTGTTCCTTCAGCCAGTCGCACACCTGGGCCGCTGTCAGGTCTGGAAATTCCCGCAGCCACCCTAAGATTGCGTTTTATTAGGAAAACACACTGTCAAAAGGATTTTATGCTTTGGCGGGGGTCAGCCCGCCTCGGCGGTGTCGGTGGTATTGATTTCAATGTACTCGGCAATCCGGCGGAACTCGTCCGCAAACTTAAAATGAACGCTGATATTGCCGTTTTCGTAAATCTTGATATGGTCGACCAATTCAATCAGGATTTCGCGGGTCAGCTTTTCGATGTTCTGATATTTCGCAAAGGCTACCAGCGCGGGATGCTGCTGGTCAACGCCGTTTGAGAGCTCTTTCCGTTCAGCCGTCAGCCGGGCCAGCAAATCCGAGAGCCCAGCGGCCTGCCGTTCATAATCGGCTTTCATTTCCCGGTATTCCTGCTGGGTGATTTCCCCGTCTTTCCAGTCTTGATACAGTGACTGCTTGTAGCGGGTGATTTTCGTCAATTCCTTTTCCTTTGCGGCTATCTGGTCGTTAAGGCGGTGGGATTGACTTTTTTTCAGCGGGGCCGCATTGATACGGGCTACTATTTCCGAATAGGAAACGGCGGTACTCACTTGATACTGGATAGCGAACAGAACGGCGGCCTCTAAACGGTTGTGCTTGATAGAGTGCATGGTGCAGGCCGTCCGGGAGCGTTTCTTGTAAGTGGAGCAGGAATAATAAACATTCTTCCCGCTCTGGCTCCGGGTCACGGCCTTGCCGCAGTCAGCGCACCTCAGAAAGCCGCTGAATAAATGGAGCTCCCTCTTTTTAGGGGCCGTCCGGGTGTCACGTTTCAGAAGTTCCTGCACCCGGTCAAAGGTTTCGTGGGTGATGATGGCCTCGTGGGTATCGGGGACGCGCACCCATTCTTCCTCCGGCACAGCCTCAATCTGGTGTACCTTGTAGCTTTTCACCCGGCGGCGGCCTTGTACTAAATCCCCGGTGTAAATAGGATTTCTGAGAATATCCGTTATAATCTTGTTCCCCCACATGGGAGCGTCCGATATAGCCGGGGAGTAGGGCAGGCCCTTTAGCTTTCTGTATGCCGTGGGGCTGGGTATGCCGTGGTCGTTCAGATACATCACAATTTGAAGTTTGGCCGTACCTTGCAGGCACATCTCGTATATCTTTTTGACGGTTTCAGCGGCCTCCGGGTCAACGATTAGCTGGTGCTTGTCTTTGGGGTCTTTTATGTAGCCGTAGGGAGCAAAAGAGCCTATGTACTGGCCGTTGCGCCGCTTGTAATCGAAAACCTGCCGGATTTTCTTTGAGGTCTGATAACAATACTGGTCGTTCATCACGTTTGTTATCGGAACGATGATGCTGTTCACGCTGTCCGGGTTCAGGTAGCTGTCCACGCCCTCGGCCAAGCTGATAAAGCGGACGCCCATCTGCACAAAAAGGTTGTCAATCAGACTGCCAGCGTCGCTGTAATTCCGGGCGAAACGGGAAAGGTCTTTCACCACAACACAGTTGATTTTCCCGCTCATCACATCCCCTAAAAGCCGCTGGAAACTTTCGCGTTCCGTATCGGTTCCCGTGTGGCCGTCATCCACATACTCGGTGTAGCTTTCAAATTCTTCCGCATGGTTGAAGTGAAAATCATTGAGAATGTCGCGCTGGTTTTTCACGCTGTTGCTATCGTCAAGCCCCCGGTTGATTTTCTGTAAATCCTCTCGGGAAAGCCGGATGTAGCCGCCCATTTTCCAGAGCCGGGCCGTATAGGTAGGGGTCAAAGTTTGCTGATACCCTCTGTTTTTTGTTCGTGCCATTGTTCCTCCTTCCCTATCACATTACACTTATATTATACCTCTGCCCGGGGCAATCAACAAGGATGTCGATGCTTTGGGACAGTTTGTCTCGAAGTAGGAACGGGCCGCAACAGCAGTTACAGCCCGCTCTTTTGCCGGATAAGAAAGGCGGTCAGCGTCTCCTGGAGGGAGGGGCCGCCCTCGGCAAACTCGATTTTCACGCCCACGCCGCCCACGCTAAAGCAGTAGGGATTGACGGCCCGTTTTACGAACCGGGCCAGCCGCTCCTCCCGGGGGAGGGTGCGGTCAAAGGCCATACCGCTCACGTCAGCCAGCGCATCCGCGCTCACCGCGCCGATGTCCACGCTTTTCATTTGTTCCAGCTCTTGTGCGGTCAGTTTCACGGCAAAACCTCCTTTTGCGTTTTTGGTTGGTGGGGAAACGCGAAAAGGCAGCACTCCGAAAAGTGCCGCCCTTTGGCCTGTCCTCACCTTGGGACAATTTGTCTCGAACTTGTTTGAAATGGGGAGCGCCGGGCCCGTATGTTTGGCCCGTCAAAAGACAGCAGGTAGCGGCCCGGCATTTCCTTGTTTTGTGCGGCGGCCTCAAGCGGCAAGCGGCCAGCTTGTCCCTCGCGGATCGTGGCCGTGGGGCTGGCAAATTCCCCACACGCGGCGGTGGTGTTGGTCGCTCGTCCTCCCGTGGGAGAAGTCACCGCGCACCCGCCGCCCGGCTCCCCGCGTTCACCCGGGGCCGCCCGCTATTCAGTTGTGGAGAAGAAAAATATTCCTCTCATATACCACCAGAAAAGCGGAGCAAATGGAGGGGGCAATCAAGGATTTTTTTGCAAATATTTTTTCATGCTTTTCAAGCCGCCCAGAACGGACTCACGGACAGAGCTCTTATCCACGCCCTCGGCCTGGGCAATCTCCCGGTAGGTCATGTCAAGGATAAAGTGAGCGTCCACCCGGCGGCCCTGGATCTCCGGCAGGCTGTTCAGTGCATTCCAGAGGCGGCAGAACCGCTCCTTGAGCTCCAGCACCTCGTCCGGGGTGAGCTCGTGCAGGCAGGCGGAATACTCGATGCCGTCATCCGCGTCCAAGGAATAGTACGCCTTGTTGTAGCGGGCCCGCTCGGTATAAGCCGCCTCGGAGCGGACGCTGGCCCGGAGCGCCTCGGCCACATCATCGGAAACTTCAATATATTCGTCCTGGGTGTACCAGTAGTAAAAGTCGCGCAAGTTGATGATAGTCATTGTATGTACCTCCATATCGTTTTTTGTGGTTGGGTTTCCGGGAAACGATATGGAGGGCGGCGGGGAGCGACACCCGGGGGAGCCGCCCCGCACCTTGGGACAGCTTGTCCCAAAGCTGGGCATACAAAAAACGCCTGCGCGGAAAAATACCACGCAAGCGCATAAAGCGAGAGAATAAACTATATTGCAACAATTTTCGCAGAGTAAGGCGGAATATCCTTGTCCGGGGCCCGGGCTTTTTTTGATAAATTAGATAGTGCAGAAATCGAAAAGGACATAACGATACCTCTTGGATACCGCCATGTCCTTAAAAATGGGTGACTTTAATACACCCACCGTAATCTCATTTTCAAAAGAAAACGGCGGTTTGAAATTTACTATTTCAAAACCGCCGTTAAGCCACTGTATTCTGTTTGGGCGCATAATTAGTCAGCCGCCAAAACAACGGTTTTTTATTATCCCGTTGGGCGATTTATGTTCATTCCAAATTTTTGCTCAATAATTGTGACAACATATTTTGAAATTGAGCATTTTCTTCATTACTGTTAAAGAAAAAAGTTTTATCAACACTTTCAACATCTATAACCGCTTGTTTCAAGCAACTTTTTCCTTCTTCAGTATTAGAGATGGAATTTGCCCTTGTATCCGTCTTATGTGGCAAACGATAAATCAGCCCTTTTTTCTCAAGCAGTCTAACAGTAGAAGATACAGTCATAACATCAATCATAGAAAAATCGGAGATTTTTTTTTGTGTGATACATACATCTTGCTCAGTAAGTTCCTCAATTACAGCTAAAATCACAAACTGTGTATGCGTTAAATTGTATGACTGTAGTATCTGTTTAATTTTTCTCTGCCAAAGCATAGATGATTGCCAAAAAAGTAGCCCAATACTTTCTTTATGGTTTTTACATTCTGCAAATTTCATGATACTCTACTATGCGGAAAGGAGTTTTTGCAAGCAATCGGGTATTCCCGCTGTAATACCTTCCCCCATACCTTTCATCTGATTTTCTTCACCGCCCTCAATGGTAACGGTATGGGTAATAGTAACACCATTTGCATCCTCTTTCAAGAGATGCCCAAAAGTGACTGTGATAGGACCAAGTTTGGATTCTGTGGTAAAACTTCGCTCATCCGAACATTCAGTTAGTACAATGGGCAAACTCGATCCGTGAACCATTTCCATAACACCATGAGTACCAGCGCAAAAAGGACCAGAAAACTGGACAGATTTTACGCTTTCGTCCCACAGGCTCCACTTGGATACATCAGAGTAAAGTTTCCAGATTTTTTTGATGTCAGCTTTACCTGTAACAGATTTTTCGTAGATGAACATTATTTATTCCTCCTTTATAAGTATACTTATTATAAGTGATATTATAATAAAAGTCAAGTACAATTTTCTGCACATATATAGGGGAGCGCACAAACGGCAAGCAATTCGGGTGTGGCCACACTCCGAAATTTTTACTGGGCCGCAGGCCCGCAAAAATGCTTGTTGGGGAGCCTCCCCAAACCCGGCTCTTTGGGACAAAATGTCCCAAAGAGATTGGCTGCGTCACCGCCGCTATCGCGTCTGTTCCTTATCAGTGCGCCCGTCCGTCAGTCCGAGCAGATGGTCGATGTTGGCCTTGACAGCCACGGCCTCCCGCATATCCCGCTGGGCCTGCCGATACTCGGCATAGAGGGCCTTTTTCTTATCCGCCAGCTCCCGCCGCTGTTTTTTCAGCGCGTCCATTTTGGGGAGCTTTTCACCGCCCAGCAATTCATTCATAGCGGCCCGGGCCGCCCGGTAGGTGGCAAGCTCCGCCTCATGCTCGGCAAGGTACTTTTTCGAGTACCGGGCCGCCTTGTAGCCGTCAAAAACGGGCCGGGCCTTGGCATAGTCCACCACGGCCTCCATCAGCCCGGAGACTTTGGAGAGGGCGGCCTCGGTGGTCTGGAGCTCCCCGGCCAGCGCGTGGGCCCGGTCAACCGCCGCCGTGGTCTTTGCCGCCAGCGCGTCATAGTCGGTGAGATTGTTTTCCTGCAAAAACTGGAGGACGGCGGCCATCTGCTTTAGGTTGTAGACTTTAGTGCAAGTGAATTATACAAACACTCAAAAAGCCAGTAATATCCGCGCTTTACAGGTAGTCGACAAACCGAATAGCACAAAAGAAGAGGAACACCACGACAAAAGCGGTGTTCCTCTTTCTTCATATTCCAAGCTATGGAGACATTAAGCCAATTCCTCAATTTCTTTTTTGGTCAAACCTGTATATCTCACAATTTTTTCGATAGGCTCACCGTCCGCTATCATGGTTTTAGCAAACGCAATGTTGCGCTCCGATATGCCCTCTTGTCTACCTTCTTGTTTTGCATGATGCAACGCCTGCGCCTCGTCATGCTTAGCCTTGGCACGAAGCCGCTCTATCTCCCGGAACTCTGGTGACGCTGTAATCGTATAGTACGCATTGATCGCCTGTTCCATTTCGGGCACCTCCATTGCTCTGATTTTCTCAAGATCTTCCTCTGTATTCGCCTTGAACAACGACAGCCACAACAGCAGAGAATCCTTCTCACTGATGTCATCTGGCAGTTTTGTCAGTTCAAAGAACTGGAACCCCATCTTATCTGACAACAGCGTGTGGCGGGTGGCCTCCAAGGGTTGAAAGAAAGAATAAAACTCTGCACAGCTAAACAGATTAAAGTCTATAATGCTGATGACGATTGTGCGTGGCAATGTCGAATAGCTTTGTCCTGCGGCCAGCGATGACGAGAACTCCCTTGCCCAGTAGTACATCACACGCTCAGGGTAATCTCCCTCATTGGCGACCTGTACTTCCAAATCAATACGCTGGTTATTCACGATCATGTTGATATCAAGGCGGCAAAACTTCTCGCCAAGCATCTCAGGGGCTATCTCTGGGTTCCTTACGACAAACTCCTGAATGCTTTCCAACGGTATCCTCAACAGCACAGCAACGAGTTTCCGAAGAAGATCCTGATTCTGCACGAACAGCATCTTGAATAAGGTATCGGTTTTGAATGTGTATTGCAATTTGCTCATGGGAATCACCTCTTCCCTAACTTGACTTTATAGTATTATACTACACTACGGGCAATATTGCCATAGGGATTTTAGAAAAAAGCAGGGTGACGAGCGGCGTGGGCATTTACCCACGCCGCTATCTGCTTTACTATCCATTCCCAGTAATATATGTATTATTATATACAAAGTTTATTGTACCTATACAATGCGATAATCACCCATCTCTATAACAACTGGTACGATACATACACCTATATGTTGATATGACTATTCATCACCTAAAAATGCGTATAACACCTATCGAAGTATGATGATAATGATTTCGTGATGTGTTATTTGTTTAGAATGAACACACACATGACCTGTAGTAACAGACCCACACAACAACATGACCACAACAGCAATCGCAATGAACCCTCGCGGTACTATTTCACGAAAGGAGTTACACGATGTTACGGTCGTCGTTAGGATTTCATACAATAACTCTGTCTCTCTGGCTGTTTCTGAATGAGGCGTCACAGTTAATCGCAGACTTCAGGAAATACAGTCAGGAAACAGGAGCCATTCAAATATATTCAGATGAATACCAAAATGTGGTAATCAAGTTTTGCCAGCGGGATCAAGGAATTAAATGGTTGATCCGCCCCGACGTCTATCTGGAAAAATGCAGAACAACCGTTGATATTATTGATGTAACGATAAATCCAAAAATACTTGGAGGTATACATGATTACATCACCGCCGCCACCATTGATGACATGAACGCCGCTATCTCTGCGTTCGACCGTCTATCGCAACGCATTTCACCGTTACTGCGAACATTTGAAGACTATAGCCTTAAACGAATTGACTACTGCATCAATTTTGCTCTGAATGAACTTGTTCCCGGATGTAGTCCAGAACAGATTATGAACCTTATTAAGCGATCAGATATTCCGCCCCATTACAAAGAATGGATGAAGTATGATGGAACTGCGCACCGACTGAAAAGCCGTCCAAGCAGCTTCTATCTTGTATGCGACTCTGTCAACGTCAACTGCTACAGCAAATTCATGAAATTTCAAGAACAGTCAGAAGAAAACAAAGCTAGAGGATATCCACCTATCCCGCAAAAAATAATGGATAACGCACGGGACATCATTCGATTTGAGGTTCAGTGCAAGTACCCGAAGGTATACACTTTATCCAAAGCAGTACAAGCAAATGGAGATCGCAAGATAAACAAGTATGAGAGTTTGCTTGCAGATGAATTTTGCAGAGAAATAATCAGCTACTATTTCAATGCAACAGTTGGAAAGGGATTTTGGTATTCTCTACACATGGCTGTAGCCCTTGTAAAGTCTAATAAGTTCAATGCCCAAAAAGAAAATCGGATAATTGATGCTTTGCAGGTGATAAATCAGTGCCGCAATCTAGGCAGTGTTTACACGAGTTAAGTGCGAATAGCAGCCCAAATAGCGATACAACGGACGTGTACCGCAGCAATAAAAGCATCTGAGGTTTTGGCATAGCGAGTGGCAATCCCTCTCCAGCGTTTCAGAACCAGGAAGCAGTTTTCTACCAAAT
>CAJTGJ010000085.1 GCA_910575695.1 Oscillospiraceae bacterium | reverse complement strand
GGCCTTCTTCCATGATTTTTGTTTCGCAACTTAATCATAGTCGTTTCCCCTGTGCTGCCAAGGGCTTGTTCAGTTTTTACCACCCACTCATTCTACCGATGAGCCAAAACTTTTTTCCATAAATCAGGTTGACATACCCGGTATAGCTGACCAGGGCAGCGCCCAGTTTTTCGGTATCGGCTGCCCGCGTCCGGCGTTCCATGCGCTGGAGCTCGGACGGGGCACAGTTGTTCTCCCGCCAGTGATAAAGGAATCTGCTGGCGGCATCGGCGCTCAGGCGCTGGAGTACAAGAGCCAGCAGACGCTGATACTCCGTCCCGTCCTCCGCGAAATACTGGTAGTCTGTCAGGGTGAGATGCTCGTTGATGCCATTTTGATGAAGTATCCGGGCAATGCCGGCCAAAGCAGGGCAGAACTGGAACAGTGTCCAGATGTCCTCAAAGTCCGCCGTAGCGAACAGGTAGCGGGAGCCCACAAAGGGTTCTTTCAGCAGCGCCCGTCGGCCTTCGTCCAGGGCAACAGGCACTGTCCCACAGGCGGACAGGTTCATGAGGATCTGCGTCCTTGTGCCGTCATCCAATTCTATGGGGGCAAAGCTTTCCAGATAGGTCAGCCGTGCGGCCGAAGTCAGGTCGAGCTGCTCCGTGGCGAACAGCACATCGTTCTCCGAATAGGCAGTGATCGTTTTTCCCCCGGCCCAGCAGGCCTCCAGCAGCTCATCCAGCCTCTGGGCCAGGTTATCCCAGTCCGAACGGGGCCCCTCCGGCCCGCTATTCGCCGTTTTCCCCGCAAGGGCCATCAGCCGGGCCAGCCAGGGGGCAAACTGCGGGTTTTGGATCAGCTCACGCTGGACATTTTTGGGAAAATCCAGCGTGCAGTCCAGATGTTTGACCATCCTGTCACAGCAGGAAATGATTTGCCCCGCGGTAAACTCCGCTGTCCAACCCAGCTTCAGCCGGACGGCATTCATCCGTAGGATGCAGGCAATGTGTTCCCGCATCATTTGCCCAAGCTCATTCACCTGGATCTTCGTCAGGATCATCCGGTTCGACCTCCTTCACCTTCAAAATATAGGATTGCAGTTCTGCCCAGGCCAAAGCGCCGGTGCGGAACAGCTCCCGGCAGACGATCAGGAAACGCTCCGCCTCCGCTGGGGCCAGGGCATACCCAGTGCCTATCAAAAGCGGTTCCAATCCATCGCGCACCACACGGTGGGCAATGGCCTCCCGGTCATTGTAGTAGCGGTACTTATCCAGATACTTCAAGACAGCTCCAAATGTGCCATTGTTGGAATCGGCATAGCAGGCCTCGATGCTCTGGATCATGTTCAGATGTTCCTGCCGCTTCTTTTCCGCTTCCGCCGCCTCTTTGGCCGCCTGATCCGCCTGTTGTTCTTCCGGCGTCAGGTAACGCTGTTTTAGCTCGTTGGCGTCCCAGACAGACAGCTTCGATTGGGCAATCACCGCGTCAAACAGTCCGCGCTGATATTCGGGGGTCAGCAGAGCAGCCGCGCCCTCATCCTTCAGCAGGGCGATCACAAAGTCAAGGCAGCGTTTTGGCTGTTTCGTGAAAAAATACTCATCCACCCAGTGGAGCAGCAGGCGCTGTCGGTTCGGGTCATCCGCAAGGAAATCACGCTGGAGCTTGAGTGTGATCTCGCTGCCGTTATAGCCTTTTTGCGCCCACAGTTCATCTTCAAATCCATCCCGATAGCGGCCAAAATATGTCTTTATCCCATGGAATCCATATTGGGGCAGGAACCGTGTCAGAAACTCGACCGCCTGTAACGTCTGGATGTTATGGCAGCAGCCCCCGATATGACGCAGCAGGGTGGAGTTGGTTATACCGCCATCTTCGGACAGACAGCCCTGGAAAGCCGTCCACAGGTCGATGATACCCGTCTTGACCATGAGCGGGAACCTGCCGGCAAATGTGTCCTCGCTGTAGCGCTCCAGGAAATCCTTTTGGGTGAGAACCTGATACCGATCCAGACGTTCGCGGATCTGGGCGGCGTCCATGTCCTCGGTCAGACAGCTTTCAAACAGCTTGAGGTAGTGCTTCGTGTCCAGGCTGCCGGCCAGGGTATCCCACTTGGATTCCATGACATCGAAACTGGCGGTGGCCGGATGAAGGGGTTCATCGGTGCAGCGGATGAACCAGGCCATGGTCTCGGGGGTCTGGATGCGAAGTCCGCCTTTCAAGGTATCGGCCAACCTGTGCTCCTCGTAGCATTTGATATCAAACTTTGCATACATCTGATAGATTTGGGTGAGCTGTTGGTAAACCTCGGCAGGAAGGGGCTGGTCATGGGCCAGGACGGTGCGGAACAGCGAGACAGCAAGCTTTTCCGCCGTGAGGGAATTGCGTCCGGGGCCACCGGGAACACACTGGCTGCACAGGGCCGCAATATTGGCGTACGCGATCTCAATGGAGGTATAGCCGTGGTCTGTCAGCCAGGTGTAGTGATTGCTGCCCTCCCTCACGAAGGAGACAGGCAGGGACAGCAGGGCCCGGAGCAGATCCATGTGTCTGGCCTTCATCCGCTTTTTCAGTGGGAACAGCATGACAAGGGCGCGGTTCAGGATATCTGTGTTGCCGAACAGGGGCATTGTCCGCCCCTTTCCCAGCAGATCCACCAGTTGGCCGCTGAATTGGGAAAGGGCCTGTTCCGCATCGGGGAAC
This sequence comes from Oscillospiraceae bacterium, assembly GCA_910575695.1. Taxonomy (GTDB): domain Bacteria; phylum Bacillota; class Clostridia; order Oscillospirales; family Oscillospiraceae; genus Enterenecus. The sequence goes on along the minus strand of CAJTGJ010000085.1, from coordinate 5,993 downwards.
AGGCTCATGGCGAAGATCAACTCCTCGGTCTGGGTGTATGCCCATCCCTTCAACCTTTGCTCAATGGCTGCCGCGCCGCTCTCGCCCCCGTGGATCAGGCAGAGGGCGCCGGTGAGGTAGAGGTCATCTTCCGCGCACCGCCGCACACCCTGGATGAAGTCGGCCCGCTGGCTCCCCACAAACATCTCCGGTGTGGCGATATCCCTGGTGTAGCCCAGGGCCAGGGCAATGGCCCTGTGGTCGGGGAGGCTCATGCCGAAGCGTTCCTCGTACCGTTCCAGCAGCTCGCCCAGGTACATAAAGCCGTAGTCCCGCTGCAGCGCCTCAGACGCAGAGGAACCGGAGGACAAGGGAAATATGCACCGCTTTCGCAGTTCCGCTATCTGGGTGTGATTTGCTTTGGCGGTAGTAACAACAAAGACGATGATGTCGTTCAACAGCTTCAAATTGATTTGCAGCCCATAGGCGCTCATGTTTGACAAATTCATTCAGAATCACCTCCGAAAATGGAAATCTGTTCTTCCGTTTGGGATGGCATAGCCGCACTTTGTGTCCTGCGGGACTTCAGCTCCCTGCGGCGAACCCTGGCCGACCGTTTTTTCTCGGCCTTGGCCTTGAGCTGGTCGATGTTGTGGACGACCTCGATGCCCTCGGCGGCGTCCCGCAGATCCTGCAAAAGGTCCCGCTGCTCGCTCCGGGCGATGCGGATGTTCTCCACCTCATAGTGGAACTCAAAATAGTCATAGAGGTCGTCATAATGCCGGTGCATTTTTGAGAAATACTCCTGGCGGCGGTCCTCCATCGTTTTCTTCGGGCGCTCGATCACGGTGTAGTTGTTCAGCGGGCTGGCCTCGTGCTCCTTGATTTTCAGCCATATCTCCGCGTCTGTCCGGGCCACAGGGCGGTCAAAGACCTTCATCCCCTTGGTGACCTCCACCTTTTTCTCCTCCAGGAAGCCCCGGCGGGTGATCCAGGTGCGGCGGACATCGTAGAAAATGTTGACCTTTTTCAAATCACAGGGCTGCTTGCGGATGACGCAGACCGGGTTTTTACACTGCACCTGGATGCACTGTGCCACGTCATACTTGATCTCGTACCAGCCGCCCTCGTAACCGTTGTTACCCACCACACAGGCGCAGTAGGCGCCGCCTGTGAGCTCCATGTACTGCTTATGGGCTTCTTTGGCGTTCTCGGTCTCGATTTTTTCCACACTGTGCCCATAGTCATAAGGCCTGTCCGTCTGATGGCATGGGCACATGATGAGCGTAAATCCCCGCGGGATGTGTTCACAGCCCTTCCGCTGGTATGGGCAGCGGTACAGGGGATTATCATTCTCCGGGCAGTACCAGACGTGCTGGCAGAAGCACTCGGAGCTGGCCACGCTTCGTCCCGAATCGCTCTCGCTCTGAATCAGCAGGCCGCAGGGGATCTCCCAGGTGAAGCCCAGCATTGTCTCCCACTTATAAGAAAAGTTGTGCCAGTCACCCCAGCAGACCGTATCCGGGTGGCGTTCCCTGGTGTACCCCTGGGCATAGAGCCGCCGGGTCAGGCCGTTCAGCTCCCCGCTCATATCCCGGGACACGGGATCAGGCCAAAGTGCTCTTTCATGGTGTCTCTCAGCTCCTCCACTTCAATTTGGTATTCCTGGGCAATACAGCCCTCGCACACGATCTGCTTGTAGCCCAGCGCCCGGCTGCACCGCTTGTCCCAGGAGTTCACCTCCCCGCCGCAGACGGGGCAGGCGAGATCCGGGTACCAATGCAGCTTGGCGGGGTTTGAAAAACTGCGCTCACCCATGGCCGGACACCTCACGCGCACAGTCCGGGCATTTGATGAGGTCACCGGACTGCATCAGCTTCACATAGTTCTCGCGGCCAATGGCACCGCGCAGGCACCGGGAACAGAAGTTTTTGCCGCAGACCTCACAGCTCCAAATATCGCCGTGGGTGTCGGTGTGTTCCTCCCAGCCCAGTTCAACACCGCAGAAATCGCAAATGTATTTGTCCGTTTCCTCTCGGTATGACATTTTCTTCACCTCCAAAACAGGTGTGCTGCGGGGCCAAACAGTCCCACGGCACACCTGCCTATCTGTTTACGCCGCCGGCTGTCCGGCATTGGCATAATCGGATGTCCCCAAATAGTCCTTCATGCAAAGAGGCACAGCCGCCACGCGCCAATCCTTTGGCCGGGGCTGGCCCGCCCGCACCCTGTCCAACAGGGCACGGTTCCCGCAAACGGCGCACCGAAACCACTGGCGGCCCATCCGCCGCTCCAGCGCGTACATGGCCTACACCTCCCCCAACCTCTGCCGGAGGAACTGCTCCAGCGCCGCCATGTTTTTCTGATACTGCGGCAGAAAGGGCAGATCCAGCTCGTAGTTGTAATAGCGGTAGTAGAGGATCTGGAACAGGCTGGCCCGGAGCTTGCCGGCATCCAGCTTGTTCAGCAGACAGCCCAGGGTGGGCAGGGCGATGCCCTCAGCGGCCCAAAACTCCCGGCTTTCCCTGGAGAAGTTCTCGTGGAGCCAGTCCTTCACCTGCATCTTGCCGTCAGAAAAGTGGGCCGCGTGCTGATCCACACAGCGGTAGTATTCAAAGGGCTTCCCCCTCTGCCCGGGCCGCACACTCAGCGGGTAGATCCGGCAGACAGAGGGCCTGCCCGCATAAGCGGAGCAGCGTCCATCTTTGAGAAGGACGCAGGTGTGGTCATCGCCCACCGTGTTCATCAGATAGATAGGCAGACGGCCTTCCAGAAGATCGGTGTGGGCATAGCGTTCATATACGTCATGGATGGAACCGGCCTCCCCCCGATCCCGGAGACACCGGGCCAGACGATAGGCGCCCAGGGGTTCCAGCATCAGCTGGCCCTCCAGATCCCGGCAGCAGCCAGCACACCGGCGGCACTGGAAGCACATCCAGTCTTTGGGCCGGATAGGGATGGCGCGGCTCATGCGGCGTCCCCCTTCACGCCCAGGGCTTGGTAGACGGCCTTCCAGTTCTGGTGGCACTCCTCCTCGGTGGCCCCGCCCTGGGTAATGGTAGTCCAGTCCAGGCAGACCGTGCCGGCGGTGATCCGGCTGAAGGTGCATCCGTCCAGGGTGGAACCGGCATAATCCACCTCATCCATCGTGCAGTCGGCGGTGTGGCAGCTTTTCAGTGTGGCATTCTGTACCGTCAAGTGGGACAGCTCGCAGTCATGGAACCGGGTATGGGCCAAGGTGGCCTCGTACATATCCACATGGCTCAGAACAGACGAGTAAAACTCCGTATCATAGATACGGCTGTACCCGAAGGAAATGCCGTCTATGCGGCACACAGCGAACTTGCAGCCATGCAGCTCCGAACCACAGAAATCCGCCTTATCCGGCAGGCAGAAAAAGGTCACATGGTCAAAGCTGGCCTCCCGGAAGAAATTGGCCGGAAAGCCCTCCCTGGCCGCACGGTCATACAGCTTTTGGTCGATGACCTTCAGTTTGCGGCCATCGGAGCCCTTCGCCCACTGAAATGCAAACGCTTTCCGGCTTGGGCGCTTGTGATAGGGCTTGGTCAGCAGCGCCTTCTGGTGCAGGAACGCCCGAACGTCCTCCAAAATCGCCGGGAGCCGGGTGTCCCCGCACTTGTCCAGCTCGGCCAGCAGTTCATCCACCGGGCGGGCGGACCGGCCCTGCAAAATATCGTTCAGGCTTCGGATGGCCCGGGTTCGTTCATCAGGGTCATAGCTACGGGGCGCGGACGCCTCCAGGCAGTCCGCAATGCGGCGGCTGAGCTCCAGCCCGCTGGGTACAGCTTTGTAGTCAATCATGATGTGATCCTCCAAATAAAAGCAGGCGCGGTAAAAGACCTGGATAGTCCTTTGCCGCGCCTTTCATGTATCAGCCGTCCAGCTCAGGCGGCCATCGCCAGGGGAAAGCAGCCCGCCGCCGGCTCGGAGCTGGGCCCCGTCAGCAGGCGGTACTGGGTGTTCAGCGTCTCAAAGCGCACCTCACCCATGCCGTAGCTGTGGATGGACACCACCCGGGAGGTGTACGTCACCTGCCCCTGATGGAGAATGACGGCCTTCGCGCCCACGGCCAGCGGCCGCAGCAGGACGCCGGCCAGCGTCTTTGTGGTCTTTTCCTCAGTATTCATGGATATTGAGCCCTCTTTCTGTTTCCGTATTCAGCAGCAGGTGATCCTGCCGCAGCTCTTTCAAAAGCCTGCGGGCCCGCTTGACCCCCATACCCTGGAGCTGTGCGGCCTCTGCCATGGTACAGCCCCGGAGACGCGACAGCGCCAGCCGGTGCTGTTCCTCGCTGGCCCCGGCCATCAGATCGCGCAGGGTCAGACGGGCCTCCAGCTCCTCATAGTTGGGCGGCCTGGCCCGGGTGTCTGCCAGATATCGTTGTTCCGCATTGCGGCGGCGCTCCTCCGCCCGGTAGTCCGCGGCGACACTGCGGGCCATGGCCTGCCACGCGATGGTGGAAAAGGCATACCGCCTCAGCCACGGCTGGGTGAGATACCGCTGCACCGCCTGGAGAAAGCCCAGGGCGGCCACGTCGTAGTATTCATTTGCGGCGTAGCTTCCCCTGCCCAGGAACGAATAGATCAGGTCGTGGTGCCGGTCCGCGAACCGGCGCTGTTCCTCCGTGAGGGGCGCCAGCGGGGCGGGCTGCCCCCGCGTAAATTGCGGGAACAGCCTGCTCTGCCGCTGGACAAATCGGATTCAGGCGGGCATAAGCTCCCGCTCACCGTCCAGGAGGCCCACCGCAAAGTGGCCATCGTTGTCCGGCAGCTCCAGCGGGGCGTCCACCGTCTGAACGATGTTGGCCGCGGCCTCCGCCTGGGCCTGGGCCCGCTGCTCCAGCATCTCCTTGACCATCTTGCGGAACCCCTCGGCATACGTCTTGACCGCCGCCAGCTCCTCGCCGGCGAAATCCCGCACCCGGTTGAACACGGCGACGCTGTAGTCGAAGCCGTTGGTGCTCACCGGCTTCAGCGTGATCTTAACCAGGCTGCCGTAAACAGGCCGGTTGCGCAGGGCAAAGGCCATGTTGACAAAGTTCTTGTAGGGCTTGATGCTGGTGGGCGGCAGGGCCAGCTGGAGCGGCATATACGCCCCGTCCTGGAGGATGTAGAGCATCCGCATATTCTTGCACAGCTTGCCCTTGCCGCTGGAGCCGAACTGGTTGTTGCCGCAGGCCTCGCACAGCAGGCCGGGATCGCCGTAGCCCTGCTTGCCGTCCATGGACTGGCACTGGGGCGGGGTGTTGTCATCGTACTCGCTGCCCTCCGGCCAGCAGGCGTTGGCGGAGTGGTTGTAGAGGATGATTGTAAGCAGTCAAGTAAAAAGGGCCAAATTTCGCCACAAAGTATACCAGTGCCGGGGCGAGGTTTCGCCACAAAGTATACCAGCGGAAAAAGTTAGTTTGTAATGGACTGGTGGTGCTCGAGCCTGTAGCTGGAGCCGGTCATGTTAATAATCTCGCAGCGGTGGATGAGGCGGTCAAGGATAGCGGTGGTAATGGTGGCGTCGCCGAGGAAGTCGGCCCACTCGTCAAACCCCTTGTTGGAAGTAATAATCAGCGACGTTCTCTCACTCATGGCGGAGATGAAGCCAAAGAACAGATTGGCCTCGGCGGGCGAGAGGGGCATGAAGCCCACCTCGTCCACCACCACAAGGGCGGCTTTGTGGAGATACTTGAGGCGGCGCCTGCTGGCGCTGGAAATCTCGGCGGTCTTGAGGACGGTCATGAGATTGTCCAGGGTTTCAAAGGCCACGGAGTATCCCAGGTCGAGGCCCTGGACGGCCAGGGAGAGGGCGAGGTGGGTCTTGCCCACGCCGGGCGGGCCGAGGAAGCAGATATTAAAGGCCTGCTCCACCCAGGTCATATCGGACAGGCGGAGCATCTGCTCCCTGGAAACGCTGCGCTGGAAGCCGAAGTCAAAGGAGTCCAGCGTCTTTTCGGCGGGGAGATTGGCCCGCTTTCTGCGCAGGAGGTTCTGCTTGAGGACGCG
>CAJTGJ010000084.1 GCA_910575695.1 Oscillospiraceae bacterium | reverse complement strand
CTTAGCGTTTCCGGGCGGGGAGACGGCATTCACGCTGCGCGCGCATACCGTCTCTCCGCTCGGAACACAGGTGGATAAGCCGAGTTTAGCCGGGTTGTGTCCAGCTTGGGAAATCCTCTGATTTGCTCCTGTTTCCTTGACTACAGCTTGTCTCCTTTTACACAAAATTTTCTGCCGGGCCAACTTGAGTGCCTCAATGTCACCGTGCCATAGAATACGCTGTGCTATGATACTGCAACAAACACTGATTTGCCAAGGCTCACTTATATTCATATCAATCCTTCATCTCCAATTTCTTCATTATACGCTTTAATTTCTTATTAGCCTTCTTGGTCGAAATCTTCTTGCTGTGCTTCTCATCCCACTCCTCCAATTTGGCCGCCTTCCTCACTTGTTTGTATGCATACTTCCAATCGTTTTCTGTCCAATGAACCTCGTCTCTTATGGGCAAGGCGGGAACCTTCGGAGGAGCAGTAAGAATTCCTATGATGGCGGAGGTAGGCATACTTTCAAGTGGATCCCCATCCAACCCCCAATGTTGTTGATTGGGCCGGAGATCAATGTCATACGCTACCCCATCAATCAATTCACATACTTGATCCAAGGAAAGCTTCTGCATTTCGCTGCAACGCCCGATCACCTTGAATTTCTTCATCAAATCCTGTTCCATCTTGTTTTCCTCCTTTGCAGAGTACATCGAACTTCGATTCTTCAAATATAATACACTGGTATGATTCACCATTGACGTAAAGTCTGTGGATATACGACTTCTGATCCTTTGGAATAATGTAGCCGCCGTCCGCCAGAGCCTTCCGCAGTACAGATTCGCTGATTATAAACTCCTTTCCCAAGCGGCGGTAATAGGAGGCTACTGCTTGAAGCGCTACGCCATTTTTCAAATAGACGCAACCCTTTTTGGAGAACCCGATTGCCTTCTTACTGTCTGCGGCAGAATATCCGCTGTTCCGAGCTTGCAGTTTTCCTATCTGGGCTTCCTTGGCTCCCAGTAATACCTGTAATCCCCAGAAAAATTGTTTTACAGGGGCCAAGTCGGCAACGCGCTCAGCCTGCTTTTCCATGATGAACGAAAATACCTTGTGGGCCTCACTTGTGAAAGAATCATATTCTTCTTGGGTAACAGCCCCAATCTGTAAGGCATGGTCTAGGAACTCGTGGAAAGAGATCCACAGCCAAGTGACCATGTCGCTCGTCCTGTTGTCTACGGGAAGGTCCTCCGCAAGCTCCTTTCGCAGAGTATTTCGCTCCTGTAAAAAACGTTGTGCAAGGTGTTTGCAAAACTGGTCCACGCCCTGCGATGCGATGTAACTCACATAATTTTGGATAAATTCGCGGTATAGTGAATGATTATCCTGGAACTCCGTGAGTTTTCCGATGTCCACATCTTTCCTATTCATCTCAAGGATCAGTAACCGCGCAAGGGTTGACTGTACCTGAAGTTGAACCTGTTCTGCGGTCACCACAACAAGGCCGTGTGCTGCATTGGAAAACGTGGAGTTTTGCGCCCCCGCTTTTTGTACGCCCCCAGAATTGTCACTGCACATTCTGATGACCGTACTGATTTTCCGTGTCAGGTCGCTATTTTCTGCCTTGGTAGCACCAGGTTTGAAATCATCCACGATGGAAGTCGAATCGCGTGTGTTCCCTACCGTCCTTACGATGGCAGCCATAGTCGCCTCAAAGTTGGTGTTGGCTTCGCGCCCGTTTTCAAAGTTGAAAAAGAGGGATGCCAGCGTTGTCTTGAAAGACTGAGTGGGAGCCACGATGCAGCAAACACCTTTGAAATATTCGCCTTGGACCATCATCTGGCTCTGCACCAGCGAGAGCAACGCAATGGCCAGAAACGGGATTGTCAGGGAGTGTGGCGCTACATCCAGCATCTCCAGAGCGTGGAGGCAGGGAACTTGGGCAGCATCTGCGCTCCAATCGTCTCCAGTGATTTTCTGCCCATCCATAATATAAGCGTTCCTGCTATCAATGGCCCAGCCATTATATAAGTATTCATCCGTGACCGGGGCATACTGTGACATAGCTTGAAGGAATATTTGTATATCCTTGGTTCCATGCTCACAAATATACTGCGGGCCAAGTTCGTCAAGCCATGCGCTGGAACGTAGCTTTTTAGCCTCTATACGGATGATCTTTCGTGGAAGGTGTTTGCCCCAGATAAATAGTTCAAGATCATGTTGGACATGGTCAGTGAACTGGCGTCGGACAACAGATAAAACCACAACAGCAAAGTTTGTGAATGGCTTGCCTCCAATCGCAAAGTAACTATTGGAGCCGTCCACACTCATAACCAGCTCGCCATGGTTTTTTGCATATGGCGCTAAAACCTCGTGGAGCGGTTTTGAAAATTGCAACACGTTTTGGGAATTAAGTGGAGCAGCACGCACAGTAGCAACTACTTCGTTGTACTGTGTATGAAGTTCCGACTTTGGCGGTCCGGTTCTAGAGCTGTGGATTGGATTAAAAGTGATTCTTACCCCTTCGTTGGGCATAGAAAGTCCTCTCCTTCCAGTACAATAAAATTAGCGGCTGTCTGCAACACAGCCGTTTGACCTCTTTGCGTGTCACTGCCTGTAGGTTGTCGGCCTACTCGCCCAGCTTTTTGTTTGAAAAAGCGTTATGGCGCACCTACTGCTTGGCTCAACGCAGGAAAGGTCTACCCTATTCTGGCAATATACTGCTCTGCTATCGCAGAGCGTTCTTTGCCAAGGTGCGCACTAGAGTCACTTATCTCTAGCTGGTATGGCAATATAATAAACTAACCCGTAAAGACATATCACCAACAAATCATGGACTTTTATTGGACATGAATTTTTATTTGACTGAAGGGGTACTGCATATGACATGGGGGATATTTGCAAATACGATTTGTTCCGCTGACCTCGTTTGTGGGAATGCATCCGAAACTCTTGTTTTTCTTTTCGCTGCTGCGGGTACAATGGCTGAATGTAGCAAAACTGCTACCCAAAAGTGGATTGATGGGAGCAGGAATTGTAAATCCAGCAAATACTTCCCTGACGGGAAACTTAATAATGTCGAAGACACATATAAATTTTTTAGAAATCGTCCCACTAGCAAGCTACAGAACTTGCAAAAAAGGTTCCAATTGCTTGATGATTCAGACAGTCCGATTGACACCATGACTTGCGATTTGAATGTGTTTTGCTGGAGCCTTGTAAACCAATTTCTGGATTTGCTTGGATTCCAACGGATTGATGTTCCATTTTCTAATGGCGGGAACACTATCATTCAGGACGAGCCACGGGCAATCCAACTATCGGTGGACCTAGATATGCCGATTGCCGATATGCTCCCCTTGAGTATGGATGCTTTTTCTGCGGATTCGGACATCAGAGAAAAAGACATGAAGCCGGAACAAATATCGAAGCCTAAATATATGCGTGATTCTCTGAAAAGTGGGTTTGAGGATTATGCAATAAGTTTTGGAGAATTGAATCCTCACTTGTTGCAGCTGTGGAGTTCAGTGTGTATAACAGATGAGTTTTTTTGCTGTTTTGAGCATTTTAATGTAGCGGATTTTGTTGCGATTGACCCACTCGATTTTAGTATTGTGATTGGTGAGATAAGACTTGGAACATCAGGTGATGGTTTAGATCATATATTAAAAATTCTAAAATTTGTAAAACATATGGAAATTGCTATAGAATATGTGGCAATTTATGATGAAACAGAGAAGATCAATATGGCTATTTCAGCTTATGTAACGACTTTGCACAAATATATTGACTTTTTGCGAGAGCACTCTACCAATTCAAATCTTTTGGGAAATACATTTTATTTAGTTCCTGACGAATATGATGACAAAGAGGAATTGGAACGGAAGTCAAAAAAATATCGGGATAATCTGCAATCTCAATATGAAGAAATCAAAAAGTTGGTTACGACAAATGAATTTGTGTAATGGCCAGTGGATTTACGGTAAAATAAGAATACACCGCACCTCCGCCAGGAGTTCAGTGTATTCTTTGGCAGATATGAAAAGTTGGGAGTGCAGTGATGCACTCCCAACTTTCTTTGTTGTTACCCAGATCCCTTTGCGCAAACATTTATGCTGATGATTATCCTCTGACAAACTGTTTCAATAGCTTTTCCAGCTTGTAAACAATCGTGTCCGGCGGTTTTCGGGCGGTCAGTTAGGTCTTTGGGTATTCTCACGTCGGATACGCCTCTGCGGAACACCACACGCTGGCCTGGCCGTCAATTCCATGCCACGAATCGTATGGGTCCATTCTCAAACGATATATTCTACATATACAAGAAGCCCAGGGCGCACCTACGCCCTGGACTTCAACTATTTTGGGGAGGCTATGAATATGACCACGAAGAAAAAGACCGCTAGAGAAACTCTGCTATCGGCTGCTCGTCCGCCCACAGACACAAAGTGCATACAGAAAATGTTGTATAAAATGTTTCTCAAAAATACGACAATTTTAGATGGATAAAAGACTTCCTTTCTTCACTGGATTTATACCAAAATATTCTGTTATACTGCGGCATGGGAGGCGATATAATGACAAAGATCGACTTTGACAACATAAACGATACCATTGTTTATGACATATTCCAAGTTGAGGGCAACGAGGGAGAAGCCCTCAACGACATCTATTTGGAACTCTATGAACTGGTAGGCCGGGATGCCATGCTCAAAATATATACCCACTTCCACGGCGATAAGATCGACTGCCCCATGCGTCTATACCGCCCGGAGTTTATCGCTGATCTTGCGAAGTCAGAAACAGATAGACGAGAGCGGGCTAAAATTGCCAGAGCCGGGGGGTATTCCGCACGGGTTATAGAGAATTTGTTAAATAAGCGTCGGAAAGAGAACGAGGATGAAACGGAATAGTACAGTATTTGGCTGCCCTACTCCATACGCTTCAATTTCCGAACTCGAAGCGACCGCTTGACGGCGTTAGCGGCCTCCAGCATAACGTATACCTCATCAGAGTTGCAGTCGGCAAAGATTATCTGCACATCAGCCATCAGGTGAGCCTTAGAATCCTGTAGGCTGTCTGATAGCAGTTTGTCCACGCTAGTGTGCAGAGCGTTGGCGATTTTCACGAGGGCTGGCAAGCTGATTTGGGTTGATGCAACTTCCGTGTGGGATATGTGCTGGCTGGTCAGTCCTACCATTTCCGCTAACTGCTCCTGCGACAATCCTGCCGCCAGCCGAGCGGCGCGGATTCTTTGGCCCAATAATTTGTAATCCATTTCCATTACCTCGCCTAAAAAGATGATATTGGTATTGTATGGGCGAATGAGTTATTATAGGAGATACAATGAAATGAAATAAGGAGGAAAAATCATGTTCTGCCATAAATGCGGAGCGCAAATAGCCGAAGGAGCCGCCTTTTGCCATAAATGCGGCGCAAAGGTCATACGCACAGACTCTGATTGGAGCGAGGAAGATACCTGTGCTTCACAGCCATTTCAAGCTACATCTGCGGCATCAATCGATCCTGCAACTGATAGTACACCAGAGCAGAGACCTGACGCATCTGTCCAAGCCGATGCACCTGTGGACAACTGCATTCAGCCAATTATGCAGGATCACACAAATAGCATTGAATTCCTGGGAAACCGTTTCGAGATTACAGAGGAATTGGAAGCATACATTGCCGTTCGCAAGCCGCAGGAACAGGCGGCGTTTGAAATCGAAACACATTATCTCACAATTAAGGACGAAATGCTGTCGGAACTGGCAGAAATTGTCTGCCCAGAAGAGAAGAAGTTCGTTGAGGCAGTTGAGAACGACATAAAATCACTCCAACAGCTTTTGGACAGTAATGCAATCACCCCGTTAACTGAATTTGAAGTAACTACCTTACCACAAATTGGACAGCGAATCATATTTAAGTACACAAAAAACGACTCAATTACAGCCCGACAAATCCACAGCATTCTGTTCACAAAACCACGTGCGCTATACTTAAAAGTATACAATGAATTTTTCGACGATGTATATAGCAGCGTAGAACAGGCAAATTCTCTTCATGAGGGTTTGAAAGAGAGAAGGGTATTAGAAAGCCAACGTAGCACCCCCACCTATCGAGGGTATGGTTTTGGCATCCGGGGAACTGTCAATGCAGTAATGGGCGCAGCAACAGCCAATATGGGAATGGCCGTGCTTCAAGGTTTCAGTAATGGATTGACCGCCTCATCGGACGCCTCTTTGGTCAAGCAACGGACCACACAGGGTCTTATGCGGGCAAAGCAGAATTTGCTCATTATGGCTCAGGAGCAGGTTAAGAAACTGACGGAGATTTGTCTGGACTACCTGTTTAGAGATATGCAGGCAGAAATAGATGCGTTAAATATCAAACCCTATCGGACATTCAGCCAGAAGGATCAGACCACTATCGAATTGAGAAATGAAAACTATGATGAAGCTCTTAAGGAAGGGGACATTAGTCCGGAACGGTATGTTGCTTACGCATTCAGTGCATTATGTGATGATCCATGTAGCCAAGGCCATTACTGCAATTTAGTACAAGCGGCTTGCACACTAGGGGATCGCGGTGCAGCTGACAAAATCTTAGCATTTACCGCAAAGTTGGGTATTGAGCAGTCTGTTAAGAGAACGATAGAATCAGAAAGTGAAGGTAAAATAGCAAGCCTAAACAATCTGGATGAGAATGATTTGAAGCAAACGAAACAAAAGATTGATATAATATCCAAGTTGTATGGTACTATAGCGGCTACAGAGACCAAACGGCTCCGTGCAAGATTGAAGTGCTTAGAAGAAATGGCCCAAGCCCATGAAAAATCAAAAAAATATCAGAAACTTATAGCTACGGGATCTACAACGGTATTTATTATGCCAGACCATACTGTGACAGCATTGGATTCAACGGAAAAAGTTGCGCATTTAAAAAATGTAGTTTCTGTCGCAAAGGGACGGTACATCTTGGCACTTGGGAGCAATGGCACAGTTTCCTTTGGTGGCCGTGATTCAAAACTTGTTTGGCCAGATGCCAAAAGCTGGAGAGACATTGTTGCTATTGCAGCAGGTGGACAGCATTATGTAGGCCTAAAACAGGATGGTTCAGTTGTGTCTACAGGGCAAAATGTCCGGGGGGCATGTGATGTTAGTGGCTGGCGGGATATCGTAGCTATTACATGTGGGAGCGGATACACTGTCGGTGTGAAATCTGATGGGAGTGTGGTGGCATGTGGGCAATTTTGGGATAGCCCTGGATCTATGGTAAGCAACAGGCTTTCATCTTGGCGGGATATCGTCTCCGTTTCGGCCGGGCCAAATCACATTCTGGGATTAAAGAAAAATGGCACAGTTGTAGCTCAGGGGTTGAAAAGCTGTGATCGTGGTGAGTGCAAAGTTTCTGATTGGTGGGGCATTGTCGCAATTGCCGCTGGGAGAAGTTTTTCCGTTGGACTGCGTGCGGACGGCACTGCGGTTGCTGTTGGAGACAACCGTTATGGGCAGTGTAACGTGGGAAGTTGGAAAAATATTGTAGCGATCGTCTGCGGAAGTATATGCACAGTAGGTCTGAAATCCGATGGGACACTAATTGCGGTTGGCGACATCAAGGACGAGAGCCATAAACTATCAACATATCGGCTCCAGTTGGACTGAGGGGGAATCAGGATGAGCAGTGAAGTGGTTCGCATATTTGAGTTGTTCGGAAACCGATTTGAAATAACAGCGGAATTCGAAGCATATAACGCCGTTCGAAGCCAGCAGGCTAGGGATGTCTATGCCATTTACAGCCAGTATATGAACTCCATCAATGCTATGAAGGAGGATTTGAAGCACCTGACTAAAAAGGCAGTTGATGATTTACTCCCTGCTGTTGCCCGGGTTAACAGCGAGATGGCAGTAGCATCGGTTGGTTTTGAAGAATTAAAGCGGTATCAAAGCGAGGTGCTCCCCCGCATTGGCAAACGGATGATATTCAAGTACAGCAAAAATGAGCTTATTACGGTGGAGGAAGTTGCGCAATATATCCGACTTGATGCGGAAAAGCATTTTACTAGTTTTATAAACGAGGTACAGAAGGTCTCAAATAAAGAGCAGAGCGATTGGGTTTGCCGGGAGTATGCTCGCATAACCCGCAACACATCGGCTGTGGGCGGTAGTATCGGCACAGGTATGAATGCGGCGGCAGGTGTACTCGCCGCTAACGCAGGAATGGGCCTGCTCCAAGGATTGGGTGGCATGATTACTATGGCTTTGGATGAGGCCGAACTCAACAATGCTAAGAATCAGGCCGTAAGGATTGGGATAAGAGCAATTTTTGCGGCAGCCTACGATATGGCCGACCAAATGAGCGTCTATTGCATAAATACCATAAAACAGGAAATGGACAAGGAAACAGCAAATATCATTCGCAAGCCTTTCCAGGAGATAAGCGAGGATCGCCGTAAAGAAATCAAAGCAAAATCAGAGAACTATCATAACGCATATCAAAAAGGCGACATTACATCAGAACGATATACCACACATCTTCTATCTGTACTACATGATTTCCCACATGATAGCACTCTTTACTGCGAATTGTATCAGGTTGCCTTGGATATTAACAGTGAAAAAGATAAGGCAACTGTGCTTGAAATGGCCCAATATATGGGATTGGAAGGGCAAATGGATTGGTGGCTGGCAAGGAAAGGATTCCGCATCCAAACCCCATCGACTTACCCTGGAAAGGACGGAAAAGACGGGGTTGCTTTGGAGTCTGTCAATGAGGCACCCACAATCTTCCAACAATTTTCCAACACGGTTCACTGTATGTGGTTTCGTCCTGATCCATCCGAAGGCCGTCCAACTTTGCTCTTTCGGACTGTTGGCCTGCGCCCAGACGGAAGTATATGGGCAACGGGCAACACAATAGCGTGGGACTTTGAGGACCCACTGAATTGGAGAGATATTGTTTCTGTTTGCTCCATTTGTATGTGTATCCTCTTTGGCTTAAAATCGAATGGAAGTGTTGTAATCCATGGGATTAAAAAAGAAAACCCATTTTATCAAACTGTCACGCACTGGCAGGATATCATGGCTATCAGCGGCGGCTACGGTCATCTGCTAGATAGTGTCTACACAAGTTTGACATAGGTGGTAAAATAGAAGCAAACAAAAGAAAGAAGAGGAATAAAAAATGGAAGCATCGTATCACCGCCATGATATAAGTGACGAAGTATGGGCATTGCTGGAGCCGCATT
>CAJTGJ010000083.1 GCA_910575695.1 Oscillospiraceae bacterium | reverse complement strand
AAACGGGAGTGGTGCGTCAGTGAACTGGCAGGGGAAATGAAAATGACGGAATCGGCCATATCGCATCAGCTTCGTATTCTGCGGAGCGCCCGGTTGGTAAACGGTCGTAAGGCAGGCAAGAATGTGTTTTATACTTTGGCCGATGAACATATCAGATGGATTTTGGAAAAAACCTACGATCACATATCGGAGCAATAGGACTGCTAAAAAGCGGGTGCATAGGGACATTTCCCCAATGCACCCGCCCGCAGGATTCGTTTACAGCTTTTCGTAGGAAACCAGGTCGCTTACCGGGATGCGCGTCTGGATGTGCCGCTCCGGGTCAGCGAAGTTCTCACCAGCGTAGCCGATAGCCAGGATGTTGACCGGCTCCAGGTTAGCGGGGAGGTCAAACTCCCGGCACAGAACATCCGGCTTGAAGTAGCACACCCATACGCTGCCCAGGCCCAGCTCCGTGGCCTGGAGCATCATGTGGTCGGTCAGGATGGACGTGTCAATGTCCCCGGTCTGTTTCTGGTCGAAGGGCCTCACCCACGCCTTGTTGTGGTCGGCGCAGACGATGATGGCCAGGGGCGCGCCATAGATGCCAGCGGCCTTGCCGATCTTCGCCAGCCCTTCCTCGCTCTGAACAACGATCAGGTGAACCGGCTGAAGGTTGGCGGCGGTGGGGGCCACATGAGCGGCCTCCAGAATCTTTTCCAGCTTTTCCGGCTCCACCTTCTGGTCGGTGTAGCTGCGGATAGAGCATCGTTTTTTTGCAATTGTGATAAAGTCCATAGTAAAACATCCTTTCTGATAAATTGATCATGGGCCATGTCAAGGCAACCATCTGAGACAATTTTAGCATAGTTAGAAATGTATGCAAGATTGCACTTTTTTGTAAGGTACTACCCAAAATGTAAGTCCTTTTCCGAATGAACATATCGTGATATACTTTTTGTTGAGGTGAGGTTATGAAGCAAACAAAATTCAACTGCCCTGTTGAGGCTACGCTTTCGCTGATCGGCGGGAAATATAAGCCGCTGATCCTCTGGCATTTGGTGGGACAGCCGCTGCACTATATGGAATTGCAGCGAAAAATCCCAGGCGCAACGCCTAAAATGTTGTCCCAGCATTTACACGAGCTTGAGGGATGTAGTATGGTGCATAGAGAAGTGATCCCGGAGAAGCCACCCAAGACGGTGTACTCTCTGACGGCATTTGGGGAAAGCATTATCCCGGTTTTGGATGCTATGTGTCAGTGGGGAACTGCCTATATGGATGGTCTGGATGTTCAGTCTCCATGTTGTAGCGCAGGGGCATGATAAAAGGGACATAGCTGCCTGTTGAGCGGCTATGTCCCCTTTTCGCTATATCAGATTTGTGACTGCCGGATATAATTGCACAGCACCGCAAAATCAATGTTGGGATTCTCCCTAAAAATCTTCTGCATACTTTCCTCCGCCTGCCGGTGTAGGGCGGGCTTTTTCAAATCGTCCAGCTGGAAGAAAATATTCAGCCGCCTGCCAACCGTAAACAGAAGTTTTTCATCTGGCGGGAGTTGTAAAAAGCGTTCAATCACAGAAAGCATTTGTGCCTTGTCCGTCTGTAAATTGCCGCGCACTTCCAAAAGCAAATTGATGATATGTTCGTTCACATAGAAACTGTCCATTGGTTGAAGCTGTTGCAAAAAGGATTTTTGCTCTACTACAATTTCTTCCTCCGATTGCAGCGTGAATGAACCGTTTCGGACGAACTCGCCTAACTTCGATTCCGGCTTGATTCCAGTGGCATGGACACGGATATAGTCGGGCCGGATGATGTTCAGCGCCTCGGCGGTAGCGGCGGCATTTTCTTCGGATAGCTCTTTGCCGCCGATGCCCAGCAGAATAAACTCGGACAAGATCATACCGGCCTCTTTTGCCATGCAGCCGCTTTCTACCACCGTGTCAGCTTGAAAGCCCTTGTTAATAAGTTTCAATATCTGATCGGAGCCGGTTTCCATCCCGCAGTACAGATGATTCAAGCCAGCTTGCCGTAGGGCCTGCAATTCGGATAAAGTCTTGCGGGTGATACTGTCGGCGCGGGCGTAGGTCGTGATGTATTGCAGATTGGGGAAATAGAGGTTGAGGGCGTCCAGTATGCAGAGCAGATAGTCGGTTTTCAGCACCAGAGCATCGCCGTCCTGCAAGAAACAGGATGTAAAATTTTTCTCATGGTAAATTTGGGCCTGCATAGCAATATCTTCTATGGTTTCCTCAATAGGCCGCATGGAGAATTGCATGGATTTATAGAGACCGCAAAAATAACACTTATTCCAATGGCATCCCCGTGTGACACGGATCAACAGACTACTGTTCTCAGAAGGTGGACGAATCGGCCCAATTTCTACATTCTTCATATGAGGCATCCTTTCTTTGTAATCACAATAAAGATACCATCCTATAAAAATGAGAGCAAGATTGCACTTTTTCGGTAGGTACTTCCCAAAAAGTAAGTCCTTTTCCAGATCACTACGCTATGTAACATGGATGTCTGTTCAACCTCCATGTTGTAGCACAGGAGCATAATTAACGGGCAAAGCTGCCACCTGCAGGCTATGCCCGTTTGTAATTCCTTGGATATTTCTTGGATTATCACCAGTATAGGAGCAGGACATATCCTGATTATCACCGGGTACAATACAAAATGAAGCGGCCAGTCGCTTGGCCGCTTCATTTTGTATTATTCAGCTTTTTCATGATACCGAGGATGTATTCCAGCGATTCGGAGTCCAGCTTTTTTGCCTCCGTAATAAATGCCTGGAGTGCTTCCGGGTGGGCGTTCCCCTCATCAAAAAATTCCTGGGGCGTCACATCCAAATACTCGCAGATGTAGAAGAAAGCCTGCATGGAGGGCAGGGACTTCTTGTTTTCGATGTTGTTGATATAGTTGTTCGCCTGTCCCAGCGACAGGGACATATCGCGGGCAGATACGCCCTTTTGTGTCCTCAGTCTTGCCAGCCGCTCCGGGAGAAAATCTTCATACATCGCCCTCACCTCCGCCTTGTATTAGATTGTACCTTATGCAATTGATATATTCACAAATTGAAAAAGGGTATTATCATTGACTTGCTAAATTATATCTACTATTATTGGCATATGTGAAAGGTTATATCTATTTCAAGGCGCTATCCTGCGACATCCTTGACCATTGGAGCGGTGGCCGGGTATGTTGGTACAGAACCACACTATACAGCAGGCAGTAGCCGAACAATCAATATCAAACGGAGGAAAGACAGATGCAGAAAAAGACTTGTTGTGTTACAGGACACAGGGATTTGCCCCAAAAGGAGATCAACCGTGTTAAGGCGGCTCTGCGGAAGGAAGTCGAGAAAGCGGTCACTGACGGTTTTACTTGCTTTATGAGCGGCTTTGCCGAGGGTGTGGATCAGTATTTTGCTGAGACCGTACTGGAAATGAAGAAGTCAAACCTGGCGCTGGAGCTTATAGCCGTGATCCCCTACCAGAAGCGGCTCGATAGTCTGCGGCAGAAGAAGCGGACCTATGAGATGCTGGAATCTTGTGCGGACATCGTTGTCATCCGAGAGGAGTACCAGCCCAGCGTTTACTCCCACCGAAACCGCTACATGGTGGAACACTCCGACCGGGTGATCGCCGTCTACGATGGCAGGGAAAAGGGCGGCACTGCCGGAACTATCCGATTTACTCATGTGCTGAAAAAGGAACTGAGGGAAATCCCGGTGGGGGAGATCGTTGTGCCGGATCATCTAAAAAGATAAAACCGAATAGGGACTTCACCTGATGCGCTCACCGTGTGGTGGGCGCTTTTTTGCGGTTATGAACCATTCCCCCGGAAAATTTTCAAGGATAGAAAGTGCCACGATGTGTCATGGTGTTATGTCCTCAATTCCGGCTGACGGTCTGCCTGCGCGTCTACCAGGAACACGGATACGGATTAAATCTGCCTGCAAAAGCAAGGATAATGCTCGTTCTTGTCCGAATTACGCGCCCAAAAAAGTGCCGTGGTCTGGCCTGTTCTTTCAGGGAGCCGCCAGATAGAATAGGCACATAAGGACAGGCTGCACAGCCTATCTTCAAAAAATATCGTGCCTGATATGCATTAGGGCAAGGGTATCTCATATGGCGGTCCATCAGTGCCGGACAAGGGCGCATGGGTGGGCAGCCGTAGGAAATGCCATGCTTTCCTGTGCTGTCAGACGTTTACAGGGTCATGTGCATTTCCGCACATGGCCCCCTCTTTTTTCATACATAAGGGCCTGTCAGATTTTCCTTGTCAGAGTGCGGTTTCCAGGCCGGCGCACACGGCAGGGAGACAGCTTGGACCACACAAAAAGTCCTTCCCCGCTGTGTCCGGGAAAGGACTTTTTATGATCTATGACACTTTGGAGATCGGCAGACGCATCCAGAAGCTCCGCAGGGAAAAGGGGCTGACACAGGAGCAGTTGGCGGAGCGGCTGAATGTCAGCACCGTCCATCTGGCAAAGATCGAGACCGGCAAGCGCGGCTGTTCGTTGGACATCCTGCTTGATTTTGCTTCTTTTTTTAACGCCAGCCTCGACTACCTGGTACTTGGGAAAGTTTCGGACAGCGAGGTGCGGGCGCGGCTGGATGCCATTATCCAAACCCTGGAGGATTTGCGGAGAGATATGTGACTGGTCGGAACAAGACCAGCGGCTGGTACTCCTGCGCCATAAGAATATCACCCGTTTTCTACTAAACTGGAACCATCAGCCGGGGCGACCTGGCTGGCGGAACTTTGAAAACTGAATATCCAGTCATCAGGAAGTCCTGGAAACAGGACCACGTTACTGTCTGGAATAGCCTGTCCAGCGGAGCGCCACGATCCCCGGTTCCGGGAGGAGCGATCCATCCGACTGAAAATGCCAAGTTGCTCTTGGCCCGGCGATGACAACAGACAGCGATAATGATACTTCCGTAACTCGCGGCCCGGCCACAAAGAAGGCGGGGAGGTTAGACGCCTATGAGAGCAGCTTCGCAAGCTGACGAGCCTGATGATTCCCACGGTTCCGGGGTGTCGAGGACAAATTGGGATCAAAAACACGCTTTATGAAATTTTGTGGGCGGTCTGGATGCGGTGCTTACCGTATTGGGCCGCCCATTTACATACCAGAAGAAGGAGGTATCCATATGGACCGTAATTTTCACGATTTCCACCGCGGCGAGGTCTATTACGCCGACTTGAACCCGGTGATCGGTCATGAGCAGGGAGGCATCCGCCCGGTGCTGGTCATCCAGAATGACACGGGCAACTATCACTCCCCGACCATCATTGTGATCGCCGTGACCAGAAGGACCTTTAAGAAACCCTCCCAGCCGACCCATGTGGTGCTGGATGATGCCCAGGGGCTTGCGCCGTCCCTGTTTATGTCGGAGGTCATCCGCACCATCGACAAGCGGCGGGTGTGTGGCTATGTGGGCAGGCTTACCAAAGAGCAGATGATGCGGGTCAATGCCGCCCTCCTGGTGAGTGTCGGGCTTGATAAGGACTACGCTCCTGTTGCGGGAATGGAGGCATCCTGATGGACAAGCTCATCATCGACCCGGAGTTCCGGGACAAGATACCGCCGCTGACGGAGGACGAGTTCTCCCTGCTGGAGGAAAACATCCTATCGGATGGGGCGGTCTTTTCGCCCCTCATCGTCTGGGACGGCACGATCCTGGACGGCCACAACCGCTATGAGATCATCCAGAAGCACCCGGAGCTGACCTATGCGGTCCACAAGGTGTCTTTTGCCAACCGCTACGAAGCAATTTCGTGGATATGCAAACACCAGCTTGGCAGGCGGAACCTGACGCCCCAGCAGAAGAAATATCTGATCGGGCAGCGGTATGAGGCAGAGAAACAGGCGGATGCCTTTCATGGAAACCAGCACACTTTATCTGACGAAAGTGGTGCGGACAAAAAATGTCCGCACCAGAATAGCCGCCATGTTACACAATCCCGCATTGCAAAAGAAACAAACACTTCCGCAAGTTATGTGAGGGAGGCCGGGACTTTTGCTAAAGGTGTGGATGCCGCCGAAGAAGCCCTGCCCGGTATCAAGCAGGAAATACTCACAGGCACAATCAAGCCGACAGCATCGGCAGTAGCCGCTGTTGCAAAAGCTGACCCGGAAGAGCGCCTCAGACTGGCCGCCGATTTGAAGAAATCCAAGGATGATAAAGGCAAAAAGACCCGGCCTGCCTACCACAAAGCCCCGCCGACCACTTCCAGGAAGGCCGAGATGCAGAGGATCGCGGAAATATCGGCTGAGATGGAGCGGGACAAAGCCCCCAGCACCGAGGAGAATGTACTCTGTTCCCTGGATGGCGAGATCGTATCGTTCATGGAGCTTTTTGACCGCATCTTTCAGGAGTATCCCCGGCTTTTGTCGGACAGCCATTACAGGCCGAAACTCATCCAGATCATGCAGAAAATGAAGCAGTATATCGCAGACATCGAAGGAGGACGCACAGAATGAACAGCAAGGACCTTTTTTGCCGGGAGCTTCCCATCAACAGCGCAGAGCTGAAGATACCCCGCACTACTTATCAGCGTGAACTGAACGAGGACCGGGTCCGCAGGATCGCCGCCGAGTTCGATGAGCGCATCGCCAACGAGCCGAAGGTGAGCTGCCGGGACGGCCGCTACTATGTGTTCGACGGTCAGCACACCATCGCCGCCCGGAAACTGCTCAACGGCGGGCGGGACCTGCCCATCCGCTGCAAGGTGTTCTACGGCCTGACCGAGAGCGATGAGGCGCTGCTGTTCGCCCAGCAGACGGGGGCCTCCGCCAGCCTGACCGCCGGGGCGAAGTTCCGGGCGCTGGTCTACGGCGGCGATGAGGACGCTATGGCGTTCCTGAAAGCAACGGAAGCTGTGGGCCTCTATGTGGACTACAAGCAGACCAGGGGTGCGAAGCGGCTGGCCTGCATCAGCACCGCTTTCGGCCTGTTCCAGAAGGTCGGGGGCGGGGTGTACCGGGAGGCGATGCAGGCCATCGTGGACGCCTGGAAGGGCGACCCGGACTCCCTCCGGGCTGAGACGGTGCAGGGCTTGGTGGAGTTCGTGGACCTCTATCACGGGGAGTACAGCCGCAAACGGCTGGTGACGCGGCTGCGCCAGGTCGATCCGGTGGTGATCTTCCGGGAGGGCCGGGCCATGACGAGCCTGCCCGGATACAAGCGGTATCTGTACCAGGTGTACCGCATCTACAACGGCTCCAGCGCAAAGACCGCCCTGCCGATGAAATTTTGAGACATTTGATGGGAGCGTCCGCCTTTCTGGGTGGGCGCTTTTCTCTATCCCGCAAGGAGGTGGGTTTTTGAAGATCGGGCTTATTGATGTGGACAGCCACCGATGGCCGAACCTGTGCCTGATGAAGCTGTCCGCCTACCACAAGGCCCAGGGGGCCGATGTGGAGTGGTGGTTCCCCAAGGGGCGGTATGACCTCGTTTACAAGAGCCGGGTGTTCACGGATACCTACTCCAAGGACAGGATCACCGTCACCAACGCCGACAAACTGATCTGCGGTGGCACTGGCTACGGTCCGGGGCAAAATCTGCCGGATGCCGTGGAGCATACCCGCCCCGACTATGGCCTCTATCCGCAGTTCCCGGACACAGCCTATGGCTTTCTCACAAGGGGCTGTCCCAACCGCTGCGGCTTCTGCATAGTCTCCGGCAAGGAGGGGGACAAGAGCGTCCACACCGCCGACCTCTCAGAGTTCTGGGACGGCCAGAGGGAGATAAAACTGATGGACGCCAATCTGCTTGCCTGTCCCGGTCATGAGCGGCTGATCGAACAGCTTGCCGACAGCCGTTCATGGGTGGACTTCTCCCAGGGATTGGACATCCGCCTTATCACGCCGGACAACGCGGCGCTCCTGAACAGGGTCCGTACAAAAACTATCCATTTCGCATGGGATGACCCCAATGCTGACCTGACCGGCTGTTTTCAGCGGTTTTCAGAGCTGTCCAAGATCAGGGACTTCCGGCGCAAGCGGGTCTATGTGCTGACGAATTACAACAGCACCCATGAGCAGGACCTTTACCGGGTGGACATCCTGCGCCGGATGGGATTTGACCCTTATGTCATGATCTATGAGCGGCCCACGGCGCCGCCCATCACCCGACATCTCCAACGGTGGGTGAACAACAAGAGGATTTTCCGCACCGTGGAGCATTTTGCAGACTATGAGCCGGTGAAGAAACTGGGCAGGGATGGATAAGACACCTTGCCAAGAGAGTTTTGAAAATCTGAGAGAAGCGTCTGCCTTTTGGTGCGGGCGCTTTTCTCTGTTCTATGAAAGTTTGTCCTTTCCATAAGATGTTGAAAAGGACAGAACAGTTGAGGTGCTTTGCCATGACAGAAGCGATGAAAGACATCGACCTCCGCAAGGTGGATAGATCGACGCTCCGTGACCGCAGCACAGTCCGCATTGACCCGGAGGCATCCACAGAGGAGCGCATCCGGGCATGGATAGAACAGCTTGGCAACCCCTATGTCTATCTGGACGGCGGCGTGGTCGTGAAGCTGAGTTTTGCGGACAAAGGCGAGACCATCGAGGACCGCATCAACTCCCTTTACCTTGCCGGGGCCTGACATCCTTAACAAACCGGGCGATCCGGCGCTACAATGTGCTTGGGTCAAAAAAAGGAACTGCATCACAAGGTCTGCGGCTTTGTGTTCCGTTCCCATACGGGACAGAGCCTTCGGTTTTCTGAGAGACAACAAGGAGGTTCAAAATGTCCGACAAGATTTATAAGACCGGCATCTATGCCCGGTTATCCAGAGAGGATGCTGACTGCATGGAATCCAACAGCATCCAGAGCCAGCGGGCCATCTGTCTGGCTTACATAGAGGGCCACGACGACCTTGAGCTGGTGGACACCTACATCGACGATGGTGAGACCGGCAGCAACACGGACCGCCCCGGCTTTCAGAGGATGCTCCAGGATATGCGCTCCGGCCGTATCGACTGCGCCGTCAGCAAGGACCTGAGCAGATTTTCACGGAACTATATCGACGCCGGAAACTATCTGGAAAAGATTTTCCCTGCGATGGGCATCCGCTATATCGCCATCAACGACAACTACGACAGCATGGCACCCGGAAGCAGTACCGATGTCATCACCCTTCCCTTCAAGAATCTGGTAAATGACATCTACTGCCGGGACATATCCATCAAGATACGCACCAGCCTGGAGGTCAAGCGCAAGAAGGGCGAGTATGTGGGCAGCTTCGTCCCCTTCGGGTATCGGAAAGCCCCGCAGGATAAGAACCGCCTGCTGGTGGATGAGGCGGCAGCCGATGTCGTTTCCCTGATCTTCGGGATGTATAAGGACGGTTTCCCCATCCTGAAGATCGCGAGACGGCTCAACACCAGCGGCATCCCCACCCCGATGGAGTACAAGCGGATG
>CAJTGJ010000082.1 GCA_910575695.1 Oscillospiraceae bacterium | reverse complement strand
ACTGGATGAAACGGCAAAGACCGAGGCTGCTCTCATCATCCTGGCCATGAACGCCTGCCTCCGGCTGGTGCGCTGGCTTGCACTCTTTTTCCGTTCCCCTCTGTCCTTGTTCTTATATGTGCCTTTTTTCAGCAGACCCTATATAAAGGTAAGACGCTGAACGTGGGCCGGGTGCTGACCCCCACACTCACGCTGCTGGCGGAACGGGAAGCGGCGATTGAGCATTTCAAAAAGGAGAAGTTCTACACCGTGGAGCTGGACGCACAGGGCCTCCGGGCGGCAAGCGGCAAGTTTAATTCCAAGACGGACGCGGAAAAGCTGCGCTCCGCCTGCCTGGGCAAGACCGCCGTGGTCCAGTCCATCGCAAAGAAGGACAAGACCGAGCGGCCCCCGAAACTCTACGATCTGACCACTCTCCAACGGGAGGCCAACCGCCTCTTTGACTACACCGCACAGCAGGCCCTTGACTATCTCCAATCCCTCTATGAGAAGCGGCTGGCAACCTATCCCCGGACGGACAGCCGCTATCTGACGGAGGATATGGCGGAGGGCCTGCTCACGCTCTGCTCAACCGTGGCTGGTGCGCTGTCCTTCATGGAGGGCCAGCCCCTCCCGGTGAACGCCGCCCAGGTGGTGGACAGCAGCAAAGTGACCGACCACCACGCCGTCATTTCCACGGCGGAGATCGCCAGCGCGGACCTCGCCACCCTGCCTACCGGGGAACGGAACATTCTCTATCTGATCGCCATCCGCCTGCTGTGCGCCGTGGGAGAACCCCATATTTACGCTGAAACCGCCGTTACATTGGAGTGCGGCGGCGTTTCTTTTGCCGCCAAGGGCCGCACAATGACGGCTGCGGGCTGGAAGGGCCTGGAACGGGCTTTTCTCTCCACGCTGAAGCAGAAACCGAAACAAGAGGAACCGGCCCCGGCTCTCCCGGCGCTGTCCGAGGGTCAGCGGTTGGAGGGTGCGGACGCTTTATTGAAGCAGGGTACAACGTCTCCCCCGGCACGGTTCACCGAGGATGTATGTTATAAAGGGTAGTTTAGAAAAGCTGCCCGAATATAACATAGCGGCTGGTCATTTGTGGTGAATGAATATAGCCGAAAAGTTGGTGATGCCTTCTCAAATGCAATAATTCTACTAACGTCAGGTGCATTATGCACTCCACGTTCATGCGGCGGTTCAAAGGCGCGGAAAAAATGTCCGCCACGTTGTGCCAGGGACCAAGTTTGCATTTTGCAATCTTGATCTTCCTTGGAGGTGGCGGCGAAATATGCCGCCACCTCTCCCTGCTGGTGCCGGACATTTTGTCCGCAACGTCAGCGACAAATTGTCGGCCACGTTGCCAACTATCCAATCTTGCATTTTTGCAATTTTTTCGAGAGTGACAGTGAAATCTTGCATTATCGCCATATTTTTGCGGTCATGGTCGTTTTGACCGTATAATAGAAATGGGCGAACAAACCGGGCCGCTCCAAGAAACTTTCAAATTCTTTTTGAAAATGGTTCCGCTTTACCCCCGGTTTTTCTCCTATCAGTGAAGGGACGCTTTGGACGCTGTGAAAACCATCATTCTTTCACGACAAAAGTACGTAGGCACATCAAGCCAGCTTTCGGTTGCAAACGACATTACGCAACTGAGGGCTGGCTTTCCGTTTGCCTGGAACACCCACCAACATCATACCACGGGTTGCGACCTACCGCAAGAAAGGAAGGCCAATATAACTACAATTCAACCGGCAGAGGCGAAAACTGCCACGATCTACCGGCGTATCGGTTCTACCACCTACAAACTCCGGGTTCATTTCAGCGATACCGCCCAGGAAACCATGAACGACAAAATTCTGCATTTAATTCAGCATGAGGCCGTGACAAATGCGGCGGACTGTGGTACAATGAACATACCACAAATGACCCAGCCGCTTGAAGGGAGTTCGCTATGAACACAAAGCGGTTGGACACAGAGAAGATCACGGCCCTCTATGAGAGGTTATCGCGTGACGATGAAATGTCGGCGGGCGATAGTAACTCGATCGTTCATCAAAAACTGATGCTCGAAACGTATGCTGCCCAGCATGGGTTCAGTAACTGTGCCCATTACACAGACGACGGCTGGTCGGGCGGCAGCTTCGACCGCCCGGACTGGAAACGCCTGATTGCGGACATTGAGGCCGGAAAGGTCGGCTGTGTGATTGCCAAGGATATGAGCCGGATTGGGCGTGATTATCTCCAAACTGGCTTCTATACCGAGGTTATGTTTCGGGAAAAGGGCGTCCGGTTTATCGCCATCTCCAACGGTATAGACAGCAGCGTACAAAGCAGCGGGGAGTTCGCCCCCTTTTTGAATGTCATAAACGAATGGTATATTCGGGATTGCAGCCGAAAAGTGACTTCCGTACTCCGAGCCAAGGGCATGAGCGGCAAGCACACCACGAACCACGCTATCTATGGGTATCGCAAGGACCCGGACGACCCTGGACACTGGCTGATTGATGAGGAAGCGGCGGCGGTTGTGCGCCGGATTTTCCAGCTTACGATTGAAGGGAATGGTCCCCACCAAATTGCCCGCATTTTGACGAAGGAGAAGGTAGAGCGGCCCGCCTACTACCTGGGACAGCGGAACCAGGGAACTTGCCAGAGCAGGGACTATTCAGATGAACGTTATATCTGGCAGGGAACCACCGTTGCCGATATGCTCACAAGGCCCGAATATATGGGGCATACTGTTAATTTCCGCACCTATAAAGAATCCTACAAGGACAAACGGCCTAAAAAAGCGCCGAAAGAGGATTGGGTGATCTTCGAGAATACCCAGGAAGCCATTGTGGATGAAAAGACGTGGCATTTGGCGCAGGAGTTGCGAAAGGTCGTGCGCCGGACGGACACTCTGGGCGAGGCGAATCCTTTGACGGGCCTGATGTTCTGTGCCGACTGCGGCGCAAAGATGTATAATCATCGGGGCAGTGCGGGACAGGCGCGGGATTGGCAGGGCAGGCCCAACGGGAAGCGCAGGCCGGACCGGGACGAATACAACTGCTCCACCTATAACAACAGCAGGGCCAGATTCAGCACAGTCTGCTCCCAGCACTTTATTCGGACTGCCGTTGTGCGGGAATTGGTCTTGGAGGCAATACGTTCCGCCAGTACCTACGCGATCAAGAACGAGGCCGAGTTTATCCAGAAGGTCCGCAACGCATCGGAGGTCCGGCAGGCTGAAACCGTCAAGGCATTGAAGCAGCGCGTGCGGCGGGAGCAGAAACGGGCGGTGGAACTGGACGGCATCATTAAAAAACTTTATGAATCCTACGCGATTGGCAAAATCAGCGAAAAGCGGTTTGATGTACTGTCCGCTGAATATGAACAGGAGCAGGAAACGCTGGAGGCGTCCATCCAGAAGGCCCAGGCTGATTTGGAGAACTTTGAAGCAGACACAGCAAAGGTCGATCACTTTATGGCACTCGCCAAGAAGTACACCGATTTTTCTGAGTTGACAACGCCGATGATTAACGAGTTCGTGGACAAGATCGTTGTTTATGAGGCGGATAGGTCCAGCGGCGAACGTGTGCAGGAAGTTGACATTTACCTGAAGTTTATCGGCAAATTTGATGTGCCTATCCCGGAGCCTACGCCGGAGGAATTGGCGGAACAGGAACAGCTTCGGAAGAAGCGGGCGAAGAAAGCCGAGTACAACAGGCGGTACATGGCGAAACGGCGGCAGAAGGCTTTGGAAGCCCAGCAGAATACAGAAAGCACCTGAGATATGGGGCGGCTTGCTTCGGTGAGCCGCCTTTTCTGCGCCCTAAATCTCAATCCATGTGAAACCAGCGAACAAAACAGCATCCGCATGGCTCTGTTTCGTGAAAACACGCAACGCCGAGCAACGAACGCAATACGTTTTCCCCTGCTGGTATTTACCATTTCGCATGACTTCACACTAAACACTGAAATCCGATGTGTGCTCCTGTGACCTGGGCATGGTGAACGGCTTGCCCAGGCCGCAAGGGGCATTTTCTATTTCTACGCCGGATGGCGAATACGATTATGAAAAGGAGTGCAATTTTTATGAATATCAGGAACGAAATCAAAGCCTATATTGTACGGGAGGGCTTCACCATGAGTGAGCTGGTGGAGAAGCTGGCGGAGCAGTACGGGTGGAGCCCCAGCGTCCCGAACCTCTCCGACAAACTGCGCCGTGAATCCCTGCGCTATAAGGAGGCCGTGGAACTGGCCGATGCCCTCGGTTACGACCTCGTTTGGCAGAAGCGGAGATAAGGGGGAGCATGGCAAAGGAAAAGACCAGCGGTATCTATTTCAAGGTTTCGGAGGAAGATCGTAAGCTGATCGAGCAGAGAATGGAGCTGGCGGGCATCCGCAACATGAGCGGCTATATTCGGAAGATGTGCATTGATGGGTACTTTATTACGTTGCAAATTCCGGAGCTGACTGAGTGCGCCAAACTCCTGCGCTACACCTCCAACAATGTGAACCAGATTGCCCGCCGGGTCAACTCCGGCGGCGGGGCCTATCCTGATGAGGTGGATGAGATCACCGCAAAACTGACGGAAACTAGCAGGCTGTTCGGGAACATTTTGGAGCAGCTATCAAAAATCAAATGACAATCTTCAAGCGACATTTTGTCGCTTGAAGCCGTTTATCTTTGAAGGAGGTTTTACTGTAGCAACGACACGCTTAATCCCCCTGCACAGCGGCAAGGGTCGGACAGTCGCGGAGGCCCTGGGCCGGGTGACGGACTATGTGGAGAATCCAGAGAAAACCAACGGCGGCGATTTAGTCACAGCTTATCAGTGCAATCCGTCCATCGCTGACCAGGAGTTTCTTTTTGCAAAGCGGCAATACGCCGTTATTACTGGCAGAGAACAGAAAGATAATGATGTGATTGCCTACCACCTGCGGCAATCGTTCAAGCCTGGGGAAATCACGCCGGAACTGGCGAATAAGATCGGCTATGATCTGGCTATGTCGCTGACCAAGGGGAAATACGCTTTTATCGTCTGTACCCATGTTGACAAACAGCACATTCACTCACATATCGTGTTCAACTCGACCGTCATAGACTGCACTCGGAAATTCCGAAACTTCTGGCGGTCCTCGTTCGCAATTCGTAAAATCTCTGATATGCTGTGTCTGGAAAATGGCCTGTCGGTGATTGCGGAGCCGAAGCCCAGCCGGGGCAGCTACGGCACCTGGCTGGGAGAGGATAAACCGCCTACCGTCCGGGGCCGGTTGGAGCAGATCATCGACACCGCCCTCGGTCAAGGCTGTAAAGATTTTGACAGCTTCCTCGCCGCTATGAAAACGGCAGGAGCGGAGGTGAAGCGGGGCAAGCACCTTGCGTTCAAGATTCAAAATGGCAAGAGGTTCGTCCGCTGTGATTCCCTCGGCGCGGATTACTCTGAAACGGCGATTATGGAGCGCATTTCCGGCAAGCGGATTATCGTTCCCAAAGCGAAAGCTGCGGTACAATCCAGGCCCAATTTGCTGATTGATATTCAAGCGAAAATGCAGCAGGCCAACTCTCCCGGATTCGAGCGGTGGGCGAAAATTTTCAATCTCAAAGAGATGGCAAAGACGGTTATCTACTTGCAGGAAAAAGGGCTGACAGACCTTGGCGAATTGGAGAAAGTCTGTGATGCGGCGGTGCAAAAATTCAACGATTTATCCGACCAGTCGAAAGCCGCCAGCGCAAGAATGAAGGACATCTCCGAACTGCAAAAGCACATCGGCGCTTATGGAAAGACGAGGGAAATTTACGCGCAGTATCGGAAATTGACGGGCAGGAAACGGGAGAAATTTTATGAACAGCATAGCAGCGAAATCACGGCCTGTCAAGCGGCGAAGCGGTACTTTGATTCTCTCGGTTTGAAGAAACTGCCATCCATGCAATCGCTGAAACAGGAGTATGCCATGTTGAACACTGAGAACAGAAAGCGGTATCCAGAGTACAAGCAGGCCAAGGCAAAAATGATAGAGTTGCTCACCGCCAAAAACAACGTGGAGCGGATTTTGGGCGTGACGGAGAAAGAGAAAAATCGTGACCGCCAGTAGGGAGCGCGATGATGATTTTTCCTTTCCCTGCGGGTAACAGCAGACGCCGAAGGCGGCTTAAAAAACCGGGCGCACTTGCGCCCGGTTTTACAGGGGTTTGGGGGCGGTCAGCCACCAACAAGCACGCGCCGGGTATATACCGGGGCATTGCTTGCCGCTACTCCGCACACAGCCATAATCAAAAATATGTTTCGCCTGAGCAAACATGCGCTTTGATGGCTACAATTCAACATCCAGCGCAGGAGTAATCCGCTTTGTGAGCCGAAAACTAATCGCAATCAACTCCAGTCCAAGAAGAACGATATGTATCTGGAATTTCTCCACAGGATAAAACAGTAGCATGACAGAAAACGTGAGACGAACCAGAAATTCAATAACCGCCGTGTAAAATGCTAAACCCCTGCCGCTATTTTGAATCGCTCTGGTCAGGGAACTGGATGCTTTCAGCAGTCCAAAAATCGCCCAGGTAGTACCCATAGCGCCGATAGAATCCACTCCATGGACGATACAGAGCGCACCCACCACAAACAAAACCAGTCCGCTGGATAGTTCGGAAGCGCGCCCAGCCCGATTTTCGCTATTGCGGAAATAGACAATCCCATACGCAATTCCCACCGCCGTCATCGTACCACCTAGGATGTAGGGCAGAACCGTTGTGATCGGTCCGGAAAACAGGACACACAACAGTCCGATGGTGGCGAAGAGGCCGCAAATAAATCGTTTCATGACGCTTACTCCCTCCCTTTTTACATGAACGAATCGTCAATATTTTTCTGTTTCTGAACGCTGAGATGGGAACCGGCGCCAGTCATTGCTGACGCCGGTTCGCAAATCAAATGACATTGTAAGCCTTCAGCAGCTTTTCGATGTCCGTACCTTGTGCCTTGTCGAGGACCTTGCGCAGGGCAAATTTTTCAATGAGGTTCAGGCTCATATCTGTCAGGGGTTTTCCATCCCGGAGCTTGACGGATGCGTCCAGCAAGTCACGGATGTCATAGGTGCTGCCCCACACTTCGGGGACACCTCGGTCCACGTTGAGCAGCGTGTAAACCGCCTCCATGCCAGTACGCATAGAATACTCGGTGGTAAAAATGGTGTCGCGGGCTGTCTCAGCGAACTGGCCCAGGAAGGCGAAATTTACTGCGCCATCAGGCACTACCTTGGGCCGGTCGGTATCGTTGCGGGGCATGAAGAAAGCGTCAATGTAAGGCATCATCACGGGGACTGTGTTGGCACTGTGCTCGGCCAGCTCCTCGATCTGATCCTCGGGCACGCCCAGATGATAGAGCCACTCCATACAGATCTCCTTGCCGGTACAGTCTCGCATGGGCTTCTTTACATAGTCGCCGGGCACGTTGGAGAACAGGGAGTATACCCACACCAAGCAGTGATCCTTGGGCTGCTCCCGGAACTGTGGCTGGCGGTTGATGGTCCAACTGAGCAGCCAGGAGGAGTCCTTTACAGTGACGATGCCGCCGGTGACCACCTTGCCGGTGAAGGGGTCCCGCTTACAGATATTCTTGATATAAGGGATGATCCTCTGATCCAGCGTCTCCACTGTGGCGCTCATCCAATTGGTCTGCTCCGGGTCATAGCAGAACTTGTCCGGGTTACCGAAAGCGGGGTCCTGGGCAGCAATCCTCCGCCACATATCCCAGCCGCCGCCGGGTTTAATCTCGGTGTTGTAGGCCGCAGGCTCGTTCTGGGAACCCATAGTGGAGTTCTCCACACAGCCGCCATTGGTGATGAACACCAGATCGTCCTCGGTAAAGTCTACAAACTCCTGGATGCCCTCTCGCAGCAACTCAATACGTTTGGCCAGCTTTTTATTTGGCTGAATGTCGAATTCTACGTTGACAACCTTGGTGTTGTAATGGAACTGAACGCCGTGGACCTCCAGATACCTTACCATGGGCAGGATCATGGACTCGTACTGGTTATAGCGGGTGAAGCGCAACGCTTTGAAATCAGGCAGACCGCCCACATGGTGGATGAAGCGCTTGATGTACCGCTTCATCTCCAGAGCACTGTGCCAATTCTCGAAGGCAAACATGGTGCGCCAGTAGAGCCAGAAGTTGGAGTTCAGCACTTCGTCATCGAAGTAGTCGGTGATGCGTTTGTCGTACAGTTCCTCATCCGAGGTAAAGAACAGGCGCATAATCTGCATGGCCGCTTTATCAGAAACATCAAACTTGCCGTCCGTGTGGGCATCCTGACCCCGGTTCACGGTGGCCCGACAGAGGGAGTAGTTGGGGTCTTCCTTGTTCAGCCAGTAATACTCATCCAGAACGCTGACACCCTCGGTTTCAATAGAGGGGATAGAGCGGTACAGGTCCCACATGACCTCGAAATGGTTGTCCATCTCCCGACCGCCCCGCATGACGTAGCCCACGTTCTCGAACTTCCAGCCGTCGCAGGCACCGCCAGGGATGGGGTCCTTCTCGAAGATGTGGATGTGCTCGCCCTTCATCTGACCATCCCGCACCAGATAGCAAGCGGCGGTTAGAGCCGCTAAGCCGGTACCAATGATGTAGGCCGACTTGTGATCGACACCCTCGGGCTTGCGAGGCCGAGCGAAAGCCTCATAGTTACCACTGGAATAATACATATATAACATCCTTTCCCGAGCCGTTTTCTACGGCTCATTTGTTTGATGAGCTTATGATAAGGCACATCGCGCCATTTCACAATGCACAAAAAAACCACCATGATAAAATTTTTATCATGGTGGCTCAATCGATAATATATTAGACATTTCCCCCAGAATGTAAGGGCTTGTCAACACGGAACGTATTCAGCGCACGAATCACATTTCCGTGAACCAGTTGACTGGTTCGTTCCACGATGGCCGCAGCATCCTCTTTCATGCCGTTGTCAATCCATTCCAGCATAATCCCGATAAAGGCGTACTCATAAAATTTTGCTATAAATTTCTTGTCCGACTCACTGATTGCCATCCCAGATGACTTTTCCTCCACCACGTCCAAAATCAGATTGTGAACCAGCGGATTCAGGTATTGCTCAACCCGCTCCCGGCCCACAGAACGATAGACACTCAGGACGAAGGGCTTGTTGTCCTCTACCGCACGGAAAATATTGAGGAAACCTGCCTGCCAGGTATCGTAGGTCTTTTTTCCATCCAGTGCTCGGGCGACATCCTCCTCACAGGTCCATTCCACCAAGTCATAGACGTCTTTGAAATGGTAGTAGAAGGTCATGCGGCTGACGCCGCATTTCTCGGCAATGTCGTTGATAGTAATCTTATTTAGCGGCTTCTGAAGCAACAGAAGCTTTAGCGACGAGGCCAAGGCTCGTTTTGTGATCTGAGACATAGGCAAACCTCCTCTACACAGTTTCTGATGTGTACAAAATCCATTCATTTCGGAATCGTCCAATTCAGGGACTCCTTAAAGATAAGTATAATCCATCCCGGAAAAACCGTCAAGATTTTTATGGTTGAAGTCGAATTCAAGTTCGAGGGGGGCCTCTCATGCACAACTGAAATTTGAAACAAGAGGACAAGGCCAAAATCTCCATTCCCCCTTGACAACAGCTTTAGACAGTGTTTACACGAGTTAAGTGCGAATAGCAGCCCAAATAGCGATACAACGGACGTGTACCGCAGCGATAAAAGCATCTGAGGTTTTGGCATAGCGAGTGGCAATCCCTCTCCAGCGTTTCAGAACCAGGAAGCAGTTTTCTACCAAAT
>CAJTGJ010000081.1 GCA_910575695.1 Oscillospiraceae bacterium | reverse complement strand
AACCGGCCCGTCTCATGGACGCGGCGGGTGAGCTGGTTGAGGTTGTTGCTGGACCGGCGCAGCAGGGAGACCATCTCTCGCAGCTCCGGCAATTCCAGATTGACCACATAGCCGTCCACGGCCATCTTGCGGAGATATGCCGCCATGTTGGTTGTGCCGAGCTGTTCCATCTTCTGCTCAATCAGCGTCCGTTCCTCCGGCGTGACGCGGAATTTCAGCTGGACCTCCCGCTGACGGTTCGGGGCCTTCACCGCTCCTGCCCCTTGGACTTGGACTTGCCGGGGGCGCTGGGGGCGGCGGAGACGGCAGATTTCTCTTGCAGCTTTTTCTTCACGGAGGGGCGGCGCAGCACCAGGGACTGAAAGCGGTTTTCCTCTTTGAGAATCAGGGCATACGTCCCCTTCCGGCCCTCCAGGGTGGAGAGGGACAGGGACTGGAAGGGGAGCATGGACATCAGCCGGTCCGTGTCCTTGGTCTTGGCCCGCGCCAGGAAGTCCGGGGAGACCTGGGCCATGTAGTGGGTTCCGTTGGGGCTGTTGGGTTCCCTCGCGTCCTGAAACCGTTTCAAAATGCGTTCGGCCTCCTCCTTGATGTCCGCCGCCTTGAGGGGCTGTCTCAGCAGAAACTCATGCCGCGCCTGACTGACGAACATATCAAGAAGGCCGGAGTGAGCGCGCGTGATAAGGTAGGAAACATCCCGCTTTCCTCCCTCAAACACAACGGGAATGGACTGCGCCCATTTTTTGTTGGATTGGGAGACACGCCCATCCCCGCCCTGAGCCTGCACCGTGTTCGCCAGCACATAGAGCATCCGCTCATAGCCGAACCGCTTCACCACATCCCGCACCGCCGCCTTTACATCGAGGCAGTTGTCATGGTAGTGACCGCTGACCGCTTTTTCAATCGCCTCTTTGCAGGCGATGTTGGCGCGGTTGGAGGCAATGTGCTGATCTCCCTCACCATGCTGATAAGCGTACTCATACGATTCTTTGTAAAGCGGGGCCTTGCAAAGTTCCTCCGCCTGCCGGATCACCGTGTCCGCCCGGTCCTCGATTGCCGCCGTGATGTTGTCCATCAGATTGAAGTCCATGTTGCTCCAATTTTTGTAGACATCCGCCAGGGGCGTGGGAGAATCCAGCAGCGTGGACACCTGGGCCTTGGTCAGCTCAATGAAGTCCATTGCCATCAGAATATCCTCGCGGGTGCTGTATTCGGCGGTATGGTTCAGAATTTCCTCCGGGGGCTGGACCACCAGCCACGCCCGGTATTTATCCTGCTCCGCGCTCATTTTCTCATAGAGCGCGTTTGTCAATTTTTCAGCGTCCAAAATGTTTTCCTCCATTTCATTTTTCGTCAGATTGTGGTAAAATGAGATAAACTACTGAAAGCGGGGATAGGCTGTGGCATATAGTGATGAATTGTGGGCAGAGGCCAAAAAGAAATGCCGGTTGAATCAGGAGGATATTGCCCTTGCCAAACGGTTGGGGCTGAATCCGCGCAGCCTTATCAAAAACATCCCCAGCAAAAGTGAACCGTGGAAAGCCCCTGTCAAGGACTGGCTTCATGAGATAGATGCTAAGCGCCAGAAAAAGGCGGCGCAGAAGCAGCGCCGGAAAGAGAAGTCAGGCGGGGGCGGCCCCGCCTGACGGTCAACGCTCCTGTTGGGGGCGCTTAGGTTTATCGGGGGCCTTCCCCCTGGGCGGAAGGGGCCGCTTCAAGCTGTCCAGCACCGAGGGGCGGGCGCTCTTAGGCTCCCCCTGGCTGTGGCTTCCGTCGATGTTCAGCAGCACATCCAGCTCCGCGAGACGGGCGGACTTCTCCTTCAGCTCGTCCTCCCGTGGGAAGGGCTTGCCGACTTCGGCCTTTGCCGCCTCCCGCTGGTCAAAGAGGTTTTCCAGCTGGGTCCTGACTGCCTCCAGCCGCTCCGGCATCTTATCAAGGGTGTGGTCAATGCGGACCAGAGCGCCAACCGGGTCCATGCCAAGGGTTGTCCGGTGGGTCATCGCACCTTTCAGCACCAGCTCGCGCTGGAAATTGCGGACCTCGGTGAACATGGTGAAGCCCCGGTAGCTGCCGATCTCCACCATCTCCGCAACATTGCCCGCCATGTACGCGGACAGGAGCGCCTTGCCCGCCTCCTCTTTATCGGTGAAGGTCTCCCCCTGCACCACCATTCCGGCGAAGCCCTGGCTGACCTCTGTGGAGGCGGGACCCTCCAGGGAGGCGGTCTCAGCTTGGGCAGGGGGCACGGATGTGTCCTCCGCCGTCTCCGCCTGTTCCACCTTGGCCGGTTTGGGCTTTTCCTTGACCACGAGGGGATGCGGATGCTCCGCCAGCGTTTTCATATCGTCCTCCAGGCCCTTGATGAAGCCCTGATGCTGGGCGATCTGCTCCGGGAAATATTTCAGAAGATTGTCCTCCATCTGAAACTGCTGGCTTTGGTGGGCGGACTTCATGATTTTGAGCTTGGATACGTCCACATCCAGCTCCATGCGCTCTTTGATACGGGGGTCTCCGGCGCACAGGGCCTTGATCTCCGCATAGGACAGCGCCGCCTCATCCACATCCTCACAGGTCCGGGCCGGGGATTTGCTGGTCATGATTTGAGAAATGAATTTCTGCTTGTTCTCCACGGTCTGCCAGAGGTAAGCGTCGAAGGTCCCCTCCGTGACATAGCGGTACACATGCACATTCTTGTTGTCGTTGCCCCGGCGCTCAATGCGGCCCTTTCGCTGGGTCAGGTCGCGGGGCCTCCAGGGACAGTCCAGGTCATGGAGCGCAATCAATTTGTCCTGCACGTTGGTCCCGGCTCCCATTTTGAAGGTGCTTCCGATCAGGACGCGCACCTGACCGGAGCGGACCTTGGCGAACAGCTCCTTCTTCTGCACATCGGTTTTCGCCTCGTGGATAAAGGCCACCTGTTCGGGGCGCATCCCTCCGGCAATGAGCTTCTGCCGGATGTCCTCGTAGATGGTGAAGGGCTTTTCCGGCTCCAAGGGGATGGCGGTCTCCAGCATGTGGAGGGTGGGGTCGTCCAGCTTGTCCCCGGCCCCCTTCACCGCCCGCTTGGAGGGGGCGGGTTTGGGTGTGGAAATATCGCAGAACACCAGCTGGGTCAGACGCTTGCCGTCCCCATCCCGCCACTGTTGCAGGATATTCTCCACGCAGCTGTTGACCTTGGTTCCCGGTTCGTCGGGGAGCGTGGGATTGATGATCCGCTGGTCCAGCCCCAGCTTGCGCCCGTCCGACGTAATCTTCAGCATGTTGTCCCTCCGGGGGTCCACCTGCCCGGTATGGACCTCGCTGGCCCGCTGGGACAGCTCCTTTACCATGGCCTGCTGAATCAGGGTGGGCTTGGAGGCAACCGTGTGATACGTCACCTCCGGGGTGGGGAGGTTCAGCTGGTCGGCGGTTTTGATGTCCGCCACCTCTTTGAACAGGTTCATCAGCTCCGGGAGATTGAAGAATTTCGCAAACCGGGTCCTGGCCCGGTAGCCGGTCCCCTCCGGGGCCAGCTCTAAGGCGGTGGTGGTCTCCCCGAACCGGGAGGCCCAGCTGTCGAAGTGGGTCATGCCCATTTGCTGCAAGCGGTCATACTGAAGATACCGCTGGATGGAATACATCTCCGTCATGGAATTGGAGATGGGGGTCCCGGTGGCAAAGACGATGCCGCGCCCCTTGGTGATCTCGTCCAGGTAGCGGCACTTGGCAAACATATCGCTGGATTTCTGTGCGTCGGTAGTGGAAAGCCCCGCCACGTTCCGCATTTTGGTGTAGAGGAACAGATTTTTATAGTTGTCGCTTTCATCCACGAACATCATGTCCACGCCCAGCTGCTCAAAGGTAACAACATCATCCTTGCGGTGGTTGGCTTGCAGCTTTTCCAGGCGGGCCTCCAGCTGGCGTCGGGTCCGCTCCAGCTGCTTGACGGTGAACCGCTCCGCGCTGCCCTCCAGTTCCTGGATGCCGCCGGTGATCTCCCAAATCTGTTCCTGCAACAGCCGCTCCTGCCGCTCCGGGCTGATGGGGATTTTCTCAAACTGCGAGTGGCCGATAATCACCGCGTCATAATCGCCGGTGGCGATGCGGGCGCAGAATTTTTTCCGCTTCCGGGCCTCGAAGTCCTTCTTGGTGGTAACGAGGATATTGGCGGAGGGATACAGGCGGAGAAACTCGGAGGCGGTCTGCTCGGTCAGGTGGTTCGGGACCACGAAAATGGACTTGTGGCACAGGCCCAGCCGCTTGCTCTCCATGGCGGCGGCGATCATCTCAAAGGTCTTGCCCGCGCCCACCTCATGGGCCAGGAGGGTGTTGCCGCCGTAGAGGACGTGGGCAATGGCGTTGACCTGATGGGGCTGCAATTTGATTTCCGGGTTGATGCCGGAGAACACAATGCGGCTCCCGTCATACTCGCGGGGGCGGATGCAGTTCATTTCCTCGTTGTACTGCGCCACCAGGGTCTGCCGCCGTCTGGGGTCCTTCCAAATCCAGTCCTTGAAGGCTTCCCGGAGGGCCTGCTGCTTCTGCGCGGCCAGGGTGGTCTCCTTGGCGTTGAGAACGCGCCGTTCCTTCCCGTCCGGGTCCTCTATCGTGTCATAAATGCGGACATCCCGGAGATTCAGAGAATCCTCCAGGATTTTATAGGCGTTGGCGCGGCTGGTTCCGTAGGTGGTGTAGGCGGCGATGTCATTGTCGCCTATGCTGCCTTTACAGGTAATGGCCCACTCCGTTGTGTGCTTGGAGTGGTTGACCTTGATTTTCCCCCGCAGATAGGACGGGGTTTTCAGGGTCTCGTACATGAATTGCTGGATGTACTTCTTGTCAATCCAGTCCGTCCCCAGCCGCACCTCGATCTCGGAAGCGTCCAGGTCCTTGGGCTGGGCGGCGGTCAGGGCCTCCACGTTGGGCCGGACGCGCTGCTGTTGGTCCGGGGGCATGACATCATAGAAAGCCTGGGCCATGCGGAGCTTTTGGCGCACGTTGCCGGAAAGGTATTCGTCGGCGGTGACAAGGGGGTAACGGTCCAGATCCACAAAGGCTTTGGGGATAAGGTCCGGGTTCTCCGCGCAGCGGATGTCCCGGAAAATCACGCCGGAAAGCTCCTGTTCCAGCTCGGCCTCCGATTTCCCGGTAAGCTGGGCCATAAAGGGCATATCCACCCTGGCCCGTTCCCCAATGGAGACCGCCAGCGCGTCCATCGCCGTGTCCACGCTGGTGACGCGGGTATTCTGCTTGATGGTCCGCTTGGTGAACATATCCGCTTTCCGCTCCAGCCGCCCGTCGTCGTCCAGCACCTCCAGAGAGCAGAGCAGATAGTAGGAGGAATCCCGGTCAAAGGCCAGACGGTTGGCCCGGTCGTTGATAAGGCCGAATTTCGCGGAGAAAGCGTCGTAGAGCCGGTCCAGCTCTCCCTACTTCTCCCGAATGAAGTTCTCCGTTGTAAACTCGTCCATCTGGAGGTCGATCAGCTCCCGCACGCAGTCCCGCAGGCCGATCATGGCCGTGACGCGCTCCTTGGCCGTTGCGGTCAGATTGGGTTTTACCATGACGGAGTTCTCCCGGTAGTAAACCTCGCCGTCCACAATGGCATAGGAGTAATTTTTCACATCCGGGTCCGCAGGGATGGAGGTGATCTCCATTTCCCCAATGTTCTCGTCCAGCTCCGGGGGCGCGGCCTCCCGGTATTCGCCGTGGATGTAGGAAACCGCTTCACGGAGCTGCTGAGCGAGGTCCGCGCCGGGGATGGCTTTGCACTCCAGCTGGGGGCCGAAAGGACCGGAGGTGATCTCCAGATTGCCCAGGACCATTTCCGGGTGGGCCTGGAAGTAGCGGTTCATAGTTACGAAGCCCCGCTTCTCCCGCCCGTCGCCGCCGGTGTAGGTGTGTTCCCCCACTGTGTCTACTTCCGTCCACTCCGGCAGGGGTTCGTCAAGGGACCGGGGCATATCCCGCTTCTGGAGGAACACAATGTCCATGCCCGCCTCCGTTCCCGCGTTGGCGAGGGAGGCGTTGGAGGGCAGGCGGACAGCGCCCAGGAGGTCACAGCGGCGGGCGATGTACTCTCTTGCGCGGCGGTCCTTCTTGTCCATGGTTCCGCCGCTGATGCCGTTGGAGGTGACAAAGGCGATCACGCCGCCCGCCCGGACCTTATCTATGGTTTTGGCAAAGAAATAGTCGTGAATGAGAAGATGCTCTTTGTCATAGCGCCGGTCCGCCAGGGAGTAATTTCCAAACGGGACGTTGCCGATGGCGAGGTCAAAGAAGCCGTCCGGGAAGCCGGTTTTCTCAAAGCCCCGGATGGTGATGCTGGCTTTTGGGTAAAGCTGCTGGGCGATCCGGCCCGAAACGCTGTCCAGCTCCACGCCGTAGAGCCTGGATGCCGCCATGCTCTCCGGCAGCATCCCGAAAAAGTTTCCCACACCGCAGGAGGGTTCCAGGATGTTGCCGGTCTTGAAGCCCATATTCCCGACTGCTTCATAGATGGCCCTGACGATAGCCGGTCTGCTGTAATGGGCGTTCAAGGTGGATGTTCGGGCGGAAGCGTATTCCTCCGGGGTGAGCGCCGCCTTCAGCTCCAGAAATTCGTTGGTCCATTCCCCGTTGTTTT
The DNA here is from genome assembly GCA_910575695.1 of Oscillospiraceae bacterium. GTDB lineage: Bacteria > Bacillota > Clostridia > Oscillospirales > Oscillospiraceae > Enterenecus. Next base: position 3,352 of record CAJTGJ010000081.1, on the reverse strand, counting down.
CGTCAAAAGCCTGGGGCAGACCGCCCCAGCCCACATACCGGGACAGAATCTCCTGCTCGGCAGGGGTAGCGGTGCGGCCCTCCAGTTCAATGGCCTGGAGGGTGTTGATCGCGTCCATGTTCCTGCGGAACTTCTCCCGCAGACTGCCCACGCCTAAATTGTCGTCGGTGATGCGGAAATTTTCCGCAGCGGGGGTGGCCTCCGGCTGGGCCTGTTCCGGTTCGTCCACATGCAGGGTTTCCACGATGATATCATAGGGCAGGCCGTTCTTAGCGCCGGGATAGAGGGTGGCGGTCCCCGGCGCAGTCTCTGGCTTGGTGGTGGTCTCCGGGGCCTCCTGCTGGGGGACCTCCGGGGAGAACAGACCGGCGTTGCGCTCGTCGTGGCGTACCGCGTCCTCAAAGAAATCCCTCTCCACCAGCTGATGGCTCCAGGCGTAAGGGCCGGTGTGGATGCGAATACCCAGGTCCCCTATATGTTCGATTGTGCCGTTTACATCGTGGTCCCCATAGGCGAAGGCCACCTTGTCCCCCACCTGATAGGACAGCTTTCCCTCCAGATTCACCAGCTCCCGCTGGACCGGCGCATGGGAAAAGCCGTCCAGCTCTTGCAGCCAGAGGGCGCGGAGGATAGGGGCAACGGCCTCCCAGGATTGGGCCAGCTTTGTTCCAAATTTGTCCTGGATTTCCACTTCCATGCTGATGGTAGAAGTAAAGTAGTCCGCGATGTCCCCAGTCTCCAGCGTCACCGTCTCGGCGCGGCTGGCAAAGGTTTCGGATAGCCGCATAGAGATTCCCCGGTTGTTTTCACCGGAGCGTAGCCATTGGGAAATGTACCCCTTGTCCCGGTCTGTCAGCAGATGCTTTGTCAGCACTTCCCGGAAATCGTCATTGACGCGGTGCAGATCGGCAGCGAGATAACAGGTAATGTGACTGTTCCGGTGGTCCAGATGCAGCAGGCGCTCAAAGTTTTCTTTGCTCTCGGCGCGAAACAGCGGTATCGGCAGGGCGGGGTCCCGCAGTTCCACATCAAGAAGGCCAATACCTGTGATCTCAAATGCGGTGTTATTCAGATAAACTATATCGCCTGGACGGTAGGCCGGGGCAAACGGATCATGGGGCGGAAGGTCCGCCGCGCCGGTGAACTCCGGGACGGCATCCCCCTCGCGGGTGACAGGATGGCCGGACAGGTCGGGGACCTCCGCCTCCTGCTGGGGCTGGGAGAGGACGGGGTAGGTCTCGTCAATGATCTCCCGATGGAGGCGGTTGCGGAAACCGGACATATCAAAGTACAGCCGCATAAAATCCGTGTCCCGAATGGCCTCCGCCGCCCGTGTCACCGCCGCGTGTCCCTCTATCACAGCGGTGTCCCGGTCGGAATTTTGGCAGGCGTTTTGATACGGTCCGTCAGAAAGCACAAATTCTTTGAGAATGGGCTGGTACTTCTCGTAGATTTCCCGGACAGTGGGCGCGGGGGATGGCGTGGGCGCGGGTTCCTGTTCCGGGACAGGGGTGCGTTCCGCATAGGAGAGGAACATATCCCTTTGTACCAGCTGTGCAATCCGACGCTGTACCTTGGGCCAGGGGAGGTGCTGGTACTGCCCCGTGTCAGGGAGCTTGACGGGGAAAGCGGGCAGCTCTCCGCCGTACTCTGCGCGGAGCCACGCGGCGGTGTCCTTATCGCGGGCGTGGTCCTTCATATAGCTGGCAACGGCCCTCTTGCTGTCCGCGTCCCCATTCCAGGCTTGCAGGGCGGCGTCGATCTCCCCGTGGGTGGCCTCCCGCGCTGGGGGAGGGGTAGGGGGAATGAGAGGCGAAGCCCCCGGTACATGGACGGGTGCGGATTCCTCCGGGGCGGCGGCTTCCGCTTCGCGGGCGTTCCTGGCTTCATGCTCCACGGAGAGATAGGAGACGGTGCGCCGCTTCCCGTCCGGGCCGATGCTGGAGACTGTCACATCATGGCGGTCCCGGAGCTTCTGCACATACTCGTCCAGCTTATGGCCGGGGATGCCGCACATGGCCACGCGGCCCAAATCGGGCAAATTGCGTTGGGTGAGCATCAGGTTCAGCTCATGGGAGGCCACCCGCGCATCCGGCCCGAACATCTCATAGAAGTCCCCCAGCTGGTACAGCACGATGTCGCCGGGGTGGGCCTTTTTCACAACTTCATAGCCCTCCCGGAAACTCATGCTGGCAGGCATAGGCGCGGGTCCCGCCGGGGTCTCCTCCGCCTGGGGAACAGAAAAAGCAGAGGGCGCGTCCGCGCTCTCTGCTTCCTGGATGGTCTCCATCTGCTCCCGCTGGGAGGGGATGACCGGGGGCATGAAACTCAGCTGTAAATCAGCTCCGACATGATAATTTCCTCCGCCTGGACCTTGCAGCTGTTCATCAGGCCCACCCACGCCATTTGGTCGCTGGCCTTCAGCTGTTCCGTGGCCCCCGCCGCCTTCGCCAGCTGGGGCATCAGGCTCTCCAGACGGCTGTTGGCCGTGTCCTCGATCTCCAGACAGTGGCTGAACACGGTCCCGTCCATTGTCATGGTCCCCCACAGGACCGGGTGGTGTTCCTTCAAGTACCGCAGGCGCATCCTCCCGTACTTGCCCAGGTCCCGGTCCGGCTGCTCCGGCAGGGCCACGTTCGGAAACAGGTAATCCCCCATTTGGGTGTAGGTCAGTTTGTTCTCCATGCTCCGCACTCCTTTCCGCGCCTTTCGTGCGCTCATACTGTTTGACGGCCCTTTCGATCTGCCGCAGCACTTGTTCGCTGGACTGGCTGACCGCCATGCCCAGGGCGGTCACGGCGTCCCTGGTGTTGAAATCGAAAATACTCAGAAAATTTTCGTGTTGGAAGTAGTTTTCCGGTTCCAAACCACAGCGGGACATTAAGGCATAGGTGATGCTGACGGCAGCGGCGCTTCGGAACGCCACTTCGACGTTGAGTTCATCATACTCCTCCAGAAAGGAGCCGTCAACGATATGGAGGATGTCGTACTGATGGTCGGTCCAGTATTCTTCCGCCAGCTGTACGGCGATCTGCTCCAGCTGGTCCAGAAGGCCGTTCGCGCCGGAGACCTCAAAGCGGTCCTCCAGCGCCGCCGTCACCGCGTCCTGGTGTTCCTCCCGGTACTGCCAGAGGTTAGGATTCAGCGCCTTTTCATCCTTCCGGTCTGTGTCGGCAACGTCGAATACATAGCGCAGGGTGGGCTTGCCCCGGCTGTTGTCAAGGAGCGCGATGCCCCTGGAGCCGCGCCGGATGTGGCGGCGCATCCGCTGATTCCAGAAGTCCCACTCCGCGCAGGCGGTGGCTTCGGGCCGCTGGGTATAGATCATCAGCTGCTCCGGGAAGGGATATTT
>CAJTGJ010000080.1 GCA_910575695.1 Oscillospiraceae bacterium | reverse complement strand
GGTCTGATTTTCTCCCAAGCTCTGTCGCTTATATCATGTCGATGCTGTTCTCTTGCCATTTTTCTGCCCCCCGCTTCTTTTGGGGACTATTATAACACACCTTTATTGACGACACCATCTAAGCAGATACCAGAGGGGACGCTTGAAAAAGCCGCGGCGGAGGTGCTGGGGCTGGACGCCTTTGACGCAAAGGCACTCCACGATAAAATAACGGCTATTAGGGCCGAGGGGAACAACACTCTGGTATTTCTGTTCAAGGACGGCACTCAAACCGTTAAACGGTGGGCAGACCGTTCCAGGGCGGAAAGCTGGACCCCGGAGATGAAAGCCGCCGCCAGAGAATTTGCGAAGAAAGGACAGGCGATGAGATCATGCCAGCAGCAAGAGCAGTAACAGTCATTCCGGCCACCATCAACCTCCACAGCCAAGCCCCTATGGTGGCGGCAGGAAAACGCCGGGTGGCGGGGTACGCCCGCGTCTCCACTGACAGCGATGAGCAGTTCACCAGCTACGAGGCACAGGTTGACTATTATACCCGGTGCATCCAGAACAACCCGGAGTGGGAATTTGTGGCGGTTTACACAGACGAGGGCATTTCGGCGACCAACACCCGCCACCGGGATGGATTCAACCAGATGATTTCCGATGCCCTCGCCGGGAAGATTGACCTCATCGTCACCAAGTCGGTGAGCCGCTTTGCCCGGAATACGGTGGACAGCCTTTCCACCATCCGCAAGCTGAAGGAAAACCACATCGAGGTTTATTTCGAGAAAGAAAACATCTGGACTTTTGATTCAAAAGGAGAATTGCTGCTGACCATCATGTCCTCGCTGGCCCAGGAGGAGAGCCGCTCCATTTCGGAGAATGTCACCTGGGGCCAGCGCAAGCGGTTTGCGGACGGAAAGGTCAGCCTTCCCTACAAGCAGTTCCTCGGCTATGAAAAGGGGCCAGACGATATTCCGGTCGTAGTCGAGGAGGAAGCGAAAATCGTCCGCTGCATCTTTGCCCTTTTCATGGCTGGGAAAACGCCCTACCTCATCGCCAAGGCCCTGACCGCTGACGGCATCCCCACCCCCGCAGGAAAGTCGAAGTGGGGAACGACCACGGTGGCCTCCATCCTCACAAATGAAAAATACAAAGGGGCGGCGCTCCTTCAAAAGAAATTCACCATCGACTTCCTGGACAAAAAGATGAAGGTCAACGAGGGCGAGGTTCCGCAATATTACATCGAGCAGAGCCACCAGCCCATCATTGACCCGGAGGAGTTTGACAAAGTGCAGGCCGAGTTCGTGCGCCGGAAGGGGCTGGGCCACCGCTACAGCGGAAACAGTATCTTCGCCTCCCGCATTGTCTGCGGTGACTGCGGCAGCTTTTACGGCTCCAAGGTCTGGCACTCCAACAGCAAGTACCGCCGTATCGTCTGGCAGTGCAATAGAAAGTTCAAAAGCGAGGAAAAGTGCCGGACGTCCCATCTGCTGGAGGAGGACATCAAGGCCCGGTTCCTGGTTGCCTTCAACAAACTGCTCAACGGTAGGAACACTCTGCTGGAAGATTGTCGTATTATGCAGAGCCACCTTACCGACTGCTCCGCCATCGATGTCGAGTTGGAAGAACTGCGGCAGGAAATCGAGGTGGTGACGGAACTGACACAGCGGTGCATCCAGGAGAACGCTCGGAATGCCCAAAGCCAGGAAGAGTACACCGACCGCTATAATGGCTATGTTGCCCGCTACGGTGCGGCGAAGGCCAAGCTGGATGCACTCCAGCTGAAGAAAGACCAGCGGCTGACGGAGGCCGAAAACATCGGCAGTTTCATGTTCGCCCTCTCGGAGAGAGACTGCGAATTGACCGAATTTAACGAGGGACTCTGGCTGGCAGTAGTGGACATGGCCACGTCCTTCCACGATGGGCGGCTGGTGTTCACTTTTCAGAGCGGCACCGAGATTGAGGGGTAACTGAATATAGGTACACACCCCGCTGGCCCTGACTGGCGGGGGTTTCCTTTTACATACTGTTTGCCTTCATCCATTGATATCCGCAGCAGCCCAAACAAAGAAATCGAGTTTCTTTGTACGGCTTATATCAGAGTAAGAGGGCATGAGAAGATCAAATTCATCAACACATTTCTGTCCATCGGGGCTTTCGGAGAAAGCATGGAACTTCTCCAGCAGATGACCATAATATGCCATTGATTTCTCAAGGTTACCATAGGGATTGCTTAGGTCGAAAAATTGACACACATTTTTATCCCAGATAGGCATTTCCGGCTTAAGTGTGTTGAGCATTTTACTGGAAAATGATGTTTCCACCTGTCCTGTCCGTTCCTTAAGGGCGGTGACGATTTCGAGAAATGTAGCGTTGCCCGATTTACGCATCTGCTCGAAAAGATTATAAAACTCAAAGCGCCATGTTTCATTTCGGCGAAGCCTATAAAAGCCGGTGAATTTATGCTGGAATTCGGCATCCTTAGAGACATCAATTCCACGCGAGATTTCACGCATAAGGTGGGTATATGTATCTACGCCCCATTTTTTAGCGAGACTCGCCTCTATAATGCGTCGAACGTCAAACTCTGCCATAACGCACCTCCGTTTTCATGTTCTTTTCCATTCTACTACATTAGTGTTGCAAGGACAAGCACACAATCAGTACAGTGATAGGTCGAAGTTACCATACTGATTTGCATTTGCACACCCTCTGACTGGCTTTGCACCCCCTTTGGCCTTCCTGCACACCCCCTCTATTTCGGCTCCCAAAGTCAGAAAAATGCACCCCCTTTGCGGCAAGGGTGTGCATTTGTATCAAGTTTTGCCACCTTTGCCATGCGGAGTGTCCTTATAGGATTTGAGTATCCTTGTGGGACACTCCGCATTATGTTTGCTCAAAATCCTATACGGCAATCCGCTCCGGGGAGTAGCTGACGGCTACTCCCTTTCTCGTCCCCATGGTGATCTCCTCAGCCGGGATTTTCCGGCGGTCCGGGACAGAGAAAGTGCCGATACAGTTATAATAGATGGTGATGTGCTGGGTGGTAACGCCGTCCTGCTTTTCCGCATGGTACACGTCGATATGGTCAATCAGCTCCGCCACCATGCGCTGGGTAATCTCGGTGGCGTTGGTGTACCGCCGGACCGTTTCAAGAAACGTGTCAACGTCCATCCGCTGGCCCTCGCTCTTTTTCAGCTCCAGCCGCAGCGCCTTGATCCGCTTGGCGTTCTCCCCCTGCTCCTGCTCGTACCGCTGGGACATTTTCGCAAACCGGGCGTCGCTGATTTTCTGGCTCACGTTATCCTCAGAGAGCTTTTGTCAAGGGCAAGTTTCAAGAATCTCTCATTTTCCTCAAGCCAAATAAGACTTCAATATTGGTTCCGCTTCTTCCAATTCCGCTTTGCAGTCTGATTTCCGCGTGATGATACTGCGCAATATGCTTGACAATCGACAGCCCCAAACCGGTGCCGCCGGAGGCCTTGGAGCGGCTTTTGTCCACCCGGAAAAACCGCTCAAACACTCTGGCCTGATACTCCGGTGGAATTCCAATCCCAGTATCTTTTACGGAAACAGTTATGGCGGTATCGCCTGCTGAAACAGCAACCTCTACCTTTCCGCCGTCTATATTGTATTTGATGGCATTATCAATCAGATTATAGAGCATTTCATACAAGAAGCCCCGCACTCCGCTTATCTTGGCGCTTTCGCCAGTCACAGATAGGGAAATATGTCGTTTCTCCGCCTGCTCCCGCAGAGCGGAAGCCGCGCTGCGAGCCAGCTCCAGAAGGTTTACCTGTTCCTTTGCCGGTGCGATCCCCTCGTCCAACTGCGACAAGTGAATAATGTCCTCCACCAACGTTACCAGCCGTGCCGCCTCTGTGCGGATAACGCCGACAAACTGTGGAACATCCTCCTGCTTGACAAGGCCGTTCTCTAACAGCTCGGCGCTGCCCATGATGGATTGCAGGGGGGTTTTCAATTCGTGGGACACGTTGGCGGTAAACTCCCGGCGGCTGCGCTCCGCGGCGGCCTGTTCTGTCACGTCAAAGGCCAGCAACACCGTTCCTGCCGCAGCACCGTCCGCCGTGATCCGGCTAATGTCAAATTGAACCTCCCGGTCGTTTCGCATCGCGCGGACTTCGCTGTGCCCCCCTTCCAGCGCGGTCTGAATGGCGAGGTTGATCTCATGGTCACGGTCTACCACAAGGAAGTCCTGCCCAACGCAGGCGCTGCTTGCATGGAAGATCGTCCTCGCAGCGGGGTTGATGCTTAAAATCACACCTTTTCTGTCCAGAAGGACAAGCCCCTCGCTCATGTTTTCTGTGATCTGTTCAAATTCTTCGGTTTTTCTTCTCAACTCCCGGAGTTGCGCCTCGATCTGCCGGTATTGCTGGTGGATACGTCCCAGGAGAGGAGATAATTCCTCATAGGCGTCGTTTTCCAATGGCCTGTCCAAGTCCAGACGGTTCAGCGGCGCAACGATGCTTTTCGCCATCCGATGGGCCAGCAGAGCGGAGAGAATGGCCGCTATGATTGCAGTCAGCAAAATCGGCTGAAGCATCCCCATCGCCAGAGCAAACACCGTCAGCTGGCTGATGGAAATGCGCAGGATGGTTCCATCCGTCAGCCGCTGTGCATAGTACAGCGTCCGCTCGGTCAATGTCTCGGAATAGCGAACCCCGCCGCTTTCACCTTCGGCCATGGCTTCCCGAACCTCCGCCCGATCTGCGTGGTTTTCCATCTCCGCCGCCGGGACATGGGTATCGAACAACACCTTGCCGTCAGCAGCGATCCAGGTCAGGCGGCAGTCCGCTACGGACGCAAACCGATAGGGAGAGGCCAACTGCTCCAAATAGCCGCTTCCACCTGCTTCCACCCCATAAGAGGCCAAACGAAGTTCATCCCGCAGCTGTTTCTCTTGGACGTTTCTGTAATAGTCATACAGACAGCCCATGATAATCACCAGGCTTGCCAGGAGAACGGAAACCGCCGCCAGCAGGATAGAACGGAAGATTTTCTTTGTCATGCCTTTGCCTCCAGCCGGTAGCCGATATGCCGCACCGTTTCGATCATCCCGCCATAGTCTCCCAGCTTCTGCCGGAGCGTCTTGATGTGCATATCAACCGTCCGGGTTTCCCCGGTGTAATCCACGCCCCAAATGTCGGATAAAAGCTGTTCCCTGGTGAACGCAACGCCGGGGCGGGAGAGGAACAGGCGAAGCAGTTCAAATTCTTTGTAGGTGAGCAAAATACGCGCTCCGTCTGCGGTAACTGTCCGTTCTTCCAGATCCATCGTCAGACCACCGGCTGTCAACTGCTTTGCCGGAGATGCTGGCTGGCAGCGGCGCAGGACGGCTTTTACCCGCGACACCATTTCCATCATACCGAAGGGTTTCACCAGGTAATCGTCCGCGCCCAGATCCAGGCTTTGGATTTTATCGTATTCCGCGCCCTTGGCGGTGGCCATGATGACGGGAATATCCGCAAGATGTACCGTCGCCTTCATCCGCCGCAGCAACTCCACGCCGTCCATTCCCGGCAGCATGACATCCAGAATGACAAGCTCCGGCCGCTCTGTTTCCAGCGCCGCCAGGAACGCTCCGCCGTCCTCAAAGCCCCTGGCCTCAAAGCCGGTGGAGCGCAGGGTGTAAAGCTCAATATCCCGAATGCTGGCATCGTCCTCTACACACCAAATCATAGCGCTTCTCCTTTGTGTTCCCCGGTCACGGCAAAAATCACCCATTCCGCGATATTGACCGCATGATCTCCAATACGCTCCAGATATTTGTCGATCATCAGCAAATCAAGAGCGTGTTCGCCGCAGTCGGGGTTTGCCGCGATGTTCCCGATCAGCACCTGTTTTACCCGGTCAAAGCATTGATCCACAATGTCATCATGGGCAATCACCAGCTTGGCGCGGACAGTATCTTTCTGGACGTAGGAATCCACGCTTTCCGTGACCATCTTGATGACCTCCGCCGCCATTTCCCGGATATGGCCCACATCCTCCGGCACATACCCCTGGGCCAGCATTGCCAGAATGATCTCCGCGATGTCGGCAGCCTGATCTCCGATGCGCTCCATATCCGTGATGATCTTCATGGCGGCGGAGATCTGCCGCAGGTCCCGGGCCACCGGCTGCTGCTGGAGCAGCAGTTTCAGGCACAGCGTTTCAATGTCCCGCTCCATCTGGTCAATCTCGCCCTCCAACGGCTTGACCTGTTCCGCCAGTGTGCGGTCACCGTTCTCCAACGCCTTCGCCGCCTTTGAGATGGCCTCCTCGCACAGCGCCCCCATCTGGATGAGTTCCGTATTCAAAAGGGCAAGCTGTTCATCAAACTTACTTCTCACTTACCCAAACCTCCCGGTAATATAGTCCTCTGTTTTCCTGCATTCCGGCTGAGAAAACAGCTTTTCCGTTTCGTCATACTCGATCAGCTCCCCCAGCAGGAAGAACGCTGTGCGGTCGGAAATACGCACCGCCTGCTGCATATTGTGGGTCACGATAACAATAGTGTACCGCTCTTTCAGCCCCATTGCAAGCTCCTCAATTTTTGAGGTGGAAATGGGGTCCAGGGCGCTGGTGGGTTCGTCCATCAGCAGCACCTTGGGCTCCACGGCCAAGGCGCGGGCGATGCAAAGCCGCTGCTGCTGGCCCCCGGACAGGCCCAGGGCGTTCTTTTTCAGCCGGTCTTTCACCTCGTCCCAAATGGCCGCCCCCCGGAGGGACTGCTCCACAAGTTCATCCAGCTTGGCTTTGTTTTTGACGCCGTGGGTGCGGGGGCCGTAGGCGATGTTATCATAGATGCTCATGGGGAAGGGGTTGGGCTTCTGGAACACCATGCCGATTTCCTTACGCAGAGCGTTCACATCCAGGCCGGGAGCGAAAATGTCCGTATCCAGATACCGCACCTCTCCGGTGATCTTCACGCCGGGAATCAGGTCGTTCATGCGGTTCAGCGTTTTCAGAAAGGTTGACTTTCCGCAGCCGGAAGGGCCGATCAGGGCGGTGATGTTTTTTTCTGGGATTTGGATATTGATATTTTTCAACGCCTGGGTACTGCCATACCACAGGCATAGATTTTTTGCGGTGATCGCGTGATTCATAACGCCCTCCTTTTCTTGAAGCAGCGGCCCACCAGGGCGGCAGTCAGGTTGACCGCCAGCGTCAGGAGCATCAGGATCGCGGCGATGGCAAATGCCACGCCAAATTCTCCCTGCTCTTTTGCGTAGACGTACAGCGCCACGGTGAGGGTGGCCCCCGGACTGGTCAGGCCGGTAATAAAGCCGTTCAGCGCATGGGCAAAGCCCGTCGTAAACAGCAGCGCCGCCGATTCACCCAAAATACGCCCCACCGACAGGATGCAGCCGGTGATGATGCCGCCCGCACATCCGGGCAGCACCACCGTGCGGATGACCCGCCACTTTCCGGCCCCCAGGCCAAAGGCTCCCTCGCGGTAGCTCTGGGGCACAGTTCTCAGGCTCTCCTGGGTCGTTCGCATGATGGTGGGCAGGTTCATGATAACCAGCGTCAGCGCACCCGCCAGCAGAGAGGTTCCCAACACGCCGGTAAACACCAGCATCCCCACAAGGCCGTAGATGATGGACGGGATGCCGGAGAGGGTTTCCGCCGCGTACTCGATGACAGACACCAGACGCTTATTTGCGGCGTACTCGGTCAGATAGACCGCCGCCCCTGCCCCCAAAGGCAGGACGATCAGCAGGGCGGCAAGGATGATGTAGATGGTGTTCAAAATGTCCGGCAGGATACCGATGGTGTCCGACAGGTAGCTGGGTTTGGTGGTCAGCAGCTCCCAGGACAGGTTGGGGAGGCCCGCAGCCAGCACATAGCCTATGAGGAACAACGCCAGAGCGCACACCAGCAGCACCGACAGGGCGCACAGCAGCCCCATTACACCGATATAGGCCCTCCGGGATGGGGAGATTGGTCTGTCCAGCATAATCAGCCCTCCTTTTGCCCCTTGAGGAAGAAATTCAACACGGCGTTGATCAGCATGATGAACAGAAACAGCACCAGGGCGATGGAGAACAGCGCCTGCCTCTGTAGGCCGCTGGAATAGGACATTTCGCTGGATACCGCCGTGGTAAGAAATCGGACGCTTTCAAACAGTGAGGGCATATTTGCCGCGTTGCCGGATACCATCATCACCGCCATAGCCTCCCCGATGGCCCGGCCTACTCCCAGCACCACCGCCGCCGCGATGCCGCTTCGCGCCGCAGGGACGGATACCCGAAAATAGGTTTCTATCGAGGTCGCGCCGAGGGCCAGGGATGCGTCCTCGTACTCTTTCGGTACTGCCTCCAGCGCGGTAATGGATACTTTGATGATGGAGGGCAGAATCATGACCGACAGGACGATGATTGCCGCCAGCAGGCTGGCCCCGTCCGGCACATGGAACAGCGCCCGGGTACCCGGCACAAGCACCAGCATCCCCACCAGACCGTAGACCACAGATGGAATGCCCGCCAGGAGGCTGACAGCGGCCTCAACGATGGATTTTACTTGGGTTGGAGCCAGCTTCGCCAGATAAACCGCCGCGAAAAATCCTACCGGGACACCGAACAGGATAGCGCCCGCTGTGCCGTAAATGCTGGTGAGAATGAACGGGAGGATGCCGTATGAGGGCTGTGCGGCGGTAGATTCCCAGGTGTCACCCAGTAGAAAGGGCACAAGCCCGATCTGCCGGATGGCAGGGATGCCGGAGACCACCAAATATACGGTAATCAGCAAGACACAGCCTACCGTAACCAATCCCAGCATCAGAAATATCCCGTGGACTGCGGTTTCCAGCAGTTGCTTTTTACTGCGCATAGTCAATTTGCCGCCACAGCGCCCGCGCCAGAGATCAGCTCCGCCGCATCAGGGGAGGTTGCGAAGTCGAAGAACTTTTGCGCTTGCTCCGAAAGGGGCGTGTCCGTCTTGGTGACCAGGACAAAGGGCCGCTGAATGACATAGCTGCCGTCCTTCACCGCATCCTCTGTGGGTGCTACGCCGCCTACTGTGACGGCCCGCACGGTGTCCTTGACGGAGGCGAGGGAGGCGTAGCCGATGGCATCCGGGTTCTGGGACACGGCGGTAATCACATCGCCGGTGGAGGTCAGCTCCTGGCGGTACTGGCAGTTGTCTGCTGTGCCGGTGATGGATTCAAAGCCGTCCCTGGTTCCGCTGCCCGCTTCCCGGCCAATGAGAACGATCTCCGCATCCTGTCCGCCGATGTCCTTCCAGTTGGTGATCTCGCCGGTGTAGATTCTGGCGATGGTATCTACATCAAGTTCGGATACAGGATTGTCGGGATTCACGATCACCGCGATACCGTCATAGGCCAGCACCGTCCCGGTCAGCCCCTGGGCGGATTCCTCCACTTTCAGATCGCGGCTGCTGAGGCCGATGTCGCAGCGCCCTTCCAAAACCGCCTGGATGCCGGAGCCGGAGCCGGTGGGGTTGTAGGTGAAGGTCACACGGTCGTTCTGCGCCTCAAACGCCTCACCCAACGCACCGATCACCTTCTCCATAGAGGTGGAACCGTCGGTGGTGACGGTGCCGGACGTTTTCTGTGAACATCCCGCCATAACCGACAGGGCTAGCACAGCAACCAGCATAAGACTTGCAAATTTTTTCATGTTCAAATTCTCTCCTTTCAACTTTTGGGGTACGAGAAAAGAATACTGCCGCTGTGTAAAAGTCAAAAGACAAGTATTGTAAAGTTAGTGTAAAATTGATCGTAGTGGTAGTGGCAAGCAATGGCCCGGTATATACCGGCCCCAGCTTGTTGGTGGCTGACGCCCCCAAGCCCCCGTAAGGACCGGCGCATTTGCGCCGGTCCTTTTAAGCCGCCTTCGGCGTCTGCTGTTACCCGCAGGGAGAGAAGAAATCATCACCGCGCCCCCTGCTGGCGGTCACGATTTTTCTCTTTCTCCATCAGGCCCAAAATCCGCTCCACGTTGTTTTTGGCCGTGTGTAAATGGTAAGATAAAGTATACCAATTTTCGCCATTGAAAGGATACCAATCCTCGCCACAAAAGGGGCCAAATCTCGCCACGAAGTATACCAGGTCAATCGGAGGCAGCCAT
>CAJTGJ010000079.1 GCA_910575695.1 Oscillospiraceae bacterium | reverse complement strand
GGCCTTCTTCCTTGATTTTTGTTTCGCAACTTAATCATAGTCGTTTCCACTGTGCTGCCAAGGGCTTGTTCAGTTTTTACCACCCACTCATTCTACCGATGAGCCAAAGTTCCTGCACCATTTTCTCCAGGTTATCCGTAACCTCCAAAGATTGTGCAAGGTAGGTTTCCCTGTCCTTATAGCGTCCCACTTGATAAAGCATACCTTGAAGCTGCCCCTTGATAATGGTGATTGGCGTTTTTAATTCGTGGGAAGCAGCAGAAAAAAATTCTACCCGCTGACGTTCAAGCTGCCTTTCCATATCAATATCTGCTTGCAGTTTTTGGTTTGCTTCCCGTAATTCCGAAAGAGCTGTTTCCAACTTTCGGGAGAGTGTATTCAGACTGCCAGATAACACGCCTATTTCATCAGTACGTCCTGAAGAACAAAAGCCGCTGAAATCCATATCTGCCATTTGTTTTGAAAGTCTACTTACTTTTTTAATGGGCGCAGTCATATACCACGAATAGAAAAAAGCTGAAACGATAGAACCTAACAAGACGATAAGGCAAAGCACCGGAAGCGTTCTTTGTATAGCTTCCTCCGTCTGTGTATGTGTTGCGTCATTTCTTGTCAGCAATAGGGTATAGAGCAAATCGCTGTCGGAAAATGAAGTGGTGTAAGTCTTACTTTTTTCAACTTTGTCAAAATCCGTAATTTGCCCACCGACAAGCTGGTTAATATCATGTAAACTTACTTCCTGTCCGTCAGGTTGAAAGAAGTGCAGTTCAAATTCATTGTCAAATAGTTCGCCCATCAATTCAGACGTATTTTCAAGCCAAATATAAGCATTTTCTTTTTCAACTCGTGATAAGTCATTTGACAAAAAGCTAAGCTCTATCCCGGCATCTTCTATGTCGTATTGATAGTTTTTGGGGGCCGCCTGCAAAATGAAACTATATGTTGTAAAACAGCATACCGCTATCAATAACAATGTCAGAAAAAAGACTTTAACAGATAACCGGCTTTTAATTGTCCTTATCAATTCTATATCGCACCCCTCTAATTGTTTCTATGTAGTCAGTAGCACCGATCTTTTTCCGCAGGTTCTTGATATGTGTATCAATAATCCGTTCTTCTCCGAAAAACTCATATTTCCAAAGAGTTTGCAAGAGATTTTGCCGTGTCAAAATCCTGCCCTGGTGCGTTATCAACTCCCGCAGGATTTCAAACTCGCGGGGTGTGAGGTCAATATTTTCTTGTTTTGTATATACTCTGTACCCCTCTAAATCCAAAGTGAGGTCTTTATATGTGATTGTCTGCGGTTCGTCTGACTGTTTTGCAGATCGGCGCAGGACGGCGGCGATTTTCCGCAACAGGACAGGCATGGAGAACGGCTTTGTAATATAGTCGTCGGCTTGTAAATCCAGTCCTTTGATCTGATTTTCCTCGCTGTCCAATGCGGTCAGCATGATAATAGGAACATCAGATTTTTGCCGGATGCACTCACAAACACTATACCCATCAATTTTGGGAAGCATGATGTCAAGCAGTATCAAATCAAAGGGTTGCTCGGCATACTTCGCAAGTGCTTCCACACCATCAGAGGCTAATACGATGCTGTGGCCTGCTTCCTCAATAAAGTCATGCAGTAATGCCTGTATGGATAAATCGTCCTCAACAATTAAGATTTTGCTCATGGCGCACCTCCTATACAAAGTATTGTAACATAGAAATTTGTATCTAATGTGAAGATTTCATTTTTTACACAATTTTGCCTGTTTCGCAATCATGCAGCTCATAGTGTATCTTCTGCTTTTGTATTTTAAGCCTCCCGCCTGAATAAAACAAGCGGCAAAATGCAAACAATAAAGATTAAAACCTGTTCTATATACTTTATTTTCAATCCAAAAAGTAAAGTATACAATATAGATGGGTGATACAATATGACTAACATTCAGGATTGTCCCGGTTTTGAACCCTTTGGGGAGGATGTCAAGGCGGCGAGAAAAAAGCGGCGGCTGTCCAGGCAAAAGGCCGCTGAAATGGCAGGTATCTCAACGGTCTATCTTATCGACATTGAGAATAACCACATCATACCGGCGCTGCCAGTCATAATACAGCTCATTCAAATTTTCAATCTTCCCGCCGCAAAGTATTTCAACCAACTTGCCGCAGGGGAGGAACACGACCAACGCCAGCGCATCAACCGCAAGGTGATGATGTGTCCAGAAGAACATCTGCCGGTCATTGAGGGAGCATTAGACGGGGCTATCGAAAGCAAATAGAGGTCGCTTTGCGAGAACGCAGAGCGGCTTCTATTTTTTGCGCTTTTTTGGAAATTTCCTATCGTTACGCCGTTCCAGGTTTGGGACGGCGTAATGATTTATGATATAATGCCAGAGACAAGTTGTGCTGTCCAGTTACGCTATCAAACCGTCCAGTCACGTCAACCGGGCTTACCCAGACGGCCATTTGAACGAATAAACAGGTAGAGGAATATCGCCATGATGAGAATAGCAATTTGTGATGATGAAGCCCCCACCCGCGCCTACCTTACGTCCCTGATCCGGGCGCAGGACTGCCCCTGTGAGGTTGTGGAGTACGCCTCCGCCAGTGACTGCCTCGCAGACCACCGGGAAATTGACCTGCTCTTTCTGGACATTGAGCTGAACGCTGCCGGATTGGACGGCATGGCGCTGGCCCGTCAGATCAGGGAGGGTAGCTCTGCCGCCCAGCCGGTCATTATCTTTGTGACCGGCTATGAGCGGTATGTGTTCGATGCCTTTGACGTGGGGGCGTTCCAATATCTGCTGAAGCCGGTGGACGAGGAAAAGTTTGCCCAGGTCTTTGCCCGCGCTGTGAAACAGATCGAGGCGGGCCGTGTTCAGCCGCAGCTTTCCCATGCGCTCACGCTTCAATCTGCTGGCACAAGCCGAACCGTACCGCTGGACAGCATTTACTACATCGAAAGCAGCAATCACAAGGTAGTCCTGCGTCTGAAAGACGGGGAATTTTCTTGCTACGCGAAAATCCGGGACTTGGAAGCGGAGCTGGGCGATCAGTTCTGTCGCATCCACAAGGGTTATCTTGTCAATCTCGCCTATGTGGAGGGGTACAGCAAGACGGAGCTGACGCTGACCAATGGGGAAAAGCTGTTGATCTCCAAATACAAGTACCCGGACTTTGTGAAAGCCTACTTCCGCTTTGTGAAAAGGGGGGCTGGGCTATGAGCGAGACAGGGTTTCGGATATTCAATCAGGCATTTTCCGCCGGGGCGGAATTGACCTACGCCGTCCTGCTCACCGGCTTTTTTCGTCCTTTTGTTCCGCAGGACAAACGGCGGCGCGGGCTGCTCCTTGTTTTTTGCGTCTACATTCTTTTTGAGATGGTCTGCAATCGGGCGGCGCTGCCCCAAGGCTCCTTTGGGCTGATCCTGATGGTGATGCTGTTGGCAGTATCCAGGTGGATCGGTCTGGAAAAGTCGTCTGTGTTCCTCCTGACGCTGCTCTACTTCAACGCCAGGATTTCCGGCGGCTTAATGGTGCAAAGTCTGTATTTTATTGTGGAGCGGTCAGTCCCCTACCGTCTGGAACCGCCGGAGGCGGTCTTTCTCCGCGCCGCCCTGCTGGTCATGCTGTTTCTGCTGTCCCATGCCTCCATGCTGGCCGTCATGCTCTATGCCCTTCAGCGTCAAATGCGAAAGCAGAGCATGACGCTCCATCGGCGGGAGCTGTGCTATCTCTCCCTGGTGCCAACGGCGGGGATTCTGTTCGGACAGGTGATTTCCCGGTTGCTAATTGAGTTCAAGGACGGCGTTTTGCTCCAGCTCTATGAGCGCCACCCGGCGTTTTTGGCGGTGATCCCGGTGCTGGCCCTGCTGTTCTACGCCGGGGCCTGGCTGACCATCGCTTTTCAGCAAGGTATGGCCGCGCTCCGGGAGGAACAGGCCACCCTTTATGCAGAGTACCAGCAGACACAGGCAATCCGGGCGCGTATCCATGAGGCGGAACAGTTCTACACCCGTATCCGTGGACTGAAACACGAAATGCGGGGCCACCTGACCAACATCAAGGGGCTGGCGCAGAGCGGCGAATATGCCAGTCTGGAGGACTATATCGCCAAAATGGACGAGAGTATGAGCGGCTTTGAGCTAACGCTCCAGACGGGCAACCCGGTCACGGATGTGATTGTCAACGAGATACGGCGGCGGAGCCTTGACCTGGGCATCTGTTTCCAGGCGGAGTTCCATTACCCCGATCCGGGGGCCTATGATGCCTTTGATGTGGGTATCATCCTTCAAAATCTTCTTCAAAACGCGGTGGATGCTTGCGAGAAGGTGGGTGAGGGTGAGCGGTTTATTGTGCTGACTGGAAAGAGAAAAGGACGTTTCTTTCTGATCGAGGTCAAAAACTCTTTCGCGGGTGAGGTGATATTCGGACAGGACGGCTTGCCTGTCACAACGAAACAGGAGGATGCCCCCATGCACGGGATCGGCCTTGCCAACGTGCGCCGGGAGGCGGAGAAGTATATGGGAGAGTTGGAATTGAGAACAAATCAACGGGAATTTTTCGCAACGGTTCTATTGCAGGAAAGGAGTAGTTTATGAGCGGCATGATTGATTGCAGATATTTGAACAGGATGTATAGCCCTCTGCCCGAAAACCGCACCGTTCGGAGTACGGCGGCGCGGACTTCCAGTTTTCTGGATATGGCGGCAAAGGCCAGCAGAGGCACGGCTGACGTGCTGGAAATCAGCAGCAGGCCAGAAGTCACCAACGAGGGCGAAACATCAAATGTTGATGCTTACAAGAAACACCTGGAAAACAAATACGGACAGATCACGATTCAGAGCGTCGGAAAAGACCAAGCCAGCCTTCAAAAAGCGGGCGGTCGCATGAACGGCAACAGCGTTGTGATTGCGCCCAACATTTTAGAGGATATGGCAAATGACCCGGAAAAGGCAGCGTATTACGAGCAGAAGATTGATGATTTTTTCAATGCTACTCCAAGATTGAAAGCACAGTTCGCCGCCCAGGGCCTTAACTATGAGCCTTGCGGCGTGGTAATCCATGAGGATGGAAGTGTGACCTATATCGGTGGTTGTGGTGATTCCCCGGAGCGTGTGGCCGAGGTAAACAGGATTAATGCGGAAAAGGCCAAGAAAAAAGCGGAACAGCAGCGGCAGTATCAGGAGCAGGCTGCGGCGGCAGCGGAACGCAGAGCGATGTGGGAGCGTACCGCACAGGCCGAGGCGCTGGAAAAGTCCTTTTCCAATATTGGTGATCTGCTGAAAACGCGGATGGTATCTGCCCCCACTGTCACGCCGGAGATTTCTTTACCGGCAGGAGCGAATATGTTTTTACTTAATCTCTGATGCCGAGGAAGGAGTGAAATATTTTGAACGACACAATCAACATAAACTATTTGACCAGACCGGCCGGAAACTTATCACAAACCGGCGCAGTCCGGCAGTCAGCGCCCCAGGGCGGTGACTTTCTGAGTATGGCCGCGCAGCTTCGGGCCGGCGAGAGCAACCCCACGCCCACCCCATCCGAAAAGGCGGATATGAGCATGGAAACTTACCGGCAGACGATTCGGGAGAAGATTTCACAGATGCCCCTCTCGACTACCCGGCAAATGGAATCTATCTCTATCCAAATTTCCGACGCGGCCTTTGAGCGGATGAAAAACGATCCCGACTATGAAGCGTGGGTGCTGAACGATTTGAGGGAGGCATTCTCTCAATCAAATCCGTGGGTAGCTGCCACTAGCGGCGGTTATAGCGTTTTCCATATTGGTGAGACAAAGGAGCAATGTCATGCCGAGGGTTGGTATCCGGGCTACATGGGCAATCAAGGAGCGACCATGTTTGAGGATAAGTCCAAGGGCAGCTTTTGGGAACAGCGTATGGAAAACCACAAAAAATATATGGAGCTTCAGCAGGAGGCAGCAGCTCGGCGGCGGATGCTGATGAAGCTCCGCATGAACGGCGGTTCCGTCAGTGCCGCAGAACTTTTGATGGGACTGCTTTAAGGGAGGATATATCATGAGCAATACGATTCAACCGAGTTACGGGGCGCAGACATACAGCGCCCCTGCAAAGGCCCGTGAAACAAAGCAGACCGGGACGCAGGGCAGCAGCTTCAAGGATATGGCGGCACAGGCCAGCAGAAGCAGGGCCGACACATTCACCACTGGCCTGAGCGGTCTGGCAGGCATGGCGGCGATGCCCACCAACCTGATGATGGATTTGGCGGTTCGGTCTGGCGGACAGGTGCAGGCCGGGGGAACGGAGGCGGTGGAGGCCCCCTCTCTGGAAACCATGCTGAAAGCGAAATATCCCAACATCCACTACCACGTTTTTGACGCCAGCAGCGGTTATTGGCGCACCCGAAACGACTATCCCCACTACCTGCTGTACCAGGATGGGGACAAGGCAAAGGAAACGCTGGAGAATTGGCAGCCCACCGGGGCCAATCCCTTCTACGGTTCCATAGACGGCAGGTTTACCGCTCCGAAAGAGATTCACGCCCTGGGCAACGTCCCGCCTGGGAGCAAGGCCGTAGTCATCCATCCCAAGGTGCAGGAGCGCATGGAGCAAGACCCGGCCTACGCCCAGGAGATTTTTGCGAAGATCGACACATGGTTTGCCTTTGATGTGGCGCGGAACGAGGCCATCATGCCCGGCAGTACATGGGATATGTCCCAGGCCGTTGCCATCGGGGAGGACGGGAACATCTGCAACGCCTGTTCCTCCAGCGCGGGCGGCGAGATCACCTATTCCAAGAGCGGTTCTGACAATGAAGAAAGCTGGTGGGATTTGCGTATGGCCCGCCACGCCGAGTTTATGAAGCTGGCGGTGGAAAAGCAAATTCAGCGGCACATCCAGGCTTCTGAGCTGGCTGCGTCCGCCGCGGCGAAGTCCCAGCTTGCCGCCATGCTGACGGGCGGGAACCTGCGGGAGATTTTCGGCAGCGAGATTGCCGGTATTCCCACGGAAACTGTCCTGGCAATCACACAGGCCCAGGTTTGGGGCGGCGGAGCGATGTTGTAATTATCCCGCTCAAAAAAGTAAGCGGACAAGGCTCGGTTGGGCCTTGTCCGTTCACTCTATTTATAGACCATTCTGCGGTAGTCTCTCTTAGTAATACCATCCTAATCTGCTTGATAATCTCCGGCGAACCCCATAGGATCGGCACAGGAAATTCGATGACGCCAAGATGCTCGTTGCCGCTCTGGTCGGTAACATCGGCCCCTACCACCTCTGTCCGGCTTGTGTTTCGTTTTTGATTTGTTCCATTTCCGTCGCTACATATTCAGCGGTTATCTTTTGATATTCCCCATTAGCTTTTGGGAAAGATACTGACTTGAGCAACTTGGCAGAGTAAGTCTGTGCAGGTTCATTTTCAAGGTCATTTGTGTATATTTCAACAACAGCATATCCAACAATGTTATCTCCCTCGTAAATTACGATATTGATATATGCCGTAGTTCCCAAATACCGTTCAAAATCGCTCTCGCCTGTTCGCGATAGGTTAGTCCAATATACAGTAGTATCATTTCCAGTGTTGAACGACGAGCCTAAATATGTTATTTTGTTACTCTCCCAAAAAAGCAATGTCCCGCCATCAACTGATACTTCAAAACTTAAATCGTCGTATTCCGTAGCGGATAGTTTCAATGGAAGTCCCGGTCGGCTGCTCATAGCAAGGCTCCACTTATAATCTGTTGGCAGCTCTATACCTTCCTGCATGGTTATTTCTTCATCTGATGAAGCGGCATACGCTGTGACTACCAAAAAGCCCGGCGCAATGGTAACGTCTGAACCAGGAATTTTGAAAAGCACTCCGGCTAACAAAGCTACGCATAAACAAGCTGCGATGGCCCCCCGTTTCAACCAGCCGGGTCTTTTGGCGTGCTGGGCAGGGGACGCTTCTTCGATGTACTTTTCGTCCACTTTACCCATAGCCTTCAACAAACGCTTTTCTTTCATAGATCAAAACCTTCTTTCTCCAATAATTGTTTCAGTTCCTTCCGGGAGCGGAGCAAAGACATTTTCACTTTGCTCTCACTCATTGAATAGCCTTTCGCAATTTCTTTGATTGTGTTCATATACCAATATCTACGCATGAAGATTTTTCGACTGTCCGTTGAAAGAGTACCCAGGAACCGATTGAGCAGTTCTGTCAAAGCAAGATCATCGACAACCTGTTCCACATTTTCGGAAGCTGGGATGCAATCGTTCAATTCTTCCAGCACAAGCGGCACTTGTCCGCAGCCACGTTTTTCTGCGCTGTATTGCTCCCACCTGTTAAGCGATAGATGCCGGGTGATCGTTCCAAGAAAAGCCGCAAATTTGCCCGGACGCTGGGGCGGCATTGTCCTCCAGGCGTTGAAAAACGTATCGTTCACACATTCCTCGCTGTCCTCATGGCTGTGCAGGATATTAAATGCGATAGAATGGCAGTACCTCCCGTACTTCTTCGCAGTTTCGGATATAGCAGTTTCGGCGCGCGCCCAATACAAATCTATAATTTGCTTATCCTCCACACGAACCTCCTTCCCCTTGCGATAAGGCTCTTCACCCATATAGACAGGAAACCTCTATGGCAGGTCACATTTTTTCAAAAAATAAAGTGCAGGGGACAAAACTCATTTGTGTTTTGTCCCCGCACCTTTCATTCAGATAATCATATCTGAAAATGTATCGGCCATTCGCCCAACAAAATTCCATTGGCGCTCCATGTAAGACTTTAGCTGCTGGGTGTCTCGCTGGTAGTCTGTATAAATCATATCCAAAGCGTCAAAGTGATTTGCTATGGCTTGGGCCACATGGTAGCCGCTCTCCATCCCCGCCGAAATCCCCTCGCCCATCGGATTGAGGAACCCAGCGATCTCACCGGCGAACAGTACCCGGCCCTGCCCATAGGTGACGGAGCAACCGGGTTGGATATGGGGCATCAGCCACTTTTCCGCCTTGACCTGCTGACTGATTTGCAAGCTGTGGCGGGTTTCCATGTAGGAGATAAACCGTTGATAGAACTGCTCAATCCTGCTGGTGTCCTTAACCGAAACTCCCAGCACCAGCATTTCATCCTTCACGTTGAACCATGCGTCATACTCGGACAGCTCTGGCTGTAAGTAGGCGTAAAAGTAGTGCGGGTCTAACTGAATCGTTCCCCGGTTGAAGGTCTGAAAAGTTGTGATGAAATCCCGGCTGTTTCCGAGTATCTGCCGCTTTAGTACGCCAGTGGCGCCTTCGCAGTCAATGACGTATCTGGCCTGCTCTGTGCAGGATGATTCTCCCCGCAGCGTGACAGAAATCAAATCGGGCTGTTCCTCACAGGAAACGGCGCTGGTGTTGCCCCGGACTTCCACACCGGATGCTGCCGCCTGTTCCGTCAGCCAGTTATCAAAGGAACTGCGCCACACGTTCAAGCCGCCCTGTTCAAAGCGGAACTCCCGGCCTTTATCATCTGTGAAGATCATGCCCCGGTTTTCTACGGGGGTACACGTTGCGGACAGCGGTACATCCTGTCCATAGTAGCACCGCACCAAATCTATTGACTTCTGGATCAGAACGCCAGAGCATGATTTATAGCGGGGGAGTTTGTGCCGTTCTACCAGCAGGACGTGAAGCCCTCTTTCAGCCAGTACCTTTGCGGCGGTACTTCCGGCAGGGCCAGCACCGACAACAATTACATCGTACATTTGTAAACCTCATTTCGCCAATACTTAACAATAGTATAGCGCCACAATCTGCACAATGCAAGTATGTACCAGCCGTCAATCCTGACGGCTGGCCGTTTCAGTAGGCAGGAGTGCCGTACCCATAAATTTCATAGTGGCCTATGGCATAGCGGTTTTCCCGGCAGCTATCGCCGGAGTTGCCCTCCACGGTGTAGACAAGGCCGTTCTCTACCTTCTCCACGATACCAACATGGTCGGCAAGACCGTCCTGGGGGCCGGAGCTGCCCTTGTTGTCCCAATCAAAGTAGATGATGTCGCCGGGGCGGGGTTCATATTACTCCTGAAAAATAATCTAGACAGTGTTTACACGAGTTAAGTGCGAATAGCAACCCAAATAGCGATACAACGGACGTGTACCGCAGCGATAAAAGCATCTGAGGTTTTGGCATAGCGAGTGGCAATCCCTCTCCAGCGTTTCAGAACCAGGAAGCAGTTTTCTACCAAAT
>CAJTGJ010000078.1 GCA_910575695.1 Oscillospiraceae bacterium | reverse complement strand
TCGCCATCTCGTTGAGAACGCTTTTCTTCTTCTCAAGCGCTGGCGCGGCATTGCTGCGCGCTACGCCAAAAATGTCGCTTCCTTCGTCGCTGCTGTCCAAATTCGTTGTATTGCCATTTGGCTCCTCGTTTATTGACGACACCATCTAGAACTTTGATTTTACTCAAAACCATTTCCCCCAAAATCTGAAATTGGCTGGTTTTCAAATTTTGGAGGGCGGACCACGGATGTGAATACACTTCTGGCTGGGGCATTTCCGGCTCCAGCTGTCAGCCAGTATCGTTTTATGTCGAATATTGTCGAAAAAAAGAAAGTCACGAGTAACCATACGATTACTCGTGACTTAAAGATGCACTGATTAAATGCGTCTGCGGCGCTTCGCGGATATTTCCCGTCACAATTTCATTGGGATTTCTTGAAATAAACACAATTATTACTACGAAATCCCGTCTCGTTGTGACGGAAAATCTCTCGCGAATCGCTCTTGCCGATTTAATCAGTCCTTCCTTGATTTTTTCTTTCGCAATAAAAATTAATTGTGAAATCATCCTTCACGGATCAAGTTGAAAAGAAGAACTAATGAATACAGCAGCAAGAATCAAAAAGACCACCTCTTTCGGCCAAGGCGTCCGAAAGAGGTGGCTTGTCCATTTGCGTCACCGCACCCATTTTTTGTGGCAGGCAAACAGCGAGGCCAAGACAATGAGCAGCCATATAACCCATGGCAGAAGGTACAGGAAG
Source organism: Oscillospiraceae bacterium (assembly GCA_910575695.1). Taxonomy (GTDB): domain Bacteria; phylum Bacillota; class Clostridia; order Oscillospirales; family Oscillospiraceae; genus Enterenecus. The sequence continues at coordinate 10,204 of CAJTGJ010000078.1, read as the reverse complement.
CTACCGCTCCCGAGGCCCCACAAAAGCTCCGCCGACGCCGCCGGGACCACCGGCGACACCCATTTGAACATCTCCGCCCCCAGCGCCGCCAGCAGCGCCGGAAATCCCAGCACCGCCGCGCTGGCGAGATAGGCTGTGCGCATATTTGGACAGAAAAGCCCAATGGTGAGCGCCGATTCCGCTACGCCAATAAGCATCAGGAGCCGAACAGCATAAAGAAGCGCAAGATATTGGCCCAAGGTCACAGTGACGGGAAACGCTGAGAGCGCATCAATGTTCTGCACGGATGCTGCCAGGGTATCCGGATTGGGAAGCCAGTCCAGGAATGTCCACAACTCTCTCATATAGACACAGCCCCAGACGAAACCGACCAGCAGCGCTGCCATCGCGGCCTTGCGCCGCAGCAGACGTCCCCGCCCCCGAGGCGTGGACCGCAGCATGACCGCCACCCCCGCCTGCCGCTCAAAGGCCCAGAGGGGTGCGGCCAGCAGAGCCGTCAGCAGTACGGCCACTGCCCCGTTGAACCGCTGCTTGCTGGCGCTTTGCGGCCCGTAAACAATATCATAGGAAAAATCGTTGACGATCCAAGGCGCATACTCTTCCTGCTCCGCCCGGCTGCGGAGAACTTCCACCCGATCTTCCACCCGGTCCAGGGCAGAGAGGAGCTGGGAGGCGTCCCCGCTGCGCTCCGCGCTGCTGCGGGCGCGGGCCAGGTAGCTGTCGGTAGAACTGTCCACAGGGCCTTCCATGTCATTGATATAGTCGGAATACCATGGATCGATGGGCTCAGACGCGGCATAGAAAAACGTCAGCTGCCCACTTGTCAGGTATACCAATGCCAACAGGAAAACGCCGTACTGAAAGACCAGCGTCTTATATCCTTCCCAGCCCCCAATGGTGAGACGGGTGCGGATCATGTCCAAGGCCCGGTTCACAGGGGTGGAAACGCGGCTCAGAACGTCCCGATTGCCCTCGGGCCTGCGTCTGCTCTGGGTCAGCAGCGCCCAGGCCGCAAACAGTATGCCAAAGACTGCGATTCCCCATAGGGCAAGCTGCCGTATGCCCACCGCGAACCCGAACAGATCCACGTTCAGGTACTGCGTGTACAATGTGGCTGTATGCACATAGGCGAAGATATTGAAATATTTCAGACCGTTCAGCGCGCTCTGTATGGGCAGGAAGGTATACAGCGCATACTCCGCCGCCAGGGTCACACCCAGGACGGAAATGGAAAACTGCGGGTTGGCAATGGAACCCAGCACACACCACAGAAGCAGCCCGATCAGTGTCCCCGCCAGTATTTTGACGGCGAAAAACTGAACCAGCCACTCCAGAATGCTGATCCGAAGCGGGCAGGTCCCGAAGCTTTCTACCGATTGGAGGGACCGCGTCAGATTGCCCCAGCCGCCATGAAGGGCCATAGAGAGAAGAAACGGCAGGACAGAATAAAGCAGCGTCGCCGCCGCCGACCCCACAAGCAATATCGCGGCCCGCGTCAAACCCAGCCTGCCCCGTCCGCCCCAGGTGGTGCGGATGGCGGGCCACAGCCCGCGCCTGCGTTCTTCCAAAAATGACAGAACGACAGCGATAATGGCGATCAGGTGAAAATAGTCCCCCAGCTCAAAATCAAGCCACCGCACGATCCCCTGACTGCTGCCAAACTCCACCTCAACATCGAGAATGGTTTCAAAGTCCTTCGCCGTTTGGGCCAGGTTATTGGAAGAAAAGCTTCCTGACTGATTGAAAATACTGACCTGGGATTGGATCTCCGCCCGGGACTGGATCTCCGCCAGATATTCGCTGTATCCGTCCAAGTGGCTGATCTGCCTTTGAAGTTCATCCAGCGCTTCGTAATGTGCCAAATAGGTCCGATAAACCCCGTCATTATCATGCTCACGCACCGCCCGGGCCAAGCCGGGCAGGTCCGCGATGTACGCCAGCGCCTCCTCCTCCGTCTCAAAGGGATATTCCATGTCGTCGTCGCCGAAATACCAGAAGTAAATGTCCTGGAGCCGTTCCCGCTGGATTTGTACCAGACCAGACAGTTCCTCAATGGGCTGGCCCTGCCATTCCTCCGCCAAGTCTGCGGCATACCGATTTGCCAGCACCATCCTGTCAAACGCCCCCGGCGCGGCATGGTCCAGAAGCGACAGCACGAACAGTCCGGCACACAGCGCGGCCAGCAGCATAAACAGCCCGATCCGCCTGCCATTCAAAAAAACCCGTTTCCACTCACCCATGCTGCTCACCCAAAAAGTACAGGTACACGTCCTCCAGGCTCAAGACACCCATCACCGGCTTCCAGTCCGCCGGGAGAGCGCCAATGAGGTTTTGGGGCGTGTCCACCCGCAGCAGTTTTCCTTTTTTGAGAAGAAGGACCTGATCCGCGATGGATTCGATGTCCGTAACGATGTGGGTGGCCAGCAGAACGATCCGGTCCTGGGCCAGCTCCTTGATGAAATTGCGGATGCGCACCCGCTCCCGGGGGTCCAGCCCCGCCGTGGGCTCGTCCAGCAAAAGCACCTTCGGACTGCCCAGCAGGGCCTGGGCCAGCAGCACCCGCTGCTTCATCCCGCCGGAAAAGCCGCCCACCTTCTTGTGGCGCACGTCGGACAGGTTTACCAGCTCCAGCACATGATCTACCTGGGCGCGGAGCGCCTTCCCCTTGAGCCCTTTGAGCCTGCCAATGTACGAAATAAAACTCTCCGCCGTCATCTGCTCGTAAACGCCCTGCTGCTGGGGCATATAGCCCAGTTGGGAACGGAATTTGTCCCCCAATGACAGGATATCCTCGCCGTTGAAGCAGATCTTTCCCCCGTCCCGCTTTACATTGTCTGTAATCAGGTTCATCAGCGTGGATTTTCCCGCGCCGTTGGCCCCCAAAAGGCCATAGGTACCAGGGGTAAGCGTTATGGTCACGTCATCCAAGGCTGTGTTTTCCCCATAGCGCTTGGTCAGGTGTTCCAGTTCCAGTTTCAGTTCCATGTACTGTTCCCTCCTGTCGGGCCATTGCCGCACGCAATGGTTTATGTTTCCGCTTTGCCTGACCAAAGCACTCTGACTTCGCCGGTATCCAAAGAAACCGACACTAATTCTTCGTTTTCTTCGTTCACATGATTCGATTCTTCAAGCATGAATGACAGCTGAAAATACAGATTGTCCTGGTCCGCCCCGCAAAAGACAGTGCTCCACCCGCTTTCCCGGTATTCCGGTATATCTAATGTTTCATTGAATACGATATTCCCGGCAAAATCAGTGACCCGGACCACATGGTTTTGGTCATCGTCCAACACCCAGCTGACGAGTTTGTCATCCGCAAAATGGCACCCCTCATACGCGCTGCCATCTGAGTTGAAATCAAACAGCAAGCTGATCTCGCCGCTTTCAAACTCATATTTGTAAATTTCTCCGCACAATGTGGAGGAAAACAGGACGCCGTCCTCCTCAACCCAAAATTCGTATGGGGAAAAAGGCACCTCGCCGTCAAAGAGCGTTTCAAGCTCCTGGTCCGCGGCATCCCAGCGGCAGAGCGTCATCGTATGCGCATCACCTTTCCAGGTCATCTCCATAAAATACAGGCTGGTGCGGTAGCCCTGCATGAACCACTTCACTCCAATTTCGGGATCGGAATAGTTGTTCTCCCAAATAACTGTTTCAGCCTCGTTTCCGTCAATGGGGACAGAGGAAAGAAAGCATCCATACGTTGTGATACCGTCAGTCACTTCAAACGTTCCGCCGCACAGGTACATATATCCTCTGTGAAATATTATGAAACGATTGGATCCTGGCTTGGTGAATACAGAGCGATCCAGATCTCTGACCGTCCTTCTGTCCGTGCCGTCCAGCGCAGAGCTGAATATATGGGCGCCTTGAAGATCCGAACCGGCCCAATAGATCCGTCCGTCATAATAACTGATCCCCTCTGCCGTATTGCTGAAAATGTACGCGTTACACGTTTGGTCCGTATGCCTGCACTCCGGCTTCCCGCACAAGGGACCGCTGAAGCCGCTTTCCAGATCCGCATATCTGATATATGGACTGTTACTCAGCGTAGGAGACGTGAAACAAATTACACTGTCTGCCCTGCCGATGTTGGTATTATATGCATCCATACCCGATCGTGGTCATATCGTTCAAGAAACTGGTCTGAGTTAAAATCCGCCGTATTCCCGAAGTTGCCTATGGTCTTGCAGGAAGCCAGCATAAGGAGCAGGATTACAGAAATAAGGGATGCTGTGAGCTTTTTCATTTGCGGCCTCCTGATATTATGAGATCTGGCCGGATGCCCACTGTTCGGTGCAGGCTTCCGCCTGTGTACACATGACCTGCGCCCCGCCGCCGTCCAAAGCCACGGAAACCAGACTGATATAGGACGTGCCGTCCTTATCAAATGCGGCAAAGGAATAATACGCGTATTCCTCATCCCGTCCCACGAAATCTATGCTAAAGATGTCCTGGATGTCATCATTGGCATATCCACCCCAGATATCCAGGGTATATGTTTCATCCACCAGCACATTTCCCTCAAAATCCTTGAGCATCACATAAAAATCATATGTGCCGTCATTGCCGTCTGTTATTTGCTGCCCTGAAACGAGGTCGTCCGCGATCAGTCCCATATTAGCCCAGCCGTATATCCCGTTGTCAAAGAGATATTCACACTCGCCGCTGTCAAAGTAATATTTGTATATCCTGTTCTCCAGAGGACCGTATGTTGTAGATGTATTCCGGTTAAAGAGAACGCCGTCATCCGTTACCCACAGCTCCGACGACCAGTTCAGCACACTTTCATCCTCATAAAGTGTTTCCAGCTCGTCTGTCTCTGCGTTCCAGCGGCGAAGCGTGCAGTCATAGAGAAGATATTCTTCACCCTCATTCAAAGGGCTGGGTTCGCACGTCAGGATATACAGATCCCCTTTGTAAAACTGTATAGCCAGATTGGAATAACCACGGTCTATGGTCTCCTCCTTCAGGATCACGAAGGACTCTTGCTTGGAGCCGATGGGAGCCGCGGCCACATAGTTATAAAGTATCTGTTCGCCATTCACGATCTCTGATGAGACGTCGCCAAAATAGAGCCACCCATTATAAAGCAAATAGTGCCTGTGGGCGGCGGTGCTGGAGGGAATAAAGCCCTCTGGCAGTTCGGCTTCCTTCCGCCTGTCCGTGCCGTCCAGCGCCATGCTGTATAAAACGTATTGTATTCCTGAATCAGTAAATTCTACCGCCATCCAGTAAAGTCGGTCTCCATCCATCAGAATACACTCGGCATCAACATATGCGTTGCAGTTTTCATCATTGTGCCGGCACTCCGGCCTCCCGCACAAAACGCCGCTGATGCCGGTGGCTTTGTCTGCGTATTTTATGTAATGATCGCTCCAGCCCAGAAAATAGAGCGTGTCCGTTGTCTCTCTGACCCATGTGCTGGAGTAAAAGTGGGCGAAGGACCGCGCCGCGTCAAAGCCCCGGCCGTCTTCCTCCGCCTTGCCGCAGCCTGAGAAGCCAAGCAACAGGATCAGCGAGAGAAGCAGGACAGTTTTTCGTTTCATCCAAATCCCTCCTTGTCATATTTTTAAGCGGAGGCCAGCCCTAACTGGTTCCTTGTTAAGAGCTGGCCTCCATAATCTGTTACATGGGGAGTCTGGATCCCGCACGGATACCCATGGCAGTATAATCACAATAGGCACTAATTATCGTATCAGTAGTACCTGTGAGATCTTTGGCATCGGTAATTGTTAATGAACTCTTTCCTTCAACGATGCCGTCCTTTGCAAGTTCAAAATGATAACCAACAGCGGTAGTAACCATTCCTTTTAATGTCGCAGTAAGAGCTGGCGGCTGAATTCCTGACGAACGTGCTTGAACAGTAATTGTTGCAGTTGCTTTTTTGCTGTTCATAATCAGTGAACTGTTCCAAGGACAGTTCGCATTAACACCGCTGTCAGACGCATTAAAGGAATACGGTACTGCCGCACTTACCGAAGACACCATCAAAGCGCAGGCAACAGCACTGGCAAGAAGAACGGCGAGAAGCTTTTTAAATTTCTTCATGTCTAATACCTCTCTATCATAAGACTTTTATCTTTTTATGTCAACACATTTCTCGCTGCTGGGTCCTTGCAGCGGAAAAATGCGCAAACATACATTCGGTGGGAAAAATTTCATATTGTTTTTCTGAATGTGGGGTTATTTGGCAGCTATAGCCGGAATCTTCATATTTTGCTGGACATCGCTTTTGGAATAAGTTATACTAAAGCAAATCTTGTAACATAAAGGGTGAGACATAATATGCGGGAAATGTTCCTTGGAGAGGCGATCAGGCAGCGCCGGATCGAACTTGGCCTTACCCAAGAAGAATTATGCGAGGGTATCTGCGATACAGTTACCATTTCCCGGATCGAGAATGGCAGGCAGACCCCCTCCCGCAACCGAATCAACGCGCTGCTCCAGCGTTTGGGTCTGCCGAATGACCGTTACTACGCCCTTCTAAGCAAGCATGAAATGGAACTGGACTCCCTGCGCAAAGAACTCCATCACCGCACAGCATACTTTGAACAGGCTTCCGATGAAATACGGGACAGCGCCCGGCTGAGGGCATTGGAGACGCTTCAGAAGCTCGAAGCAATTATGGATGCGGATGACCAGATTACCCGGCAGCAAATTCTATCCAAGAGGGTCACTTTGGGAAACACAGACGGCCCATACAACTGTGAGGAACGGTTGGATCTTCTGATGGAGGCCATTCATCTTACTGTCCCCCGCTTTGATTTGAAAAAAATCTGTGAACGATACTACACTACAGATGAAATACGGATCATAAATCAAATTGCGGCAACCTATGCAATGGCAGGACAGCGAAATGAAGCAATTCATATCTATGGCCAGCTATTACAATATGTTCAAAAAAATAATCAGCGATTGGCGCGCTACGCTGGCCAGCTGGCTATGGTAGCTCACAACTATAGCATAGATTTGGGGTTGGAGAAACGTTATAGAGAAGCGATAGAAATTGCAGAATTAGGAAGATGTACCTGCGTTGAATATGGGCACTATCAATTTTTGCCGGGGCTATTGGCAATTATGGCTGAATGCTGCTACTTTATGGGTGAAATGGAAAGAAGCGCAGAACTATACTGTCAGGCCCACTATCTCTACAGAGCAGTGGGCGATGAACATAACCTGAAGATAATAGATGCCGAGATCAAAGAGCGGATTAAAATTACATTGCCATTTTAGTGCTCATTATCTCCATGTTCAGGCATTTCATATACTGTATAAATGGGGTCCTCTGATTCCGCCGGTTCATTTGGAGCGTCGGTTGTGATGGGAGCTGGGGCAAATTCCACGGTGGTCGGTTTATTCAAGGGAAAAGCAGTCATCATTGACACGAACAAAAGTGCGGACAGTATCAAGGTGATGAGTTTTTTCATTGCGGGACCATCCTTTCTATCAAAAACTACTTTTCAGGATAATTCAAACTACACCGTAAGTCCATGTCGTTTCATGTATTTTTTTCTCTCCACTGTAATCGGCAAGCAGGGCAAGTGTATTAACACTTGCGAAAATGGCCGTCCCGCCCCCGGAGGGACGGCCATTTCTGCTTGTTGGTGGCAGCGCCCCCAACCCCCTTTGAACGCACAATAAATTGTGCGGCTGCGCGTCCCTTCGGGACGCTTTTTTGTCGGGCCTGTGGCCCTCCCGGACGATGGAAACGGTCAGCGTTCTTCCCGGCGCTCCGCGTCAATATCCGGTTCCAATTTGTCGTAGCCCATCAAGCGGTCCACGTTGGCCTTGACCGTCAGCAGCTCTTTCATCTCGTCTCTCGCTTTGCGGTATTCAGCGTAGGCGGATTTTTTCTCAGCCAGGAGCGCGGCATACTCGGCCTGCAAGCTCTTGACGGTGGGCAGCTTTTTCAGCCCGGATTCATCGAAGAAATTCTTTGACGCCTGATGCAATAGAATATCGCTCTCATGCTCGGCCTTGAACTTTTTGGAGTAACCGGCCTTGCGGTAGGCCACATACACGTTGCGGGTTTTGGCGTAGTTGATGATGTGTGTTTTCATTACGGCGATCTCTGCCATGCGCTGTTCCCTGTCCTTGATTTTTTCGGACAGGTCATGATAGCGGGCGGAGGCATCCGCCACCTTCGCTTTGAGATCAGCGTAGTCCAGCAGACCATGTTCCGTGAGATAGTTCATGGTTTGAGCCATCTGCTTCAAATTGAAAACGCTGGCCCACCGCGCATAGCCCGCACCCTTTCCGGCTTGGAGCTTTGCTTGAATATCCACCAGCAGATTCACCTTTGGCGGATCTGTCCGGTGGATATTTTTTGCGCCGGAGGTATGTGTCCGCTTCCCGGCAAGAACGTCCAGCAGGACGGCAATATCATACTCTGGCCCCAGGCTGTCTCCATCCAGCCGGACAAAGTTTTTCTGCCCCAGCGCTCTCAGCCGGATGGATTTTCCCCGTGGCGATACCTCAATACCTGCCTTATCCAGCAGCTTCAGCAGCGCATCCAGGTCAGCGGGCTTTTGAGCAAGAGCGGCATCGATTGCCATGCGCAGCCGTTCCCGATGGCAGGGCGGTTTATTCCCCAACCACTTGTTATAGCTTTTGCCCCGGATTTTGGGCCTTTCGACAATGGAGTATCCGTTCTCAACGCAGATAGTGTCACTGAGCCGCCGCACCGCTCGTCCCGAACCAAGAAAGTCCCGGAATTTCCGGGTGTGGTCCAGGCTGGTAGAGTTCCAGATGATGTGATTATGGATGTGGTGGCAATCAATGTGGGTACAGACAATAAAAGCATGATTGCCCTTGGTGAATCGGCGGGCCAGCTCACAGCCCAGGCGGTTGGCTTCTTCCGGTGTGATCTCACCGGGGACGAAGGACTGCCGGATGGAGTAGGCAATCACATCATCTGCCCCGCGCCGCCTGCCGGTCTTGGCGAAATACTGCCGCTTGGCAAACAGAAACTCCGCGTCCGCGATTCGGCTGTCACACTGGAAGCTGGTAATGAGCCTGCCGCCGTCTGTCTTTTGCGGATTCTCAACGTAGTCGATTATGTCTTGAATGGCTTTACCCACCGTCCGGCATTTGCCAGCGTGTAGAGATTCTATGCGTGTGGTGGCCGTAAGAACTGCCCCCTATTCAAAGAGGACAGCCATCACTTTTTCAATGGTCAGCATGACGATCACTCCCTATTTTCCGTTTCGGCATTGTGCCAGTAATGTTTTCAAGGATTCGGTGCCGGTCAGATGTACGCAGTTATTTTTCCTCAGCCTGGGCAGGGAATTGGAGGACTACTTTTTTCTTTCGCTGGGCAAATTCCAGGGTCCTGGCCGCGCCGCCCCAGTTATGGAGAACGCCGGAGATCACCACATCGCTCTCACAGACCATCCACTCGTTGCGCCGGACGATGGCATACCGCCGGGGCACCTTTTCCAGCGGTGGGTAGGTGGTGCCGTCATAGCGGGAGGCGTCTGTCTCCCAGTCAAGATAGGCCAGCACCAAAATCAGCTCAATGTGGGGATAGGTTTCTTTCTGCCGCCGCACCGCCGCCGCAGCCAGACCGTCAAAGGCCCCATAGCCGCCGAGATAAAATGTGGTTGCCCCGCCCTCGATCAGCGAGGGGAGTATGGCGTCCAGCCATCTGGAAAAGCTGTTCGGCTTGTTCAGTTTGCTATGGCCGCAAAATGTAACAGTCACTTGACACACCTCCATGTCAAACACTTATGCCTTACACTATAAAGTGATATCACCTACCTGTCAAGTGACTGTATAAAATCAGGAAGAAAAACCATATCATAATCTTACTCAAAAACCAGAAATGAGGGAATGATATGGCTACAAATAAGCGTGTATTCACATTGCGGCTGCCAGATGACGTTTTTGATAAAATTGGTATCCTTGCAACGAGGGAACACCGCTCCATGACAAACTACATTGAATTTGTGTTGATGAAGCATTTGTCAGAGGTCGAACAGGAGAATGGTGAAATCGTAGGAGCGCGAGATAGCGAATAACATTTTTCATTGGCCCGGCAGAAAATTTTGTGTAAAAGGAGACAAGCTGTAGTCAAGGAAACAGGAGCAAATCAGAGGATTTCCCAGGCTGGACACAACCCGGCTAAACTCGGCTTATCCACCTGTGTTCCGAGCGGAGAGACGGTATGCGCGCGCAGCGTGAATGCCGTCTCCCCGCCCGG
>CAJTGJ010000077.1:10384-11061 GCA_910575695.1 Oscillospiraceae bacterium | reverse complement strand
CCAGCTCGCACAGGGAGAGGATGAAGTCGGCTTTCAGGGCCACGGGGTTGTCCTCCTCGGAGTAGTTCAGGTTGATGTCCATCGGGTTGACATACTGGCTGCTGGACGGGCTGATCCTGATGATCTGCCCGCCGAACCGCTCCACCAGGGGCGCGTACTCCGCCTCCGGGTCGCAGATGATGACATCATCATCCGACACAAGGAAAGCGTTGGCGATCTCCCGCTTGGCGGCGAAGGACTTGCCGGAACCGGGCGTGCCGAGGATTAGCCCGTTGGGGTTCTTGAGGGACTTCCGGTCCACCATGATGAGGTTGTTGGAGAGGGCGTTCAGGCCGTAGTAGAGGGACTCCTTCCGGTCCTGGAACAGCTCCTGCGTGGTGAACGGGATGAAGATGGCGGTGGAGCTGGTGGTGAGGCCCCGCTGTATCTCGATGAGGTTCTGCGCCAGCGGCAGGGAGGACATCAGCCCCTGCTCCTGCTGGAAGTCCAGCCGCCGCAGGACGCAGTTGTGCTTCTGGGCGATGCTCTGGGACTGGAACACATTGGTCTCCAGCTCCTGCTCGGTGCGCCCTGTGTTCATCACCAGGAATGTCACCATGAACATCCGCTCGTTCTGGCTCTGCAATTCCTTCAGGAGCGCCTTGGCGTCCCTGCCGTAGGTGGCGAGGTCGGAGGGG
>CAJTGJ010000077.1:0-9993 GCA_910575695.1 Oscillospiraceae bacterium | reverse complement strand
TCCAGCCGGGGCTTCGCCTGCCGCATGGAGGCCGCCTCGATGCCGAAGGTCAGGTACTTCGCCTTTGTCAGGCCATTGTTGCCCCTGGCAAGCTGGCTTTTCAGCATCTGGCTGTACTCCGCCCGGACGCTGTCAAAGGCGTCCCCAGCGGGCGGGATGCGGACGGACTTCTCGAAGCTCTCCGCGTCGGTCGCCATGTTCATGAAGGACAGCTCGAAACGGATGGAGCTGTCGAAGAAGTTGAGGAAGCTGCACCACTCCTCAAAGATAGCCGTCTTGTCCTCCTGCTGGGCGAGCTGGTAGTTGATGTCGTTGAACTGGACGGTCTTGGTGTAGTAGTTGTCGGTGACACGGCAGATGCCGTCCGGGAACATCCGCTGGAACGGGATGGACTGCTGGGCGGTGCGGGGAGTGCCGTCATCCCTGCGGGCCTTCTCGATGATGGCCCTGATCTGCTTTTTCTCCGCCTTTGTCAGGCTTGCGGGGAGAGCGGCTGGCTCCGCTTTCCCGCGCCCGCCTTTCTGCGTTTTGAACAATGGCCTGTACCTCCTTTTCCACTTGGTCCTGCCGCATGAGGGCAGAGTAATAGTTGTTGGTCGCATAAGGGCGCACCTTCGGGCGGATGAACTTCGCCTGGATGAAGTGCCGCGCCACCGTCTCCAGCGGCTGCCCGTCCTTCTCGTACATGGCGAGGAAGAACAGCGGGAGACAAAGGCAGATCATCCCCATGACGGCGAGGCTGGTGTTGCCGGAACGCTTCATCAGGAAGAACGCCGGGACGCCGATGAGCGCCGCCGCGCCGAAGCAGACGAGCTGCCGCTTCGTCAGCCCAAAGAACACCTTGGACTTTACCCGCGTCAGGTCGCGGGGGACAGAGATATACGCTGCCATGATGACCTCCTTTCCCGGTCAATGGGCGTTCAGTACGCTTCGGGCAAGGCCCCCGGTCTTGAACAGGGTGAACACCAGCAGGACCGTGTACCCCACCACGCCCCAGAGGGAGCCGACTATATCCGAAGTGAACGAGATGGACTGTATCAGCACAGCGTAGATGCCGACACAGATGATGATGAGGAAGCCCTGGAAGCCCAGGGCGAACAGGGACCGGAGGTAGTTCTGCCCGGTCTGGCTCTGCTCCCGGTTGCCGAAGGTGGACAGCGGGATGGGCGCGAGGCTCGTCATCAAATACACCTCTATCATACGGCCGTAGACGATGACGAAGATCACGATGGAGAGTATCCAGAGGGTGAGCTGTATCACGAAGCTCATCAGGTAGATGCCCAAAAGCGTACCCACGCCGTAGGTCGAGAGCGTGGCCTCCATCGCGGCGATGGCCTCATCGCTGACCGATGTGGACGCGCCGATGATGCCCCCGCTCCGGGAGATCACGTTTTGGCAGACATCAAAGACCGCCATCACGATATTGAAGCAGTTGGAGATGAGCGTGACGGCCACGAAGGTCTTGAATATCCACTTGAAGATGATCCAGGTCTCGAAATTTGCTAAGTTGTTATGCTCGATGATGAGCTGTATCAGCTCGTAACAGGCAATGAAGGTGAGGATCAGCCCCGCTATGGGGATGATGACGGTCTCCGATACGCTGCGTATCATGGAGAAGATGCCAGGGGAGAAGCTCGCCGGGGTCATGCCCACATCCGTGGCGAGCTCCCCCACGCGGGAGTTGACCGAATCGAAAACACCTGTGAGGTTGCCCATGATCCCGCTGATCAGAAGCTCTTTGAGCCATTCCGCGATTGCGTCAAGAATACTGCCCAAATCAAATACCTTGTCCTTTCATCTGGTGGGGCAGGGCGCCGCCCCGCCCTGGTTACAGCGGGCCTTGTCCTGCCTCCGTGTCAGGCGGTGAACAGCCCGGAGAGCAGGGGGACCAGGGTGATACCGATGAGGGCGACGCCTCCGCCCGCCATCAACTGTTTCATGCCCTGGCTCTTGGCTCCGGGGTTGTCGTTGCCGTAGCCCTCCAGAAGGTTGATCGCGCCCCACACGCCGAGGCCGGCGCCCAGCGCCACAACGAGGGTCTGCAGCACATTGATCGCACTGTTGAAAAATGCCATATTTTTGTCCTCCTTAAAGTCGGTGGGCGGGAGATGCCCCCGCCCGGAAACAGGTCTGCTTGGTTACGAAAACACGGGATTCCCCCGGTTTTATGCGGCTTTCCCAGTCTGGCCCGCTGGATGGATGCCTGCCATTGTAAGGGTGGGGGCAGCTCCATTTCCGGCAGGCCAGGGGGAGAACCGCCGCCCTTATGGGCGGGATGCCAGCGTCAGGCGGTGAACAGGCCGGAGAGCAGGGGAACGAGGGTGATGCCGATGAGGGCGACGCCTCCGCCCGCCATCAACTGCTTCATGCCCTGGCTCTTGGCTCCGGGGTTGTCGTTGCCGTAGCCCTCCAGAAGGTTGATCGCGCCCCACACGCCGAGGCCGGCGCCCAGCGCCACAACGAGGGTCTGCAAAACACCGATCGCACTGTTGAAAAATGCCATAAATTTGTCCTCCTTCAAGACAGGGGGCGGAGCCTTTGCCCCGCCCGGTTCGTGGAATGGTTTTGATCGTGGAATGGTTTTGATGGTACAAAAGGGCGCCCGCCGCCCCGCATAGTCAGCCCGCCTGTTGGATGCCTGCCGTAAGGTAAGTGGGGGCAGCTTCATTACAGGCGGGTGCTGTTCCGTACAGGAAGGGAACGCCCGGACATGGAAAAAGCCCCGCAGAGGGGGCTTTACGGCGTGACGCTCATCCGTCCGCGTCGATCACCTCAAATTCGTCCTTCGCCTTCAGCTTCAGCCGGTGGTCCAGGAACTTCTCGATGTCAAAGCGGTTCTTTTCGTCACAGTCCGCCGTGTACTGGAAATTGGGGTGCTTCGTCAGGTCGTACTTGTCCGACAAAAACGGCCTCACGCCCCGGAGCTGGAGGATGCACTTGCCGCCGTCCAGCACCGCCAGTTCGTCCACGCTGGCAAGCTCATGGCCCGTCCGCTGGTAGTTCACGCTGTGGGACTCCTGGCTGCCCTTGCTCACCCCGGTGTTGAACATATCTATGGTCTCCTTGCCCAGGGCGGCGGAAAGCTCCTTCAAGGTGGTCGGCTCACTGCCGCCGAGGAAGATGCGGGTGTCCATGTTGCCGATGATGGTGTCGGCGTTGTCCTTGTAGATCGCCTTTAGCTGGCTCTGCGCCTGCAAGACCAGGCAGGCCGATATTTCCCGGCTTCGGATGGTCGCTACCAGCTTCTCCAGGTTCGGTATCTGTCCGATGTTGGCGCACTCGTCAATGAGGCAGCGCACATGGACCGGGAGCCGCCCGTGGTACACATCATCGGCTTTCTCGCACAGCAGATTGAAAAGCTGGCTGTATATCATGCTGATGAGGAAGTTGAAGGTGCTGTCCGTATCGCTCATGATGAGGAACAGGGCGGTCTTGCGGTCCCCCAGGGTGTCCAGCTCCAGCTCGTCATACCGGGTGATCTCCCGCAGTTCGGCGATGTCAAAGGGAGCCAGCCGAGCGCCGCAGGAGATGAGGATGCTCTTTGCCGTCTTGCCGGCCGCCAGCTTATAGAGCCGGTATTGGCGGACAGCGAAGTGGTCCGGCTCTTTCTTTTCCAGCGCCTCAAACATCTGGTCGATAGGGTTCTGGAACGTCTCATCGTCCTCCCGGACTTCCATAGCGTTCAGGAAAGTGATGAGCGTCCCGAAGTTCTGCTCCTCCACGGGCGCGATATAGTGGATATAGGCGATGAGCGCCGTGTAGAGGAGCTTCTCGGCTTTCTCCCAGAACTGGTCCCCGCCCTTGCTCTCGCCCTGCGTGTTCACCATCAGCGTTGTCACCAGCTTCAGGATGTCCTTCTCCGAGTGGATATAGGCGAAGGGGTTGTAGTGCATCGACTTCTTGAAGTTGATCGTGTTAAAAATCTTGATGCGGTACTTGTTCCGCACCAGGACGGCCCCGCATTCCTCGACGATCCCCCCTTTTGGATCAGTGATGACATACGAACTATGGCACTGTAAAAGGTTGGGCTTGAGCCAGAACCTGGTCTTGCCGCTGCCGGAGCCGCCGACGATCAGCACGTTCTTGTTCCGGGCGGTCTTGGGGTCCTTGGGGCGGCTGTTCATGGTGAGGCTCTCCGTCCGTGTCAGGATGACATTGTTCTGGAACACGGGGTCCGCGAACGGCTCGATGTCCTTCGGGCCGCCCCATCTGGCGCTTCCGTATTCCTCCCCGTGGCGGTATTTCCCTGGCGTTCTTGCTCCGCACATACACCACCAGCCGGAACGCCGCGCCGATGGCAAGCCCGATGCACAGGTCGAAGGGGTGGAAGCTGGGCATGGGGTTCCCCCACGCCGTACCCATCGAGGTGAAAAAGCCGAGGAGCTTTGTGGAGATATCCGTACCCGCCGCCATGCGCCACGCCTCCCCGATGTTGGTGCAGAAAAGCCCGATCACCACATAGGGGATGTTCAGGATGATGAGTTTCTTGGTTTTCTGGTTCATCGCTCACGCTCCTGGTTCTTCTCCCGCACCTTGGAGGGGATGGATCTGGCAAGCTGTTTCAGGTGCGCCAGGGCTTTCAGGACGCTGGGCCGCTTCTCCTTGCAGGCCAGCTTCACGGAATACTCCTTGAAGGCGGCGGTCAGCACATCGGCGTCCTTCGCCTTGAAGAACACCATGAAGCGGGGCGGCTCCTGGGACACGTCCTTGCGGATGGCGTAGTCCACGCCGTACTTGTTCAGCACCCGCTCAAAGTCCCGGATGCCGCTCTTGGCGATGTCGATCTGCTGCGCCCCCTGGTCCTTGCGGATCAGCTTCTCCACGGTCATCTTTCCGTGGTCGCCCTCCGCCACCCTGCCGGCCTTCACCCGCGCCCGGTGCTGGGCGTACTTGCGGAACGCCGCCACCAGCGTCCGCCCGGTCAGCTTGCTGGTGCTTATCATCAGGTTCACTGTCCTGTTCTCTACTTCCTCCTGCAAATCTCATTCCCCCTTTCTGCGGAAACGGCGCCGGAGGCATGACGCCGGGGCCTCAGATGTGGAACGCCGGGAAGTCCTTCCCATCGGCGTAGAGGGTCACGGTATGGTCGGCGAAGTAGACCACGGCGGCGATCACGTCCTCCGCCGAGAGGGAAACGCCGTCCCCGTCCTCATCGCACTTGTAGACGATAACGGGCCCCAGCAGATACCGTTCCCTGCCCAGGTTCAGGACGTGCCGCCCGTTAAAGACGATGGTGAGGCCCTCCACATCCAGGGCGTCGTCCGACACCACCTCCAGGCAGTCGTAGCCGCCCTTGCTCTCGATCTCGTCCCAGCACTGGGTCTCCTGCATGACCTCCGGGGTCTTGTCCGGGCGCATCACCATCACGATGGAGTCCGCCTCGGCCTCCGTGACGGCGGCCTCCTCCGCCGCGTCGTGCAGGTACTCCTCCAGGGAGTCCACCAGCTTTTTGTAGCCGGGCCTGTCCGCGCTGTCGGGCAGGGACAGGTTGATGTTCACATCACCGTTGAAGTGAAAATGGATACTGTTCATAAGCGTAGATGCTCCTTTTCCGTTTCATAAAAATGCGCCCCGCAAAAGGGGGCGTGTCACCGTTGCTGGTCCCGCTGCCGCCGCCTCTGCCACTGTTCCAGCAGGCGGAGGATGGTGTCGCTCATCTGCCTGGGCGTGTAGGACTTGGGGAAGAACTTCTGCAAGTCGCTGGTCTTGAAAGCGATCTGTCCCATGTCGTCCTTCTTCATCTCGTCCATGATGCCGCACATATCCTCCAGGGTGCAGCCGCTCTCCTGGCTCTTTTTCTTCATGCGCTGGGCCTGCGACACAGAGGGTGCGGCCTGGGCGTAGTTCATCGCCTCCAGGAAGTTCCGCTGTTCCTCCGGCTTCAGGTAGGACAGCTCCACCGCGGGCGTCATGGAGATTTTTTTCTCGTCCACCATATCCAGGATTTCGGGGATCAGCTCTGTCAGGCGGATAAAGCGGCGCACCGAGTCCTTGCTCGTACCGGCTTGTTCCGCGATGATGTCCCTGGATTTTTTCCCGTCCAACTTGTGCGCGTCTTGCTCACAAGTTAGGTCGGTCCGGCTCCCCTGATGCTTCAAAGCCTCCAGCTTCATCTTGTAGGCTTTTGCCCTCTCGCTGGGCAGGATGTTCTCCCGCTGGAGGTTGGAGTCCACCATCATGATGACGGCGGCGTCATCGTCCAGTTCCCGGACAATGACGGGGATGGTGTCCAGCCCTGCCAGTTCTGCGGCGTGGTGGCGGCGGTGGCCGGAGATGATCTCATACCCGCCGTCCGGGTCCGGGCGCACGATGAGGGGATTGGCAACGCCCATCTGCCGGATGCTATCCACGGTCTCCGCCATAGCATCGTCATCCAGCACCTTGAAGGGATGCCCTTCAAAGGGGTGCAGTTGGGAGAGGGGCATCCGCTGGACGGTCTCCGCCACGGCTCCGGTCGGTGCCTCCGCCTCTTTTTTCTTTGCTCTTGGCATTTGTGTTCACCTCGCTTTCTCAATGTGGGTTTATGGGAAAAAGAAAAAAGGCGTGTACCCAGCCCCCTCGATGGGGCAGGATACACGCCTATGTACCAGTCTGTGGACACAAAAAAAGAGCGGATACCGACCGCCGGATTTCTCCGACAGCGATACCCGCTCTATGAAGCCTTGTTTTATTGTACCAGTGGGCGCCCTACCCTCCTTGCGCCGCCCTGCGCTTTTGTTATCCTCTGTTTTGGGTCAAAAAACAGAACTAACATCACAAAGTCCCGTGTTTTCAGGGCTTTCTGAGTTTAGTTCTAAAATAACACAATCATCCTTGACCACGATGCAGTTGATTCTGCCAGCCTTGACCTCGGCCATCATCTCTTGAAAAGCCGGACGGTCAAAAGCTGACGTTAGATAACGATACTTTTGAAAACACTGGAAAATCAAGGTTTTTCGAGCGACGGACAAGCAGGGTATTGTACTAAAAACTGAATACGACGCAGAAGCGGCGTTTCTTACTCTCTACATGGGAGAACAGGAACGCCGCTTTTTTCATGCCCTTTGTTACGCAGTAGGGGCAGAAAAAGCCTTGCTACAAGCGGTTTTGCGGGTGTGTATCTGGCGCGGCAAGGGATTTATACCTTATTCCCCGAAACCGCGCTTCTACTGCGTAACAAATCCAAAGCAAAGGAGCTATGAACTATGGCAGTTTTCAGAGTGGAACGGAACAAGGGCTACACCGTAATGAGCAACCACCACCTACGCAACAAGGAGCTTTCCCTAAAGGCAAAGGGGCTGTTGTCGCAAATGCTGTCACTCCCCGAAGATTGGGACTACACCTTGAAAGGCTTATCCCTTATCAACCGGGAGAAGATAGACGCTATCCGCGAAGCCATTAAGGAGCTTGAACGCGCCGGGTATATCGTCCGTTCAAGGGAGCGCGACGAGAAAGGACGCTTGCGGGGCGCGGACTATGTGATATTCGAGCAGCCGCAGCCGCCTACGCCGGATTTACCTACATTGGAAAATCCAACATTGGATAATCCAACGCAGGAAAAACCAACATTGGAAAAACCTACGTTGGAAAATCCAACGCAATTAAATAAAGATATACAAAGAACTGACTTACCAAAAAAAGAAAAAATAATTACTGATGAACAAAGTACCCATTCCATTCCTATCCTTTCCCCTAACCCCTCTCCTTGCAGAGAAGCGGCTACGCCGCCGGAACGGAAAGGAACGGAAGCGGCAGCACAGAGCGCAGTTGATATATACCGGGAAATCATCAAGGACAATATCGACTACCACATTCTCAAACAGGACATGAAGTTTGACAGTGACAGGCTTGACGAGATTGTAGACCTCATGCTTGAAACCGTATGCACCGCCAGAAAGCGGGTACGGATTGCGGGGGACGACTACCCGGCAGAGCTTGTGAAATCTAAGTTTATGAAACTGGACGGCGAGCATATCCGCTTTGTGCTTGACTGTATGCGGGAGAACACAACGAAAATCCGCAACATCAAGCAATATCTGAAAGCAGCCCTTTTCAACGCCCCGTCCACTATCGGCAATTATTACACTTCCCTTGTCGCCCATGACATGGCAAGCGGCACACTGTCACCGAAAAAGCCGCAGTACGGCGACCCGGACTATTATTCATACAACGAGGGCGAAAGCCTGTAACCACCCACAACCACAAAAGGAGGATTTTATTATGGCACAGAAAATGACAGGAGCATTGGTATTTGACGAGCGCACCGACCGTTACGACATTCGCTTTGACTTAAACAGCTACTACGGGGGCTTGCATTGCGGCGAGTGCTTTGACGTATTCGTGCGGGGCAAGTGGAAGCCGACCCGGATTGAGTACGGCGACAACTGGTATCTTGTGGGTATCAGAGCCGAGGACTTGAACGGGCTGCGGGTGCGTATCTGACCGCCGCCCCATAAAGAAACGCGAAAGGAGGACGCGACAAATTGCAGGACGAAGTAAACGAAAAGACCATAGCCCTTTACATCAAGACCGGGAAGCTGACCGCGCAGACGCTCCAAAAGGCAATGAAAGCCATACTGTCAAAGGGCAAAAAGCAGCTTGCAAAACCGCCACAGGGCAAGCAGAGCTTAAAGCAGCTTATGAAGCAGAACGCGGGCGTTTCCAACATTGAGATTACCGAGGGCAATATCAAAGCCTTTGAGAGTACGGCGAAAAAGTACGGTATCGACTTTGCGCTGAAAAAGGACACGACGGAAAGCCCGCCCCGCTATCTGGTTTTCTTCAAGGGGCGGGACGCGGACGTGCTGACCGCCGCCTTTAAGGAATTTTCCGCAAAAAAGCTGACACAGGAGAAAAAGCCCTCAATCCGAAAGCTGCTCTCTACCCTCAAAGAAGCTGCACAGGGCAAGAACGCGGAACGGGCAAAGGTCAAGAACAAAGACAGGGAGGTATCGCTATGAAGCCGGAAATCAAGAAGCTGCTTATCTTAAATCTCCCGTATCTGCTCTTTGTCTGGCTCTTTGATAAAGTGGGCGCGGCTGTCCGGCTCTCCCCCGGCGCGGACGCGAGCGCAAAGCTGCTACATCTTGGGGACGGTTTTACCGCCGCCTTTTCCAGTATCGCGCCGAGCTTCCACCCGGCAGACTTAGCTTTAGGCATTGCGGGGGCGGTCATTGTCCGGCTGATTATCTACACCAAAGGCAAGAACGCGAAGAAATACCGCCGCGGGACAGAATACGGTTCGGCGCGTTGGGGCGGGGCTGACGACATAAAGCCGTACACAGACCCGGTATTTGAGAACAATATCCCCTTAACACAGACGGAACGGCTCACCATGAACAGCCGCCCGAAGCAGCCGAAATACGCAAGAAACAAAAATATCCTTGTAATCGGCGGTTCCGGCAGCGGCAAGACCCGGTTCTTTGTGAAACCGTCGCTCATGCAATGTACGTCAAAGGATTTTCCAACGTCGTATATCGTCACTGACCCGAAAGGAACACTGATTTTGGAAACCGGGAAAATGTTACAGCGGTACAAATACCGTATCAAAGTGCTAAATACGATTAACTTCAAAAAATCCATGAAATACAATCCCTTTGCCTATCTGCGGAGCGAAAAGGACATTTTGAAATTAGTCAATACCATTATCGCCAACACCAAAGGCGACGGGGAAAAATCCGGCGAGGATTTCTGGGTGAAAGCGGAAAAGCTCTACTACACCGCGCTAATCGGCTATATCTGGTATGAAGCCCCGGACGAGGAAAAGAACTTCACGACGCTGCTTGAAATGATAAATGCGTCGGAAGCCCGCGAGGACGACGAGGACTTCCAGAACCCGGTTGACCTCATGTTTGAACGTCTGGAAGAAAAAGACCCGGAGCATTTCGCGGTCAAGCAGTACCGCAAATACAAACTTGCGGCGGGTGTTGTATGCTCTAAACAACTTACTAATCACTAGATTTTTCTGTGAAGGGTGAGGGATGTTTAGAGCATATTTCACTTTGAAGGAGGCCG
>CAJTGJ010000076.1 GCA_910575695.1 Oscillospiraceae bacterium | reverse complement strand
CCGTACACGGGCTTGCTTGTGACAGGCTTCCCACTCATGCCTTTTGACCTCTTGACTGCTCTGATTTTCTTGCTCGTATCCCTCACCAGCCATTCGTTTATGAGGTTTTTGAACGGGATGACCAGCTCATCAGATTCCACATTGCTGTGCAGGCTGTCATAATTGTCATTGATTGCGATAAAACGCACACCGAGGAAGGGGAATAACCGTTCCAGATATTCCCCCACGCCCAGGTGGTCCCGACCGAAGCGGGACAGATCCTTGACCACGATGCAGTTGATCCTGCCAGCCTTGACCTCGGCCATCATCTCTTGAAAAGCCGGACGGTCAAAATTGGAACCGGTGTAGCCGTCGTCCACCTTCATGCCGCACTCCCGCAGCTCCGGGCAGCGCGACAGGTAATCACGGATCAGGTCCTTCTGGCCCGTGACGCTGTTGCTTTCCTCCTTGTCGCCGTCCTCGCGGGACAGGCGCACATAACCGCAGGTATTCCATACCTGCTCGGCGGTGTTATTCATAAGTTTCCTCTCCTAATTGCAAAAGTTAATCAGCAAAACACTTTAGCAATCAGGGGAGCGCTGGGTCGTCCTGTTGCCGTCATGTTAACATAACTTTCCGACAATGTCCAGAGTGTTTCGCAAAAAATTTTTCTTCAGCATTTTGAGCGAAGGTACGAGAGCATCCTGTCCTCCAGTGTCACGTCGGTGTCGGTGAAGCTGACCTTCACCACGTATTTTCCGTGCCGGTAGCAGTAGGGATTGCCGATCTGCCGGATGAAGTCCAGGATCCGCTCCGGTTTCGGCAGATCGGTGTTGACCTTCACGTCCCGAATATCCCGCAGGGTGTCCGGGTCCACAGACCGGATATCCACATTCTGCATGGCCTCGACCTGTTCCTGGGTATAAGTACAAGGTTCCATTTGCTATCTCCCTTCATGTATGCCAGGGAAAATCCCGGACAATATTGGATCAATGTCCAGCGAAATCTCCCCGTTTGTTACTGTGCAGAGACGGACATTATGCTCCCGCAGCACCTGCCAATACTGAAAGAGCGTGTCCAGGTCCTGGCACAGCCGGGAAATGTTTTGGAGCAGGAGCATATCCATCTGCCCTTCCTCCATAGCGATGTGGAACTCCAGCAGCCCCTGGCGATCCAGAGACAAGCCGCTGCCAATGTCGCTGGAGCAGCCGACAATGTTTAAGCTATGCCGGTTTGCGTACCGCTCCAATCTGCGCTTTTGCGTTGTTAAAACGGCCCTGCTGTTGTCTTTGCTGTCCGCGCGACAGTACAGCCAAACCCGGTTCTTATCCATTAAAAAGCCCCCTTTGTCAAATCAGAAACCGCCGCAGGCCATTTTCGGCCTGCGGCGTATGTATTGGCAGATCAGCCCTTAAAGCGATAGGGCAGCTTCCGTCCCCCGCGCTGCTGGCCGTTGTATTTGTCCCAAATGACGCGGGCAAAGCGCAGGGCGGCTTTGTTGGTGGAAAAGTCTGTTTTACCCCGCCGGATGATCTCCTCCGGGTCCACGGCGGACAGCCGGTTGATAAAAACATTGTCGTCCACTTCTGTTTCGTAGGTCTTGAGGAACAGCGCCATACCGGACAGGATGGAAGCATTGAGCGACGTCGGCGTACCGCGCCACGCTTTCGCCAAAAGCTCCAGCATCCGGGAAAACGCCGCGCCGCCCAGCAGGCGGTAGGCGTTGATAACGGCGCGGGTGGCCTCAATCTCGAACGGCTCTCTGGAGGACTTGTCCAGCGCCCAGATAAAGCCCGCGTTTTCCAGCAGCCGCTTGATCTCGACCACTTCCGCGTTGCTGCCGGATTCCACCAGGGCCTTGGTGGCGTGGGACAGCCGCAGATGGCCCTTGGCCTGGTCCAGCTTATAATACAGCTCGGCCTCATCCTCATACGTCAGGCCGTAGTAAACCTGACAGAGCATATCCACGTCCTTCCCGTTGTTCTTTTTCCTGCTGCCGCAGACACGGTGCTGGCCGTCCACCAGATAATAGCGCCCATCCCGATAGCTGACCACCAGCGGGGTGAGCAGGCGGGGGTCCCACTCCCGCACCAGCTTGTCCACATCCCGATCCAAAACCGGACGCTGGTAGGGCTGGCCGGAATAGAGACCGGCAGGGGAAAGAATTTTTTCCTCCCAATGCACACCGTTTTCCATGCCGCCGATTGTGGTCTGCTGGGAGGCTTCCTGCGTCTGCCGCTCCGCAGCGGCGGATGTTTTCTTATGTTCCTTCATTGTTTACCTTCCTTTCGATTTGGTTGTACATTTCATCTAAAGCATTGTGAACTGACTGTATCTTCTGCTGAATCTGATCCAGATACGCTTGTGTTAAACCCGGCCAAACCGTGTCATACTCAGGGCCGGTGTAGCTTTCCATGCTCTGGCAGAACCGTTGCAGGAAATAGGAGAGTGTCACGAGGTAACTGTCCGGGGTCTGCCGGCGGTCCTTGTCTGGATTCTTTAGGTCTGCGACGGAATCCCTGATCGTGGGGTAATAGCCTGCTCCCGGTGCGGAAGTGGCGGCGGGCGGTTCGGGGGCCTCTGGTGGCTCTGGGGCCTGTTCCTCCGCGAATTCCGGCTCTGCTGGGACGGGGCAGTATTCGTCTACCGACCGAATAGCGCCAGATGCCAGTTGGTTGACCGCTTCCTCCTGTTGCTCCGGGGCCAGCCGGGATAGTTTCAAAGCGTCAACTGTACCAATTTTTATTTTTTTGTCCCGTATAACTTGCTTTGCATCTGGCGCTATTTTCTTCGCGATTTGAATTTTCTGCTCAATGGTGCGTGGAGTTACGCCTAACTTTTCCGCCGTGTCAGAAGTAAAGCTCTTTGACGTGGGCGAAATTATTTCGCCCACGTTGTTGCCTATTGAGCGATTCATTCCCACCGCTTGGGAAATACCGGCTTTTGTCTGGGGATGCAGCGCCTCATAGATTTCTTTTCGACGGTTCAGTTGTTCACCTTGGGCAATACAGTCCAGCTTTCGACGGATTAGGTTTTCGTCTATCTCAGCCAGCTCCGCCAATAAGCCGTCTAAATCGTTGACGCTGCACTCAATCTCAGCCCAGCCCAGCAGCTTTGCCGCTTCCAGCCGGTGCAGTCCGGCAATCAGGGTGTACTCCTGGTCAACAGTGATGGGGTTCAGCAGGCCAACCTTGGAAATACTGTCCGCCAGCTCATGCACGGCCTCCGGGTCAGCTTCCCTCCGCCCATCGTTGACCTTGATTTGAAAGATGTGTATTTTCACATGAACACCTCCTTGGCCTTGGGCCGTTTTGTATCGTTCCCGCCGGATGGAACACCCAGCGCCGCAGAAGCCATATCCTGCGGCGGCGGGTCTTGCATCCCGCAAGCGGGGCGGGGAG
This sequence comes from Oscillospiraceae bacterium, assembly GCA_910575695.1. Taxonomy (GTDB): domain Bacteria; phylum Bacillota; class Clostridia; order Oscillospirales; family Oscillospiraceae; genus Enterenecus. The sequence goes on along the minus strand of CAJTGJ010000076.1, from coordinate 7,823 downwards.
GGCCGCGCCGGTCCTGTTTGCGTCCTCATTCTGTGAGGAAAATAGACCGGCGCGGGCGTCCCTCCAATGCCCTATATGTGAATGTGTGCCGTATTATCGGGCGGCATGACCGCCCTGCTGCTCTCCCCCGGCACGGGAGTATGCAAGCCCGCCTTTGGCTTGGCGGCGCGATACCAGCAGACGGTGGCGGCAGTTGACTAAGCTGCCCAGGCCAATCCCCCAGTAACTCCCTTTTACCCTGCGATACGGGTGTTTGCGGTACTCCCGCGTCTGCGGCGCTGCCAGCGCCGGACAGCCATCCAGGTGTCGCTCGTACCTTTGATGCGATCGGTTTGACGGGCAGGGAGCGGAAGGGGAATCACCTCCTTTTCTCCGGCCCTGGTCCGCAGGCAGTCTTGGCGATTGAACGGCTGATGCAGGATGTATCACTTGCATACTGAATATGAACGGGAGCTTGTCCCGTTGTTTTTCAAGGTGCGGGTTGCGCGTGGTTAGGGAGCGAACTGGTCGAGGATGCTGTTAAGTATGATAAGCTCATCGCTTGTAACCCGGTCCTTCATCCTGACAAGCAGGGTGAATTGCTCAGGTGCAAGAAACCTGCTGTTTGGATCAAACCAATCTTCAAGTTTGACACCGCCATACCGTCCCCGGACAACTTTGACTGGGTGAGAACATACGAGCTTTTCGATGTCATGGTAGATTGTCCGGGTGGTTACATCAAATCGACGTGCCAGATTCTCACAGGTTGCAAACCTGCTGGAATATAGCTCGGTCAATATACCTTGACGGCGTTCCGCTGCGCTCATGTTCTCACCCCCCTGTTTCCGCTCTCTGCATACAAGCATAACAGGATAACCTGAAGGGTCATTTCAGGTATAGAAAAATTTTTAAAAAAAATTTTTTTCAAGGCTTTGACCTCCAAAAATCTGAAATTGGCTGGTTTTCAAATTTTTGGAGGGTGGGCCACGGATGTGAATACACTTCCAGCTGGGGCATTTCCGGCTCCAGCTGTCAGCCAGTATCGTTTTATGTCGAACTTTGTCGAAAAAAAAGAAAGTCACGAGTAACCATACGATTACTCGTGACTTAATAAAGCTGTGGTGCTGCTGATTTGGTGTCAGTAACGGACGACTGACGAATTGGTGGTAAAGGATTCGATCAGCTTGCCGCTGGAATCCTTCACTGTGATTTTGGCGGTAATTTGATAGTCATAGCCTTTCACTACATAGTAGGTTTTTGTTGCAGAGAAACTCCCGGTGCCGCTTAAGGACCACGTCTTTAACGGTGCTTTGCCATTGATTTGGTTGAGTGACATAGATACTTCGACACGGTTGGAAGCTGTACGTGTGTTTACAACAACAAAACACGATGCTTGTCCGCTTGAATTTATTGTCAGTATGAGCGCAGATTTGTTCGCAGTGTCAGTCATTGGCTGAGCTTCTGTGGCATGAGCCGGAATGATAGTTGCACCAATGCAACATAGGGCAAGTAGTAATACGAACGCTTTTTTTGTTGTTGTCATGTTTTTTCCTCCTAAGATTTTATATGAGTGAGGTTCTCTCACACATATTAAGGAGTGTAAAAACATTCACAAACGCAACAAGATTTCAGAAAAAATCGTAAAATTGTTCTTTTATTACAATGTTATCAAAAATTTTTTGGAGTTCATTGTCTGAAATGCCGATGCTGCAATATTCATACAAATAGCCATTTTCTAAGTCAAACCAAAGATATGTTGTACATTCCCTCCCAGATGGGACATCCACTTTTTTGATAATCCAGCCATCATGTCCATGTATCGTTGTGTTTATCACCTCAGCATTTTCGGTGTCAACAAGCATACCAGCACCACTATTGATGGGACAAATATCAAAGTAGAAATTGCTATGTTCATCATCATAGCGTTCATATCTGGAAATATAATGTACTCCTATTTCTCCAACATCTTGAGCCCTCTGCAAAACCAGCTCATATCCATCAGGAATATAAGTAAACTCGAACGGGAACTCCCCATCTGCAAGAGAATTCCCAGGCTGATCGGGCTGCACCTCTCCGGATTCCTCAGAGCCAAAGGAAAACCACGTCCCATTCTCCCGCAATTCCAGGAAAAAGTTCAGCACATTTACCCGGAACTGTTCATTCGCCGCATAGGCCACGCAAAACAGCAGCACAGCCGCCAGGATCGCCGCCACAAATATCTGACCGACCCTCTCCAAGCTGAGGCGCCGGGAAGGTTTATTGTTCCGGCCCCCAGCCATGGCTGGGGGCCGGTTGTGCTCCTGTGGAGCACAACCGGCCTGAATGAGCTTTCTGCACTTTTCGTCCAGCTCTTTGGGCACCTCCAGACCGGAGTTCTCCAGCTCCTCCGCTTCCTTCAGCAGCCGCCTGCCGTCCTCCTGTGCCACCCGGTACATCACCAGGCGCATCAGCGCGTCCTCGTAGTTCTCCACCAACGCCTCGTAATCCTTGTCCAGCTCTTTACTCATACAGAAGCCCCTCCTTTTTCAATTCTTCCATGGCCCGGCCCCTTGCGCGGCACAGCACTGTGCGCAGTGTGCCCGGCGTTACCCCCAGCAGCTCTGCCAGCGCCTGACTGTTCAGATTCAGAAAATACTTCCCCATCAACGCCATCCGGTCCCGATCCGACAGGTGTCCGATGGCGGCGCGTATTTCGCCGTCACGGTGCCCCAGTAGCATCTGTTCCTCCAGGGTGAGCTGAACGCTGCCGTCAATTGGCAGGCAGTCTTCCTCAAGGTCTTCGTCCAGCGGCAGCGCGTTCAGGCTGTCCCGGCGTTCCTCCCGCAGATAGTTCAGCGCGGCGCTGCGGACGGTAAGCGCCAGGTAGGCCGTCAGGGCGGCGGAATCCAGTGTGCGCAGCGTGTCCTCGTTGCGTATCAGGCGCAGGACGGCATTCTGTACGATATCCTCCTTTGCGTGTGGGTTAGTCGTATAGACTGCCGCTTTTTGAAACAGAAACACTTTATACTGCTCATAAAGACCGCCTATGTAAGAAGTTTCATCGCAAGACTGGCAGCGTGGAGCGTTTTCGCTGTCAAAAAATTTTCTACCAAATAAAACGAACACGGACACCATCTCCTTTTATATAGAAACCCAGAAGCCGGGAAAACGCAACAGGTTTTTCATGAATTTTTTTAAAAGTATGCTATTTGCACGATGTTTGCTGTGCAATAAGAAAATATCATGCAAATGCAGATTTTTCAAGCTTGAAAAGGCCTGAGCCTGTATAATAGGGCAAAAACGATTGGATGTGGCAGCTATGCCGGTATTCGGTGAAATTCTAGCGGAGTTGCGGCAGGACAAAGGGATGTCGCAAAAAGATTTGGCCGATAAGCTTCATGTAGCTAAAAGCAGTATTTCCAATTATGAAACCGGGCAAAGGAGGGCACACACAGAGCTGATCTATAACGCCGCCAAAGTATTTCATGTATCTACCGACTATTTGCTTGGGCTGTCTGATTATCGTGAACCATTTTCGATTACAAGGAAAAAATACTCAAATGAGAAAACAGTGGGTGACGTGCTGGAGCAAATGCTTTCCTTAGACAGTGAGCGTCGACATCTGCTCTGTATGTTACTGGATGATCTGCAGTTGGGAGCAATAGGAACCAAGGAATCAGAAAGCAATTCTAAATGAGCAAATTTTAGGTTTTGCACAAAACTCGGCAGAAACATTGTGGCTGAATGCTTCACTGGATTCTGCATACTGTATCTAGCGCAGAAAAAATTTGTGCATTTTTTGGCTACTCATTTAGAGGAAACAAATAACTGAGGAGGGCTGGGAATGTTCCCTTTGATCTTTTTCACAATAAAAAGCACCGAAGATCGAACTTTTATGGAACAGTTTTACATAAATTATCACAAGTTGTTGTATTCGCAAATTCGTAAATTAACGAAGGATGACAATGAGGTTGAGGAGATTATGCAGGATGTATGGGTTGGCCTGATCGAAAAGGTGACCCTGCTCCAAGCTTTGCCGAGAGACAGGCTTATTAACTATTCCGTCTCCGTTGTCAGATATACTGCCTATGCATATTTTCGGGAGAAGAAACAGCTTGAACTGATTCCGTTCGAGGATTATGAAATGGCTTGGTATAGCCAGCAGGTGACAAACGGCAGACTGGACGAAATAGTTATTCAAAAAATTGAAGGGGAAAAGCTCTATTCTGTTTGGACACAGCTAAAAGCGCGGGAACAGGCCCTGCTCAGCATGAAATACATATTAGATTACGACAATAATGAAATCGCAAAAGTATTGGATGTAAAGCCACAAAGTGTGCGAATGCTGCTGACCCGTGCAAAAAAGAACCTTGCTATTGGCCTATCAGCAGCAGCGAACAATTAAATTATTTTTGTTTGGATCAAAAGCCTGCAGCGTGGTATGCTGCGGGCTGCTCTATTTCTACTAAATCCTAAATGAGCAAATACAAAAATTGCACAAATTTTTCCTGCGTTAGATGCAGTATATAGTATCCAGTTAAGCATTCAGTCACAATATATCTGCCGAGTTTTGTGCAAAACACAAGACTCGCTCATTTAGCGCACAAAATAATTTTTCGCCGTGTTTACATTTCGACTTTTGGGGCTCCTTTATATTATGAACGCGTTCAAAGCGAAACAGAAAGGAGCCATACATTATGGCATACCAACTCAACAAGACATATCTACTGTTTTCCAACAGCGGTTCTGGCAGATGCCTCACCGTGTCCGGCGGCACAGCGGCTAACAACCGGAATGTGTGCATCCTGGACAAAAACGACAGTGCTGCGCAGAACTGGATGGTCAAGGCATTCGGCTCAAATCTGAAGCTCGTTACCGGCCTTAACCAGAATTATGCGCTGAACTACTACCGGAGCGCAGGGCAAGGCAAGCCGGGGAACTGCGACATCTATCCTCAGTCCGGGAACGATGCGGACTCCTGCATCGTCTTGGAGCCTGTTTCCACCGACGTCTACCGGATCAAGCTGAAGAACTACAATCTTTATCTTACGGCAAAGGGCACCAGTGACAACGCCGACGTTCGCTGGGAGGCGCAGATTCCTCTGGGTTCCAACTATACCGATCTGGCTCCCCAGGAGTGGAGATTCCTTGAGCTCGGAAAGAAGGGAATCCGGGCACCCTTCATTTACGCGGGGCATTGGAGCAACGGAAAGATGTACTACTATACCGATGAGCAGCTCTCGGGGTTGGACAATGCTACGGAGTTCGTCATTTGCTCGGGGGTTTTCCAAGGCTATTTCACCAACAAGGGAGAACCGGCATCCGCCAGAGATACGACATACATCCAGCAATATGTGCAGGCGGCTACCCAGATGACCAGACGCTTGTATAATATGTATGGCAAGCAGGTGTGGATTGGCACTCCGCTGGTGGGCAAGAATGTCCCCTACGAGAAAACCGCATTTGAAGAAGTTGGCAAGCGAATGACATACTTCATCGACAACCTCATCGCGGAGTTTAGCACATACGCGATGGATTTTGGCACTCTTGTAAAGGGCATCTATATGAGTGACGAGGAGGTCCTTGGCACGTTCAACACAGGCACTTCAGTCGACAAAAACTGGCAGATCAGTATGTTCCAGACCGTGTCCAATTATGCCGCAAGCAAGGGAAAGAAAATGCTGTGGTCCCCCTATTGGGGCACTGAGAACCTGACGGAAGCCGCGTGCGTTATCCATCGAACCAACATCTTCGATTACGCAGTGATTCAGCCGCACTATTACTTCAGCCCTGATTACAGTGCGCACCTCAACTGCGAAGCCCTGCGCACCGGGATCGCGATCCAGCGGGTGGTCTACCAGACCAGGCAACCCATCCTCCATGAGAGTGCCATTACCTGCACCAAAACGGTTATCGGCTGCCAGATGGAGATTGACTGGAGGTATAATGCGTATTCAGACTTCAAAGCGCGGTATAATACCTATGAGGAAGTGTTCGACCAGTCATATGGGGCATATTCCAAACAAACTGCAAACTTTGGGTTTTATTTCGGCTGTCCACCTATCGAGGGCATGGAAAATCCGAATGGTGAAGCTGCCAAAGGCTACCCAGTAGTCAGAGATGTAGTAAATCGTTTCTTCCAATAAGGTTTACTACCCAGTCTGCCGCCATTCCTGATTTTCCGGTCAAAATGCACGAAACCCAGCCCCAAGAAAGAAGCCCCCGCTGGTTCAGCGGGGGCTTCTCCATTATATTATACAGATGGTCAGGTTACGTCAAATCGGGCTGTATCCTCTGTTCCGTCCGCACACACCGGGCTAACATAGCGGCGGCCTCGCAGCGCTTCACCTGGGCGTCCGGGTCGAAGCGGCCCTCGCCCTTGCCCTGCATGACCCCGGCCCTGACAAGCGTCATGACGGCATGGTAAGCGGGGTAGTTTTCATCGATGTCCACAAAGCGGATATCCTCATGGAGGGCCTCCATCTCCCGCTCCGGCAGGGCTGCTGCCAGCATGGAGGCAAACTCCGCACGGGTGGCGGGGCGGCTCAGATCCTTGGGCACTTCCGCGATGATCTTGCTGGCCAGGGCGTAGTCGATGTAGGGCTGATACCACATGGCCCCCTCGGCGGCGGTAAAGTCCGTCTGCTCATAGTAATAGGTATCTCGCACCCGGGCGGCTACGGTGATGGCTTCGCTCAGCTTGATCGAACCGGCGGGATCAAAGAGAGGGCATGGAGTCCCGATTTTGTTCTTGCCGTTCATCAATTCAACGCTGTAGACGATCCTCACATCATCCCGGAACCAATCGTCTTCCTTCACATCGACAAATTGGCCGGCATCATAAATAGAATGAAGCTGCAGGAAGTTGAACAGACTGCCATCTTCCTGACCGAACGGGACAAACCGGTATAGCTGCACCCAGATACTGTCCTCCACATATTTTTGGGCGGCGGAACCGCGCGCGCCGTGGATGATGACCGGCGGCTTATTGGTCATATCGTTGATGGAACCAGCCGGAAACGCAGAACGGTCAATTTTGATCACAGTATCCGGAACTGTGACTTCTGTAATGGAGATCTCCTCACTGGTATCTGGATCATACATACAGGAATAACTGGTGATAGCACGTACCGTGTCCGGGATCTCCACCACCCCGCCAGGGCCCTTGTAGCCAATCAGCACGCCGTCTCCCACAATGACAAAATCCTCTGTTTGGGATCTCATCCATGGGGTCCCGTCTAAAATGCCTTGTTCTATGTCAAAAATAGTGTCCGCAATGGAGACACGCTCCAATTTGGGGCAGTTCAAAAACGCACTCGCACCGATATGCTCCACAGAACTTCCAACGGTGACTGCTGTAATGTCGGATTCCATGAACGCGCTGCCCGCAATAGAGCGAACGGTATCCGGGATGGTCACCTCGCTGCTGGCCCCGTTATAGCTCAGCAGGATGCGGTCACCCACGATCAAAAATTCTTCCAAGTTATTCTCCAGCCATGGGGTGCCCTCAAAAACACCGCTGCCGATATGGGTCATGCTGCTCGGGATGTCCACTTGGGTAATATCCATATTCCAAAACGTACTGCTGAACAACGATGTAATGCCTTCCTCAATGACCACCGACGTCACGCCTTTAGGCCATTCATCATGCCGTTTTGTGACTTCGCCAGTCCCCGAGATCGTCAGTACGCCGTTCATCAGCGCATAGGTGGCATCCGGCCCGCAATTACCCGTATTTGGCCATACGGTATAATCATTGCCCTGGGCGCAGGCGGGGACCAAGCAGGACAACAGCAGGCACAGCGCCATCGCGGCGGTCAGGAATCTTTTCATTGCAGGGCTTCCGTATTGTGTTTTCATTTGTT
>CAJTGJ010000075.1 GCA_910575695.1 Oscillospiraceae bacterium | reverse complement strand
GGCCTTCTTCCATGATTTTTGTTTCGCAACTTAATCATAGTCGTTTCCCCTGTGCTGCCAAGGGCTTGTTCAGTTTTTACCACCCACTCATTCTACCGATGAGCCCGATTTTTCCGAATTAACCTAAGCGCTTCATCTTCCATTCTAACATCATAAAAAAGATTTTCTGCAAGTAGTTCTGGATGGGATGATTGTAGAAGTTCAGCAAAACGGAGGTGTTTTACCGCATAACCATATGAATCAATGATCGCATCAGTAAAGTTGAGGTAAGCAACTCCATTAAATTTACTTTGCTCTGGAAAATAGTCCCACTCTGTGCTATGAACGCTATCATAATAGGCAACATCATTGAAATAATTTTCTATGTTCATAGTTGAGCCGTAGCCCATAAATTCCTTCAGCCAGACAAAGCACAGTGGTCGCATCTCATCCTGGATAGTTGGCCACTGTGCTTGCAGTGTCGTAATGCGCTCATCTTTCTCCATCAATGAAAATACCAAATTTTCATAAAAATTCGTCCAGCTTGAATCGAAATGTTCAATCCACCAATTCTTCTGGATATGTTTGATTGTGCAGACGTCATCCTTAGAGCTGACGGATACATATCCATATTTTTCCATGTCAAGTATGTATTCGGTTTGCCCTACGATCTTACAGCTACACAGAAAGACTCTACATCAATATATCTCATCTGAGTCTGCACGAGCTAACGGTGTTGCGATAAGCGTTTCAAAATCTTTTGTCCATAGATATTTAATTAGCACCGGATAGGCATACTTTAAGATATCAAAGAATAATGTTGCACTCTGGTCGCTTTTGGTCATTGTATACTCGTAGTATGATTTATCAATCACTTTAATACAGTTGACAAAGAAAATTTGACGTTCAACCAAAGACATCCCGCTAACTCTTTCTTCAATATATTCTATACCATCATCGTGCAACGAACTAATAATATTTTCCATATCTCTCAACCCCCTAACATGCCATCAAGAGATGATTTCGCTACAAAGCTTTGTTAGGCGTTTTTCCCGCACGTTCTTTTTCAGTTCGCATTCCCAAATAATCAGTACTTTCCAGCCCATGTCTATGAGCTTTCTGTAGTTCTCCTCGTCACGTTCCACATTTCGATTTATTTTGGGTATCCAATATTCGATATTAGAAGATGGCCACACAAATCGGCCGCAGTCGTGTTTGTGCCAAAAGCAGCCATTTACAAAAATCACTGTATGATACTTAGGCAAAACAATATCAGGGCACCCCGGCAAGGTCCGAACATTTTTTCTATATCGAAATCCTTTAGGAAACAGATACTTCCTTACAATCTCTTCCGGCTTTGAATTAGTGCTCCGAATATGTGACATATTTTTGCTGCGAACTTCTTTTGAATGATTATCAGCCATTTTCTCGTTCTGCCTCACGAAGTTTTTTTCCTAAAGTGGCCGCAAGCTGTTTAGCAATCGCCTTTGCCATAATCGGAGGTACGGCATTTCCAACCTGCTGGTATTGTTTATCTTTAGAGCCGCAAAACACAAAGCTATCAGGAAATGTTTGCAGCCTGGCTGCTTCTCGGATACTAATTGCCCGATCCAAAGTAGGATGAATCCACATGGACTTTCGAACATTAATCACTGTTCCGCTTGGTTCATCATAGTTTAACCGCAAATAAATTGTATTTTGTGTCCGTTTTATATCGGTATAGGTATTGGTTTTGAGCGAGTCTTCTAAACTATGAAAATTTTCTCCTTGATGCAGAGCTTTGAATCTTGCCATTGCTACATCAGTCGTTTTAGTAATGATGTGGTTCTTCAGAATATCCGAATTCCTCAGTTGCTGTGCCATCGAACTCAACTGATCCTTATATTTCAGCGGAGTTCCTTCCTCATCATCTGCTAAATCATATACCGGAGTGACATCTTCCAAATCAAAAATTGCATCGCGAACAGTTTTATAATGTCCGTCTTTAATCTTTCTGGAAGGCAGAAATACCACAGTGGAAATACTTTTCTTAATTCCCATAACGACAAAGCGTTCCCTTTTCTGGGGCGCTCCAAAATCTGCGGCACACAAAACACCACTATTAATCACATATCCATCTTCTCCAGATGTCAGAATACTTTTTAAATAATCAAAAACTGCAAATGATCGAATATTTGCCAGGAGACCGTCTTTTTCTGTACATTCATATGAATCCACATGGATGTGGTTATCAAAGATTTCCTTAGCTTTACTTAGCATGCGTTGAATCATAATAGCTGGCTCAATCAAGGTGTGAATCCTATCCGCTTCTAGAATGCCATCGAAATAATCCATAACTGCTTGGAATGCTTCTCTGGATTTCTGCGCAATGTAGCTGTTTGTATCGTCTCCAATATAGGTTTGAGCGATCTTGGTAAGCTTGCGCCGGTGTTTCTCTAAGGATTTTTTCATCTTATCAGCGTTTTTTTCATCTTTGTAGATGATATTCAGTTGCCGATAGTGTTTCTCAGGCCAAAGTCTCTGCTGGAGCAAATCCAAGTTTTGGACTATCTCCAATGCACCGTCAAACACAAATCCTGCGTTCAGCAAATGCAGCGGCGTGTTTTTATTCGGGATCTGATACTCCTCCACAATGTCCAGATCTGCTTCCTCCATATAGAACCGGTGAACGTCAGATCGAAGCATACTGACATTTTCCATAACGAACGCCTTGGGCTGCAGCTCTTTAATCGCTCGAATATACTGCTTTACCAGCATATTATTCTGGCTGATTGCATGGTTCTTCTGCCGATTTGCATTTGAAAACCCTTGGCAGGGAGGACCGCCAATGACAACATCAATGGTTCCGTATCTCCTCTGTATATCTGCATAATCTGCGCCGCAGACATCTCCCTGCAGCTCGACATTCGGATGGTTGCGGTGGTAAGTCGCCTGCATGTGCGGTTCCCTCTCAAAAGCAACTTTTATATCATATTTTCCTGTCTGCATGAAGCCCAAACTCAATCCACCAGCTCCTGCAAACAGATCCACTACTGAATATGGCATTTTTCTCAATTCTCCCGCTTTTCTATTTTTGCTTCATAACGGCTCTGAAGCAACTCCCAGCAATCTTCCTTTTTGCACCACTGTCCAATATTCACGCCAGGAACTATAGGATTCTGAAAATGTTCCCACACAAAATAGGCCAATTCTTCTATGACCCTTGCCGTCTCTGCATTGATTGTCTGGTTATTCCAGATTTCCTGCGGGTTGATTAAATCCGAATAATATTTCCCAATCAGTGCCACGGTGTAATAGTCCTGCTGAGCTTTAAAACCACCAAATTTCAAATTCTTGATGATTTCATCACAGCTATTGAACAGTATCACCTTGGAAATCATGTCAATGTAGCTCTGTTCAGATGGCTCAGGGAATTCACCCTTGGAGATCATATCCGAAAAATAGACAAAACTGGTTTCCAGTCCTTTGCTGACAATATACGGATAGCCCTGATAGGACATCACACATTTTGCCGCTACAGTTTTAGAAATACAGCGATTCTTCGGGCAGCGGCTCTTAAATTCCTTTTTAGCTGCTGCGGTTGGTTGCCGATTCAATTCAACCAAATACTGCCCCCTGGCTCTCTCATAGAACCAATAGTCTGTCGATTTCCCCTTCGCAACAGGGATTGGTGTTGCTCTGGATAGGCGTTCCATCTTTACATGGTATGCATCATTGGCATTGAAGTCAGACATATTGATTTTATTTTGGCTGTTTGCATACTTGGAAATATTATGAATAATATCTTCCGCTTGGTCTTTTTTCTTGATAACAGACAGCTTAATCTGTACATTCACCTGATCCAGAGGGAGTTTTGACTTAAAGGCATTGTAAATCGATGCTGTAGTTTGACCGCCATTCACAATCTGCCAGCCAGTGATTTCTGTAATGGTCACAACATCTCCGCTGCTCTGACTTTCATCAATGTCAATACTGTCCGCAACAGTTGAAATACCGTTGTTGTAGGCCATAAACATTTGAGGTTCACTGGCTAACGATACCTTAATTCCTTTGTTGACCTTACCAGTTGCCTGCAGAAACGAACGGACATTCTTTTGAATCAGATCTTGCCCTTCAACTTCGTAGATCCGTGCTAAAAGTTCACCGGAGATGACACCAATATAGCAGTCATAGATTTCATTATCGCCTCTGACCTTAATTAGAGGCAAAGATGCACCATATTTTTTCTTCAGTTTTACAACAAGCTGGCGCTCCACAGCACCACCACCAAGGACACTTTGATACAGTCGTTCAATATCCCAAACATCGAAGCGAATAGTTACCTTTCCATGACGAGTGTCTTCCGGAATATATTGGATCGTTTCATCATTGGTCAGTAAAATAATATTAACTGTTTCAATGTCCTCTTTATGCGCTTTGATAAACTCATACGCTTGATAACCATCACTAGATTCCTCTAAAGCATCAAACGAGTCAGTACCGCAAGTCTTATAGAACTTCAGAGCTTTTTTCAGAAGCCTGTCAATTTCAGTTTTCTTCACCTTTTCCGGCTGCGGCTTAGCCTGATATTTACTCACAAGCAGTGTAAGAGAATGGAAATATTCACTGAACGTATAGCCGTCCAGTTTCATATTCTCGCCATCTTTTTTGAAGTCCACCAGCGTACAATCCGAAACAAGAGTTTCTCCTGCTTCCGTTAGGTAGGACAGGAAGAAAGTTTTGAAAGCCGTATTTGTAGAAATAGGGCCGTTCTCTTTCACATACCCAAGAACTTCATCTCGAAATTCTTCATAGAATTCAAGCATTTTCTCGTTTACCACATTAGGCCCCTCCTTTCAAAACTTCAAATACGGATTTTATATCTTGGGCATACGGCATGCAAAGCATGATGCTGACTCGGTATGTAATATCCGCAACGCCCAGCGGTACCGCTTCTTTTGTGATTTTAGGAAAACCGTTATCTACTGCAAAGCAATAAAGATCTCGCTGATAGTAGCCAATGGTATAACTATCTGCAGCTTCATCAAAATAGCCGTACTCCTTTAGCTTTTCATCAAACTTCTGCAAAACTGATACATCCTCACACAATCTGCTACGGATGGCAGCAATTCGTTCCGGCAGTTTTTCACCCCCGCTTTGACTTCTGCGAAGCGCATAGAAACGCAGGAACAATTTTCCCGGAATATCACTATTATCCAGCTGGTATTCACTGCTGATACAGGCAAAATAGGGAGCCTGTGCAGAGGTGGTTTTCACTTCAACTGCATGAGAGCCAAAGTAGAAATCATGGGTTTCATCTTCACTGCCAGCCCAGTGCGGAACTGCTTTCGATCCCTGTGAATCCAAGCACTCACTCAAAAACAGCAGCTCACCATAAAGACCCTGCTGACGCTCTTCAGACATCAGTAACTCTTTATCAGCAGCAAAAAACTCCTTCCACTTTGTTAGAACTCTGATTATGACAGATAAGGACTCCTCAGAGTTTTCTGATGCTTCCAGCTGGCTTCTCAGGTCTTCAACAACAATTTCAAAAATGTCACTGGCGCTATTCGGCAGTTGAGAGAGGCCGACAAAAGGCGTATCAATTCCATACGCTGGCAGTGTAGCTGTTTCAATTTCAACGCCTTTCCAGTGTGGAAATCTGCTCTTAGGAGCTTCTGAAGTCACAGATAAAAACGCTGAGCGCATTCTTGTAGCAATGTTGACTGCAAACGCAATCATAATACCATTGTCAAACTTCACCAGACGCATCGCAAAGGGGAAAGTCTGGCTTGACCCTGCAGATATGTCGGACAATATTCCGCTGTAAATATCAGCCGTAAAACTCATCGCTGTCTTTCTCCAATGCAATATCATTCATCCGATAAGATTTGAGGTTACCCTTTCCCTTTCGATCAGGGAATACCGCCGCAAATCCAAAGGGAGGCTTATGAGCTCCCTGTTTAACAGTTAGGTCCCCTGCATCTCCAATCGGGTACAGGATTAACAGACCATTTGAAAATGGTCTTGTTTCTCTCCGTATTATTTCATTGATTTTTGTTTTGGAAGGATCGTTTTTATACTTTTCCTTCAGCTCCTGGACTTTGTCATATGAGTCCTTATTATAATCCAAATACTCATGATCAGCAGATGTCATCGTATGGATGGAACAGGTAGTTTCGTAGGAATCTACACCAGAACCTTCTTTTCTGTAAATGCCTCCGCCTACATCTTTGAGATCTGCAATATCAAAGGCTTTGCCATGACCGCTGACACTGATCAGACAGACCGTCCATGATTTAACGCCGCCGATTCCATCCGCATTCATGGTGCGGATATAATCTGCCATATATTTGCTGTTTGCTCTGGTCGCAGTTTTGGATGTTTCATAACTTTCAAAGAAGTTGGCAACATCATGGGCCGACACATTTTGATAGAAGAAATGCTCACCGGGAGCTTTCCTTCCAAGTGTCTGCTGATATTGCTCTGCTGTTATGCGGCAACCCTTGATCGCATACAGAAGGTCTTCGACAGCTTCAAAGTTTCTGTCGTATTGCTCACCATCAATATCAAAAACACGAGTCTGGCTCAGCTTGCAGCTGAAATCCTGCTTAAACTCCTGACCAGTTCTCCTCTTATTCCGACTGGTAATTTCCAACGTCGGATGAGATGCTACACGCAGACCAAAGTCCTTTGGAGTCTGAACTACACTGTTCATAAAGTCAAATTGCGCCGCAAGGTCTTCGGTAGCCATAGAAATATGAGAAAAGCTTGCATGAAGAGTGGGCGTGGTAAATAATCTGCAGGCATCCAGGTAGCCAGGACGGAAACCGAACCATCGGCCCATTTGCATCAGTGTATCGTATGTATTGGAACTGCGAGTGAAATAGCTTACTGTCAGTCCTTCCAGTGTCAAGCCTCTGGAGAGTTTGTCGCCGCCAATGACAATGACATTGAATGGCTTTCCCTCATGGTTCTTATAGAGAAGGACATCATCACTCTTACCATTAACACTATATGCACTGATTTCCTTGTCAGCGATCAGGCGTTTAGCTTCAGACCAGATGCAGTCCCAGCTGACATCATCGCATCCAGACATATATTTGCTGAACTGTACCCTCATTTTTCCGGTCGTAGGAACATAGTCTTCTTCCCAAATCGACTTAAGCTCACTTTCAATGATGGAATCACCATAACGGATATGGTTCTCAATCTCTTCTTTAAAATATTTCAGGACTTTTTGTTTAACCTTATTTTGCTGGCCAACGAAGCGGACAATATGGATTAACATCGTATTGGGCTTGTTCCTTTGTCCTCTGCAGTTCCTAAGTGCGGTAGACAGCAGGAAGTATTTCATGGCCAGTTTAAGCTCCTTGGGAAGTTCACCGACCGGATCGGCGGATTTGGTACCTTTACCGAGATAGGATGCTCCATCCACGATTTTCCGGTAAAGCGGCATCGCAGGAACATCCTCGTTGCTGCCCAATCCAAAGAACTCTCTTGCACCAATATACTGATCTGCTCTTGGAGATCTGTATATAAAATCTCTGGGGAAAAGGTCTGTTCCGTATTTTTCATCGTCGATGTGGGGAGGAATGAAAATATTCGCAAAAGGTGTAGCAGTATAGCCGATATAGGAACGGCATTCAAATACACCAAGCAACTCTCGAATCAATCCATTGATAGTCGTAGGGCTATAATCATCCAGAACATTTCCTTGATCGTCATAGCTTTCTTTCGTATTGATAGAAGCCTGATCCGCCTCATCATCAATAATGAGCGCGGGATATTTTGCTGGAATTTTCTTCTTTCCGCCTATAATCTCCGCACAATGATTTTTACGGAAGAATCGCAGGATTTTGCGCAGAACCGAGGCATTCTTTTTTGTAACAATCATGAACGGAGGCATCATAGATACGCCTTCCGTTTTTTTATTGACATCGCCTTTTTCGTCTCGTGTCGTAATCGACTGGACAATAGTTTCGACCTGGTTGTGAGGGCCTGCTCCAACACCGATCACATTGCGTTCCCGGGTCATATCCCCGATACTCTCCAGGCTTGTTTCGTATCCCAGAACTTCTTCATCAATACGAGACTGAGTCTGGCTACGAAGGCTGTTATGGATGCCGGACAGCACAATAACAATACGATATCCCGCATCGTAGGCCTTATTGATCATTCCGATATAATGTGCCGTTTTACCGGATTGAACATAGCCGAACACCATGCCCATTCGTTCGCCAGCCGCACCCTTACGGGGATTAGCCAAAGCATTCATAATTTCATCTGTAGAGGAATTGATATCTTCCACTGCTGTAATGCTCCAAGAGGGCTTTCTCAGCAGATAATCATAGTAACGGCCCCAATACTCCGGTTTAAACTTCGGATCTTGTTTGAGCTCATCCCACCAGGTCTTATCTTCCAGGTTCGGGTCACACACGCCAATGGAAGGTTCCGTGTAGGCGGTCACTTCACTGAACAGGAACTTCTTAAAACATTCCATATCAGAAATCATATTTAGGGCACCGAATTTTGCTGCGGTTTTTTCGACTGCTGCCGCAATGGTTATATGGTCTTCTTTTACCAGTTTCTCACAAAACCCATATCCACTCTTATATAAACCGACTTCAATATCACTTAAGTCTTTCGGCGTATTAATCATTGTGCTTCCTCCACTAGCCTGATAATGTCCTCTCGGAGATGTCTATAATTAGCCATGTCCAGCAACGTAGATTGTGTTTCTTCTTTAGTAAATCCCTGCGACAAGAAGATCGAAATCATATCTGTCAATTCTTTGATTTGTACCTGATATTCCAAAGAGGTCTTATCAGGCTCTGCACTAACTTTTCCTTTCTGCAGAGAATCTGTCATTCCGGACTGCATAAACGGTGCAAAATTCTCAACCAGAGTGAGATATGCTGACAAGGTCGATTTACCCTGGTCGTCCAACTGCTTCTTGAGATTATTCAGCAGAGAATGCTTTCTGTTAATATGGAAAGAATATCGACCATTCTTTTTTCGCTGCTCCCATACATAATCCAAATTGGGAGCACTGACATTGGACTTCGAGTAACTGCCACGGGAATTGTATACACGAGCAGAAGTTTCAGTACAAAGGTCAATCTCTCTTTCAACTGATTCCCTGACATAACTGGGCAGAGAAGCTGTTGACTTCTTAATGTCGATTTTCCAGTCCTCATCGCTGGCCGGTGTAATGTCAATCTTAATACGGGCCAGATTGTATGCTGGTTCCTTCTTTATGTAGTCAAACCATGTCCCGCAAATAATAAGCCTTCTGTTTCTATAAACATAGATGCCCTGGTGATAGTTCCATCCTTTGGACCCGCCCGCTGCCTGATAGTCATCATCAGATACAAATTTCGTTTTATGCGGCAGAACATATGGCTGAATAATCACCTCTGCACTGCCATCATCTGAGAAAATCGATTCTTCCGGCAGTTCCTGAGTTGCACTATTCTCCAAAATGAATGGATTCCATGCCTTAATTAGAGTGCCATTCAGTTCCAGAATGAGATTATCTTCTTCAATAAATCGATGAAATGTAAGTGCCAAATGTTTTTCCGTTTTACTTGCAATCCTATAAAATTTATTCTTGGCTTTCTTTTCGTCGTCGATGTCGATCACACGATCCAGGTTTTCAATGACAACAATCGTTCCCTGCGCACCCATCTGAGATGAGAACTCAGAGATTTCACTTTCTTCTCGGATAATCAAGTTCCACCCGATCTCCGGAATCTGGTCCAGATCCCAAGATGCATTGCTCACAGCAAATTCTGATTTTGTTACAACTGTTAGCTTTTTTCCAAGAGAGAATGCTGCTGTCTTCATGCCCATACCAAACCGCCCCAAATCATCTTCGGCTCGGATTTTACTGGGATCAGAAGATCCTATACGCATATTCTCAATCAGATCCTTTTCACTCATGCCGAAGCCATCATCAGAAATCACAATTCGTTTCTTTTCCCAGTCAAATTGGATTTTGATTTCATGGGCCTGAGCTGAAATACAGTTATCTATAACATCTGCAATCGCAGTTTCCTCGTTATACCCTACGGAACGCAGGGAGGCCAGCAGCAATCTTGCTTCTGGCATGGATTGAATTTTCTTTGCCACACCGTACCTCCTCTGTCAATTGGGCCATGTACCGCTTTTTATATACTTTCCAGATTTCACTCTGGCATCTTTGGGTTTTTCAGCATCCGCAGAAATCGGCAATGAATATCCTATTTTAATAGCATCAGGAATACGCTTCCAGCACAAAGCGCCTGTATCCAGCGAACAGAAATTCCCCCTTTCCGGGAAATCTGTCGGATTGAACAGTACTCCATCATAAGGCCTCCTATAGCAATCTTTAAAATTGCCGCCAGTGGGCCGCTGAGGGCGGCGGCCCCTACCCATCTCTTAGAATCTGTATTCACAACCGTTGAACGCCGTCTGTGCGGTCTTTTTCCCGCCATACTGCGAGGATTTTCCTTGTCTGACGAGAAAAAACCTCGCCCATCCGACATCCCCCGGTTATGAATACAGGTTCTTATAGAGGTCGGCCCCTAGGCGACCCGCTTGTCAGGAGTTTTGATGTTTGCTATAGATATGCTCTGGAACTCCCACAAAAGCTGTTGTCTAGACAAAATCATACAAAATATATTATATGCCAAGTCGCAAATAAAGTCAATAAATTGCATCAAAATATTGCTGTTTTTAGTGCTGTTTCTGTGTAAATTGAAATTCTCCCTATTCTTTCTCCAAACTGATCTGGTCGCACTTTTTTATTCTTCATAAACCAAACTTTTTCAAAACGGGAATAAAAATGACCGCTGATCTCTCACACAAAGATGTAGATCAATAGTCTGTTTTTCTGAGGTTCCAATCCAGAGTCTACTAACACAGAACAGAAGCAAAATTACCGTTCTTGCTTATGATATTTGAGTTCCTTTTGTATCTGATGTGCCTGTTGCTCTTGTTTCTGACGCAAAAATTCCCGGACAGAGCGTGCATTTACTTCCTCATTTAGCAGATTGGCAACATCTCGTTTGCTGTCGTGCATCATCAGCGGGTCATACTTTTTGCCGTAGGTGGACTGTACACGGACAATCGCAGAGCGTTCTCTGTCGGCACGGATAGAAAGTCGTGCGTCCATAAGCTCATCAGCATCAAATTCCGAAGCCTGTTCTTTCAGTTCGCTGTACTCTTTCAGTGTAGCGTCCAGTTCGGCAGAATACTTTGCCTCCTGTTCCTCCAGTTTTTCCAGCGAGCTTTCCATCGTGGCAATCGTTTTCTTTAACTCGGAAATATCCGCATCATCTGTGCTGTCCAACGTATGAAGAAGCATTTCCTTTTCAGATCTCAATTCTTCCAGCTCTTCTGTCAATTCTGTAATGCGGCGGGACAAATCAAGCAACTTTTTCGTCTGGTAGAGCGTCGTGTCTTTTTTCTCAGCAAGCAGTTTTTTCCGTTCTTTGGTCTTATCCTTAATCTGTTGCACCAATCCGGTGTAGCGTTCCAGACCAGGTTTGATTGCCTTGATATATTTATCGGTTCGCTGTTTACCCACACTGATATGACGGAGCTGATAACTGAAGATCAGAATATTGCCACGCTTTTTTTCCATTGCCTCCGCTATCGCCGGAACCGTGTTCTTCACTGCATCCATCAATTTCTTAACCAGGGACTTCAGCTCTCGCAACAGAGCGTTGTCCGCCTTAATTTGCCGGTTCAATTCACAGCGGTCAGAGATAATCCCCTCCTGTTCCAGCGCACGGGCAACTACTCCCTCGTGAATGGTAGGCTGTTCATCCAGCCCACGCTCCGCATGGCTACGGTGATCGACACGCTCTTGGCTCCCGGCTCGCTCAAGAAAGCGATTGGTCACATTGGCCCATGCCGCCCGCCAGAGAACAAGCTG